>JABXJT010000002.1:0-101536 GCA_013375455.1 Candidatus Helarchaeota archaeon | reverse complement strand
GGTCCTGCAATGTACGCTTTGGATCGCGAGAGCCCACTGACTTGAAAGCCAATTACCAATATCAAAAAAATTAACATGGATCTACTAAGAAGCTTATTGCATTTCAGCATAGACTCCCTCATTTTCTATATCTTATATTTGAGAATTAACAACCTTGATTGTTTTATATCTTTTCATATTCTAAGAAACAGTTATATCTACATTTTCACTTAAAAACGAACTACTTCTCTACGAAGAGACAAAAAGTTTTTTCTTTTATAGTTTTTCATTTATACATTTCCTAAAGCTGATTCCGCCGATCAGCGAAACTTTTTTACTAAGATAAAAATACCTAAGGCAGCTAACCCGATTAATCCAGCGGTTATAACTAGGGTAATTATGGTGGGTTCGATTTTTTTCCACCCAAACTCTCTTTGAGATATGTAGTGGATTGTGAAAGACTGTACGGCTTCAATATTTCCAAGTTTATCGACAGCGTAATATTCAACAGTATGGGTTCCATAACTGAGGGAAGAAAGCCGGATTTCATTACTGTGAGTAATTTCAATATAGTCGCCACCATCGATACGATAATAGATAGTCGCGTGTTCATCGAGATTATCTGTTGTTTCCAATGTGAGTATAGAGAGGGGACAAACGTAGATTTCTCCATCTTGGTTAATATAATCATCTATTGAATGAGTAGTTGTGGGCGGGGTCCAATCGATGGTTATTCGATAGTCACGAATCTTTTCTACGTTACCGCATACATCCCACGAATAATACCAAAACCGTAAATTATACTCGTTTGCAACAATGAAGGGGCCTGTATAGGTGGTCCAGCTAACGTTATCGAAGCTATAATTATATCCATACACCCCCGTAAGTTCATAAAGAACTCTATAGGATATATTTACCGGTGCAGTAAACTCCCAATAATTGATCACCTGAATACCATCGAAGAGCGCACGGGTGTATGCAGGAACTGTATCTAGAATCTCTAGAATCGCATATTGACAGTTGTATACACTGTTGGTCTGACCATATATACAATTATTTACAGTATCAATTGTAAGGGTTCTATTATTCCACGTATTAAATTGATCCAATTCGAATAATCTAAGGTTTTTTTCACTATATTTCACGTTCCCTTCATCATAGGGGATCCGTAGAAATGTAAGGCTATGAAATGAGGACATGGAAATATTATAGCAGAAATGAGTCACAACCGTCGTATTATGCTTATGATTGTAAGGTCCTAAGTAAAAGTACCCAGGAAGCGGTGGGAGGTTATCAACATGGACTAAGGATATGGTTGTTGTGCCGTTGGAAGATACCTGAGTATAATTTAGTTGAATACCGGTGTATTCGTCTTCTGAAATAATCACGTTTACTCCCGCAGGGGTGGGAATGTGTACCGCGGAAACGGCAAAGGAGTTTATCCGGGATTCGTAGACATCGCCATAGATATCTGAGCCAAATAGCTGGATCGTCTGGTCGCCGGTCTCATTAAAAGTAATAATATCAGGTCCCAAAATCGGCTTTAACCCTTGCCCATTTAACGAATACTGGAGATTATTCACATGGGGTGGAAGTTCATATGCTAAAGGTAACACATACGGGTCTTTTTCATTTAAATTATCTCCAACGTCATAATTCGGGTCCCAAGAAAAGCCAATGGCATCAATCCATAGCGTTAAATAAGGACTAGAATCAGGTACATATATTTCGAATAGCTCATATTCAGTCCTTCCTAAATGGTAATGTATGAGTTCTCCCGAACTCACTCCATCGAAGGTAACAACAAAACGATCCTCTGATAGTCCTAGATAGGGAGTTGCGTTGTAACATCTGAAATCGATCCGCATGTGATGCCACACATTTTTTTCAGGTCGGGCAATGTTTGGAATAGGAACCATATGACTCATATTGTTATAATAATAGAAAGCGCCATTAAATAGCAGAATTTCTAAAATATCAGGCCAAAAGGGCGTGTCTGTTTGAGCTGTAATATATATCCAATCAGCACACATGGGTTCGACCTTAAACTTCAACCAAAACTCGATTGTTCCAGATGTTTGAGGAAACGCATCTCTGCAAATGATTTTGTCAGCATCGCCCATCTCAAGTACTTTGGTATGTCCATCTTCATAAAATACGACTGGAACGTCACCTGATACATCCCATCCAGCCGGTGTAGTTCCATTATAATCTTGCTCAAAGCCGTAGGTTGCATTATAAACCCCAGTCCATAAATTCAAATGGAGAGAGTTATTGGCGGGGCTTGTAAAATTGATTAGGCATGAATCCAATGTGAAATATCGCCTTTCTGACTGATAGCTAGTGTTGAGTGTATCATTTCCAAAAACTTGAAGATAGTGCGACCCATCGGCGGGCAAGGGGATATAGACATTTTTAGAAAAGTTGACGGGGCTTTGCCCATCTAACGAGTACGCACTCCAAACGAGGTCTGCCTCTGGAATTATGTTCAGCCAGAGACCTGGGTTCGTTTCACGATCGTATATTGTATAGGTTCTATTCTCGGGGGTATCAATGTAAATTTCCTCAATGGCTAGGTAATCGGTATATCGGGAGATTATGGAATCCAGCAGGGGATTATGGGCGATTATACTACGGGAATACAGATTTGAGATTGCCGTCGGTTTGGAGATATTAAACGTACATTCGCGATGTTCCCCAGGCATGACGCAGACTAGTTGGTAGTTATCCGTGAATTCGTCTGGATGGAGGGAGGGATTGACGGCAGTAAAGGGAACGCCAGAGAACGAGAACTTGACGTACTCTGGAACATTGCCCTCATTTGTGAAGTTAAATGGGGTGAAGGTTTGATTTTCTGGGGGCTGAAGCGACGCGTTAATAATAAAGATTTCTTGAAGTAAGATAAATTCAGAACTTAATATACCACTTGATAAATTTATCTGATTTATGGTAATGTTCTCATCAATGAAAATTGTGGCGAACTGTTCCGTGAAATTCCGGTTACCCCGCGGTATGATTAGATGCCGTTTAATGAGTTCCGTATCATTACGTAGGTTTAGATACGTTTCCTTAGTACAATTGGGAGTATATCTGACAAAGAGAATATCTCCAACTGATAAATTTAATGATGAGAGGTTTACTTGATCAGCAATGTTCGAGGAGGAGTAATACTGGTTCACCTCTTGATGATAAATCAAATTTGATTGAGTATAGGTAAAGTTACGAATAAACTGCAATCTAAAAGGAACTAAGTCAGAAAAGATTTGCTCGTCAGTCGCATTGAGCTTAATAGTAATATTCATGTAGTAGAGCCCTCCAGGATGATAAAAATTCTGAGAATACAAAGTAAAGCTTAAATCAGAGTCAAGATTTTGTGTGATATTGGGGGTATCGACGTAGAAATTTGACTCATTCAAGGAGATTTCATATTTAACTAGAGGATTAGTATATCCTACTGATAATATAGGGAGAATAACTGATGTATTCCCAACTAGAGGAACTATTTCAATTAATTCAGATGTATTTAATAGAACGCTGGGCGAAGCCGGGGGAGGGCTGGGCTCTGGAGCCGCTGAGGTTAATAAATAAAACCCGGCAATGGTCTTAGGGAGTACTTGTATATATAACTTTAGGAGGTGCTCCTCATTATAAATTTCTTTTGTAGTTCCATTATGATAAAAATAATAACTCTGCGTAATATGTAGGGACAGAGTAAGATTTGGACTAGCTTCTAACATACCCGTAATCCATCTGAACTCGCTATAGCAATCGGGGTCAATCCACCAACCACCACCAAAGACCGTGTAAGTAACACTCCCATCAAATGCAGGTATCCCAATAGCTATGTCAAAACCAATTCTTACGTCTCCAACATTATGAAATACCATATCACATATCATCGCATCATAAATTTCGTAACTACCTACATACTTTATTTGATCTCTCGGGCGAAAATCGAACTGTGTTCCAGGATGGCCTTCCTCATCGGCCCACACAATTTGAACAGATGGAGGTGGTGCGGGGTATGTTGCTTCTTTTGATGCCTTTTTGAAATAGTCTAATGTTACATAAGCAAAAATTAGAATACCTGCAATAAGTAAACTTATGCCACCAGTTATACCTGCGGCTTCTAATAATATTGGAACCGCGAAGGTTATGAAGGCGCCAGTAAGAATCCAAGCAACTTCTATATACAATTCTGGGGAATCCCCATAGGTATTAACAGCATCTGTAATATCATCTTTTAGCTCTTTTATTGTTAAGAAAACGTTAACCACCTTAATAGCACCTGGAACATATCGAGCCAGTGTCTTGAAACCTTTGTCAAATTCAAGATCACCAGCAATTAGAAGCAAACCTGAGGTGGCTGATAAACCCTCAAGAAATGAGTGGCCTACTGAGCAAGTTATTCTCTGCCAAAATTCTTCTTCAAAAATAGAGTATTCCCCTTCAATCAACTCATTCATGATTTCTAGTGAATCGGAAAAATGTCTAAGAAATTCAGCCCCGTGTTGAACGACCAGGGCTATGCCATTTAGAGTACTCAGAATTCTATTGTTTGTCTCACCCGCGGTAAGCTCCTCCTTCGAGGGGAGGGGGATATTGAGTTCTTGGACAAAAGCTACTGAAATGGCTACTATGTGATCCAACGGTGTTTTATCGAGCCAAAAATTCTTTAATTCAATGGTATAGCTGGTATCTAGTGTAGGTAAAAGGTTCGCAAGTTGTTCGCCTATCTTTGAATTGATGTACTCAATAACACCGTCTAGATTTTGTAATTTGCTAGAAGTATCACTCTTTTTATACCACTCAGTGTCAAAATTAAAAAATAACCCAGGGATTTGAGAAATGGTTGATTCCAAATTTAAAATTGCATCTCTGAAATTGGTAGAGGATTCAATAAAATTATGGGATAATGGACGTCCAGAATAATTATTAAAGATAAGCCCACTCGCTTCAACTTGCCATTGTCGATTATCGATCGATTCTTTAAAGACATGTTTAGAATTATTAAAATTAACTAGTGGGATTGATTGACTAGAGTCAGATGGTTCAATATAGGTTTGATTCCGAAATATAATTTTATCATATATTGGTATCGCAGTTGAATAAGGAACCTCGTTTAATGGTATTTCGGAACCTATAGCTTCGTCTATTTTGAGGATTGTTGAGTTTGGGAGTGTAATCACTTGCATGAAAATGGGAAATGCTATTAAGCTTGCTTTTTGTGAATAATCTACCACGCCACCATTCGAATAATTATTCCAATTTACAAGATAGCAAATTTTATTTTTTCCTCGTATCTCCTCATCTTCTAAGGTATAATTAGCGTTATAAACATCACTAATTGAGTAAAAGCTAAAACATGAGGTAAATTCTCCAGAGTGGTTAACCTCAAAAGAAGGATTTGTAAGAGTTTGCAAATGTATTTTATTAAGCACATCATAATTGCTTTGTAATCCCGAAATATACATGACCTCAGTCTCGTTGGAGGCTTTTTTAGTATTATTTCTATCAATCAATATCTGATTAGCCAAATCTAAATAACTAACACTACCCATTCCGACTATATCATCTTGAACATTGAAATCTGTAGGTGAACCCAGTTGCGGATTCTGGGTGAGAGCCCAAAGGATTTGATTTTCAATCATCGAATCGGGAGATGCTAGAATATAATTTACATCTTCAACCTCCTTTAAAGTCAAAGATTGTAGAATTATATCCTGCTCAAATGCATAGTAATGTAAGGGCGTCATAGTACCACTTGAATTATAGACTACCAGCCAAAGAATATCAAACCGCAAGTCAATTATACTATCATTTTTAGCTAAATGTCCTTTTGGATACACTAAATCGAATTCAAAGACTTCAGCACTTTGCTTCGCGATCTTAAAAGTGAATTCAGCGTTAGTATTGTTAGTATCGGGAATTGCATCTCCAAAACTCACAGCATCATAACCCTCCACTAAGGAATATGATTGAACTGCACTCGAATTTCTCCAATAAATATTATTTCTATGGATTGTTTGATTTCCAAATACACGTAGAACAGGATAAATAAATACATCTAAGCCTTCTGGCTGGTGTGAATGCCCCTCCAGATAAATTCTCTTTTTACTTGTTGAGTAGTCGGGATTTGGTCTTTGAATTTTCACGTTTATAAATGTGTCTTTGCTGTAATTTGCGGGAATAATAAATTGATATATGTAGTCCTTATCTAATGTTAAAGCCGCTAAGGGAGAAGGATCATAAGTATCAGGCAGTCCATCTGAGTCCGTATCAGAATCATACACATTAAGCCCACTTTTTCTTTCTAAGATGTCCTTCAAACCATCTCCATCAGTATCTCGCATCTCCATTTTATCAAAAATTATTATTTTTTCGCCATCAATATGAAATGAAATCTCGGTATATTCAGTTGTATTATAGTTATACATTATAGTGTGATATCCAGATGAAAGGCGTCCATAGGGGGTAGTTTTGCAGCTGGAAGAGATGGTGACGTTTTGAAGTGTTAAGTCATCATTATTAACAATGATGTCAGAAATAGTACCGGATTTTACAGAAATGTATAAGTATTTCGCCCCTTGATAAGAATCAGGAATATAAAAAGTAAAGTAACCAGGATAAATTCTAGAATAATTTTCGAAATAGGCTATTTCTGACGATTTCTCAAAGAAACCCCAGATATTAGGGGTTGCAGGTCCCAATCTAGGAATGAAAACTTCTTGTTGTACTTCCTCTACATCCGAAATTAAGTCTTGATCCCAATCGAAACTGGGAAATATTTTATAGGCAATTGAGCCATTCCCCATGACTCTCATTGTATGTTCTCCAGGGTCCATATTTAAATCAAAACTTAAATAGCCCCCCTTCTCGGCAAAGTAACTGTAAAAGGCGCTGTCAAGTTCTGGATAATCGCTTGTATTATAAATATCATTAATGACCGTACTATCAACCTCTAAATATAACCAATTCAAAGAGAAGTTTAACTGCATCAGAATCGCGATGGGACCTGAGGCATTGAAGGAGACGCTATAAAATCCAGTCAAGTTGACAGTAATTTCCTCGTCCTTGATGAACAGGGGCTCAACCGTTACCCACTTTAAATTATTATTGTCGATATCGCTCTGCCTAAAGGTGAGATTATGGCTAGTGTAATTCGCTCCGAAATATTTGGGAAATACATTCAGCCCGTAGCTGACCTCGAGCGTCTCGTTATCTAGCTGAAAGCTGGTAAAGTCAGTCCCATTGACCTCCGCTAAAACGTAACATGCCCCCGTGGCATTAAAGAAGTAGTCCGTCTGGTTCAGATCAGTTAAATAACAATAATTATCATATGCTATATCAAGGGGATAGTTGTCGAATGAAGACTGATCTTTGCTTTTTACGAGATTTGTATCAAAAAGTGGGGTAAAGGTGGAAATTACGATTAGAGAAATTAGAAAAAGACTCGCAAGACAGTTTTTCTGGTTTCTTTTCATTCTATTGACTCCTGTTGCTTAAAATTTTTACAAAAGAGCTATTTTCGTTTGAACAACCGCCCAAAGAGACCGATTGCTATCAAGCTAAATAAAGAAAATAACAAGAGAAAGCCTGGGATTTCAAAGAGGGAGCCAGAAATTGCCCCAGAATATTCCCAGATCTTAAAATCCGAAAGCCCCCCTGCGCCATATACATACATCGCGTCGGTCTCAGCGCCGTAACCGTTCATGGTCGGAGCAAGCCGAGCAATTTCCGTGGGACTAGCACCAATACAACTCAAGGTGACAATACCGTAGGTGGTGTCTGCGCAAATCGCATAGGTGCTATAGATTGCGATGTCGACAACATTGCCCCCTGCTGTATCAATTTCACCGGTCTTCGTGGGATCGGATGCGTTGGAAACATCAACGATCGCAAGATACCCCGCGCTACCGCCCGCCACGCACCGATTGCCGCCCAGATGAGCAATGGAATAGATGTCAGCAGCAAGAAATTCAAACCCCACCAACGCGGGACTATAGGGATTAGTCACATTAAAGACGATTACCCCTTTGTCGTATCCAGCAGCGTACACGTAATTCCCCGAATACACTACCTGATAGCACCAAAAACTATCGGGAATCCAAGGAGTTGGAGACGTGAGAGCCTCAACCATTACACCGTGGGTTTCATTCGCGACCTTGAATGAATCGTTATACGCACCCACATAAATGTAGGGGTAATTTGCAGCGATGCCGTAGACAGTGGCACCCATGTTATGAGTAGTAATTTCTGAAGGACTATCGGGATCTGTACTGTTAATTATATGAAGCGTGGAACCCGCACTGATGTAAACTCGATCATTCGCGAAAGAAGCGGCAATGCATTTAATAGCGCCTGTTATTAAATGAGAACCACGAGGCGTAGGATTTGTTGGATCAGTGAGATTTAGAATCTGGAGACCAAAGCCATCAATCGCTAAATAGGCTAAAGTACCATTCACAATGACATCCATGACAGCATCGAGTGGATCAGGGGTCTCCCATGTCCCAATGGGATCTGGTCCTGCAATGTACGCTTTGGATCGCGAGAGCCCACTGACTTGAAAGCCAATTACCAATATCAAAAAAATTAACATAGATCTACTAAGAAGCTTATTGCATTTCAGCATAGACTCCCTCTTTTTCTATCTTTATACTTGAGAACTAACACTTTGATTATTTTATATGTTTTCATATTTTAGAAACAGTTATATCTACATTTTCACTTAAAAACAAACTACTTCTCTACGAAGAGACAAAAAATTGAGGTTGATATCATGGGAGAAAGCAGAGGTGAAGGTGGTTCCTGGTTATATGGAATCATTCTGGTATTAGCTGGTGGTTTTATCGTTATAACAGGGATTCTAAATTTAGCAGGATTCAATCCAATCTTAGACTGGTTGCCAGTGGATCTCAAATATCTCGCCGGGGTATCAGGTTACGTAGAAATGGCAATTGGTACATGGGGTATAGTTGGTGGCGTTGGTCTCATTAAAGATCAAGAATGGGGCTGGGGAATTTCGCTAGTAGTTCTCTCGCTGGTCATCGTCAAATATCTCAGCGACGTAATAGCAGGTATTATGGCTTTGGATTGGAATAATATCAATTTATGGCTGAAATTAGTCGCTGTTATAATTGCGGCTGTAGGAATGGTTTATCTTGGATTAACAAAGTATAAATATGCCTAATCTCCAATTCCTTTCTTTTTCTATTTTTAACAACTTTAAGAACGAATAAAATCATTGCCAATTCAAATTTAGGAAAAGAATTTATGTTGTAAGATAACTAGTTATGGCGATCGAAATGCCAGATATTGTGAGTATTGGGGAAGTATTGATCGATTTCATTTCCAGCGAGCCTGATGTGGAGCTAAAGGATGTTTCCTCGTTTCTAAAATTTCCAGGGGGAGCTCCGACTAATGTATTGGTAGTTGCAAGTTCGCTTGGGGCAGAAACGGGGCTTATCTCGCGTGTCGGAAATGATCCATTCGGGGATTTTCTTCTGGAAACTTTAAAAGCTAAGGGAGTGGATACATCCCAAGTGGTTCGAGATAAGGACCACCATACAGGAGTTGTATTTGTAGAACTAAAAAAAGCAAAGCCAAAATTCACGCTCTACAAAAATATTGCTTATAATTTCATGGAAATTTCTGATCTAAATAAAGATTACATCCAGAATGCAAAAGTTTTAAATTTCGGTAGTGTGACGCTATTGCTGGAACCTTCACGGAGCACCACGTTAGAAGCCATAAAAATCGCGAAAGACCATTGTACGATCTCCTGTGATGTAAATTTTCGAGTTGATATTTGGAGATATAAGTTGGATGAAATGTGGGAATTGGCCGATAAGGCTTTGAACGATGTTGATATTCTTAAATTGGGGTTAGATGAGGCACTTTATCTCGGAGAGCATGTTAATCCTGATCTTAAAGACCCGACCTTGGATGATGCCTTAGAAGTCATCTACACCACCTTCGATCCTAAGTTAATTGCGATTACGATGGGAGGAAAGGGAAGCCGATTGATTTTAATTAAAAATCATAAAATAGAGCTAGATATTTCTCAAGATGTCTATAAAGTCGTTGCAAGGGACACCGTGGGGGCGGGAGATGCTTTTTTTGGAAGTCTCCTTTACATGCTTCTTAAAATGAATAAAATGAGAAGTTTAAACCTGACAGAAAAGGAATTAGAGCAGATAATGACGTTTTGTAATAGCTTTGCAGCCCTATCTACGACCCGCAAAGGAGCTTGGAACCTCCCGAAAATTGATGACATCATGTACATACCAGAGATTAAGGAAACTTACCTTAAGTAAGAGGTTATAAACATGCTTCAATTAGTGGCCTTTGATTTAGATGGCACCCTCGCCGATTTCAATCGTCCTATTCAACCTGAAACCGTCCAATTGCTTCAACAACTTCAGGAAGAAGAAGTTAAATTGATTTTCACTTCTGGAAAGCCCATTTCTTATATTGCGGGTTTAGTACGGCAATCAGGATTAGAGAATATTATCATCATTGGGGATAATGGAGGCAGGATCTGGTTCGGTCATCAATTCCCCCCATCTAAAACCATTATGATGGAAATGACGGCAACTGCTTCAGGGGAGTTGGAAAAAATAAAAACAGCAATTTTAACTAAATATGGTGAAAAAGTTTGGATTCAACCGAATGAGGTCGCTTTTAGCCTATTTGGGAGTGATATTGAGATTCAAAAGGTCTACGATTTTTGTGACCGTGTTTTTAAAGAAGAGCAGATAAAACACCTGAAAAGCTTTAAAACGGGAGGCGCTTTAGATGTCATGCCACTTAATATCGATAAGGGAGTCGCTTTGAAGCTAATACAAGAAGAATTAAACATTCCCTTAGAAGATACTGCAGTAATTGGGGATGGGGCCAATGATATACCAATGTTCTTGCAAGGGAAGATCCGCATCACCTTCGCTAAAACCGCTGACATTTTTCAACAATTTGCCCCTAAAGTCGTGAAGGACATCAATGCAGCTCTACGATTTTTAATTGACCTCTCTCAATTTGAGAAAAACATGATCTTGGATTCCCTCATGTGAAAAGGGAATCCATTCATTAATATCATCTAACTAAATTTTAAGCTTTATTTTATCGAGTAGACAAAAGAAAAAAAGGGAATATAATGAATAACTGTTAATTACCCTGAAGCTTGCTTGGTATAATAATAGTTTAAGATACTTTTTCCTGCAAGAGCTAGCATTACTGAGAATACAACACCAACTGCTGCCAATATTACAGCAGGTATGTATGTTAACTCAACGCCCGTTCCAAGTTTGTCAAAATATTCACCCGTTTGTACTCCAATTTGAACGCCTGAAACTATAGCTAGCAAAGTACCTATGGCAGCTATTGCTATTCCAAATATAAGTGTTATAGACTCCGTTTCCTCATAAATTTTTTTCCCTATGATACATAAGGCTATTACAATAGCGGGCACCACTATCCCATACCCGATTAACAGCGCTCTATCCCTTCTAAAAACAATTTCAGTCCACCCTAAGCCTAGGTAGTCAGCCATCCGCCACTGGACGCCTTGGAGAATCACTGCACCTATTACGCCTCCAATAATTAATGCAGCCCAGAGTACTGCCTTCATAAATTTGGGTTCTTCTTCGTCTGCCATTTCTAATCCCATTCAATAATTCATTAGAAGCAAAAGATTGTTTGAATTATAACTCTTTTTATTTATATTTGTATGTGCGATAGGTATGATAATAGAGTAAGTTCTTATTTAGCTAAATTTTCCTGTTAGAACAGACAAATTGATAATTGAGATTGAACGAATTGAAGTTGTGAGTCACATGAAGGTGAGTGAAGCTATTTTACGAAGACGAAGTGTCCGAAAATTTACGGATGCACCCATTCCCATGGAAGATTTAATTAAAATCCTTGAAGCTGCAAGGTGGGCCCCGACGGCGGCCAATCGCCAAAAAACCCGCTTTATTTTGGTAACGGATGAAGAGCTTCTTAAAAAAATTGCTGATAATGCAAAAATAATCTTCTATAAACAAAAACACGCGGCGCAATCGACTGCAATGATTGTAGTCTGCCTCGATTCCACTGCCTGGGTAGAAGAATTGGGGGCCTCCATCCAAAACATTCTTTTAGAGGCCTATTCGTTGAATATAGGAACTTGTTGGATTGGGGCATTTAATCGAGAGGAAGTTCGAAAGCTTTTGAAAATTCCCCAGAACTATAAATTATATGCTCTAATCCTTTTGGGCTACTATTCCGAGGACCCTAAACCAACACCGCGGCTGGAGTTGGGAAAAATTGCCTTCCTAAACCAATGGAGAAAGCCATTAGTGAAACCAAAAGGTGGATTGTTACCGAAATCGGGCGTCTTGTCAATTGCCATAACGAAGACGTTCACGGATACAGCAAAAGAATTGAAAAAAAGCCCATTAGCAGAGCAAGATGAATAACTATAATAAAATAAATAAAATTTTAGGTTTCTAGAGAATTATCGAAGGGAAAGATATGCCAAAATTCTACCCAATGGCCATGGTTAATATCACGAACCGGTGCACCCTGAAATGTTCTCATTGCTTTGTCTTTCGCGAGGGGAATCCAAATCGCCCCACCAAAAAAAACGAAATGCCTGCTGAAGTGATGATCAAGCACCTCAAAAAATACCGGAATAGACATGGGATTTTCTCGATGGTCTGGATGGGCGGGGAACCACTTCTCCGGAAAGACGTGTTAAAATTAGGGATTAAATTATTTCCTCGAAATGTCATTACTACCAATGGAACGGTTCCTTTCATAAATTTAGGTCCAAAAATCAAGTGGGTTGTTTCTCTAGATGGACCTGAAGAAATTAATGATGAAGTAAGAGGGAAGGGTTGTTTTCAGAAAGTCATGTCTAATCTGAATGCCCTACCAGATGACTTTACTGGAGACCTGCAATGTATTTGTGTCGTTAGCAAAAAGAACGAGCACTGTTTTGAGGAATTGATTGATGTTCTACGTCGGGAAACGCCTTTTAGAGGCATATGCCTCTCATTCTATGCCCCACGTCGAAACGATTCATCCGAATTAGCTTGGCAAACGCTTCAAGAACGCGACCCTGCCGTGAAAAAAGCACTTGCATTAAAAAGGAAATATCCTAAATATGTCCTGAATAAAGAACTGGCCTTTGAATTAATGTTATCCCCGAATTCATTAGAAGTAACGAATAATTGCCCCATAAAGAGATTCTTTCTTCCCCTCTATTTAGGCGATGATGGATTTGAGCATCCCTTCTGCTGCTATGGAAATGACGTGAATTGTGACCTGTGTGGCGCCTGGGGGGCTTTTCATATTGCGGCTTTATTGAAAATGGATCCCGCGTTTCCTTTTCAATCCATATAAGGATATTTTCATTAGGGATTCCTCTAAAATTGAAGCATCACCATAATTGAAGGATTCTAGCTAAGGCTTTAGAGTCGCGTGACACCGGGTTTCATCTTTGCATCGATATTCCCGATCATGAAATGAGCCCAATTGGATTCTTCTGAGCCGTTGGTGATCCATTTCAGCTGAATGAGGTAGGAGGGGTTCTTTTCGGTATTTGGCGTTGAAAATTTTAATGTATCTATTTGTAAAGCATGATTTGGCGGTAATTTCGAAGATCCTTTTTTCTGAATAACAGTATTTAACACATCAGGTTCTTCAAGTGGAAGGGCAACTTTATGATGTTTTTTACAGCGTTCACCAGTGCCGCCTAAGGTGGCCCCACTAAGATCTCCAGCAATAATGCGCGAACCGCTTACCTGAAGGAGTTCACATTCCCATTTTAATTCAATTTCTTTAGAATAATCATTAACGGCAATAAGAGGAATTGTTAGTTCGGTGTTAGGTGGATAAATAGTAGTATTTAAATCGGCGATTAGAAGTATGGGGCGACATGCCTCCTTATACCAGTAATAGGGAAGTTTAGGCTTGCGATCCACGTCGACCAGACCTCCACCCGCATATCCCCACCAATCCGCGAAGAAATGCCACCGGAGTGCATTATAGGGGTTCCCTTTCTGACTCCGAAATATTTCAGTTTGATATTTAGCAAGAAAAGCACCGTAAAGAAGGCTTGCTTTGATCCAATCTTCCCGGGTCGCATAATATTTCGGGCGTCCAATGAAGGTGGAAGTGGACCCAAAGAAGCTACACCTACTAGACCATTGCACGAGCTCTTCAGGCGTGGGAGGCCAGCCCACATCACCCCATTTTACCGAACTTTCGGCGATAGACCAGAATCCGAATTCCGATATGAACCCCGATTTCCGTTTTCGGGCACCATAGATGCTTCCACCCATTAACGAGCCATCATACACGTGCAAATCTTCCCCTAACCCTGAGGCTCTATGAACAGGGCGGCTTGCATCGATCTTTTTGACAGTAGCTTCCAACAATTCATCCAATACTTGATTATCAGAGTCATCAATTTCATCGCGCTTGGGACGAACAAAAAGCACGGGTGGTTCATTGTGGCAACACCAATACACCACGCTGGGATGGTTATAAAGAAAATAGACCATTTCACTAATTTGTTGGCACGCTTTATCCCTAAAACCTGGATTCGTGTTAATACCACTGTCATAGGCCCACTGAAGTGCAAAATCTTGGAAGGTAAGGATGCCCTCTTTATCGGTGGCCGCATAACAATCTTCACATTGCACGTGTGCATGAACTCCAACGCTATTGAGATGGGCTTCTTTAATTAATTGCTGATCTCTTCGATAAAAGGACTCATCAACATCGGCGAAATGCTCCCGTGGTATGTAATTTACTGCTTTAATGAACAGATACTCATTATTTACGTGAAATTTCCAAGGCTGATAATCTAATCTGACTGTCCTGATGCCGAAAGTCGTAGATATTTCATCGGAGAGTTGACCACCATCAAATGCTTGAATTACTAATTCATAAAGAGAAGGAGCCCCGTCAAATTCAGTGGTAATCGGGTACCATAGGATGGGGTTCGGTATTTCAATCTCGAGATCTATACGATTTGGACCCGGATTTAGTTCAACTTCGAGCGTAGTTTCGCCAACTTCCGAATTTGGATCGATAATTTTTAAATTTATGATGGATGCTAAAGAATCCTTGCCCTTATTCTCTAATATTATGGCGACGTGAATTAAACCCTTTAAATTTCGGGGTGTGATGAAACTATTGAAAAGGGAAATAACACCCGTGCATTTAAGATAAACAGATTGAGTAATTCCGCCAGTTGTCAGGCTTTGACCCCATTCTGAAGTCCATTTGGGAGACATCCTTCCTGGAAGCCCGCCTGGGCGAGAATCGTGATAATTCATCGTCCCCTTTATGTACTTTTTCCGATGGGTTATCCAATTCCCATTTGGATCCAAGTTTTCACAGGGGTCAACTACTTTAACAACCAAAACATTATCCTTTTCGAGATGATTAGTAATGTCAAAGTAAAAGGGAGCAAAATAACCTTCGTGCTCGCCTAATTTCGTTCCGTTTAACCAAAATTCTGAAAGGTAATCAACTCCCGAAAAATGTAATTCAGCGAATTTTTGTTCATCTAATCGAAATTTGCGTCTATACCATACGGGGGCGTAATGGCGTTGCAATTCCCCTTCGAGCCCATAATTGTTTGGGACCTTGACATCGCTCCATTCAAAATCATCAAAGTCCTTTGATGTGGCATTTTCACTCACATCGCCATTATCTGCTTTCCGTTTCCATAAACCTTCTAAACTAATAAATTTTAATTGATTTCCTTTAATATTGGGGAAAACATTGAATTTTATATTTTGTACTTGTTCAGCAAGAGAAATTAATGAGTAGAATGAATTTTTCGTGCAGGTACTTTCCTGGGGTATTCGCGTCTCTGCTCTTTTCACTATAATTTTCAGTGGATCCACATCCTTTTATTTTGATTTATATCTAAGGTATTAAAAAATAAAATATATTAGATAAAGGAAATTTTTAGATAATTCAAATATTAAAATTATCAAAAGCGTGGCGAGCAGTCACTTGGTATTAATATTTCCAATAGATGGACCCTTTAGAGAATCATTGTTAATTGTAGAAGGATTGCTTGTAATTATCGTACTTCAAGCAGGAATGATTTTTGCGAGAAAATTCCTAAGGACGGAACGATCTGTCTCTAATTATATGCTTTTAGCCTGGGCGGGAATTTTCTTTTCATATGCCTCCGTTGTTTCAATTTTTATGGTGGCGGATTTCTACGTGGAAGGGGTAATTAATAGAGAGAACGTTCTAAATATTGGTTATCTCGTAGCCGGATTGGGAGCAACCATATTTACATACTATGCAGAACGGGAAATAGGTTTTAAGAAGCACTTGTTTACAATATTGCTTGTAGCCGTGTTTGGATTTTTACTTATTAACGCAATCTTCCCCATGATCGATTCATTCATCCTTACCGCTGGAGGATGGCTTATTTTTATCTTTTTAATTTTCTTCTATATCAAGAAATTTACTTCAAAGCGGACTGAAAAGTGGAGATTGAACATTTTTTCGTTGGTAGTTGGAGCCGTTCTCCTAATTTTAGGCTTTGGGGCCGTAGCAGATTGGAGTGTGGAGTTTTTCGGTGGATTCTGGGTTCGCTACATAGGTGATCTTCTAATGATGACGGGAGTTTTATGCGTGGCAGCGTTATACATTGGCGTTCCCAGCCTGTCGGAATTTATTTGGCCTGAAAAATTAAGACATTTTTTTGTGATCCATCAGAGCGGCGTATCCGTTGCCAATTACAATTACGCTCAAGAAGGAGATCGAAAGAGAGATGAGTTGCTTATGGCAGGAGGATTGGCGAGTATATCAAAAGTTATTTCTAGTTTAATTGATAGTGAAAAACAGCTAGATATGGTGGATCATGGAGATGTTATACTTCTCTTTGATTATGGAAAGTATTTGATTAACGTGCTTATTGTAGAGGAACCACTAGAAATTTTGCGAGTTAAATTAAAGAAATTTACTGAGGCTATTGAAATTATTTATGAAGATGAGCTGGCTGAATGGGATGGAGATTTACAGCGATTTACCTTCTTAGATGCGGTAGTTAAGGCAAATTTTGGGCAATTTATAAAGGAGGAAGGGAAAGAAAATGGCTGATTACTGGATACCCATTAATGACGTCCTTCGGGAACCCATACTTATCCTAGAAGCAGTCATTGTTCTCTTAGGTCTTGAATTCGGTGTCATTTTCCTGTACAGGTTCTTAAAGAAAGAGAGGGGAAAAGCATTGATTCTAGCGTTGTCGACTTTCTTTTTTGCCTTCGCTTTTATGGTTTTCTTTTTTATAATTAGCGATTTGTATGTAGATTATTTATCTCTCCCTGAAAGCCGGCACTTTTATGGAAATATCGCATATAGCATTATGGGGATTGGGGCGTTGGTCTTTACCTTTAATGCGGAGCGCGAATTGGGGCAAAAAAACCATATTTTTTCCATTATTCTACTTGGATCCTTAATTTTTATGGCAATAGATTTCTTTTTCGTTATTATTGAGCCAGTTTATTTTGCGTTGGTTGGTTGGGTCCTATTTGTAATAGTGTTATTAATTTATGTGAAAAAAATAAGTTCCAAAATAAAAGAATATCGACTGAGCATTTATGGGTTCTTTCTTGGGGTTCTTGCTTACGGTCTTGGCTACGCGAGCACCATTAATTTGATGGTGAGTTCCTTTGGCTCAATTTCAAGATTTATTGGAGATATCTTCATTATTTTTGGAATAAGTCTTATATCTTTAGTTTTTGTGGGATTACCAAGTTTGAGAGAAATAGATTGGACGAAAAATTTGAATAAATTATTGCTAATGCACAAATCAGGAAGCTGCATCTGTGAATACGATTTTGCAGGTTCTCGTAAAACGCCCGATCAGGTTTCTCAGGTTATAGCGGGAAGCTTAATTGGAATCAGTCAACTATTGACCGAATTGATGGAAAGCAAAAAACAGTTAACGATAATGGATCACCAAGATAAACAAATAATTTTTGCTTATGGACAAGATATAATTGCAGCTCTAATCGTAGATGAGTATTTTGGTATATACCGAAAGAAATTGGCAAAATTCGTAGAAAACATTGAAATAATCTATAGCCCAATTTTAGAGGATTGGGACAGAGAACCAATTCGGGTTAAACCCATTGAAAAACTAATAAAATATGCTTTCAGCTAATTTAAATTCACGCTAAATTTGCTTCAATATTCTCAAATTCTCGTTTAACTCGATTGTGGTTTAATGATTTTTTGTGATATAGTTTATCTTGAGAGATACGATTCTAAATGAGTAATGTAATAAGTTGATTTATTTTAAAGTGATTGTGTTTTTAAGATACTAAAAATTATTCTTGATGAAATAAAAAATAGATTGAAGGCATTACGCGTGAAGGATATTCCTGCTAAATTCAATGTTCTGGTGCTTCCCCCGAAAAAATTTATTACAGATCTCCGGATACTCCTTTTTGAACTCCCTAAAAGAGGACAAAAAGTTTCGCAAATCGTTCCATTTCGGTATTTGCGTGTAAAATTAGAATTTAGAGATTCAAATCGCTTGCGTCCTATCAAAATAGAGTATAAACATTTTGGCACGCAATACTTTCAACCAAAAGAGTTCATTAAATTGCTACGCCAAGCAAGAAATATCTATGTAACAAGAGATGAAAAGAATAGTTTAGATGACTTCACTGAGATGCTGCATGATTATCAAATCAGTTACGATGAGATCGAAATTTGTAAATTATGTATAATGGACAATAGAATTACATTCCTAAAGAAAAAAGACCGCTATTATCGAGACAACGACACCTTCTGTTTTCAGTGCGCAATGAAAGAAATATCTGATGAAAGTGAATTTCGAGGCTTTGTCCCCAATAAGAAATTCACTGGACGAATAGAATTACTCCTAAAAAAGAAATACGGGCATAATGTTGGTAAGATTTTAAAGATATTTGAACCTGGTTTCGATGCGAGCAAGAATCCGGAATTTACCTTTTATGATAAATTAGAAGTTTCGGTAGAAAAACGCAGGGAATATCCCATCTCTAATTATGAATTACCTCAACAATTTCTGACACTCTTAAAAAGGGAGAAAGTAACCAAGCTACTGCCAATTCAGCACCTAGCAATCCAAAATGGGCTCCTTAAAAATGAGAAAATGCTGATTTCAGCGCCCACGGGGACTGGGAAAACTTTAATAGGCGAGTTAGCAGCAATAACCAAGCTTTACCGTAACGATGAAGGGAAGGTTCTGTATTTGGGTAATTTAGTAGCTCTTGTTAACCAGAAATACCAGAATTTTAAGAGTAGATACCGTGACTTTTACGTAACAATTAGAGTAGGCATGTCGAAAATTGATGTCGGAGAAGAGGACCTTGTAATTGTCGATGAGGACATCCAAGATTCGGATATTATATGTGCTTCTTATGAAGCATTTGATTTTCTCCTCCGAAAGGGACCTGAAGAAATAAAAAATATTGGTAAAATTTCCACGATAATCATTGATGAAATTCAGATATTAGATGATGAAGACAGGGGCGCAGTTCTTGCAGGGTTAATTGCTAAAATTTTCATATTATACCCGGAAGCGCAAGTAATTGGGCTCTCTGCAACAATTGGGAACGCGCAAGAAATCGGAAAATTGCTTCGTCTAAAGCCGGTTGAGTATGATGAACGCTTGGTGCCTTTAGAGCGCCATCTTGTACTCTGTAAATCGGAATATGAAAAGATATTCAACATCATACAATTAGTTAGAAGTGAGTCAAGGAAGATTAGTAAATTTGGATTTCCAGGCTCCAGCCTTATTTTTACAAATGCACGGTGGCGGTGTGAGTATCTTGCGAATGTGCTTCAAAATGAAAAAGGAATAAATGCAATGGCATATCATTCTGGATTGACGTACCTTGACCGGAAATTCATTTCCAAGGAGTTTGAAAGTGGAAACCTCCAAGCAATAGTTACCACGTACGCTTTGGGTGCGGGGTTCGATACGCCTTGTTCGCAGGTGATCTTCGAGTCGTGTCTGATGGGCATCGAAATACTCTCACCTAACATGTTTTTGAATATGAGCGGTCGGGCGGGGAGATTTCGCATGCAAGAACTGGGAAAAATCTATGTTTTAGTAGAGATCGGGAAAAATTATCATGGAACTGACAAGACTGAGGATCAAATCGGCCTTGATCTTTTAGGAAGCACCATTGAAAATCTGAGACTAGAGTATGATCCGGAGTTAGTAGAAAGTCAGGTGCTCGCTGCAATTGCAGCTGGTATAGACACCAAAATAGAGGAGTTTTACGAAAATTTGATTGGTACGAGAGAGGACCTGCCCCTTCTTCTAAAGGGACTTCGAAAGCATAAATTGATAAAAAGAAAAGAGAATAAATACATTGTTACAACTCTTGGGCGGGCTATTGCACTCTCTTTCTTTACCGTCCAACAAGGATTGATGATTGTCCGAGAGCTTCACAAGAATAAAGACCCATTGAATATTGCAATTCGACTAGAGTTCTTCGAGAATATCTATATGACCGATGAAATCAAGAAAATCTTTTTAGATGAATTCAAAATCAACCTACCTAACAAATTCATTGCTGGGAGAATTGTTGGAATCACGGCCAGGTTGGGTAAATATAAGCGACGGTTGCGGAAATACGCGGGTGTAGCACAATCGATTGTTAAGTGGCAAAAGGTTTTCTTTAGCTGTGGCTGCGGAAATGCTCCCTACTGTGATTGCCCAATACTGTCGATGGATAGGAAATTGGTCCAATTGAGAATGGAAAAAGGTCTCACCCCGCGAAAAATATCCCAGCATATGGATAGAACCTTCAACTTAAAAGTCTATTCGGGGGATTTGCTTCGATTTTTCGATAATTTGATTCATAGATTACAAGGGATTGAAAGGTTAGCAAAGGTCATAGGAGAAAATGAGATCGAGGGAAAAATTTTCGATTTAATTCGAAAGATTGAAAAGCCTCGTTGATGTTCACTCCCATCTTTTACTGGAAAGCCCAATATCAATTTTTAATAAGATAGATTTTTGTAACATGTATAAAGAGGTTACAATAGAAGGTTGGAAGACTATTAGGAAAAGATGAAATGAGCAAGATTCTGTTATTTTCGGTCTTTGATGACGAATTTGGACCGATGCCCGCGTTTTATCTACCGTCAAATACAGATGAAGAGCTCATAATAAATCTTTCCGTACAATCGTTAACCTCCTCATTTTTTGGAGATTATCAGAAAGCTCACGAGGGTAAAGCGATTATCGCTTTGTCAATCGCGGATCTAGCTATGTTCATCTATTATTTTGTAATTCCTACGAAAAAAGCGCGAGGTGGGTCAAGACCCGCTGCAATTTCAATTCTAGTGAATAAAGAGGATGAAAATTTACTTTATGAGAACTCTGTTTATCTAGAGAATAGGATAAAACAAATAGCTCCAGTATTACGAAGTGAAGACCCCTCTGTCATTACCGTAGAGTTAATGCGGCTTTATGAAGATATAAAGAAGATAGATCAACAACTTAAAAAGCCGGTAGAGAGATTACCAGTAAAATCAATGTTAAAAATCATTAAAGAAGACAACTTGGTAAAATTATTTCATTGTGTTATTTGTAACCTTCCCGTTCTGATTGTCGGTAAGGATATTAAATCAATAATTACGATTTGTGATTCAATTACTCCATTCATTCCACACAAAATCGTTATTATAGAAATGCTTACGGCTGATGCTGAAACCATCCCTGCCTTTGATATATTAGCGATTGAAGAGCAAGAATGGAATAAGGAGCCACAGATCTTTGAATCCTTGCAAAAATTGCCGAGATATTCCATGGATAGTGAGAAATTTCTTAATCTAGTTGGGGATCTCACCTTTTCACGCACCTTGCTTAAAAAAGTTAAAAAAATGAAATCGGAAAATGAAATTAACACCTATATGCGCATCTCAATTTTAAAAATGATTAAGAAATCAGAACAATTAGAAGAAATGCTAGAACAGGCAGAGAATTTAATAGATTTAGAAGTTATTCTGGAGAAATTAGAAATTAAAAGGAAATATTTAGAGACAATACTTTTTCTATTGGGGGAAAAACGGGCGGAATTGCAAAAAAAGATTGAAACTAAAGAAGATCGATTAAAGAAATTTCTCGCTTCTGAGTGATTAGGATAGTTTGATTGATGAGTGGAATTCTAATCATTCGTCAACCTAGAACTAAAAAAGAATTTGAATTGATGTACGATTTGAGATGGAGAATATTAAGAAAACCGTGGAATCAACCTCGAGGCTCTGAAAAAGACCAATTTGAATCGGAGGCCTTTCACTTCATTGCACTCTTTCTTAATCGAATCGTTGGTACCGCACGACTCCATATGGTCAAAGAAGACGTCGGACAAGTAAGGTATTTAGCGGTCGAGGAAGATTTTCGCAAGAAGGGAGTGGCAGGCAAGCTCATGGAAGCGATTCATCTAACGGCAAAGAATAAATTCATTAAATATCTCGTTTTAAATGCTAGAGAAACGGCGATCGATTTTTTTAAAAAAATAGGTTATAAGGTGGTTGAGGACGGACCCACACTTTTTGGAGAAATAAAGCATAAAAAGATGATGGTAAAATTCAGTCGAAGTGACTTGCGAATGCAGACAATAATCGAAAATTTAAGAAAAACTCTTGATTAAATAGTTTATAGTAGATACACTTCATAATAAATTCAATGACTCAAGCAAAAATGCGTTGATATCTTCTTTTTTTAGAAATTAAAATTAAGTTCAATAACCCAACTAGATATATTAGATAATTTCACTCGAATTTCATTTTTATCTGCTTGGGTTTCACAAATTTCAAAACCAATAATATGTGTATGAGCTCTATTATCTTCTCTTGGATTATGTTGAACATCTAATAAATCAATATTCCGTACTTCTCCAACATTTATTTTTATTATACCATTATCACTTGGTACTTTTGCTTGTTCTTGACATATTTCAGGTGTGGAATAACGACTCCAATTCGTCGAAATTACATTATTTATGATTCTAAAACAAGACGCTCTAATTTCTCCACGTTTTTTATAATATTGTTTGTGATAACGATAATATAATTGATCTTCATTCGGAATATCTTCAGGGGCTAGTGAAAGAGCTTCAACCATGGTACGATCACGGAATCTAATTTTTTAATATCAAAGGTTCCTTTAATTTTATTAATTCCATAATCATCCCCATAAAAAGCCGTAGGTTTATTTGGATCTTGAGGAATTGTAAGCAATAATTGAAAAGTATCTAATTTCCAATCAATATCAATATCTCCTTTAGTTCCAGGAAAAATATCAGGTATTTCCATAATAAATTTAAAATCTATCCAAAATTTTTTTGAAATATTCTTAATAAAATTAATAGTTCTATCTAAAGTCTCCTCTTTATAACCTATACTATTTTCTCCATCCCAATCATTTTCTAAATTTAAGATATTTTCCTTAATCTTATTCAAACTTAAATCTAAATTTTTATAATAATTAACAAATTGAATCCATTTATTTCCATTATTTAATATTTCTTCTATTTCACCATAATCTAATTCCTTTTCAAAAACATTATAAAATAATAGATCTTTTTGGATTTCTAATAAATTGAAATGAGCTAATTGATCTGACTCCTCAAGGTCATAAGTTTTTCTTATTTTATTCGGTTCATAAAAATCGGAAGTATTTTCCTCTAATGGATACATTTTTTCAGGCAAAAAATCGGAAGAATATTTACCAAATCCATCCTGAGTTAAAGTATAAAAATTATTTCCATCAAAATCGCTTTCAATTTCGTTAAACTTTTCTATCCTTTTTAATAAACTGCTTAATTTATTTAAATATAACATATGATAGTTATTATTTATCTGAATTTCAATTCCTGGTTTTCCTCTTTTAGGAGATCTTCTATGTAGATATTTTAATTTCCGAATGTGCCGTTTTATGTCTTTTTTATTGAAATTTAAATTACTGATTTGATTTACTACATTAATTTCAATTTGTTTTATCACGAAATTAATAATTGAATCAATATCCATTTCAGGATTATTTTTCTTTAAAATGTAAAATAAATTTAAGAAATCTCTTTTAAAATTAAAAGAAAGAATTAAATCACTATCTGAACTACTTTTTATTAAAGGCTTTGATGAATCCAAGGATTTAGTTTGAGAATTAGTAGAGTTAATTAAAATATTATTAGATAAAGATACAACCATCTAATTCTCCCTCTTTTCAAAGATAGATTTTGAAACCATATCTTTCAATTGTTCTTTTGCCTCATCTGGAATGACTAATTTATCTTTTTCTTTTTTCCTTACTTTAATAGATCTTGGAACTAAGTCTAAATAGGTTAAATATAATGTTCTCCATTCTCTCGCTAGTTCTAATAAATATTTTTCACTATTTTCAACGAATTTATTTGGATCTTCATTATATTCACTTAAATTATTAAGAAAGGGACTAATTCTTTCTAATAATTGTTTTTTTGTTTGTTCAGATTGTTCTTCTTTATTTTTAATAGCATCAAATATAATGTAATCAATAGTTCTATTGTACAAAGTAATATAAGTTTTTAACACTAAATGTTTAATTTCAAATCCAAAATTCTTAAATATTCTTTCTAATTCATTCATTATACCTAAAATTACTAATCGTTTTTTTACAACAGATTGCTTTAATTCTTTTTGACATAATAATAATAAATGTTCGATACCTTGGTTGGTGAAATCAATATTCACCCGATAATGCTTCTCCTCATCAGCTGATTGAATTTTTAACAAGTCTTCATAAAATCGTTTATATTGAGCCCATAACAATTTGAATTTATTATTTGAATTCTCTTTTACAATTTTTTTAAAATCCTTAATAAACTTTAGAATCTCTTTTATAATTATTTTATCTGTTTCTTCAACTCTATCTAATAGAGAAATTAATTCAATTGAATCTTTAATTAATAGACCAAATAAATTATAAAATGAATTCTCTTTTAATACAGCATCAGTAACAAGCCTATTTGCAAAAATGTTTGTCCAATTAAATTTTTTATTTTCAAGAGATTTTTCCATTGCTATAATAGTATCATCTAGGAGAGTAAATTCTTCCATAATGTTACATATCCATTATTTCTAAGTAAAAAATTTTTTCCTATCATTAAAATTTTTTATATGTTTTTAATTTTATGATATTTTCATTTTTCAATTTTATACCTAAAATATCAATTGCTCATTATTACTTTCGTTAGAAATATACGGTTTTTGCTCTTTTGCTTGATATGAAAACTAATTAAACTTTATATTTTTTAACGATTATCTCAGCTAAGCGAATCGCCGAATCCGCAGCAAGTTGTGTCCCAATGCCGTGGGTATTTGTACCAGCAGTATCTCCTACAACGAATAAGTTTTCTATGGGAAGTTCTGAGGAGATGCGGTATGGGCCTGATTGATCAGGGGTTAAAGCAGTAGTTTCTATAGGTCCAAACGCTTTTCCAGACATCTTTGCCAAGTCTAGGGGGGTTGTAATATCCATGAAGAGAGTTTTATCTTCTATATCTGGGTAAAATTTTAGGATATCTTGGTAATAATGGTCGGTAAAGGCTTTCCAGTCCATTGAGTGAGCGGGAGCGAGTGTTCCAAAGATAACGAGCTGGTGCCCAGGAGGTGCTAGATTGGGGTCTGCATTGGTGGGAATAATGGTCATAAAGCCAGTTGCTTTAGGCCCTCCGGGTGTTCGTTCTTTTTCACCAAAAACGCTTAAATCGCCATAATAAAGATTTACAAACACGTGATGGTCAATGATGGGTTCCTGCAGCGCAAACTTGAATGTTACCGCTGAGTATGAGGGCTTTAAGCCTTCAACCTTATCTACATATTCTTTCTCGAAATGTTGCCTCCCAACCAAGGAGCGTACCGTGGGTTTAATTCCAGCATTGGATATCACGACCCGTGAAGTAATGGGTTTTCCTTTAACGATTACACCCTTGGCCTTCCCATCCTCGATGATGATTTTTTCAACTGGAGTGTTGGTTCTGACCTCGCCCCCGTATCGTGTAACTGCTTTCAGGAACGCCTGAGGAACGGCAATTGCCCCGCCAATGGGATAAGATAAGTCATTTGTAACGACCCATTCGGTTAACCCTTGAATTAATTCCGGTGCTGAGGCATTTCTTGGTGCTAAACCAAACATTCCTCCGGTTAAAAATGCAAGAAGAGATTTAATGCCACCACTTGGATTGAATTTTTTCAAATAATTTTCAAAGGTTAATTGTTCCTCATACATTTTCTTGAGCTTTTTCTTACTGGTCTGTAAAATATTCCCCATTATTCTCATTAGGACTTTCATATCATCTCTATTAAAACCCATCTTGGATAGATCGACCTGCTGGGAGTCCTTGAAAGTGGGTGCTTCTTTTTGACTGGAACTTAGAGTAGCCGGATTGAAGGCAAGACGGGTATAGCCCTTTTGTCCTAATGCACGCAGGGCAGTTCTATCCGTGATATTAACAAATTTTAGGTAATCACGACACTCCACTTTCTTTAAAATTTTTCCAAACCGTCCTTTCATGCCCGAGGAAAAAACGTGAATTGCGGAATCAATAATAAATCCTTCTTTCTCATAGGATGAAGACATTCCACCCACGCGTTCATTTTTTTCAAGAACCAACGTCTTGAATCCTGCATGAGCGAGGAGTGCAGCACAGGCGGAACCACCTATACCAGTACCGATTACAATGGCATTAAAATCGGTGTTCATGCTATTTCTAATCCTTTTTTTAAAATACTTTCGACCGTTCCTTGATAAGGTTTTTTAAAAAAATTTATAACGAAAATTTCGGTAATAAACATAAGTATATACAGTGATAAAATTACGTGAAAAAAAGATATCTTGGTAACTATGGAGCTAGAACCATTCTTTAATCCCAAATCAATCGTAGTTTGCGGTGCAAGCAACGTTGAAGGAAAATTTGGGAACCAAATAATCCGTAATTTACGAAATATTAGGTATAAGGGAAAAATATACCTGGTTAATCCTCATAGGGAGGAGATTTTTGGCATTAATACGTATAAAAGCATAAAAGAACTTCCAGAAATACCTGAACTAGGCATTATTGTGCTCAGTCCTGAGAAAGTTTTTAAAGCGGCACAAATTTGCATTGAATTTGGGATTAAGAGCATAATGGTCGAAGCCTCTTTCATAAATACTGAAACAGAAGATCAACTAACGAGATTGGCTCGAGAAAATGGGGTTAGAATTATTGGATCTAATACCATTGGATTCATCAACTTCTCAGATAATTTCACCACCTCTATCATTCCAGTCAGATGCAATTTTGATGGTTCTGGACGAATTGGATACATAGCAGCATCAGGAGGATTAGCTGGAGGGTGTGGTTGGTGGAGCCCAAGTCAGCAAATTGGTTTCTCTAAAATTGCACACCTCGGAAGAGCTTGTGATGTACAGAAACATGAAGTTCTTAAATATTTAATCAATGATCCAGCAACGGATGTAATACTGCTTCATCTTGTCAGTCTTGATCAAAATCTATTAAATGTAATTTCAAAGTATCATAAAATCAAACCAATTCTATATTTAAAGGCCAATCAGTCCAACCCTTGTGAAATCATAAAGGATGCAGGAGCCATTCCTGTGGAAGCGTATCAAGATTTGTTCGAGATGGGGAAAGCCTTCCTTCAAGCGCCCTTACCTCTAGGAAATAGGATTGGCTTGATTGGACCCAGTTCAGGAGCCCTAACATTAATTACCACTAAATTGCCCCTCTATGGATTAGAGCTGGGGAATCTATCAGAAAGGACGATAAAAATTTTGCGAGAAAAAGTCCTTCACCCCAATAATTCAGATCCGAATCTCAATCCAGTGGATTACTGGCCACCGGTCAGGTTTGATGGTGAGGAAGTTGGGGAGAAATATGCAGCAGGGATAAGAGCGCTTTTGAGTGATGATAATATTGATGCAGTAATTGTGGTTTTGGAGATTTTTAAGGAGATTGAATTCGATATACCAAAATATTTTGGGACACTCAAGCATGAATTTCCAAATAAGCCGATTATAGCCGCTTGCATCCAAGTAGAGCCTCCCTCACTCCAACGGATTATACAAGGACTGAACGAAATCGAAATGCTGTCTTATGTTCAAGACGTGGAACGAGCGGTAAAAGCACTGTGGACGCTGCGATACTTTCAAACACGCCGCTCCTCAGATTAAATGAATTAAAGATATTTATATGCTTCAGTAAGGGGGCTGCAATCGCCGCATCTGACACACCCAGCCTTATTTTTAGTTGGATCAACGCCGAAGTCACGTAACTGTTGGGCGATCTTGGTAAAAAGTCTCAATAATCGTGATGGAGTGGGGGTAGGATTGGTTTCTAAAGGAGTCCCAGGAATTGGACGAAAAGGTACAACGTATGGGATGACACCTAACTGTAAAAGGACTGCACACCCTTCAAGTATGCTTTGATCTGATTCGCCTAACCCAACAAGAAGATATGAATCAACTTGGTTTTCACCAAAGAGCTGGACCGCCGATTTCCAAGCAGCTTCATATTTTTCAAAGGGAATTTGCACTTTACCTGGACATACTACTTGTAAAATACTGTTATCAAAAGATTCAAGGTGAATTCCTACTGTATCCACACCAATTTGTTGTAAGTCTTCCAGAGATTGAAGATTTTCTGGGGGTTCTAATTGGACGTGAATTGGGATATCATAATATGTTTTAATTTCACGAACAATATCGGTGTATATAGCAGCACCTTTGTCTTTTATGGGTAGGCTTCCAATGGTAAGAGTCATATGTTGGCAAATATTTTCCTCAATGGCTGCGCCAACCACTTCTCTGAGTTGTTTTGGGGTTTTCTTGGCGATGGTGTCCCCTGATTGAAGGGATAATTCAATTCCACAAAACTGGCAGGAGAGATTATTTTTCCAATATTGACACGTTTGTACAACGGTGGAGGCAATACATTCGGTTCCATGAAGGCGCGCTATTTTTTTCATGGAAACATTATCAGAAGTGAATTTAGAATAGAATTTAGGAATTGGAACTAATTGAATATCTTCCATTAAGGAATTATTAAAATAAACCTGACCATTTTTAAGTGAATAAGGTGATTTTTCAGTGAAAGTGGGCCATAAAGGGACATTGGCAGAAGAGCCATCTTTGAACTGAAAACAGCGCCCTCCAGCAGGACCTGCCCCACCTTTACGTCCCTTAATTACCCCACTTTCGCTCTTCATCCCAAGTGATTGAAGTTCTATCTTCAATTCCGCGATTGTCTTGACCATTTTATAACACAGTTATATTTGTACTAAATTCATTCATAAACATTATGTCTTAAAGCCCAGCAAAAACTATCAAGTACATTGGGACTTGGAGGAAGGAGAGCAGTAGATAAACCCCCGTTACACCAATTGGGATCGCTATATTATCCGATATAGGAATAATCGGTGTAATTAAATCGATCGCCAAAAATACAAGTGATGCCGCTAAACCCCATATGGGTCCGACAAATAGAAAGGTTACTATATAGCAGACCACGAAGCCTCCGACAGCGCCTTCCCAAGATTTCGTCTTATTAAATTGTAACTTATGTTTCCCGTATCTCCGTCCAAAAAGACTTGCTGCAGTATCTGCAAAGCATAGAATTCCAATAATTGAGAAAAGGGGTATTGGATATAGAAAAATGGATGCAAAGACCATTCCTAAAGTAAAATAAACGTATGATGCCATTGTTTCTTTCTCTTTTTCACGGATCCCAAGTGCTGCGAGTTTTTTTAGAGGAAAGTAATACCATTTACCTACTCGGGCTCCTTCATTCATGATAAAAATTGTAGTTAATAAAAAAAAGAAAAGCATGATCATGCCTTGTCCAATATCAGGTGCTCGTAATATATGCATGTTTAATCCATCCAAAGAGCCCCAATAATCGAAATACATTTCATCGAGATTTATGATTGGTGCCTTGTCATTGTAAAGCTGCTCGACAATTAGAAAACCAACGACCAACAACGTAATGATTCCAAAGAAAAGGACTATGTGAAAAATTTTTCGTACTATTTCATGTCGCACGCTTTCTCGCTCTGTAAAATCAATTTCCTTCTTGGATGGGGGTTTACGTCGTTCAAGGAGAAAATGGATGAGATTAGATACCACGAAAAAACCAAAAGTAATTCCGGCACACAGGACGATAATAATGCTCAAATGAACATCAAAAGAACCGTAGGTTAAAAGTACTAATGCACCTATAACGAGGGTTCCTATACAGAGACATAAGCTGTAAAACGATTCTTTATGATTTAATCGATAAGATCGCTTCGCTTGTGCTGTTAAAACAATAATATTAAAAAGATACATTACAATCGTAAAAAAATATCCAAAAAGAATTATTATATCCACCAATTAAGGACACCAAAACACACTGAACTTGAAGAGTCTCTCTAATTTTCATAATTTATGAAAGAATGAAGCTATTTATTTTCTTTGATTAGTGTTTGATTTTTTATAAGTAAGGGGACTAAGTACTTGATAGTCAAAAAAATTTGAAGTGAATGAAATTGTCAGAATGGTTTAATTTTCAAGCGCCCCTTAGAGAAGGAATCCCAACGAGGGGGGAAGAAAAGGTAGGAGTACCTACTGAAAAAGTGATTGAAAAATCAGATACTGATAGGGGAACAGTAGAGTTGAAAGTTAGCTATATCCCTAAGGGGATGTGGCATAAAGAAATTACAGCTAAAATAGCGAATAAAGATTCTAAAGTGGAAACACTAGAAATGCCCGAATCGGGGGTTATTCTAGAACCTGGCAAACCAATGCTACCAATTGAAGGAATATTTATTGCGTTGCCTCCTGGAGCGGAAATAGTTAAAGTCAAAGTTGTAAACACTGAGAGCATTGAATATCCCGAAAAAATTGACGTTCTTCCAGCACCATTACCAACGCTAGATGGTGGAATAAAATATGATCACAAAGAACCAGAATATAAACGTAGTAAAACTTACAAAAAAGATAAGGAATTTCCCAAAGAGTTTTTCAAGTTATCATCAGTTAATTACATTGGGAGTGTTCGGGTTGCCCATTTAATGATGTATCCAATCAAGTACAGACCCAAATCAAAGACATTGATCATTTACAACAAGATCGAATTGAAAGTAGAATATACTCCCGGGATAACCATCGCGAAAATGCGGGGAGTCATGCCCGAAGAGGGCAAGGAGGAAGCTGCTTTCGTCCCCCAAGTCCAAGAAGAATTCAAGAGTCAAATCTTGAACCTGGATGCAATCGAAGACCTAGGTTCTAGATTGAGTGGGCCCCTCCGCAGGATAGCTCGCCCAGTTACAAGGGGAGAGTTATCGGAAACTTCAAATAAGGGACGTTATCTCATAATATGTACTGGAAATCTAGTGGATGCTCTGAAGCCTCTTGCAAAAAGTAAGGAGGATAAAGGGTGGAGCACGAAAATCGTCACTGATAAAGAAATTTATAGCGAGTTTCAAGAAACACCGGAGCCACAATTCAAAGCTATCCGAGACTTTATATTATACGCTTATGACAATTGGGAAGACCCTCCGGAATATATTTTGCTCGTTGGGGGGGTTGTGAAAATTCCGACGCATCATAACACTCAATATGAATGCCCCTCAGATCACTTTTATGCCAATCTCATCGGTGATATCGGCCCTGACCTGGTTGTCGGGCGAATTGCGATCGTCATTCCAGAGAAATTAGAAAGATATATAAAAAAGCTCCTGAGATATGAGGAAACTGGCGGCGATTGGATTAAACGAATGTTATTTACTGCCTTTGAGCGGCAGGATTACATGGACTGTTCGGATGATTGTGCAGAAATTGTGAAAAAACTAAGAGGAGCAGAAATAATCAAGAAGTATGGGGGACAAACAAGAACAAGAGAAGTCGTGAAAGAGATTAATGATGGGGTTGGCATTATAAACTATCGAGGGCATGGGAACGAGTGGGAATGGCAATCTTCTAATGGGTTAAACGTAACGGATGTCAAAGAATTACATAATAGGGGTAAAACGCCGATTGTCTTTTCAATTTGTTGTCTCAACAACGCCATCGACGTGAGTGGAGAATGTTTTGGTGAATCGTTCATTGAAGCATCTCATGGCGCGGTCGCATTTCTTGGCGCAAGTCGGCCATCCTATACCGCCCCGAACCACTATTTTAATCGCTATATCTTCCGTGCCATTGTCGATCATAAGCTTCGAGTTGTTGGAAAGATTTTCAACTGGGCGACCATTACCCTGTATCGAAACTTTCCCGATTTCTATTCCCGAAAAAATATTGCGATGTATTTACTCCTCGGGGACCCATCGATTGAAATTAAATTCCCTTCCTAATTCTTTCTTTTTATAGTCAGCTTTCTGTTTTTGATTGGTATTTGCTTTTTGGCAAGAGACTCAAATTTATTAAGTACAAGAACTGATCAATTTCATACTATTTAATGAAGTGATAAAAATGCGGAAATGGATTGGAAAATCAGAGGGAACTGCACCCAAGAAGAAGAGCAAGCTTATTGAGAAAGAAACTAACATCATCAAAGTTAAGTATGAAACGAAAGGATTATGGGATGTTGAGGTTCAACAATCGGCGGATCTCGTCTGGGATGAACTACAAATACCAGATATAGGGCAAAATCTTGAGCCAGGAGAACCATCACTTCCCCAGGAAGGATTGTACGTCGCAATTCCAGATGATGCAACAGTTACAGATATTAAAGTGGTAAAATACAAGAAAGACACTCATTTACTTAGCCATCAAGTGAAGCCGGCCCCACAACCATCGACGGATCCAAGTGCCCTCCCTGAAATAACCCCCAAACAGGAGATCTATGAGAAGGACGATGCCTTCCCTGGAATTCTCTTTAAAAAGATAGGGGTTACGCAAGTAGGGGATGTCAATGTCGTGCATCTCATGGTATACCCTGTGCAATATCACCCCATAGCGAATACAATCGACTTATACAAGAAAATCGAATTGGAAGTAGAGTATGAATTAGCTGCAGAAGCCGCTCCGCCGATGCGGGGCGTGCCGACGCGAGGTAGGAAACGCGTTCCCGCGGGATATGAAGACCAAATTCTAAATTTTGATAATGTTTAAATGTTGAGGTGAAAGAAATTGTCGGAATGGTTTAGTTTTCAAGCACCTTTAAGGAAAGTCCCAACGAGAGGAGTGAAAAGAAAAAAACGAAAGAAACCGAAGGTAGGAGTACCAACTCAAAAAAAGATAGAAAAATCGCTGACGGATAAAGGGACCACCGAGTTACGAATTAATTATAAACCAGAGGGGATGTGGCATAAGGAAATCTCAGCGAAAATAGCGAAGAAGGATTCGAAAGTGGAAACGCTCGAGATGCCCGAATCAGGTGTAATTCTGGAACCCGGCAAGCCAATGCTACCCATTGAAGGGATGTTCGTTGCTTTGCCTCCTGGGGCCGAACTGGTGGACATCAAAGTTGTGAATGCCGAGAGCATCGAATATCCAGGGAAGATCGATGTTGTTCCCGCGCCAGAGCCATCGAAAGATAAGAGTGGCATCGAGTACGACCACGCCGAGCCGGAATATAAGCGGGATCCCATTTACAAATCGGACGAAGAATTTCCAAAAGAACTGTTCAAGCTAGTTTCTGTTAATTACATCGGGAGCGTCCGAGTCGCGCACTTGATCATTTACCCCCTCAAGTACAAGCCCAAATCCAAGACGCTGATCATTTACAACAACATTGACCTTATAGCAGAATACACGCCGGGAATACAAATCATGCGAACTCGAGGAGTCGGAGCCGCCCCTGCAGCCGCTCCGGAAGCAGAAGAAGCCGAATCCGCGCCAGAAGCACAATTCGCCCAGCAAGTACAGCGAGAATTCAAGGAGCAGATTTTGAACTTGGATGCGATTGAAGACCTAGGTTCGAGATTGAGTGGGCCACTTCGCAGGATCGCTCGTCCAGTTTCGAGAGGTAAATTATCTGAAGCATCAAATAAGGGACGCTATCTCATAATTTGTACTAAAAATCTAGTGGATGCTTTGAAACCTCTTGCAAAAAGCAAGGAAGAGAAAGGTTGGAGCGCAAAAATTATAACTGATAAAGAAATCTATGAAGAGTTCGGCGAATCGGGAGAAGCGAAATTTAAATCAATTCGAGATTTCGTTTTGTATGCGTATGATAATTGGGATGATCCCCCTGAATACGTCTTAATCGCCGGGGAAATTACGAACATTCCCACACACCACAACGAACAATATGATTGTCCCAGCGACTGGTATTTCTCAAACCTTATCGGCGATATTGGGCCCGACCTGGTCGTGGGTCGCATTGCAGTCAATGACCCTAGAACACTCAAAAAATACGTTGACAAAGTCTTGAAATATGAATCTGGCGGGGATACAGGAGGTAGCGGAAGAAGAGGAGGAAGCAAAAAATGGAGTAATCGCGTGCTGCTCACCGCTTATGAACGGCACGATTATATGAGCTGCTCGGATGATATTGCAAACATTCTTAAAAAAGCAAAAAAAGCAAAGGTAATTAAAAAGTACGGTGATTCATCTACAAAACAAGAAGTTATTGACGAAATTGAAGAGGGCTGCGGGATTGTAAATTATAGGGGTCATGGAAGTGAATGGGAGTGGCAGTCTTCCAACGGATTAGGCGTGACTGATGTGGGTAAACTTAAAAATGAAAATAAATGGCCTGTTGTTTTTTCCATTGCCTGTTTGAACAATGCAATAGACGTGACTGGAGAATGCTTTGGTGAAGCGTTCCTTGAAGCCCCAGAAGGCTGCGTGTCGTTCCTGGGCGCGAGTCGACCTTCCTATACCGCCCCGAATCACTATTTTGACCGGTACATCTTCAGAGCCATTGTAGACCATAAGCTTCGAGTTGTCGGGAAAATTTTCAACTGGGCGACCATTACATTGTATCGGAACTTTCCAGATATCTATTCCCAAGAAAACATCACTATGTATTTACTCCTCGGGGACCCATCGATTGAAATTAAATTCCCATCCTAAATTTTCCTTTTTTTAATACTTTTAGTTCTCTATTTCGGAAGGTAAAGCATGTCTGAGGATGAAACGAAGAAAATTCTAAAGAAGCTAATAATAGTTTTAAGTAACTTATCAGAAACAGTGCAGGGGCTTGAGGAGAGAGTGAATCTATCAAATCGGCAATTGGAACAATTGAGTAGGCAAGTGGGAAAAATTGCAACAAAAATTAATCAAATAGATTTAGAAGTTGAAGAGGAATTCGCAAAATTAGGAAAAGAACCAAGCCAGAGTGGTGCGGGAGTTCAACGTGAATTAGCCAAAATGACAAGGGAAATCGAAGCCATCCCAGATGAAGTTTTAGATGACAAGTTAAAAAAATTGTTAGAAGAAGAGGAAAAGGAAGCTAAAGACGGGAGAAAAGAACCGGTTTAATCATTCTTTTTTGCGGTCTTTAAGTAATTGGAATAGTCTGTCAAATGGGCTAACGCTTGAGCTGCTGCAGTTATACTGGAAAAAATGGGTATTTTAGCGTCGATAAATAGCTTTCGATCCCATATTCTTCTGGCTTCGAAGGCAATAGGGGGGAATGCAACGAGCACTGGCCTTCCAGAGCGGCGAATCCTTCTTAAAAGTTGCAGAACAGTCTCATAGAATAGGTTTGCATATCCTTCAACGCCGTGTTGCTCCGGGGTATAAATGTAATGGTTTGCAATCTCCATTATGATGGAGTGTATGTTAGGATCATTCCCTAAAGTCTCGATCGCAACCTTTAGGGCGTGGATATTGAAAAAACTTGCTGCCAAGTCTAACGGATTTTGCACGCTCGTCCCGACGTCCTGGATCACCTCTTGAAGGCGAGAAACAGATTCAGGTGTTAATTTTGGGATGTTAAGCCCCAATTTGTTGCAAATGTCAGTGTTAATTACAGAAACACCACCAGAAACGGAGAGTAATCCAACATTATTGCCTTTAGGGAGATGGTGGTAGTTAAAGTTAAACGCAAGTAAAGTCTCGACTAATTCTTCAAAGGAATTCACGGGTATGGCCCCGGTCTGATTGAAGAGTGATCTCCATAAGTCATTAGAGCCAGCTATGGATCCAGTATGAGATGCTGCTGCACGGGCTCCCACATCCGTCTGGCCTCCTCTTAATAAAATCACGGGTTTCTTGGGAGTAATTTCCCTCAGAACCCGCATGAATTTGGGACCATCTTTAATGCCTTCTAAATATATTCCGATAATTCTCGTTTTTTTATCATAGCCAAGATACTCAAGCAATTCTACTGGTTTAATATCGGCTGCATTCCCGAAAGAAATGATTTTTGAGAAAAAAATGCGGAGAGTTTTGCCCCGCAGCCCCATATTGATTGCAAGACCACCGCTCTGTGATATAAAACCTACACGTCCTTGATTTCTCGCAAATTCAGGGCGGAAGGAGAGACCACTTTCAGGACAATAGATGCCTACACAATTCGGACCTAAAATCCGAATGTCGCTTTTAGTTGATTCTTTTAAAGTCATTAAATCTTGTTCCAATTCTTTTCCTTCTTGAGTTGCTGTTTCGGAGAAGCCACTACTGAAAATGGTAACCAATTTAACCCTCTTTAGAATGCATTCTTTCAGGACATCATGAACGTGTTTGGCGGGAACTGCAACGATCGCATTGTCTATATCAAATGGGACATTCGCGATTTTATCATAGAAGGTTAATCCTAACGCAGAAGTATATTTTGGGTTGATTGGAAAAATTTTACCATTAAAATCCATGCTTACAAGGTTTTTCAACCAGAACCAATCATTTCTCGCAGTCGTACCAATAACTGCAACTGATTTCGGGTGAAAAAATTCATCAAATCGCTTCATTCGATCGATGTCAAAGAGTTTCTCAGCATCTGAGAACATTTCCATCACATATATTTAATTTTATTAGAAAAAAAATTACTTTGAACTCTGGGGAGGATGGCGGGTAAAAACTCTGTACTTATCTGAGCTCTGTAATTCAGCGATTATGCGTTTGGTAATAACATTAATGGGATCTGGGATTCTTACACGGTTAGAAATGTTTTTGAAATCGGCGAAGGGTTGTTTTTTGCGTTCTTCGAGAAGACCCCACATGAGTTTTTTTCCAATTCCAGGGAGTAATTCGAGTTGATGCATTCTCGTGGTAAGGGGGCGTGCCTCATTGAAGAAATGGACAAAACGTTTGGGATTTTTTTCTATTATTTCATGAATGACCTCAGGTAGCTCAAATTTAGCTGATGCCGTGAGTTCATCGTAGGAAATGCGTCCTTTCACGTGATCAATCAGACTTCGCGGTCCTTTTCCAATAAAAATTCTTTCCCGGATTGTAATTTTTACTTTTCTTCTTGGAATGAGTTCTAGCAGGGTGAAGAAGGTATCGCCTACTACTTGAATTATTGGTTCGCGAGCGTAGGGAGGCTTTTTATCCTCGGGGTGCCCACGCGGCATGTGGTCTAATATAAAAGCGAACTCCTCGTATTTTTTCTTACTTGCATCAGTTGGTTTAGGAAAATTCCTACGGTTACCTAAGTAACTGCGTCTTTTTCTTTCGCCGTGCATTTCTATCTCACCCACTCTAGGATAACAAGTTTCCTACCTAAATCTCTAATTTCTTTTGAATTTCTATTTAATTGGTTAATAATCCTCCATCTATTCCCTTCAGTAAGTTCTATAACAATTTGATTAAAAATAATCATAAAAACTGTTGGAATTTGATATCCATTAAGTTTTTTCTGCATAAGATCGGAATAAATCAATTAAATCTTGCTTTTGTTCATCAGTTAATGTAATTGGTTCTTTATCTAAGATTATATTCAATTCTAAATTTATTTGCGGGGGGGTATGAAGATTTACTATTTGTATCGCAGCTTTTTCTGATAAATTAAATTTTTTCATGAGTTCTTCTTTCAACTTGAGCGTATCCTCAATTGAAAACTTGCTGAATTTTGTTACGTAATCTAAAGTTACTTGTTGCACGTAACTTAATTCATCTTCGGATTCTTCATCCCGCTTGGAGAGAATTTCTTTAACCTCTGCCAAAGTAATGGGGGTTTCTTCATAAATATCTTTAGGCACTCATTTCACCAAACGTTTAAATTAACTGAATCATTTCTCGGATCGAAAGCGCATGTGCTCCGGACGAGAGATTATATGGAAATCCTTTTTTCCAACCTTTAATTGAACGACATACGCACGTCCGCGTTTTTCCACGATGGTCCCAGTTTTTCCATGATATTTGTAGTGGGGCTGACCCTTATGGATGCTAGGGTCAATGATCAGGTCAACTTTATTTCCTACCTCGTATTTTACTAAATATCGCCCTAAAGCGGGCATTCCTTTTTGCCGAACCTTTTTCCGAAATATATTCCTGCAGTGTCTTGACTTCAGTCCATGGCTTTTGCGCACCATTTTTGCATCGCCTCGTGGATAATTATTTTTATAAAGATTGAGATGCATAAAAAGCTTACTCTTAAAGAAAAGGGAGCGAAACAAACGGATTTTTAAGTTTAGGTTAGTGAAATGAAGTATTGTCTTTTATAAAGGTCATAGAGGATGGCTAAAAGTCTATCAGGGGATTTTTTGAGTTTCTCTTTCAAGATTTCCAGAATCTCTGGAATGAGGAAAGTTTCCTTCTTCAAGCAGACATCCTTGGCAATTTTGAGCATTTTTATTTCTAAATCAGTGAGTTCTTCTAAGTTTTCACCTTCCCACATTACTGTCATTGGATAGATGAGGGCAGTTGCAAAACAATCATCCACCAATTCGACGGCGGTTTCAAAAGGCGTTATGTCATTATTCCACTCTAAAAGCTTCCCAGCATATTTATTTTCAAATCTCTTCACGAAAACTGTTAAAGCGTCTTCGAGAAACGAAGAGGGGCGGTCCCGGCACATAACGACCCCGCGGATTCTTTTCCCATCGTGAATCAGTATCTGGTACTGTTCGTATTCAAGGCGCCTTAGTTTGCCCTTTGCACCAATAGAGGTTCCTAAAGCATTTATGGCGTCCAGAAGTCCCGACGTGAGAGTAGCGTCCAAACTTTCGTATCCAAAGGTCTGTGAGAATATCGATATACCGCTCCCCTTAAATATGACTAATACATGGGAAAGATTTGTGAGATCTCCGATTTGGGATTTTATATGAGCAGCACTCAACTTACGGATGGCTCGCCCTCGAAAATACTTGAGGTAGATGTACATCACAATAATAACTGCACTAGCTGTAATAATAAGAATCCAGCTTAAAAGGTCTGGTGGTGGTTGAATTTCCATTCGAACTCCTATAAATAAGAGGTAGATATTTCATTTTGACATAGATATTTCATTTTGACATAGATATTTCATTTTGATATTGATATTTCATTTTGCCAAAAATGTTTCAAATAATTAATGTGAGATCATGTAAAAAAATCTTATCTTAAGGATGAAATTTTAAATTAAAACTCATTATTATAGCTCACTGAGATTATTGTTGAGGATAAAGTGAAGAATGAAAAGCCAAATCTACCAACGGAATTAATGGCATCGATCGCTCAATCCGCCAGGCAGCTGTTAATGAAGTATGGTTTATGTGACAGTTGCCTTGGAAGGCAATTTGCGCTGTTAGGACGTAATATGACTAACTCAGAAAGAGGAAAAAGTCTCAAATTATATCTCACACTTACTGGTAGTAAACTTAAGGAAAAGGAAGAGGACATTGAAGCAATTGAATTTTTAAAAACTCTGGCGGATCATGGAGCGTTTCAACCAGCCATCGCTACATTAAAACAATTTGGGATTGATGTGGATTCGCCCACTCCCTGTTATATTTGTGGAGGATTTATGGATAAATTTGATGAATTCAAAGAATTGATTCAAAAACGATTAGCAAAACTAGAATTTAATACCTTTTTGATTGGAACACGAGTTCCTGCAGGTATTATCGAACGAGAAGATAATTTTAGAGCGGAGTTCAATATTGAGTTTGGGGAGTCAATCAAGGCCGAATTGAATCGAGAGATAGGTAAGCGACTTCAAACTACTGAAAAGGAAGTCAGTTTCGAATCACCGGATGTGGTGGCGGTTATTAATCCCGTATCGCAGGAAATCGAATTACAAGTGAATCCGCTCTTCGTCTATGGACGATATAAAAAATTAAAGCGAGGCATTTCACAGACGCGGTGGGTCTGTTGGAATTGTGAGGGCGAAGGCTGTGAAGAATGCAATGGAACGGGACTCCGATATGAGCATTCCGTAGAAGTTTTTATTGCAGAACCTGTTTTAAAAGCCGCTGGTGGAACAGAGTATAAATTTCATGGAGCGGGGCGTGAAGACATTGACGCGCGGATGCTTGGAACTGGAAGGCCATTCGTTGTCGAAATCAAAGAGCCAAAGAAGCGTCTTTTAGATTTAAAAAAATTACAAAATCAAATCAATGAATTTGCTGAGGGTAATATCGAAGTTATGGATCTTGGATGGTCAGATCGAGTGACAATCCGTAATATTAAGGCTCTCGCACAAGTAAAAGAAAAAACGTATCGGATGCTTGTTGAAACTCAGGATGAAATTACTCTAGAGGCAGCGAAACAAGCCGATGAAGCGCTCACGGGGGCAATCATTCAGCAAAAGACACCTCAGAGAGTCCTGCATCGTCGGGCGGATAAATTGCGAATTAAAAAAGTTTATGAGTTTAAAACTACTCTAAAAGAACCCAGAAAATTAGAAATTGTTGTGAGATGCCAAGGCGGTTGTTATGTGAAAGAACTCGTTTCAGGAGATGAGGGGCGTACTCAACCCAATCTTAGTGAATTGTTGAATACCAAGCTTTCCGTATTGGAATTGGACGTATTAGATGTGGCTTCGTGATCAAAAAGTAGGGGGAAAAATCATTAACATTACAAGGAGTCAGCTTCTATCTGAAACAAAACGGATTCTAAAAAACTATGACTTGCGAGCGTTCAAGAGTTATTCCCAGAATTTCGTAATAGATCCTAAGTTAATTCAATGGCACCTTCAATATTCTAACATCACTAATGAGGATGTAGTTGTGGAAATTGGTGCGGGACTGGGAACGTTAACGAAATATTTAGCTGAGAAAGCCAAGAAAGTGACTGCCGTTGAGGTTGATCCGAAGTTAGTTGAAGTTCTTCATGAGGAATTGGCATCTTTTGATAACATAGAAATTATATCAGAAGACATATTGAAGTTAGATTCCAAGATTTTCGAAGGAATGAAGGTAGTCTCAAATACGCCTTATAAAATATCCTCGCCATTAACTTTCAAGATCATTCAGTCATCTTATGCACTTTCCATACTGAGTTACCAAAAAGAGTTTGCTACACGAATGACGGCGACGCCTGGTTCCAAGAATTATGGTCGAATCACCTTGGGCGTATCGTATTATGCAAATGTGGAGTACCTAAAATCCATTCCAAGGGACTATTTTTACCCGATGCCAAAAGTAGAATCCACATTGATTCGTTTAACGCCACATGAGCCGCCCATTCAGCTTGAAGACGTGAATGGGTTCTTCGAGTTCGTGCGCCACCTGTTCTCCTTCCGTAATAAAAGCATAAAGCGAGCCTTAGGGCTTTACCTTAAGCAGACTGATCCTACCGTATTACAAAAAACCAAGCTTGCGAATCATTCATTAGCGCACGAACGGGTTTTTCGGTTATCTTTACAACAGTTCCATGAATTGTATCAATTTATCAGGGCATTGAAGGACGATTAAAATTGGAAACGATTTTTGAATATCAGGGACTTCATATAAAGATTGAGAAAGGAGTTTATGAACCAAGTGACGACACTTATCTCCTCGCTGAAAATTTAAAAGTAAAATCAGAGGATGTAGTATTGGAGTTGGGAACAGGGAGTGGATTAATTGCATTACTTGCAGCACGAACTGCTAGAAAGGTGGTTGCAACAGATATATCACCGATAGCTGTTGAATGTGCAAGTTCCAATGTAAGTCTTAATCAATTAACAAATAAAGTTGAAATTCGATTAGGAAATTTATTTGAACCAATTCGTGAGGGAGAAAAATTTGATCTCATCATTTTTAACCCTCCTTATTTGCCCGAAAATAATAAGCCGAGTCAGAACCGCTCTGATTGGCTTGGAAGAGCGTGGGATGGCGGTAAATCTGGACGGAACTTGATAGATCCCTTCATTGTAAATTGTAAGAGATATTTGAATTCAGCTGGTCTCATACAAATGGTGCAATCTAGCCTTTCCAATATATCAAAATCGTCCCAACTCTTCAAAATGGAGGGCTTTCACGTGGAGATTAGCGCCCAAAAATCATTCTTTTTCGAAAAACTAGTCTTGCTTAATGGTTGGCTCGAAAACAAATAAAAATTTAGAAATCTGGTTGTTGCGGCCATTCCGGCCAAGATGATAACTCACTTGAAGGTTGAGTTTGGGGAGGCTTGGACTTCCTATCGCGGAGCCAGAGGAGAATGTAAGCCAAGACCACGACAATTATCCCAATAACGGACACGAGAATTATGATTTCTGTTGGAGTCCAAGTATGAATAAATTCTTGGAAGGTTATAGGGTAATTCGAGAGCAATGCATAACCTTGCGCGTCATTTCTTTTAAAATCAACAGCCTCAATGATTAAATTGTAAAGCCCGGCTGAGGCATTGTAAGAAATTTGTTCTATATTATCGACCGTGCTGGTCGAATAGGCCTCGATGTAGCTCTGTGCATTTTCTAATCTCATATCAATATTTGTCAAGTCATTAAAAGTAATCCATTCCCAATCGGTAGAAGCTTCCCGATTCCAGAGTAGCGTAATGTTTACATATTGTGGGGAGGTAACGTTTAGCGTGTAGATACAGATGCCATAGGAGGGTACTAAAGTGCCCACCTCGAAATCACCCGATTGGAGGAAATTCCACACGGCCCCCATATCGACGGCACCATGACCAAATGCATTGTCCCAACCTGGACTCCCAAGATCTAACGCAGTATGCAATAGGATACCTTTCGTGAGGAGTGTATGCCAACTCGAACCGAGCGAAGGATTATTTGTTCTAAGGTATTGTAAGATGAGCGCTGCAGCGCCGGCAACGTGTGGAGCGGACATGCTCGTGCCGCTTTTTTCGACAAAATCAATTGATCCTTCCTCACAAGATTTGATAAGCGTACCTGGTGCTGCGACATCCGGTTTTTTTCGCCCATCGGCAGTAGGCCCCCGGCTACTCGTACCAGCAATTGTCCAAGTTGAAGGGTCCAAGAGGCCCCCATCATTGAAATTTGCGACAGAAATGCAATTCATTGCATCTCCAGGTACCTCAATCCGTGAGACAGTGTTTCCTGCCGCATTTACCCACACGATGTTGTATGACGAAACGATGGCATCGACTAATTTGGCCAGGGTGGAATCTCCATCGTCAGTTTCAGCGATAGTCCCCGCACTCAAATTAATCACGTCGGCACTATGGCTGGTATTCGTTAATAACCATTCGAGTCCGTTGAGGAGTTGTGAGGTATCACCCGTACCAGAGGTATCCATTATTTTTACATTAACGAGTGATGCATTTGGTGCGATTCCCATATATGTGGTATTAGTACTAGCGATTATTCCTGCAACGTGGGTTCCATGTCCATCGGTATCATTCGGTGAAGGCTCAGACACCACGAAACTTTTTTCGTTTATGACCCGGCCCACTAAAGCAGGGTGGTCTTTATCAATGCCGGTATCGAAAACTGCCACTACTACGTCCGTCCCATTATACGTGTAATCCCACCCGGGTGCCGTGGTATTGGTTACGGCAAGTTGGCTGACATCCAATTGAACCTGAAGCTTGTAATTCGGTTCGATCCTTGCTATTTGGGACAGTTCAGCTAGATCGGGCAATGCTTTTAAAGGGATATCCACAAGGAGGGCGTTAATGACGACATAATTCTGAAGAATTTTTCCACCTAAGGAAGATATGGTAGAAATTAATGCATCCTGTATGGGGAGTGTCACTTTTTTAGTCTCTTGATAGATGGTTCTATGTAGCGTAACCCTATCGTACTGAATTAGGCTACTTTCAACTTGGCGCGCGATTCTTTCCGTTGGCTGTTCGTTTAGAAGAACGAAGCAGGAAACGCGTTGAGTCAGATTTTGCGTTTTAAGGAGTTCTTGGAATTTTAAAGAAAGTTTTTGTTTGATCAAATCAGTGGGCGAAGATTTCTCTGGCATATTGATTGAATTCTCTATAAAAACATTATCTTGCAGGTAGATTGGAGAATATTGAGGACGAGCTTTGATTGGAACTTCAAAGAATAAAAATGATGGAGCGAGAATGATGATAATCAGCAAGCCTATACTCGCTTTAAATCGAAAATTCTTCATTAAGTTCATCTTCACTCCGGAATTTCGGCGAAAATCATCCTGTTAATTACAATTTATGATGCATATATTTATTTTTTGACTTTTATATCACTTTTACGATAAGATAATAAAGAAAATTTGCTTTTATTATTCAGTAATTTATGCAACGAAGAAAAAAGGTAATGCAAGAATCCCCTCTTGGTCGATGAAAGCAAGATGAATTTTAAAAGTTTCCAACATACTTTGCGCATTTTCTCGTTTTCTGTCAAAATGGCGTTACGTAGTATGCGGTTTCGCGCATTTCGAACCCTTTTAACCGTATTAGGGATCTCCATTGGTATAATGACCTTTGTGGCCTTGATGAGCATCGGCGTGGGTATGGAACAGCAAGTCGCGAGTTTAATTGGTCAGTTTATGGCGGGAGGAATGATGGTTACCTCTCAAGTTTCTTCCCAAAGACCCTCCGTTCCCGAAGAAGTAGGAAACCTCCTTAAGCAGATAGAAGGTATTAATGACACCGTGGGATTGATTGAGGACTTTGTCCAAGTGCAAGGGGAATATGTAGTCTTAGGAGGAGTTGAGCCCAATAAATTAACAACTGCCTATGGAATAACCATAGTTGCCGGAGATGATCTAATAACTGCGCTAGCGAAGGGAATAGAAAACCCCGTGCTCATTGATGAGTCAGCAAGCGACCTCCTGGGTTATAATATCAACGATACAATTATCATGACAGGTATGATGAGTGGAACTATTTATGAGTTTACGATAGTAGGCATCACTTCCGCTTTTCAAATTGACATTTCTTTCATAATGGCGGGTTTTGCCTATACAACTTTAGATATAATGCAAAAAGAAATGGGCACGGATAACGTGCAATACTTCATGGTAACTATCGAGGATGGGTATGATGCGATGGCTATTGCGCAAGCGATTCGTGATGCATATCCCGATGCGGAAGTCACAACGAGCGAGGAAATGCTAGCAATGGCGGATCAAATTAATAGCATGATCTTTGCCGTCCTCTTTGCCATCGGATCGATCAGCCTGCTGGTTGGCGCACTCATGATTACAAATACTACCATGATGTCCGTCATCGAGCGCACCCGGGAAATTGGCATCGTCAAATCCATTGGTGGCAAGCGGAGCCATGTCCTCACGATCTTCATCACGGAGGCAGTGCTCATCGCGCTGATTGGGGGTATCCTGGGATGTCTCTTCTCATTGGGCGCCATATTAGGACTTACCGGCGTCATTCACCAAATGTATGGTTTCCCCTTGGCCTACAGTCTTGAGCCTTGGATCTTTGCAGGAGGGTTGGGGATGGCTGCAGGCATTGGAGCAATAGCTGGCGCATTTCCATCCTGGCGGGCTGCAAGCGTCAAGCCAGTTGAGGCACTGCGCTATGAGTAATTAAGATTCTTCATCCTCTTTTTTAAAAAATTTGAGCGAATAGCACCCCTTTGAGTGTTCAAATAAACCACGATGTGAGCGCAAATGATTTATGGCATCGATGATGATACACATGATACCACTCGCTACATAAAACCAAAAAAGAATCCAAAACCACGTTAAAGAATTTGTGATCAACCATCCGATGAGCCCAGCAATGGGAGCAATTAGAACAATTGAACAAATTCCAAGAAACCACGTGTGAAGCCATTTATTATGCATATAAGAATTTTTATTTATTCCCTCCTTATAAAAGATAAAGGTATTCTCGAATCATAATTGGTGAACTTTGGTGCCCACGAATTTATCTCCGGAGGCGGTAGCAGCGCGGCAGCGATACATGGAAGCTAGCTCCATCGAAGCGCAGATTAAAGCACTCCGGGAATACATTGCGTTGGTTCCGAAGCACAAGGGCACCGAAAATTTGTTGTATAACTTAAAAAAGCGCCTATCCAAGCTCCAGTATGAACAAGAAAAAAAACTTGAAAAAAGTAAACGAGGTAGGAGTGCTGTCACCTCCCCTTTTAGCATTAAGAAAGAAGGAGCTGGACAAGTGGTGATTATAGGGACCACGAATTCGGGAAAAAGTTCCCTTTTAACCTCCTTGACGAATGTTGAAGCCGAAATCGCTGATTATCCATTTACCACGCAACTCCCAGTCATCGGCATGATGCCCTATGAAGACATTTTGATCCAAATAATTGAACTGCCAGCCATGTTTGAGCACATGAATGTTAAAGGAGGGAATGGACGCCAAATTTTGAGCGCCATCCGGAACGCTGACGCGGTCATCATTCTCATTGACCTCGAGAATGACCCCATTGAGCAAATGGACTTAATAATAAGTGAGTTGGAGTCTGCGAACATCCGATTGAACATGCCAAACCTCCCAGTTACCATTACCAAAACGGGGCAAGGGGGCATTGTAGTAATCGTTCAAGGACAAAGAGTGGAGGATCAAAATAGGAAAGAAATTGTCGATCTCGTCTTGGATCGGAAAATTCACAATGCAATCGTTAAGATTTCAGATAATTGTAAGCTCGATGACGTTTTAGATGCCCTCAATTACAAGATTGAAAGTAAAACAGCGATGATAGTGGCAAATAAAGGTGATATCAAAGGTTCAAAGGAGAATTTCCGTACCCTAGCGACACGGTTTTCTAAGCAATTTCAAATTTTACCCATTTCTATCTTAAAGAGCTTAGGAATTCTCAATCTAAAGCGGGAAATTTTTAAGCGGGTGGATGTCATCCGCGTCTATACTAAAGAACCTGGAAAAGATCCTTCTCCAAAAGCAATTATCCTGCCAAAAGGTGCGGTCGTAGAAGATGTGGCAAAACGATTGCACAATAAATTTCTTAAAAATTTTAAATATGCAAAAATTACACGTCACGACCCACTTGACAGAAAAAACGTTTCAAAAAAACAAGTTGGAATTAGCTATGAAGTTCAGGATCGTGATATCGTTCAGTTTTATACGTGATTTCCATTATAACGCGAGAGGATTGTGGTAATATGGGAAAAATCAAGGAACTTTGGATTCGAAAGGAAGACGTGGTCAAGCTTTACGATTGGGTTGAGGAAAATGATCCATATGAAGCCTGTGCCCTGTTAATAGGGATAATTAAAATGGGTATAGCCCATATCAAAGAAGTAATGCTTACGCCTAGCATATCAAAATCAACAGTCCATTTTGAGATAGATCCGGAGTTGTTACTGCAAATACTCTTGGATCTCGAAGATAAAGAGAATGGATTGGTCAGCATTTTTCATTCACACCCAACGTCCCCATATCCAAGCGGGATTGATATCCCCTACATGCAGAACTACCCTGGAACGGTTTGGCTCATCAAGGGGTTGCCAAAGACTGAGCCGATGAGAGGTTATCAATGGGTAGATGAGAAAATCGTGGAAGTTAAAGTGAAAATCACTCATTGAAATTATTTTTAATTAATTTCTGAATCATTTCCGGCAGGTGGAATATGGCTGTGTGTTTAATCTTACTGTTTTGCTATTTAAACTTACTTTGATTGTTATGAAATGCGCATTTTAATTCATAATATTCTTATATTACGGGTTTTAATAGATCTTATCTGATTCTTATCAATTTAGACAATGAAAAAACGAGTGGTCTTAGAGAGTGCGGTTAGTCTATAAATTCCGTTATCCAAAAAAGAACGAAACCACAAAGCAATTAGACATCCTTGCTCGTATTTCAAAAAATCTTTACAATGAAGCCAATTACATTATCAGACAGGAATTTTTCAATAATGGCCATTGGGTTCGTTATTATGAATTGAATGCACAGTTAAAAGACAGTGAGAACTATAAGTTTCTATTAGCACAGACTTCTCAACAAACTTTAAGAATCTTGGACAAAAATTGGGCAAGTTACTATAAAGTAGTAAAGGGTTGGAAAAAAAACCCTTCTGAATACCATAAAAAGCCAGGAATTCCACGGTACAAACCAAAAGACAGTCGTTTTCTAATAATTCTTACAAATCAAAATAGTGAAATCAAGAAAGGAAAAATAATTTTCTCAATGTCAAAGACTTTCAAGAAAGAACATCCAGATTTCAAAGAACCAATTGAAATTTCTATTCCACTGCCACCAGGAAAACATTTTTCAAAATACCAGCAAGTAAGGATTCTCCCACGCAAGAGATACTATGAAATCGAGATTGTCTATGAAGAATCCATAATAAGAAATCCAGATTTAGATAAAAATTTATATCTCACAATGGATCTAGGCGTGGGTAATTTAGTTACAGGGGCAGAAAACAGGAATAAAAGACCAATTATTGTTTCAGGAAAACCCCTTAAATTCATCAATCAATTTTTCAACAAAAGAAGTGCAAGGCTTCTATCTATCGCAAATAAACAAGGCAAAAAACGGACTGATAAATTAGAACAGATTACAGATAAGAGAAATCGTTTTGTAAATGATTATCTCCACAAGACCGCCCGTTTTTATATTAAATATTGTCTGGATAATAAGATAGGGAATATTTGCATAGGAAAATTAAAGGGCATCAAGGACGGTGTCCAGCTCGGCAGGAGAAATAACCAGACCTTTGTAAACATCCCCCTAGCAAAACTTAAATATATGATAAAATACAAGGCTAAGTTAGTTGGTATAAAACTCTATGAAGTTAATGAAGAATATACTTCAAAGTGCAGTTCATTGGATTTAGAACCTGTTGAAAAACATGAAAAATACATAGGAAGAAGAATAAAACGAGGATTGTTTAGAGGTTCTAATTATTTGCTGAATGCAGATGTGAACGGTGCTTTAAATATATTGCGGAAAGTAATCGGGGATGATTTCATTAGGAATCTACTCGACAGAGGCTGTTGGTTTCAGCCTATACGAATAAGGGATATGTGCCAAACTTCGTATGAACATTTTTGTTTAGTTTAAACATATAACTTAAAATTTGACGAAAGTGTTAACCAATCTAGGAATTCTTTAAAAGAATTAAGATATGTGAAAATTGAAATAATCACAAAAATGGTGAAATCGGAATGATTGACATTGTTGGCGGATTCAATTTAATCTTTGAATGGTTTGGGCAGCACATGAGCACCATGTTATTGATCGGTGGGTTTTTCGCGGGGTTCTACTTTATTTACTGGTTCTTTAAAGGAAAGCAAGAAGAAGGTGAAGAAACACCAACCCTCATGAAGATAATGACCTATTTAGGAGTGCTGATTGGCATAATTCTATTGGGTGGTGGCGTAAATGCATGGCCTAAGCAAGGGATGGCCCCATACGACTATCATTGGTTTACGTGTGTTTTGGCAATAATTGTTGGTATAGCATTAGTCTTGAGACCGATTAAAGACATTCCTTGGGCAGCATTAGTCGGGGTTATCGTGGGTGGATTCGTTGTATTCATATCAGCAACTTATTTAAAAGTTATAACAGATGGATTTGCTTCCATACTGGGCATAGATCCATATTGGATACTGATTATTACCTTTCTCATCATTTTCCTTATAGTTTTCCTGGCATTTAAAATGATAGAAGGCATTGGCAAGCTCCTTGGAGCTGCGTTATCTTCGCGTCCCGCGAGTTTGATAATAATGATCATCTGTGCAACCGAAGCAATCTTGATATATATCACCGGACAATCTCTAGGGTTACTACTTTTTGGCTAATTTTTACTCATACCCTTTTTTTTCAGAAAAAAATTTTATAAATTGAGTGTCTTTACAAAAAGAGAAGTCTCGGAACTATCATTTATTTGTTGAATTTTTTCCAAATCTTCTTTTAAATCGATGTCTAATGCGAAAACATCCTTTTCTAGGACAAGATAAGAGATATCCTGATTTGAAATAGATTCCAGATTCTTCTGGAAACTGTCTTCCCCATACCACACATTCACAACGTGAGGAAGTTTTTGATAGAACGCATTCGTTCCATCTTTACGATGGGAAGGGACTACAATGATCGAATCTTTCGTTTGTCCCAAGTGAATTAATTCATCGATGTCATTACTTTTTACTAAAGGTATGTCAGCGGGAATGATAAGGATTGAAGAGATATTTTGGGAAATGCACCATTTCAAGGCCCTTTGGACCGCATGATTAATTCCCTTGGCTACAGGCTCGATTATATATTCCAGTTTCGGAAGATTCCATTGTTTCGTTATTTTAACAATTTCTGAATCAGGAGTGATGAGTAGAGCTTTATCTGTGAGTTTTGAGCTAGTTGCCGCAGTCAAAACATCCTTTAATAGACTTAAAATTAAGTTTTTCCGCTCGTTGGGAGATAAGAAGGTTTCAAGGCGCTTCTTTCCCTCCGCCAAGGATTTAATGGGAATGATAGTGCAATTTTTATTTTTGATCATCCTTCAAACCTTTTTACATTTACATATTTGAACCTATTTTTTTGGTTTGAACGTGGAACAAGGGCGACGGGCGGACAGTGCAAACGACACCAAGGTTATTTCACAAATTTGACAATTTACATTTATATAGTTGATCAGCTGCCGCCCGTCACTGAATCCGGAGCCATACTTTTATCAGTACCACCATTCATTTATTAGTATCCCAAGGTTGAATCTTGACAGTTTTTTAATTGGGTGCTGATTTCGAGAGCGATGTTCGTTTCGTAAGATATATTCCCAAGGGGAGAAAAAATATACTGAAGGGTACAAAGAGGAAAATCACACTCGAACCTTTGAATCCTACGAGCATTTCATTCACTACTCCTATAATGGATAAGGGAGAAGTAGCGAGGAGGTAATAGACGGTGGCGGATATTTCAAAGTTCATGTACTTTTCAATACAAGAACGACACTGATTCGGATTACCAAGGTTAGTAAAAGTCAAATCCTCTGAGCAGAGCGGTTTGAAACAGATAGGGCATCGAGAAATGGCTGTAATTCCGGGGTGATTTATGCAAGGTTCAATGGAATGTGGATTATATTGACTGATGTAATTATTGTAATTTACCAGGGAATCCTCTATCATTTGAATCATCGTTGGTATGAGATATGGTAGGGAAGCGATAAAACTAATAATCGTGACTATCAAAAGAGATATAAATAGAGGTAACGCTTGAGAGTCGCGAGGTACGAAGAAAAAGATGATTAAGCCTATGATGGCTGATACAACGGGCATGTATTTATATATAGGGGAAAACGATTTAAGAAACCCTAGACCAGTCGTGCCCCGATGGACTTTCTTCTCAAAACAATACAGGCATGTTTCACCTTGAACTAGATTTGAAGGATGTACGAGTTTGTTACATTTTTTACAAGGTTTAAATTGTCCTTCGTCCTGAATAGGTGTTCGGAACATTGGGAATTTCTAAGAAATTCTATCAAATAAAGTTATGGGAAACCATATTTTTTTTGGTCTGAACGTGGGACAGGGGTGACGGGCAAGCAGTGCAAGTTTATCAAGTTATTGTAATGTGATTTTCGTTAAAGCCATCTGTATATCTTAATATTTTATTTATTATAAATTTTCATCAAACCCAGAAACTCTAACTTGTTTTGTAAAAATAGAAATTTCTTCTGGATAGCCGACCCTCATAATGAATTTTCCAAAAGCTTGAGATAATGACTCTCTATAGGGGGATTTAAGTCTTATCCTTTGACCCTGTTCAATAGCTCTTTTCAAAATCTTCTCAAATTTTATGAAAAAAATTTCTCTAAAATTAATAATACAAATTTCTTTTTGTATGCTCTGTAAATCAATTTCTTTTAACAAGAAAAAATTTGGGATGTATCCTCTTCGAATAGATTCTTTGAAATCATCGGAGCGGTAAATTGGGTTGTCTTCTTCGAATTCAGAAATTGGAACTAATGGTGAAATTAATATATTTTTTAATTTAGGTCTTTCAGTAATCATGTCACAAGTATGCGATAGAATAATAACATCCCTTGTAATGATACTAATTTCGGGAGTATTATTTTCCTTATAATCTACAAGAAAATCTACATTATCGATGATATCTCCTTGATAAAGAAATTTATCAATGGTTGTTTCGTACCAATTATCATTTTGAATAGTAGATGGCAGTCCTATACCTCACATTAAAAATCATCATCAAAAACTTGAGCAAAATTGATTTTTTCGACCTTTTTTATTGTAACAACTTTTGTTTTAATGTTAGAAAAAATAAAATCAGTATTAAAATCAAAATCTAAATCAATCTCAAAAATAGGCGCTTTACCTTTTCCAATATTAGATTTTATTTGTTTAATTAATTCAGAAATTGATTTTCCTTCTTCTGAAAAGGGTGCTGATTCAGAAATTTTGTTCATCTTTATTACTTTTTCTTCTTTCAGAGTGACTGAAAATCCTTCATAAATCTGTTGTGTATTATCTTGTAAAAAATTATAGGGGGGATTTATTAAGGATCTAGCTTGATACATAAGTTTTTTCACCAAACAATTTTCTTGTTTTATCTGTTAAACATGATTCAAATGCTTTTCTTATATAAAGGTGAGCTTCTTCACCCCATTTTTCTATATCTTCTAATCCTATTCCTTTGAAATTATCCATAAAATATTCCCAATCAAAAATAAATGATGATACGTTTTTCTGCCTCTTTGGTGGAGAACTTAATGTTATATTCAGATGACCTTTCGTATCTTTAAATGTAATAGTTGATCTTATCAGAACTTGATTAGTTTCATAATTAGGCATTTCTTCTGGATAGTGAATATAATAATTAAAATAATCGTCAAATTCAAAAGTTGTTTCTGGAATATCTATTCTATCAATATATCTTAAATTTATTCGATCTATTGATTTAATTTTAATAACATCTAAATATTTATTGAAGACAAATAGAGAATTTTTTTTAAAATCATTCCAATGAGTATAAGGTTTTATTTGGTTGCAAACAATTAAATTGGGAGCTATTTGAACTAAAAAAGTTTCTTCCTGATTAAGAAAAATCATTTTAGCGATTCCCTTATTTGCAGTTCGGTGAGAGGGTCCATGAATGCCTTTAGGGAATTGCATTTCCATTTCCATGAGATTTACTTGTTGTTTTTTTGGATATTTATCTTTTAATTGACTATATAAAAGACCTGGAATAGTCCAATCCCAATTCTCAATAGATTGATACCTAATTTCCCACAAAATTTCAATAACTGGAGGTTTTTCATATCGATAATTTTTTTCAGCAGACATGATATCTCCAATTATAAAACTAAGTTTTTAGTATATTAATTATGCATTTTTATATTTAAAGTCCGACAAAACTACCTTAGATTAACTAATTTCATTAAGGCACTAAATTGTTTAATCAAAGTCCTTATTCATCATTATATATGAATTATTTATAAAAGTTTATCAAGTTCTTGCATCGTTTTTTTTGCAAGGTCTATTTTATCGTCTAAGGTCTTCATGATCGTGTTCGTTGCAACGGCATGAATGTCCAGTTCTTCAATTTGCGATTGAAACGCAGCGTCTACCGTATCAATTATCAAGGTATTTAAAAAATTAGCATAGTATTTTGCAATCCCATGCGGAGATACTTCGATATTGAAAGCCTGCATTAATTTATCAGCCGGGCCCTTAATGGGAGCGCCCCCAACGATTGGACTGATACCAACCACGGGCAATTCTTTCAATGCGGGAAGAATACCAGCAACTTTCAAAATCGGTTGAATGCTAACAATGGGATTGCTCGGGCAGATTATTGCCCCCTTTGCGGAATTTATCGCGTCAAGAAGCCCTCGCGGTGGCTTGGCATCTTTAATTCCCTCAAAATAGACGTCCTTCACCGTGGTAGATTTTTGATAGCGGACAAAATAATCCTGAAAATCTAAAATACCCTCTTCTTCTGTTACAACGCGAGTATTGACTTTTTTATTGGTCATCGGAAAAACCGTGACCTCTATCTCGAGTAAATTACAGAGTAAACGCGTGATTTCTGCAAGTTGCACCCCCCGCCGTAAAAGATGAGTTCTAACGATGTGCGTTGCGAAATCCTTATCTCCGATTTTGAACCAAGGTTCATTTCCATATTGCTCTAACATCGAAAGGCAATAGTATGTATCATCTTGAATTCCCCATCCCCTCGTTTTATGCGCAATACCAGCAAGGTTATACATGATTGTATCTAAATCGGGGCTGATATAAAGTCCATGCAAGTAGAGATCATCACCAGTATTTACAACTACGGTTAGATCTTTCGGATCCAAGACTTTGACCAAGCCTTCTAAGAACCGGGCCGCACCCACGCCACCGGCAAGCGCTATTATCATCTTTCACTCATCAATCTAACATGGAGAATAGGCATTTATTAAGATATTGAATCCACTTTTCATTCAATAAAAAGAACCAGCTCTTCAAGTGGTTTGCGTTTTATGGGGGGAGGCACCTCGTCAGGGACTCCTAACGTGATAAAGGCTTGGGGCATGTAGGAAGGAGGAAGATTTAATACGGATTTTACAGTTTCAGGGCAAAAAAGCGGGACACAAAATTGACACGCACCAAGCCCTTTTGAATGGGCCAGTAATAGTAAATTCTGAATGGAATTGGCAACAGATTGCACGCCCATTATGAATTCGCAATTTTGGCGTTCAGAGTCGTTATATCTATCCATATCATCCATGGTTAGACAGGCAAGTATTAATACAGGAGCGTTTAAGAATCGGTCTATGGAGGAATTAACTATCTTTTTGATGTTAGGTTCTGGAAGTCCATCCTTTCGTAAATCTTTTTCATATTGAGAGGCCAGTGCTTCTATCAAGGTTTTTTTTGTTTGTCTATTTAGAATGATGACGAATCGAAAGGGTTGGGCATTATGAGCATTAGCTGCATATCGACAGAGGTTTAAAAGTTCTAAAATGAGCTCTTTTGAAATTGATTGAGATTTATATCTCCGAATACTGCGTCGTGTTTGTATTACCTCGAGCAATTCAGGCATCATAATTTACATCCTTAGTAATGTGTAATAAAAAGGAGATGTGGTTCATCTTTTTTAAATTTGGCAGCAAGATTGGTTGGGAAATCTTCTCGTCGCGAGATCATCATCAGTTTTTTCAGATTGGAGCGGCGGAATCATTTTTCCCAATCATTATATTAATGGGAAAATTTTTAAGTTTTTCAAGATTGTCATAATTCAACACGATTTTTACAGGGTACAGTTGATAGACAAATGACGAAGTCAGCATATAAGTACATGGCAGAAACTTGGACGAATAAGCCAGAGGGCGCATTGAAACAACTCATGTGGGAGCGCTTGATGCAATGGCGGCGAGAGCCGACAATTATTCGAGTAGAGCACCCAACCCGCTTAGATCGCGCACGCCGTCTTGGATATAAGGCAAAGCAAGGGTACATCATCGCACGATCCCGGGTTCGACGTGGTGGGCGGCGAAAACAACGCCCGAAACGTGGACGAAAACCTAAGAAAATGGGAGTGCGTAAACATACGCCAAAGAAGAGCATTCGATGGATTGCTGAAGAACGCGTACAACGAAAATTTCCGAACATGGAAGTCCTCAATAGCTACCCAGTTGGGCGCGATGGGCGCTGGAAATGGCACGAAGTCATCCTGGTTGACCCGCATCATCCGGTAATAAAGAATGATCCACGCATCAACTGGATTTGCGACCCCATTCAGAAGAAGCGAGCACATCGTGGCTTAACTGGGGCTGGGAAGAAAGGGCGTGGGCTTTATAATAAAGGAAGAGGAGCCGAAAAATTACGGCCATCCATTAAAAAGCATCGGCATCGCGGAAAATAATTAGAGTTCTTTTTCTTTTTCCCATAAGTTTTTGATGCTTACAAAAAGGAGAATAACTTAAGATAATTATCGAATAATTATTTTAGCAAAAATAAAACAAGATAAGCATGAAAGAAATAAAAGAAATCGAAATCGAAGCATTTATTCAAGCAACGGAAGATATTGAGAAAGTATTTATTGCGATTAAAAATATTATTCCTTCAAACTTACCTACTACAGAAGATAACTTTCTAATAAAGAAGGTTAGAGGTGTTTATCATAACCCTATTACAATTGTTCGAGCAAAATATGATCAAGATGCAAAGGAAATCGTTGAATATATTGCCAAACATTTAATGGACTCAGACAAGCAATATCTCTTTCAAACATTAAAACGTCGAGTTGATAAAGGCAACTTTTATTTACGCTTTGGGAAACAAGAATTGTTTAAGGGTAAAATAAAGATAAAAGAAATGAAAGATGTTGTAAAAATTAGAATTGGATTTTCACGTAAATTTTCCACGCTAGAGAAAATGACCGAACTGTTACGAAACATGGAATTGATTGAATCATGAAATTTTACGACTTAGGTGTAAGCTCATCGCTCTCAACCGGGGAAGATGCAATCGAAACGATGCTCGATTTAGCGATTGAATTGGGGTATTCAGGTATGGGATTTGCAGATTTTGAAGAGAATGCCCCTAAGATCATCAAACAACTCAGAAAACAATACCAGGATAAATGTGGAATATACACGAGAGCAACGATAGTCCCACGTTCGGTCAATAATATGAAAGAAAAAGTAAAAAAACTTCGTAATCGTGTCGATTTCATTGCGGTCAAAAGTGGAAGTGATGAAAAAAACATATACATAAATGCGATTTTAGATAAACGGGTTGATATCATATCCTTATCCGATCCAAAGGAATTTGGCAGTCTTGATTATTCGCATTTTAAGATGGCAAGAGAAAATGTAACGGTAATTGAAATTTCGACTCAAAATCTGATAAGAGAGGGAATACAAAAGTCTAGATTAATGAGAATCATGAGTAAGTGCTGTGTTCAGCTTGTCCGTTCGAAAGCGCCCTTCATCCTCACCTCAGGGGCTAAATCAAAATGGGAACTAAGGGCACCAGGGGAATTAGCAGCTCTAGCAAGGCTTGTAAAAATACCTGAAAAAAATGCCTTCGCTGCAATGTCCCTCCATCCTGAAAAACTCGTTCGAAAGGCAGAGATGATCAAGGACCCAAATTATATTATGGCCGGTGTCCGAGTCGTATCGCTAGAGGAAGGGGAGCAAAATGGAAGATAAGGAACGACAAAGATATATTCTTTTTAAAATTATTTCAGAGGGGAAAATTGAAGACAAGCAATTAATCCGTGCTATTTGGAAGAATTTATTCCAATTATATGGGGATTTTGGGACGAGTCAAACAGGTTTATGGGTAATTGAATATGAGAACAATCATGGAATAATAAGAACAAACGTGCAGGCATTACAAATGGTTCGGACGGCTCTCGCGGTCATCAGGAAAATTGAAGACAAGAACTGCTTATTTGTCGTGATAGGCGTTTCAGGAACCATTAAGGCACTAAAAAAGAAACACTTGTCAAAACTTAACTCAGGTGCTTAATGATTTTTTTCGCAATAATATAAGCAATAGTTCTCTGCGTTTCTTCGGTAGAGGCACCTATATGAGGAGTACATACGACATTGGGAAGATGGATCAATTCTGAATTTGGATCTGGCTCTTCTTCATAACAATCCAATCCTGCACCACCCAATTTGCCCTCCCTTAGACTGTCATAAAGCGCCTTTTCATCAACTATTCCCCCCCGGGCAGCATTAATTATGAAGGCACCATCTTTCATTAATTTAATTTTTTCTGCATTGATCAAATTCTTAGTTTCTGGTGTAAACGGAATATGAATGGTAATGATATCAGCCTTTTGTAGCAAGGTATCAAGATTGGGTTCGACTTTGGCCCCTAATTTTTTAGCCTTTTCTAATTGTCTTTCTGAGATATCAAACACAATTGGGTTCATCAAGAACGCCGAACTTCTTTTCAAAACTTCTATTCCTATACGTCCGGCGCCAATAATACCCAAGGTTTTCCCCCGTAGTTCCATCCCGCGAAGGCGGGATTTGGCCCACTTCCCCTCCTTCATCAAGTGATCAGCTATGGCTATGTGACGCAAAAGCGTGATAATTAAGCCCATTACAAGTTCAGCAACTGTAACACTGGGAGCCTCTTCTGCATTTATTACTCTAATGTTGTGACTCTCAGCACATTCCACGTCAATTGTATCTAGGCCAACCCCCGCTCGTGCGATCATTTTCAGGTTTATTGCAAGTTCAATCAATTCTTTTGTAATTTTGGTTTTACTTCGCACGACTATGGCATCAATAACACGAATCTTTTCTTCTAATTCTTCTTGGGAGATGGGATGGATTTCTTCTACCTCAAAGTCAGCTTCACGCAACATAGATGCGCAATTTGGATGGATTCCATCTACTAGCAGTACTTTTGGCTTCATTCGTTGTATAGCCTCAATAATTCATTGACCTAGAGTTTAGAAATAACAATGCTATTCAAATCTATCTATATTGATAACTGAATTGGAGAATGAAAAAAATTAGAGTATGGTATCCTCGATATTCTTGAGGCAATGGGGACAGGTTGTTGCGGTTTTAGGAATGATACTCCCGCAGTGTGGGCACCATTTCCGCTCTTCCTTGATAACTTGGAATATTTTTTTGTCTTTTAAATCATATATGATTAGGAAAGCTTCGGGTTGTGAGATTAAGAGCTCTTTACTGATTGATTCTAGTAAATTTTTAAGTAAAAACTGACGACCAATACCTCTTGCTTGAGTGATCACCGCGAGTTCATTAGCACTGAGGCGATCCCTATTTTTAAAAACTTCCTTTTCTTGGACTTCATAGGGAAAGTTCAAGCTGATTTCAAAATACTCATCAACAAGAGCACTTGCACTTTTAAAAGGGTCAATCGAACCTTTAAAGTCCTCTAAATGAAGACGGTAATGGGAATCGAAGAAGCGGACAAAATGCTTTAAATTTTCAAATAAACGTTGGGAGGGAGCGCTCTTCAGTATTAGAGCTGCGCGAATGAGTTCCCCGTCGCTCATTGTTATTATATAATCCTTGTATTCAAGTAGACGGAGACCAGCAAGTTCTACTCCAGCCATTTCAGAGCCGAACGAGGTAATGGCGTGTAACATTCCCGAAACTAACGTTGGGTCAATTCTATCAGAAATATAGGATTCAGAGAAAACTGTAACTCCGCTTTCTTGATGAATTACTAAAATATGGATAATATTTAATGCATCAATATATTTATTAAAAAGATCGCGGAGTTTCTCTTCTTCATAGCTCTTTTTAAAAAATGTATTTTCTGAAATATATCCACTAATTACTCCTTTACTTACAAGATTGTTCAATATGAGTGTTATTACTTCTTTTGACATTTGAAATTGGTTTGTGATGGATACTAATCCGATGCTTGCAGTTTCTGAGGCCTGTAAGAATTCCAGCAAGTCTCTTTCAAGCCTTTCTTCCGTATAAAAAAGTGCTCCATTATAGGTGTAGTGCCCATCTAGCAACGTAGAATCAAGGAGGGAACGAATGGCTTCTCGAACTTTGGGAATGGAAACATTTGATTTTCTTGAATAAGTTGAAATTACTAGTTTTCCATTCTTCTTTAACATGGTTAAGATAGTTTCGGAGAGTGTTTTAATTGTTATGAATCGCGCAATACCTTCTTTTCTTCTAATTTCTCCATGAAGTTTTCCTACATTCATTAAATCATTCAATAAATATTCGATTTCTTGTTCGGAAAGGCCATATTGTTCTTCAAGTTCTTGTAGGGACATATATGGAGTTTCATTTACTTTGGTTGCAAGAGAATCGATCTCTCGTAGGGTCATGTAGATAAATTCTTCATTAGGGATAAGGAATCCGGTGATTTCAAAATTGGATTTCAGTTTTTTGAGGGCATTCTCAATCTTTTGCTTGTCAACATTAAATTGTTTTGCTAGTTCTGATAGGGAATTGCGTTTTTTCTTCTCTACAGTTTTTTTAAGGGCGTTTATTAATAAGTCAGGAGAAAGGGGCTTCTGAACGGGTTCAATAGCTTTAGAAGGAGTAACGATTTTTTCTTCTTCGGGTATCGTGCCCACATCGCGAATATACAGTATTCTATTCTCGAGAGACCCCATAATGTATTTTTGTTCTAGTAATTGGGTGACAATACGTTCTATCTCATAATCTATGTTTCCCAGTTCCTTTTCCATCAAATGGGCTAATGAATTTAGCGGGACATTTGTTCCTTTTAATCGCTCACATCGCGAGAGAAAATATCGTGCAATATGTGAAAATCTTGGAAGTAGGTAGATTTTTAATTCCGGAATAAATTGTGAAAATTGCAGGTTGTTCATTTCAAAGTGAATCTTATAACGAGGGAATGTTATTGGAGTTACTTTTTGGACTTCAGTAGGTTGAAAATTCAGAGCGATTTCCATTCTACCATAACTTTCAATAAGAGGAATTTTAGGTCTTGGTCCGGTGAGGATGAGAACGGCCGGAGTCCATTCAAGGCTAGAAAAATCTATGTTATAAACTCGATTCTGTAGATTATTCCTTATATAATAGCTTATTGTTAATTCATCTTCAGAAAGCAGGGAGATTGGGTAATCCATTTGAACCGTGAGAATCACTTCTTCTTTGAAAATATAGAGATTGTTTCCACCGCAGATTATCTCGGGTTTTCCATCACTATCTATATCAGCAATTGCGGCCGAAAAGCATTTTTCATGTAAATCAATTTGAAAAAGTTTTGCATCAGAACGGTAACCCTGCAAAGTTTCATCAAATGAGCCAATTATGATTAAATTTTTATCTTGAATTTTCCCTGGGGAGAGTGCAGCTATTACGTCTTGAAAACCATATTGGTTGTCTTCTGAGAAATAATTACCGTCCTTATGACTAAAGATTCGTAAGATGTGATCATCCATTGCCAAAAAGATTTCGGCTTTTTTATCATTATTTAAATCAAATGTAAGGAGTTTTTTTATATAATTTGGAAATTGATGAATCCAAGATTCTTTCTTGGGATATTTCTCAATAACGCGATAAACTCTAACTTTATTTTTATTTGCCACAACAATTTCATTTAAAGTATCGGCATCTACATCCGCCACGCTTACTAAGACTTCACCCTCCAGCTTCCGTTTCCAAACTGGTTTAAAATTATATAATTCCTCATATTTTTGAGCGAAAACAGTGAGGCTTCCGTCATAACAGCCTATCAATATTTCCTTTTTCTTGTTATTATTAGAATCAGCCACAGCCACTGAGGTAATTCTCGCCTTTGCTTCATATTCCCAAACTTTTTTGAAGATCGGTTCTTCATACTTGTAGATGATCAACTGGCGACCAATGATAACGAGAATTTCATCAAAGTAGTCTTGATCGACATCGGCAAGTATTATTTGGTCGATCCATTGCCAATGCTTTGTACTACTCCAAATCTCTTTAAAACCGCCCCTCTCATACTTATACACCCGAACGACACCATCTTCTGCGCCGACAATAATTTCATCATGCCCGTTCTCAGTTACATCACCTGCCGCAAGCGCATAGAGTGGTTTCTCGAATTTCAACGCCGTGAAATACCGTATCCTTGAAAGGGTTGCCATAAACATCCGCCGGTTTTCTACAAATGAAAATGTAAGTAAGTTGATAAAGGAAATAAATAAATAATTTTATTGATTCTAAACCTATATAATCTTAATGGGTGATAATAGCAGATGGCAGATGAAATCAAACGGAAACGATTAGCAAAGCGGAGAAAAATGGCAGAAAGACGCAGATTAGCGAAAGAACAAGAAGTATTTGAGCAGCAAAAGAATTTTAGAATTATATTATTCATTAAGCTTGGTATCTTTGCAGTGTTGTTTTTTATTCCCGTCGATTTCTTCATCAATATTTATCCAACCATGATCAACGCCACATATGCCCCTGAAGTCACAGGTGTAGCATTTTTAGTGTGGCAAATATTAGGAATCATTTTTGGGTTGGGATTGTACTATGCAGGGAAAAGAATGACACGAAATAGCGGTATTTATGGAGGGATCTTTCAGGTTGATGGCTCGATAATCGGAGCAATTGGTTTTGCAGTCGTCTTAATTGTAAATCCATTGCAATATACTCAGGAAAGCGTCATCATAAATAGCTTGTACTATGGTTTACAAACAGTATCAGCCTTCTCATTATTGTTTTTTGGTCTCCTTATTGGATTCTTCTTCGTTCTCGTTGGATCTAATAGCCAAAAACAGCCATTGAAATACGTGGTAATAATTACTGGTATTCTATGGCTAATCAATTTATTTCTTCCTATGATTCGTCCACCCATACAAGCAGATTTCACCGTTTATCTCATCTTTACGAGCTTTACATGGTTTATTTATTGCATTACAGCATATTGTTTATGGAAAATACTCACTGATTACGAGGGATTAATACCAGCAACTACTGCACCTTATCGAATTAAATAGGCGGTTAAATGTTAATCGGATTGGTTGGAAAACCTAATGCGGGAAAAACGTCATTTTTAAATGCGGCTTGCATGACAACTGCCAAAGTAGGAAATTATCCATTTACAACCATCGAACCGAATCCGGGCACGGCATATGTAGCCGTTGAGTGTCCATGTATGGAATTGGAAGTACAATGTGAACCAAAAAATTCCATGTGCGTGAATGGAACTCGGTTAATCCCCATAAACCTACTTGATGTAGCGGGATTAGTCCCAGGAGCATGGGAGGGAAAAGGATTAGGAAATAAATTTCTTGATGACCTCAGAAGAGCGGATGCACTAATCCATGTGGTCGATGCAGCTGGTGGAACCGATGCGGAAGGCCAAGGCGTGAAACCTGGAACTTGGGATCCGCTGAAAGATATCGAATTTTTGGATCACGAGCTCGTGATGTGGTTCAGTCAAATCGTGAAGCGGGACTGGCAAAAATTTACCCGTAAACTCGAGGCTGAAAAAATATCATTTGTAGAAACAATGGTGGATCGCCTCTCTGGATTAGGAATTACAAGGAAGCACATCCTTAGTGCTGTCAAAAAAAGTAAGGTCAACGCAGATAAACCTAGTAAATGGTCCGATGCGGAACTAATTCACTTTGTTGGTGAATTGCTAGCTATTGCGAAACCCATTCTCATTGCTGCAAATAAAATGGACTTGGGTCCAGCTAAGGAAAACATCGTAAGGATGAAAAACGAACTCCAAAAAATCATTGTTCCAATCTGCGCTCTTGGAGAGTATTGGCTCCGCCGTTATGCAGAGAAAAATATAATCGAATATCAACCAGGCAAGGATAAATTTGAAATTTTACAACAAGACAAATTTTCAGAGAAAGAATTGAAGGTTTTAGATAATCTTAAAACCCTGCTCTCTGAACACGGTTCTCTCGGAGTTCAAAAGGTGTTAAATATTGTTGTATTTGAAATTTTGGATATGATTCCGGTTTATCCAGTTTTTGATATCCAAACTCATTCGGATAAAGATGGTAGGGTGCTCCCTGATGTCTATTTAGTAGAACGAGGAACCCAACTACGTAGATTTGCAGGCAAGATTCATACGGATTTTGAAAAGCATTTCATTAATGGAATTGATGCCCGAACGAAGAAACGACTCGGAGAAAATTATGAGTTAAAAGAAGGCGACATTGTAAAAATAAATGCAGCAATTTAACTTTTTATGTGTTATTTTTTGCCTAATTTACGTTGAACTGCTTTTAATCCTTTAGATTCTATTTGCGAAATAAGTTTAGTGGCCTCTCGAGGACTGAGTTCTCCTTGTTTTTTAAGATAACGGATGATTTCGATGGCTTCTTTTTCACTTTTACTACGGCGTAGCAAGGAGTTTAAAGTTGGTTCTTCAGGATGTCTAGGCGGAGATTTTTCTTCTTCAGCGCATTCTTCGTCTTCCCACCGAACGGCATCCATCGGATAATTGAGGTTAGCATCCTGTAACTCTTCTGATAAATGCGGAAAATCTTGTTGAAATTGATTACGGTCCCACTCAATGCCATCAATGGTTTCTAGAAGATCGACATTCTCCTGCGCGTAAAGTGAAATATTATCATCATATTGGTTGGGCACGCAAGATTCGGGCATTAATTCATCAGCAAGCTTGCCCTTATTTGATATTTTTCTCCGCTTTTTACTGGATTTGCGTTTTTTCTGCGGCACTTCACATTCCTCGACATGAATTCTATTGAAGCTCTATTTAATAAAGGTTATTAATACGAAGTGCGTTGTTAATAAAAAGAAATAAAATAATGGTGAGAGATTTTGGAACGCCGCCCTCATAAATCTGGATGGAAACGGAAAAAAAGAATTGAAACCGAAGGTGAAAAACGAGAAGAAAGCCCTTATCTTGATCCTGACCTGAGAGAAACCCTGAATAAAGTGAAAAGATATACGTTAGTCATCGTATTACTCATGGTTGTCCCCACGCTCATCTATCTCTTCGTATGGGGAGTGATGCTTGTCTATATCCCCTTCGTTTGTTTAGCTGCTACATTCATCGCAGTATTCTTGATTTATTTTCCGATTTCAGATGCATTAAAGAAAACTGAAGCAAAATAACAATTTTAAATCGGTGGAACGATGCAAATAAGCGAGATTCGCCCAGGAATGACAGTTGATGTTAAAGCACGCGTATTGGGAATGCAACCTCCACGAACAGTCCGTTCAAAACGAGGTAAAATGTTGAAAGTAAGCGAGGCAATGCTCGGAGATCCTTCCGGAAGAATTCCCTTAACGCTTTGGCAACGGCAAATTTTTTTAATTAAAGTTGGTCAAGTTATAGAAATCAAAAACGCATATACTTCTGAATTTCAGGGCATCACTAGAATAACTTTGGGGCGGAGTGGGACTTTAACAGTCGTGGATGATCCCTCATTCCCTTCAATTAATGAACTATTAAAAGATCTTCAGGAAGACACTCAAACATAAGTTCTCTGATAAAGATCAATTAGCTTCTTCTTATCCACATTTACATCTATGAAATCCCACGGGAGTGGTTCATCGAGCGTGGGAGGGAATGATTGGGATTCCTCTATGGAGACACCTAGCATTTTCACGACTTTTCGCCACGCCCCTAGGGTTCCCCCAGCTTCCATCACTTTCAACAAGATTTCGCCGACTTTTTCATCCCCCCTTGAGAGAAAGCCTTGAATGCGAGCCCATCGCGGATCTAAAAAGTCGTAATTATAAATTTTTAATTTCCGAACGGATTTTTCCAGAGTTTTAATTGATTTCTGAAGAACAGGCAAGTCGATGGGTGGTTCCCACTGAAAAGGGGTGTGCGGTTTTGGGATGAACGGATTAATGCTTAAATTGAGATGCTGAGGTGGATAAATTTTATGAATCACGGTACCCAGGAAGGTACTGATTTCTTCAATGTCTTGAGCGGTTTCAGTTGGGAGATTAATTATGAAATAGATCTTCAAATTTTCTATCTTCGCCTCCGAACATTTAATGAGTGTGTTTGAAAACAGATCCGTCGAGAGTTCTTTTCCGATCGTAGCACGAAGACGAGCCGAGCCAGCTTCCGGTGCAATGGAAATGGTGCGCACCCCAGCATCATACAATATTTCTAATAACGAGTCGGTTAGAGCTTCTACTCGCATGGAAGGGAGAGATAACTGTAAACCTTGTTCCACGATAAATTCGCATAATTTCTTCAAGCGAGGATAATCTGACAGCGAAGGGCCAATTAAAGAGACTTTTTTGACGTGTGATCGTTCAACTCCATCAAGTATGATTTGCTTGAGTGTTGCCAGGGAACGTGACCGCATTGGTAGGGCTTGATATCCAATTAAGCAAAATCGGCATCCCCGAGGACAGCCACGAGTAACTTCAAGGAGTAAACTCCTGCCAAATGGTGAAGCTTCCGATATGAGTTGTGAGCTGGGGTGAAAGCATTTATCTAAATCTGGAGCCACCGATTTGGAAATCTTCTCACCTCGGTGGGTTAATGGCACAAATACGCCTGGAATATCCTGAAAATCGTGGAGTGTTTTGTTTCCTTTCTTATATTCCATTAAATATGATATCAATTGGTCTAAAACAGGTTCGAGGTCTCCTAATACAAAGAAGTCAATGAATGGAAATAGAGGGAGAGGATTTTCTAATGCACACGGTCCGCCCGCGATTACCAGTGGTGTGGCTCGCCTTTCAGAGAGAGGGGGAATTCCTCCAGAAGAAATCATTTTTAGCACGTTTATATAATCTAATTCGTATTGGAGTGAAAAACAGACGATATCAAACTTCTTTAACGGTTGTCCGGATTCCATGGAAATTGGGTGGGTCTTAGAATTATAATAAAACCGCTCACATTGTATGTTTTCGAAGGAATTGAATAAAAAATAGAGTAATTGAATGGCGTGGCACGCAATGCCAGCTTGGTACAGGTTGGGATAGCACAGCGCTATCTTTAATTCGACCTTGCGAAAATCTTTGCGGATTAAATTCAATTCCTTCATCAATAATAATCAAAATAGATCATTATTTTAATTTAGGCAGAAGTGTTTAAGCTCCATGAGTTATTGTATTTATTCGACTTATTATCATTACATTTTTAAACATTGTATCCAGAATACAAGCTATCAATCAAATTAAAGAGGTAGATGATGAATTGACCAAAAAAGGGCGCACTTTCGGAGGGATCTTTACCCTTATTGGCAGTGGCCTTTTAATCTTAGTATCAATTATATTCGTGGTGCTCATCACCGGTGGTTCAGAAGATTTCATAATTTGGACTGCATTTTTCCTCATCCTAGCAACAGGAGTATTAGGGGTTGTCGGAGGTATCTTGTTACTCACTGATAAAACTGTTGGTGGTGTTCTCTCTCTTATTTCAGGGGCTGCTAGCTTGATCATTAATATTTGGAGCTATATCTACTTTGTTGGTCTCTGGGGAATACCGCCAGCGATTCTATGGGCTGTGATTTTCTTCTTTATTGCGGCACCTGGATTGATTCTGACCGGCGCGATACTTGGCTTGGTCGTGGGCTCGGAACTGTAACGCCCCCCCATTCCTTTTTTTACTTTTTAAATTCAAATCATTCAGCTTCTAAAAATGGAAGTGAAATCTTAATCAATTCGGAAGCCTTGTCAAAAGTTTTAACCAGTCCTTTCCATTCATCCAATGCATTTTTGAAGTGTTGTATGAAAAGGTTGGAAAAATGTTCTAATCCCTCGCGTAATATATACGATTCTTGATCTGAGATCAGCGCAAATCCAATATTTTTCTTGAACGTAAATATAATCGTTCGATCCGGGAATTCCAAGCTATGGGGTTGGGATTCAATTCCTAATGCATGTTGCATCATTGAACATATTCCAAAAATAGCCCCGGTTATTAAGGTGGCTTGTTTTCCAGTGAGGGGTTGATATTTTTTATCAAACATCGTTACGCCTTCCTTATTAAAGACAATGATTTGGAAGACTTTTTGAGAAATTAAATAAAATGCATGTGGATTCATTTGAAATCCTATAAAAGTAATCAGTAAGCCTACGGAGAAAAAAAGTGGAAAGGATGCACGGATTATATTACCAATATTTAAATATGCAGTGCCTATAAGGATTCCAGCAATTGCGGAAATGAGTAATCCGAATACAATGATAAAAACTCCCAAATTTACGACCTTAAATTGGTATTTCAGGCGCTTATTTGTGGCACTGTGATAGACTCCAATATAACCCTTCGTCAATCTGTAGATTGCGATAATCCCGAATATTAACACTATTGATCTTAAATAATAGTCTAAGTTAATTATCCAAGATCCAAATTCGGGTGAATATAACATTTCGACGTGCTCTGAAATTCCTGCTGAAGTAAAAAGAATTGTGAAAAACGCAGTGACCAGAACGCTAAAGATCAAGTTAATATTCGTACGAATCCCCCTTAATTCGATGAAATCAAAGAAAATAGAAATCAGAATGAAACAAATAAACCCTATAAGAATCAACCCGATGTAGAGCCAATAAGCAGTTAATTCAGCTTGTTCTGAAACAAATGTCATGAATGCAAAAATGAAATTGTTCGCACCCACCAAGCAAAACAACATGAATAAGATGAGAGCAGCTTTCAATTTGGTTGAAAAATACGTTCTAATAACCAAAACTGCTAAAATAATCGAAATAATTCCCGCGATATTCCCAAAAATAATGGGTAAATAATAGGTCATATATGTAAATAAAAATCAGCCACATAAATTAATTATTATGGTTTGTTATTTTGCGCAAAAGAGCGATTTGCGCATTTTGGTTGGGTAGATTTATAATGGATGGTCGCGTAATGTAACGTGATTCGTAATTGAGGGCACATTTTGAAAACTTTTAAAACCGTTCGCCTCACTTCTTTTCAACTGACCAAGCGCAAGTACGAGAAAATTGCACGCGCTATCGCCTGCTTCAAAGATTCAATTAATTTCTTGATCGCGAAGTGCATTGACAACCCACTTTTCAGGAAAGTGTCTAAGAAAGGAAACACCTATTACAATTATTCTTCATACCCCACAATTCGCAAGAGTTTTTATTTTGAATGGAAGGCAAAATTTCCATACCTGCACACCCATTACTGCCACTCCGCCGCCCGCATCACCAAAGATATTCTGAGATCATGGAATTCGTGGTGCTTTAAGAAAAAAAGACGCCTTCCCAATCCTAACTATAAAAAGACTTCGATGAAGTTGGAAGAATGCCTCTGCTATCTTGAGGGGCATTACGTGGTGCTGGTAATCGAACCGCGCAGCAAGTTATACATTCCCTTTCAGCCGACGCGCCATTTCAATGAGCTGAGAACTGAGAATCACGGTGAAATCACCTTAAAATTAAATCCAGATCGCACGGTAGGCATCTTCATCCCGTTTATTCAAGAGGTGCAACCACGAGAAATCGCATCCCTCCTCTTCATTGATACGAATGAGCGCAGTGTAGATTTCCTGCTTGTTAATGAAACGAGCGCGCAGGTCAGATCGCTGGATACCACCCAGCTTTCCACTACCCATTTCACTTATTCTTTAAAGCGACGGAACATCTCGCAAAAAATCGCCCAAGACTCGAAACATCAACCGCAGAAACGAAAGAAGTTACTCGATAAATACGGCAAGCGGGAGCGGAATAAGACCACCAATATGATGCACGCCGTGACCAATGAGATCGCACGGACGGTTGAGACAAATAGAGCACTAGTTGTCCTCGAAGATTTAACAAACATTCGGCAATCCTTAGCTCGCCAAAAGAACTTAAAACCGCGCCACCAGAAGAAATCGAAGAAGATGCGGCGCAGGTTGAACCGCTGGAACTTTCGGCAATTTCAAATCTATTTAGAATATAAGGTAAAAGCGACGGGGCATCCCGTCAAGCATATCAACCCTCGATATACCTCGCAAAAATGCTTACAATGTGGCAAAAGGACCAAATGCTGGGGCAAAATATTCACCTGTAAGCACTGTGGGTTCACCATAGACCGCCACATTCTAGCGACGTTGAACATTGCCGAGGTATTTCTGAGTACTCAGGATGTAGCGAGACCCGATCCCGCTGAAAGGTCTCGGATGACGATGATGGCGCGAGCAGTTCGTAACTGCAAGGACACCATCATCCGAGAGGCAAGTCATCGTGATGAAATCATTGGAATTCATCCAGTTTTATCTACTTGACAGATCGGTAAATAATACATTATTATCTTGGTAATACATTGTCTGCATCCATGTTTATAGCTTTCATGGAAATCCCTTAAATGCAAGAACATCCGGCTATTCATCCGATTCAGGCTTCTAAATATAAAAAAAAATATATATTATACCATTACAGTGGTACTATTACCGCGCGAAAGATCCTTTAAATAGAAATAAAGTAATGTTTTAATCGCGTCCAAACGGGCATTGATTGACAGCGAAGTTGATTTTATGAAAGGTTCCCGCATCTTTAAGAAAAAATCGAGATTTTTTGGATCATTTCTTTTGACACTCCTTGTTATTTCGAGCTTCGTGGGTATATCCCATGCCACCACTGCTAGATATGCTCAGAACTATGTCGACACGTCACCGGAATTTGATGTCCGGGTTAATGATGATACCTTCGGCGATATGCAAAATTTAAGAGTTACCTACAATATGAGTGAGGGAATCTGTCTCATCCGAGGGGTCAATTTTTCGTATCTTAGTGTGGGCGCAGGACCCCATAGCGTAGATCTCCAATTCGAGGGGGATATTTTCTCTGCTAATTATTCTGATACTGGTATCCCTTATGCAGGAAGTGATTTATGGAGAGTTTTTTACTGTAATGGTCCGATTTATCTTCTCGATGATGCCCCCGCAGTGAATTTCATCGGTACTCAATCATCGAGCAATTGCATTCAAATTGGTGGGGATACAGGGAACAGCGGGAATAGTTTTTTTGATACTGGAGGTGGTTGGATGGTTGATACCATCGAATACATTGTAGACCTTATATACGAGTGGGTTCTCCTTCTGAACATTTCAGAATCAGTCTCTGGAAGTATCACGGTTTCGGATAATATAGACGCTTACTTCGTGAACCTAACAGCAGGAGTGCCCTATATGTTTGTTTTAGATCGAACGTCTGGAACTGGGAATCTTAATATGCGTCTGGTCGCCAACCAGGAACTGACAAATAACGTTCTTGCCAGCTCATCTGGTACGTTGGATCCAGAATACCTGGCTTATACCCCATCTAGCAATGGGACCTATGTATTACTCGTTGAGGCTGAAACCGCGGGGATTGACGTGGCCGATTATAATATTACTTATATGGTTGATAATCCTCCGACCTCGAACCAACCAGGTCCTGTAGTTACCACAAGTACCGGCACGGAAACCGTTGATTGGATGCTCTTTGACGATTTCGGTTCCAGTTATTATCGAGTGTTGGTCAATTCCACGCCTTCCACGTGGAATACTTGGATAAATAATACTAACTTGCTATATCCAATTAACCGAACTGCTCCTGGGATTTATAATTATACGATAGAGTTTAATGATACGGGGAATAACTGGGGTTTACCAGATTCGGTCGCGGTAACCATCTTAGATAGTCCCCCAACTTCGGACAGTCCGGATGATATAACAACGCCAGTTAATGGTTCAGTGACAATTCCCTGGATCTTAACAGATGATTATGGAGCAGGTTATTATCGCGTGTTTGTAAATCTGTCACCTAGCGCTTGGCAGCCCTGGGTGAATAATACACCTGTAAATTACCCAATCAATACGACGATAGGGGGCACCTTCGATTATGTAATCCAATTTAATGATTCAGTGGGGAATTTAGGTACAACTGATTTGGTTATCGTAATAGTTCAGCCAGATTCCACTCCTCCAACCTCAACTAGCCCAAATAACATAACGACAACGAGATCAGGGACCGAGACCATTGATTGGGTCCTCACAGATAACGTTGCGTCTGGATATTACCGTGTTGTGGTGAATTCCACGCCCTCGAATTGGAATACTTGGACTAACAATACAAACCTACAGTATCCAATTAATAGGACTATCCCTGGGATCTTTAATTATACGATAGAATTTAATGATTCGGCGGGAATTTCAGGGACGCCCGATACCGTTTTCGTGACAATTTTGGACAATCCTCCGACCTCCAACCAGCCCTCGAATATTATAACTTCAACAACAAGTACTGCATCGATTCCGTGGAATATGACGGATGATTATGGCGCAGGGTTCTATAGAGTATTGGTTAATGCGAGTCCAGATATATGGCAGACTTGGACCAACAATACTAATTTAAATCATCCCGTAAATACTACTATTGCCGGTATATTCAATTATACCATCCAATATAATGATTCAGCGGGGCAATGGGGCGTTCCCCATACCGTTACCGTGACAGTTCTGCTCGATGCCCCGCCTATCTCAAATCAGCCAGCAAATATTACCACTTATGTGGGATATACCGAGACTATTGGCTGGACCTTGACGGACGACGCGGGAGCTGGGTATTATCGTGTGTTAATTGACGATACTCCCGGAACTTGGGCCAATTGGACAAATAACACCGCTTTAGATTACCCCGTTAATACCACAATTACCGGGACATTCAATTACACGCTTCAATTTAATGACTCAGCGGGACAGTTTGGCGTCCCTAATACGGTCATCGTGACCGTAGACATTGACGACCCACCGCAATCCAACCAGCCATCAGCAATCACTACTTATGTCGGGTATACAGAGTCAATAGGCTGGATTTTGACGGATGACGTTGGTACGGGATATTATCGGGTATTAATTAATGGAAGTCCGGGAGCTTGGAACACTTGGACAAATAATTCGGCTATCAATTACCCCGTAAATACCACTGTAACTGGAACGTTCAACTATACCATCCAATATAATGATTCGATCGGTCAATTGGGCACGCCTCACGTGGTGACTGTAAATATTTCCATCGATTACCCCCCAACCATTACCAATCCAGATGACATAGTGACTATTGTGGATTATGTGGTCTATATCGGGTGGATCATCTCGGATCCTATAGGATCTGGATATTACAGGGTATTGTACAATGACAGTCCAGGACTATGGAATGCGTGGATGAGCGGGATACCTATAAATCATCCGATTAATACCTCAAGTATCGGGATTTTCAACTACACGATCCAGTACAATGACAGTTCGGGACAGTGGGGCACTCCAGATAGTGTTCTTGTTATCGTCAACGAACCACCGCCGTTCCCCACGGGACAAACTCAAATAAATTTAACCTGCACTATAAACGGAACCTTGGCCGCAGATCAAACGGGATTTTCAATTCCAGTGCAGGGTTGGAATGCCACGTATGTAGACATGACAGTCTCAAACGTGTCGCTATATGATTACTTGTATGCAGTTGAGGAAGACACGGGTGGAGCGGGTTTCCGATACCGCATTGATTCGGAGATTTGGGTGATGGGATTCAACATCACGGACACCTGCCTCTTAGATACCGTAGATTTCATATATTCAACCTATGAATTCCCATTCCCTGGGGGAGACACAGCATATACCAATGTTTTTATCTACAATGCGACCTATAGCGCGATAAATGAGCGGATTGAGCCGGATCAGGTGATTTACAATCAGACGGAGTTAGGGCTGGAAGCCTTATGGAATATTATTGGAACAGCGTTTGATTGGATCTCAGCCAGCAGCGCCGGATATTGGGATGGGAACTTGACCGTTAAACCGATTTTAAATATTACCGAGACATATCAAAACTCATTTTTCATTGGTTTCAGTTCTAATAGCACTTTTAACTGGTATCTCATGTATGATTCGGCCGATCCTGAAGGTGACCAAGGACCAGTCTATAGACAGGGGTTTGCAGAAGCGTGGTATAATTCAACGACGCCAGAGGATTTAACATTACGATTAAATTTAATACCGTTACGAAGCGTGGTAAAACCTTCTGAAATTAATATGGCAATAAATGCCAAGCCTGTAACCGATCTAGGAACTTGGAATTTTACTGGTTTACTCATCCCAGAGCCCTCTGGTGACCTTCCCTTTACCATTTCGTCCGCGTGGTATAATATCTCCTTACAAGTTAATTGGACGACTCATCTCTTGGAAATTGGCAGTGCGGTGACTTCTTACCTTGCCGAGCCTCTGAATCCGATCATACCTTGGAACGTTACAGTTGCCGCGGTCTTTGCGACCGCCTCATACGATAAAAGAATTAACGTCACGATTCCAGTAACCTGGAACACGACGAACGTGTATTATAATTCAGTGGAACATAGCAACGATTCGTGGCAGGAGATAACCGGTTCCAAATTTGTGATAATCAGTGATGCAGATAACGGGATGTGGGTGGTCACGTGTGAGGGGTTGAATTGGATCTCGAATCTCACGTTATCCAAAACGGTAGTTTACACTTTTGATACTGTAAATATCACAGCGCGTTTAATCAATCCCGCATATGATGGCGAAAACGATAATGCCCAAGTTTTTGTGACAGATCCTAATCAACAAATGCTTGATGACACGTTAACTGGGAAAGCCACTGGGAACTTTATCAATATCACGTGGAACGTCGCCCAGAGCATTCATGCCGATGGTTATTACCAAGTTATTGTGTCCTGGTTCAATGGGACTGAAGCGGGAATGTGGAATACGAGCGTTCGGGTTTATAATTCAACATCCATCGAAATTGTGGCGCCAGAACACCGGGGGATGATCATTGAAATGGCGAAAGGGCAAGTTTTCAACTTGACAATCTATTACAACATGTCCTACTGGTTGGGTAGTTCTTGGGGGACATTGTACTTAAATAAAACTATGGGTGCAAATGTCACGTATACTTTCCTAGGATCTGCGCCGCAACCCATGTTGAATACATCCATTGGAGGAAATTGGGCGTGGACTACGACAATTACATCACCTATTACGCACGGAACATATGCCATTTATATTAACGCGACATCTTGGAGTAATGTCCAGAATTATACCAATTATTTAATAACTCTCAACGTCAAACAATTTGGAACTCAATTGATTTTTAATGATACGGCAAAAGAAGTCTTCTGGGATCAGCCCATTGCCTTTAGTTTTACCTATACGAATTTAACGGGTTATTCGATCGTAACAGACAACATTACAATTGATTGGAAATATGATGGCGATGTCAGTTATCGGGGCATGCTCCAGGAAGGCGTGAACTATTCGAAGACTTATAATGCTGGAACAGAGGTCTATACAATTGTTTTTGACAATTTAACCGCTCATACGTTTAAATTATTATTCCACATTGATGCAGATGCTTATGAATCGCAAGATGCATATCTGACTTTACAATTCAATAATCGAACTACTTCCTTGACTAATCAAACCAGCATTCCAAGGGCAGTATACCAGGAAAATGGGATTATCAACATAACAGTATATTATGAAGATCTGGTAGATAATGTAGGAATTCCCGGAGGAATTATCCAATCGAATTGGTCCAACGTGAAGGATTATACCGTGCAGGACATTGGCGGTGGATATTATGTTGTTTCGCTTAATATTTCAAGTGTTGCGTTGAATAATTATTCAATATTAATAAGCGCCATGAAGGCCAATTATGAACCCGCGAATATAGTAGTTCTCTTGGAGATCTATGGGTACCCAACGAATATCACATCATTGTATGCAGCGAATTTGACGGGATACTATGCAATAATTTATGCCATGGAAAATTGGACGGTTTCATTTGAGTATGTAAATGCGTCAAACGGAGTGGGCATTGCAGGTGCAGTTATATCCGCAAGCCTTGGGGGCCAATCATGTGCGTGGCAGAATGGAGTTGGAGGGAATTACACGGTCTGGGCGGATGCTAGTAAGTTAGCATCTCCGATGTCAGGACAAAACTTTACATTACAGATAGTCATCGGAAAAGCGTTTTATGAGATGCAAAGCATCACTATTACAGTAAATATTACAGAACTACCTACCCTACTGTATCCAACCGAATCGGTCATTAATGCTGAAATTGACGATTTTGTTGAGATAAGCGTGTGGCTAAATGACACTTATAATATTCAGGGAGTTAGTGGGATGGTCTGGTATGAAATTCAAGGCGTCCCACAACAGATGATGCCAACAGCTACGCCAGGACTGTATTCTGCTACCCTGAACTTAACTGATTACCTACCGAGTATATACCAAATCAACCTTAGTTCATGGGCAGTGGATTACCAAAATGCAACCGAGACTATAATACTAAATGTCTCTCGATTAAGCGTGACCATCATTGCAGATAGCACGATTACTGGATATGTTGATGATTTATTGAATATTAGTATCCAACTCAAGGATTCGAAAAATAGAATTATTGAGAATCTTGCCGTTTCATATGAAATTCCCCCCGGAACAATGAATGGCAGTTTTGTATATGATGCCAATGGGTTTTATAATGCCACAATTGATTTGACTAGCATTAGTGACGGGTCTTATCAGCTGAGGATCAATTCTTCGCTAACTATGAAATATTATGACGCAATTGTCAATCTTAACCTGGAAGTTTACAAAATACCGACAATAATCATCGCATCTAATATGAACATTACCGCCTATTTTGAGGAATTGTACTTGTTGAGCGTAAATTACTTCAACACTCATAATAGCTCGTTTATTGATGGTGCGGATCTGCGATACGAAATCGTCGGGGAGGTGCCATTAACTTCCTTGATTGGGGTTGGATTAGGAACTTATCAAGCTACTCTGAATTCGACTGCAATTGGGATTGGGGATTATATAATCAATGTTACGATTGGCTCACCCTCTTCAATCTATCAAGATGCCAATCTCACGATTGATCTCCATATTCGAGCGAGGATCCAAGCCGAACTAACTATTTATCTGCCAACAGAAATTGGGGTTGGAGAAATCCTCGACATCACCTTTGAGTTACAAACCAATAACTCAATTCCAATAGCAAATGAGGTCATCAGTTATTCGATCATCACCCAATACCATAATGCATCCCCCACCACAGTTGAGCAAGCCTTCGTCACGAATCAGTCAGGAATGGGAGTTGTCCAATACATGGTACCAACGGGGGCAAAACTTATTGATATCATCGGTAGTTTTGCGGGTACGACTAATTTAACTGCTGTGTCGAATGCTGCGAGTATCACGGTAAAAATAACGACTTATTATTTGGTGGTCCGGGTTCAAACGCATATTCAAGTTGGAGAAGAACTATTAATTCAAGCAGATTTATCAAATGAAACGCATCCGATTGCTAATGCATATGTTAATTTTACAATTCTTGTGGTAATCTCAGAAGAAGTTGCGGATTCGGCTTATATTGGTGGGTATACTAACGCCAATGGAACAGTTTCAGTTAATTATCGTGTTCCTGAGGGAACCATTTCTCTTTACATCATTGCCTCTTACACGGGGGTAGAGGGCGCGGTAACCAATTCTAATCCCCAGATTGTCGTCGCGCTGGATGCCTGGTTGCTTTGGTTGCAACAATGGGGTTCTCTTATCGGGTTAATAGCGTTAATTCTAGTGGTTGTTATAATCGGGCTTGCAACATATTTCAAATACATTAAGCGAAGATTCATGTCAATAAAAGCTAAGAAACGGTCGCTTATTCAAAAAAGAGCAGAAACTCGCAGGGAAATTACAGTAATCACGCAGGAAATTCAGAACATACGAACTGAAACCTTGAAGGAAGCCGATCTTGCGAATAAAAATATGGAATATGCAAAATCAGCAAAATTGTACGAAAAGGCTGGAAATCTCACGTTGGAATTATCGGCGGATAAAATGGTTGCAAGAGAATTTTTCGGTAAAGCAAAAGAAATGCAAAAATTAGCAGATCAAAAATCAACGCAGAAGGATCTAAGAGCGCAGAGAGAGAAATTTTTAGATAAAGCGAGATCGGCAATTAGAGAACGAAGTATTGCAGAAGCATCTCGAAATTATCGGCAGGTAGCTGAAATTTCGCGGATATTAGGAGAAAAGGAGCAAGCTACAAAGTTTTTGAAACTTGCAGATGCTGCACATGAGCGAATAGAGGCCTTAAAAGAAGGAGATTTGAGGAAAAAGAGTGGAGTCTATCTATCAAAGGCAGATAAAGCAATGGGAAAGCAAAACTTCTTGGAAGCAGCTGAAAATTTTGAAGAAGCAGCAAAAATTATGCTCCTTTTAGGTGATGACGAAGCTGTGCAGCGTTTTACTGGATGGGCGAAATTAGCTCGCGAGAGAGAGTTATTAACAACCCAGGAGACACAAGAAGAATGGGAAGAGGGGATGGTTAAAAAACAGAAAGGTCTCATTCAGAAAGCAAAAGGGTTGGTAAGGGAGAGAAATTTTGAAGAAGCAGCTAATGTCTACAGTTTACTCACAATTTACGCATTGGAACTGGGTAGTTTAGCATCGGTTAAAAAGTTCAAGAAGGATATTGACTTTTGCAGAAAACAAGCATCGGCAAAGGAGGTAAGTCCAGAAATTCGTAGTTTAATGAATGAACGGAAAAAATTATTGGCAAATGTAGAGGAAGCTGTAAGAAATAATAGGTATGCAGTTGCGGCAAGATATTATAAACGCATAGCTACGATTTCAGAAACAATAGATGGAAAAGAAGTAGCAAGAACCTACACAAGGCAGGCAAATTATTACCTTGATAAAATGAGAGAAAAAAAACGTCCAGAAAAGGTAGTACCAGAAAGACGAAAACTTGAGAAGAGACCCGTGGAGCCCGTGGAAAAAGTCGAGGATGATAAACTTGAAGAAACAAAAGTAGAGCTTGCAAGAACAGTGAAAAACGCAAGGGAAGCATTAAAAACCGGGAAAACGGTTCTCGCGAGAGAGCTCTACGAAAAATCCTCAATTTTAGCAGCAATGGTTGGCGATAAGGAAAGCGAAATGCGATATAGACAGAAAGCTGAAGATTTAGAAGTTCTCAAACCAAAAAAAGTGTTTGCGAATGAAGCAGTTGTTCGGAAAAAAATCTCAGAATTGATGAAGGATGCGGAAAAAGCGATGAAGAAGAAAAAATATCAAGAGGCAAAAAATAACTATGAGGAAATATCGGAACTCTTCATTCAGCTAGGTGAAGATGACGCCGCGAGTGAGTTTTTAGAGCGAGCTAATTCAATACGGCGTCTCATTTAAAAATAGATTTTTTAATCTCTTTTTTTCCCCATAAAGACTGAATTAGGGGGCACGTCCTCAAATACGGTGGCATTTGATCCGACAATGCTATGAGGGCCGATTTTTACGCCAGGCATGATGGTAGCCCCAATGCCGGTTTGAGAAAAATCTCCAATCATGGTGCCCATTTTTCTGCGTCCACTATCCATTCTTTCACCTTTAATAAGAACTTGGATAGTTTTTTTATCGAAGCGTAAGTTGGCAGTGATGGTACCAGCTCCTAGATTTACATGACTACCGATTACACTATCTCCAACATATGATAGATGAGGGATGGTTGAATGGTCAAAAATAATGCTATTTTTTATTTCACACGCGTTTCCAATGCGAACATTATTGCCAATACTGCAAGAATCCCGAATGTAACAATTCGGTCCGAGATCAGAATTTTCTCCAATAAACAAAGGGCCTACCAAATAGGACCCTGAGCGAACGATCGTACCTTTTCCTATCCCCACTTTTCCAATGATCTTGACGTTCTCTTCAACAGTTCCTTGCATTTTTGGTTCAATCTGATTCAAGAGATATCGATTGGCATCCAATAAATCCCAAGGTTTCCCGAGATCCAACCAGTAATCTTCAATTTTATGAATTTTAATAGATTCACCTTGGTTAATTAAAATTTGAATGGAATCAGTTATTTCAATTTCTCCTCGAGGAGATTTCGAGGTTTTTTGGATGGCATCAAAGATTTTTTGATTAAAAATATACAATCCTGCATTGGTCCAAGGATCACCAGATATTTCCTTGCCTTTTGGCTTCTCAATAATTTTGATGGCATCTTCTGAATCTTTATCAAATTTGACGATGCCATAAATTGATGGATCTGGAGCTTTAATAATTGAAATTAAGGAGGATTGTGGCAAAGATTCGTATTTTTTAATTAAACCGGTTAAGACCTTCCCCGAAATGAGAATATCGCCATTCATTAATAAGAACGATTCCGATTGGATTGCACCTTTCGCACAGAGTGCAGCATGTCCCGTACCTAATTGTTCTCCTTGTGTAATGTATTGAATATTTAACCCAAATTGAGATCCATCTTGAAAATATCCTGAAATCTGTTCTTGTTCATGCCCGACAATTAAAAATATATCGGAAATCCCAGCATTCTCTTTAAGTAATTCTAAAATTATTTGTAAAAGTGGCTTTCCAGCTATAGGAATCATTGGTTTTGGTCGAGTGTAAGTTAAGGGACGTAATCTTTTTCCTGACCCCGCAACCAATATCACAGCTTTCATGATCGCACACTCTGATAAATACTAGAAATCTGAACTTGATTAAAAAGTTTCTTAAAATACCTTCACTTGAAGAGCAAATTATGGATCTTTATTTCCAAAGCGCTTATTTTTGACTCCTTTTCCATAATCATGCTGTTTAGGATCAAGATTTCCCGATCTTGATTTGCTAACTTGGTTCTCTCTTTTTCTAATTCGTCTTGTAATTCAATCAATTTCTTAGATAGGTCAGTTATCGTAGTATCACTTTCATTAGACTTTTGGTTCAGTTCTTTTTGGACCTCCAGGAGCTTTTTATTAAGGACCTTATTATAAACCTTTAAGGAATGTATATCAGACTCGCGTTCTTGTATCTCTTCGGTCATACGAACGCATATTACCGGGAGATGTTCAACCTGCTCTTGAAGCTTTTTAATATGAATCTCTTGTCTTTTAAGTAAGGAATCCTTTTTATCTAAACTAATTTGAAAGTCTTCGAGCTTTAATATTTCACCCATCCCAGCCTTTTTTAGAACGTTTTGTGAGGCATTTATTCGCTCATCTTTGAGTTGCAGTGCTTTCTTTTGTTCATCAATAGTGCTTTTCAGCTTGGATGCGCGATCTCGTAAATTCGTTATCGTTTGTTCAAGGGCCGGAGCAATTTGCTCCTTAAAAATTGAAACTTGGGCATCTAAATCATAGATTCTCTTTTGTAATTCGTCAATTTTATTATCTCTCTCAACTATCATTTCGCCCCTAATCTTCATTTCGATGGTGAGTCCATCAAGTTTTGACTGAAGGTCTTTGATAATTTTAAGATTCTCAGCAAATTCGTCTTGACTTGAACGTCTAATTCCTTCAATTTCACTCATTTTCATGGATGAATCATGAGCGTTCTGTTCTTCACTCTGTTCTGCAGCTTTCTCCTGTGTTAACTGTTCTTGTAATTTTAGCAGCTGAGATCTTTGTCTAATTAAGAATACAATCAGGGTGGCTGAAATTCCGCTAAGGATTGCCAGAAAAATAATTTCGAGGATCATTCTACAGAGTAAAAGAAATACTAGAATAAAAACATTGATGATATCCAGCTATGACTTTTTGATTAAAAAGAGTTATATGAAAGGAATAGCTTCCATTTTCAAGTAAACACAATACTGAATTTTAAGAAGCAGAAGCCACGGGTTCCGTCACGATTTTGGTCTTCATGATTTCAGATTTCCGAATGGGGTAAATCATTTTCGCTTCGTTATAAATGTCGCTCCCCAATTTACCTAGAATGCATTCTTGGATGAATTCCTTATAGGTTAATTGTTGAGATTTTTCTTCAATTATCTGTTGCATAATAGTGCGAATCGCCTTTTGTTGGCTTGTTTTTGCACGTTTCTGGGTAAAAACTACTGCTGTGACGCGAATTTTATAGGTTCCAGCTGAATCCGACTTATCTGCTTTGATGAATATGTTGAAAATCCCTTTAATTTGGCTGGTTGTACGGCGGACTAATGATCTTAAATAGTCTCGGGTGAAATCATGTCCCCAAAATTTTGTATGGGCATTATTACCTTCAATTTTATCGACTTTGAAGTACATTTTAATGTGTGTCTGCAAGAAATCGCGAGTGATGTCATACAGCGTTGTTTCTATAGTCCTTCCGAGGACATCGGCGCTGCTGGGAATTTGAGCGATTTCGACGCTACCGAAAAAATCAGGTGAATAAACCGAAAACCAATTTTTATTTCTCCACTTATCTATTGTTATCGCTTTTCTCTTTTTTCGCCTTTTTGACACGGAACGTTCCTCTATCTATTTTGATTCAAATACTAAGAATTCCATTAAAAAGTTTCCTATATTTTAGCTATTCTCATTCAATTGTTCTTTGATTATTTTATTTAAAGTTTCGATAAAGCGTGAATCGTGAGAAATGGGGATGCGAGCGCCCGCAGCTGCGTCGTGTCCGCCTGCAAGAAACTTGGAAGTATCCCCCCCTAATTGAGAGATGGTCTTACGTAAAGCAATACCTAAATGCAGTCCCTTTTTAGTAAGCGTGTCTTGGGCACGAGCAGAGATCTTGTAATTTTTTTCATCAGAGGTGGCAAAACCAATAAGGGGCTTAGTGGGTTTTGCGAGTTTGGTTTTTACAGCAATTGTTGCTATTTTCCCAATAAATGTTTCATCGAGTTTACCACCATAAAAATACTGGATGTGATCGGTTTCGCGAATCGTTCCCGGATGCTTTAACCGCTCGAGAAAGGAATTGATCTTTTTTTGATAATCGTGGAAGAGATCTTGAGCGCGTCTATAGTGAATTCCCCGATCGCCCATACACACCGCTACCCCAATTCCTGGATGATACGTTCGTCCGCAGGCATTAACCAATTCAGCATAGGTGCGTCCATCTTTTAGATAAAGTTCAGTTTCGTTTATTAATTTATAATTTGAACCAATGAGGCTGCTTGCTTGTTCAGAAGTACCACCGTGAGATAAAATAAGTTGCGTTAGTTGGGTAGTGAGGTTTCTTTTTTCTTCGGTAGAGAGTTCAGATAATGTTCTCCAATTGTCACCAATGGATATTGGAATATCAATTGAACCCAGAAATCGCACGCAGGCTTCTTCATTACCTGTCAACCCTGGTAAAAAGGGTTCAGTGGTTTCCATCAAAGCGTGGTGGATGGGTTTCATTTCGCTATAAGGGAAATAGAGGTCCTTCTCGATTCGTATGAGGTTCTCCTTGACCCCTAATTCAGCTATTCTAGCATTTAAGCCTAACAGAGAATGTTGTTTCTCTTTGTCTTGCGCATCACCTAAGGCGCCAACAAGTGCTAACGGCAGCAAATCAATATTTGCTTTAGGATCCAGGGCGATTGCCAATAGGAAGGTGACGCCTGCACCACTTATTTCAACAGAACTATCAATGCCATAAAGGTGAGGATTAATTTCAATTATATTCGAAGGTTTTTCCGGGAGTTTAAGTGGTTCATGGTGGTCTAATATAAGGATATTTTCATTTGAGATATATTCGGAGATAAAATTTATTTGACTACTCCCGAAATCTGAAAAAATATAGTATTTTTGTTTTTCCTGGGCAAGGGTTTCTATGAATTTAGGTTCTAATTGACGAAGAATGCGCAAGTGAAAGCGTGTGCCGAGGCGATGGAGAGCAGAACAGATGATGCCTGCGGCGGAAATCCCATCCGCATCGATGTGACTCGAAACACGGATGAGAACATTCTCATCACTAATCCATAATTTTAATTTTTCTGCAGCCTCTTCTAAGGCATTGCGGAATTCATCGTTTAAATCTAATGAATTTATCATATAATACGGCCCTTTTCACGGTGTAAATCATCATAGGAGAAAAATGAATAGTATAAAAAAAGTAAAGCACGGTAAAATCATCTAATTAAAACAGCGGCCTTCCTCCAATCGTATTTCCAATCTTTAGAGAGCACTTTTGTGTTCCGATAATATTTTGAAAGTCGATAAATTTTACTCTCAGTTAATTGAAGCCCTCTTTTTGAGGAAAGATCTTTCTTATTCTCTTCAAGATGTCGTCTCAGATTAACAGCGCGTTTTATTAAATTCGTCAAATCTTCTGGGAGAGTGGGTTTCAGATCGCGTAATTCTAGAATTTGCGTAATGGTGTGTCCTGTAATGAGTTTTGAAAGGGGGACTCCGTGTTGATCCCGCAGGATAATGCCGATCATTGAAGGGGAATGACCTTCGCGAGCTAACTTGACGATAATATCTTCAATTTCCTCAGCGGAACGGGGAAGCCAATCTGGCGCTTTCGCATGAGGGGGGCGTGTGGAGCTAGACTTGCCTCTTCTGCGAGAATGCATTCGGGCCATCTGTTTTTCACCTTTTAATTCATAATTTCATAAGGATATAGAGAACCAATCCTTCAAAGCTTTTAAAAATTTCTTGAATGGTAATTTAAAAAAAGTTTTAGAAGGGTGTTTTCAATTGTTACAAGGTATAAGTTGGTGAATGCAATGGCAGAAAATCAAGATATAATCATTATAATTGATGTGGAGGCCACGTGTTGGGAAGGATCCCCGCCTCCCGGTCAAGAAATGGAAATCATTGAAATTGGAATCTGCCTGGTCGAAGCAACTACCGGAAAGAGACTACTTAAGAAAAGCATTTTCGTAAAACCTGAAAAATCAACTGTGAGTGATTTTTGCACGCAGCTCACCACTTTAACGCAAGAGCAAGTGAATGCTGGAATTTCACTAGGTGAAGCCTGTTCAATGTTAGAACAAGAGTATTTAACAAAAAGCCGCACCTGGGCAAGTTGGGGTGGTTATGATCGCCATCAATTCGAAAAGGAATGTAAATCAAAAAATATTCCATACCCTTTTGGACCCAATCACCTCAATATAAAAAGACATTTTGCTAAGGAGAAGGGTTTAGCTCAAGAAGTGGAATTGATTGAAGCCTTAGAAGTTTTGGGGCTGAAATTTGAGGGTACATATCATCGTGCAGTTGATGATGCATTTAATATAGCATTAGTGCTTTCCAAATTAATCTCGAAGTAATTTTGATCCTAACCACTCTGCTAATTTACGCACGCTTTTACTCCGATGGGAAATTTCATTTTTTTCCTCGATCGACATTTCTGCATAGGTCTTTCCATCGGAGTGCAAAGGAATGAAGATTGGATCGTACCCCCAACCATGCTCACCTCGTTCAGAGGAAGCAATAGTGCCCTTAGTTTCACCCAAAAAAGTAGTGGATTCTGATTCAGAGATGAATAATGCAATTACCGTTCTGAAAGTAGCATATCGGTTAGATTGCCCCTTCAATAAATGAAGGATTCCGGGATTTCCAATAGTTTTAAAAACGTATGAAGCAAAAGGACCGGGAAATCCTTTCAAACTATCAATAAATAGACCGGTATCTTCAACAAATAACGGTTGTTGTAATTGAGAAAAAGCGTGTTTTGCACTAAAATGAGCGATCGCTTCTAAAGAATCAGCCTGTAATTCGGGTAATTCAGCTTGATGAAAAGAAATTTGAACATTATATTTATTTAAAATCTTTTGAATTTCTTGAAATTTATGAATGTTACTACTTACGAAAAATATTTTCACAGCTAAGCCTCCATATTAATCAGAACATTCTAGGACATCCTTTTTGATCATTCCATCAACTAATCCATCGGCGATTAGAACCAGCAAAATATCTTTAACAACATCTAGAGGTATTTCCACCATCTTAGAGATATCAACTAACGGAATTGTCTTGTCAGTCTTTAATCGATTATTGACATAGGTTAGTATCAAATCAGAGTGGAGTTCAAAGATATCATCATCTTGAAATTTGAATTTCTCCAGTTGTTCTCGCATTTTTTCTTCGATAAACTTCTCATCTTCTTTTGTAAAAACCTTTTCGACGAGTTGACTCTCTTCAACTTCAGTATCTGAAAGCTCTAAGTCTTTAAAATGCTGTTGGATCTCCAATACAATCATCCATAATGTAGCAACGGCGAGAATTGGAATGACTACACACACGATAAGGATTAGTAACCAAGTAGCGACACCTAATATTAATAATATCCGAGCGATTTGCGGTATGACAAATACCCCGAAAAAAACAACTGTTAAAATAATGGCGAGAACGTAGTATACATCTTTTTTCTGTGGCATTCCTGTCACTATATAATGATTCATTAATGAATTTAGAACTTGAAACGTTAATTGAAAATTAACTAATTTTTAAATATATATCAAATAAAATTTAAATAAATCAAAAATACAAAAAAACAATTAGACCTAAACTTCACTAGTAATTATCATTGGGGGATAGAAAAAAAGAATGTCCTCTGAACGAGAACGTATGCAACAGGCAATTAATCGAGCCTTAAAAGCAGCCAATAGAGCATATAAAGGAAATAGATTTGCTAAAGTGGCAGAGATCTATTATCGGATTGCTTTTATGTTAAATGACCTGGGTGACGAAGCTGCAGCGCAGAATTTCTCGATGTCTGCCAAGAAATTTAAAGAGAAAAACCAAATCATTAATCAAATCAATCTCGCAATGAAAATCGCAGATGAGGCGTATTCAAAGGGTGATTTCGCAGCGGTGGCAGAGAATTATTTTAATATTTCAAGTTTATCTGAATTAATTGGTGATGCGACTACAGCGGAACGATTCAGAAGTGAATCTGAAAAATTTGCAAAAACAGCGCAAATTCAGCCTCATATTAGTAAAACAGATATATCAATGAGTCAACTTGCGCCTAATATTCAGTCCCAGATCCCTTCAACGGTTGAGATAAAAAGCGCTAAGGTAGGACCAAGACCTGCTTTGAATTTAGGCGATGCAATGCTTGCTTTAGGCTTGGTATGTCCCCATTGTGGGGCAGAAATTGGTCCTGATTTAGAAGTATGCCCTAACTGTAATAAAACAGTCTGATTTTCTTAATGATATCGGCCTCGCTTTTCGATTTCGTTAAATCGTTGGATGACCTCTCGTGTATCTTTTTCTCCAATAATTGTTTTATACCCTTCTAAAATTGCCTTAAAGCAACCTTCGAGAATTGTAAAATGAGTGCTTTGAAGTACGCGATGAATTAAATGTAAATCAACGCCTCGGCTTTCAAGCCCAGTGGAATATTCCGCCAATCCGAAATCAATTAAATAAATTTTACCTGTATCTGATTGGAATATCATATTAGAGGTGGTGAGGTCTCCGTGAATGATGTTGTTTTTGTGAAGTTTTCCGATTATTTCCCCTATTCTTTTGCAGATCTTGGTATGATCAGTTTGGGGATCATTCAGTAATTCTTTAACTCGACGCCCTTCAATGAACTCCATAATAATAGCAGCTTCTGCTACGTCAATAAAGTAAATTGTTGGAGTAGGAATTCCTATTTTACGGGTTTCAGTCATAATTTTTGCTTCGTGAACGGTTCGTGCCATTCTCAGGCGCTCGTCGAGCAGAGGGTGTCGATAGGACTTGGGGATTCGTAATTTTTTTATGATGGTTCGTCCATACCAGGACTGCTTGAAAAGATGGGCTTCAGCACCTTTTTTAAAGAGCACGACATCCATTTTCATTCATTCCATGTAATAACAACATCATCAATTCGCCAGTTTGGTTTCACGAGTGTATCGTTAATGGAGAGAGAATTTTCATTTCTTGCATGTAATATACCAGTCCATGCAATCATAGCGCCGTTATCGCCTGCAAGTTTAGGTGAGACTGCGACAAACGTAGCATCATGCTCTTCAGATATTTTTCGAATCATTTCTTCCAATTTTTTATTGGCAGCGACCCCACCTGTCAAAAGGACGTGGGATTTTTCTGTGTGTGCTAAAGCACGTTCTGTGACTTCTGTTAGCATGGAAAAAGCGATTTCCTGTAGGCTGAAACACATATCTTCTAAGCGATTTCCTTCTTTAAATTTGTTAATGCTAGCAGTTAAAAGTCCTGAATAAGATAAATCCATTCCTTTGACAACATATGGTAATTCTATGAAAGTGTTACCTTCTTCTGCCAATTTTTCAATTTTAGGGCCACCAGGGTGAGAAAGCCCAGCCTCTCTTGCAAAGACATCCAACAAATTTCCAATTGAAATGTCAAGGGTCTCTCCAAATACTCTATATCGTCCCTGATCAAATGCGCAAATCAGCGTATTTCCGCCCGAAACATAAAGGGTCAAAACCTCAGCTAATTTAAGGTCAAAGAGCAATCGGCCGATTTCGACATGTGCGATACAGTGATTCACTCCAAATATCGGTATGTTTAAACGCTGAGAGAGATAACGACTGATAACCGCACCTATTCGGAGGCAGGGACCAAGTCCAGGACCTTGAGAGAATGCAATCACGTCAATTTCATTTAAATTAAGTTTTGCTACGTCTAGAGCTTCCTGAAAGACAGTTTGAGCGTGGATAGCGTGATATTCTGCTGCTTCGCGAGGATGAATACCTCCTTTAGGAGGAATGAAAACTTTCCTTGTATTTGCCAGAATTTTTTCATCTGATACTATCCCTACGCCAAAGGTGTGTGCTGTCGATTCAAGACCTAAGCAGATCAAATTTCCATTTCCTTTTTTTAAATCAGTTTCAAGAGTATTTTAATTGCTCTATTTTACCCTTAACTAGACGATAATAGTAAAGACAGTAGTAACTGAATAATATAAATGAAATATTGATGGAAAGGATCGTAATAATGAAATGGATTATTAAAAATAAGTTCCATTCGATATAAATAAAAGCGCTTACTATTAACATAACATCGAGGAGTATCAAGAGCAGCACGGATGTGAGAACTATTATTAAATCTAGATAATAAAACGTTTTATCATAAATGGTGGAATCACTATAGAGGTCAATTCTGGATCGTATATAAAGAGATAAAGAAAAAAGGAATGCAGCAGTTAAAAGAAAGTTAGGACCGATGGATAGTAAAATGAATTCACCCAAGTTAATTATAAGTTTTAAGGATTCTAAAAATAGCATGAGACTATTATAATAGGCACCCAGAGTAATGATGATGAGCGGTAAAAAAACACTCATGTAATATTTGGAAGGAATTCTTTCTTTTGTCATTTTATTAATTCTTTTATTTTATGAGTTAAGTTTTAAATTTTTTTGGAAAGAATTTAGTTAGTGGTATCAGAGTTTTTGACGTAAAGCTCTCATTTGGACATATGATTTAAGCATGGAAAGGATTCGTGAAGGACTTAAAAAGAAGGACAGCCCACGAACCTTGTAAACCCGTTGACCAAAGGTTTTTAGTTTATGAACGTATTTTAACTCTCGAAATGAGTAATAAAGGATGTCATGCATTTTTTTAGGGGTCAGGGCATGGGTTTGGATAACGGGATCAAATACAGTATATTTAGACCAATCTTTTGTGAGAAGGAGTCCTTGTTCCTCGAATTCTTTGAGAGTATCGCTCCCGGGAAAGGGTGTTAAGAGAACGTAGCTTACTACATCGATATCAATAGTTTTCATATACTGTATTTCTTTTTTTAATTCTTCTTCAGTTTCGTCAAGATCGAGTCCAATTATTAAATTACCAATGACTATCATTTTATTTCTGTGTAAAAGTTTGAGTCCCTCTAAAACTTTATTAAACGTAAATCCTTTTCGAACACTCTTTAATTTCTTTTCGCTAATACCTTCAATGCCTATGAAAACTGCCCAGAAACCCGCTTTTGCCATCTTTTCTACCATTATAGGCGATTTCACGACGGAATCTACCCTAATCTGAGCAAAAAAATAAAAATCATTAATCTGGTTCGTCCTTTTACATTCGATTATTCTTTCACAAAGCTGTTCAATTCGTTTTGTATTTGCGGTTAGATTATCATCAACAAAGAAAATATCCGTAATCCTTCTATTTTGAGAGATGAGTTTTAATTCTGTAATGATACTTTCGACGGGGCGAGCTCTCCATAACCCATTATTAAATTTATGAGTAGTACAAAACTTACAGGTGTAAGGACAGCCTCTTGATGTTTCGACGGTCTCCAGCCGAACGGTCATCATTTTATACTTATTACCTTTCGTGAGATGTCGTGCAGGAAATCGAATATTCTTGATATTTAATAGAGGGCGTTCGGGATTATGTGTATTCTTCCCATTTGACCTATAAGAAATTCCTTTTACATTTTCAGGGGAACCTTTTATTATTAATTCTCTGAATGTTAATTCACCCTCGCCTCTAACAAGGAAGTCAATTTCACCCACTTTTAAAGTATCATCTGGTTCCCACGTTGGATGACGCCCTCCAAACACGATCATACAGTTTGGATTAACCTCCTTCACTATCTTGGCATAATCATTACAATATTTTATTGCAGCTGAAACAAAGACCGAGATTCCTACAAGATCTGGGTTAAATTTTTTGATTCTTTTTTTCACTTGTTTATAGTTCAGATCTTTTACTTTTGCATCAAGTATTTCCACCTCTACGTCTAAATCCTTTAAGTACGCTGCAATATATGTTAAATTTATCGGTGGAAAATCTAAACCGTAGTTCTCCCAGCCCATGGTCCTGTAATTCGGCTTGATGAGCAAAATTCTTTTCCATTTATAAGAGTGGTTCGGAGAGGGAGCTTGAACAACCATTTATAGAGGTTTCTCCTTGCTTCTGTTAATTCTATTTGGTTCTCTTTTATTTTCAAAATATATTGGAAGGATAGTTAGTCAATTTAATTAACATTTTTTAAATTTCCTATTCAAAAAATACAGACAATAACTGCCATTAACTTATAATAGAGGATTCTCGTTACTGTCCATTATGGCGAAATTTAAGATTATTACAAGAAAAGATTGCCCCTTCTGCAAGAAGCTTGGGGATTGGCTCACAAATAAAAACGTGGATTATACTGAAGTCGATTATCTTGATACTCAGGTGGAGCAACTCACAAAGGATGACGACAGCTTCACGGCCCGATTCTGCGATATGTCCGCATGCGTAGATTCGACGCCTATTATCATAAAAGATGAAAAAGAGTACATTTACGGTGAGATCTGGGATTTCCAGACGGGAGAGTTGCGAGAGGATAAAGCAAAGAGAATATTCGGTTTAACTTAATTCTCTAATTTTTTATTTGAAAGGTTATTGCGTCTTTGTCTTCTTTTTACCTTTGGCGGGGACTTTCCCTTTTGCAGCACCCTTCGTTTTTGCCTCTTCAGCGGCTTTGCCTTTTTTTGGACCCTTCTTTTTAAATTCGGTATATCCGCATTGTCCACACGTGAGGCGATCGTAATTATTGGCCATGAAATATCCAGGACCACACCTTGGACAGAATTGGTTCAACCGAATCAATTCGCCATCACTTGAAATTTTATAGTGCTTATGAATGCTCATTTATTCACCCTCATTCTTTTTCTTTCTTTTTTGCTTTAGGCTGATTCCGCTTCATTGAATGTTTTGGCTCAATTGTTTCAGCATCTTCTTTCGTATTGTAAATTTTGGCGTATCCAACTGTGAATGCTTGTCCAAATTTTGGCGTTAATTTCGAGATTATTACGCGATCTGGCTTCACATTAAACTGAGCTGCGAGCTTGCTCTTCACTTCTGCTCTTGTCGGTGTTGACATTTTCTGATGGAGGAGTTCAAAATCTATTTGTTTACGATTCAACAAAAGATTATCAAATTCTTTTTTAATTATTAATTTAATGGACATAGTCTTTCACGGATATTTCTTCAAGTTCATTAATTATAATGATTTTTTAAATCTTATCAACAACTTCCATAGCATTAAGGTAGCCTTCAAATTCGGTCTTCTTATCTTTCGTTACTGTTATCATTACCAACCCTGCAGCCATATTGAATGAAGGGATATAGGGTTGTCCATAAAAAATTATACTTTTAAACGGAGCGAGAAGGACACATGGAAGAGTTAAGAGATCTTCCTCGCCTTTAACGAAAATCTCAGTTCGTGTTCGAGAATTATAAGCTTTTTCGATAATATTCCAAGCTTCAGGAACGAGATAACCTTGAGGATTTTCAACTTCCACCGAAATATCCGAAGGAACATCAAAATATTCTTCGGAAGTCCGTAATGTTTTGCCATCAATTATTGCAACATCAAGTTTCAAGCCTCTTTGAAGCAGGCTTCGGACACAAATATCTCCCACACCTGCGATTATCGGCGGCTTTTTACCATCTAGAAGTTTTATGGCTCTCTTGGTCGTTTCTTTCTCAGTCCCCTCGATTAAGAGCCCTAAGGGTTTTTTTAATATGACGCGAAGCTCTTCGGTCAATCGTAAAATATGCTTTCTTTTTTCCATCTATCTAACCTTAAGGGCATATTTTCCGGATTCGTGGATGTTTAATTTATCGGCAATTTTCGAGTCTTCAGGATTCATGATTATTACTAAACCTGACCAATCTGATGAAAGGGTTGGAGTCTTACAAGAGGAACAGAGTTGTTTTTCTATTTCTAAGCGATGGCAGGTTCGACAAGCTTTTTCGCGAATAGTCATTCCTCACTTATTTTTGTTATTATCTGATAATTATCTTCGCTTTTTCTTCTTAACCCTTTTAGTCTTTACTTCGACTTTTTTCTTTTCTTCTTCTTCCTTCAATTTTTCATACTTTTCTGGATGAAGAGTGCGATCAATTTCTTCGTTTATCCAATCAGTTTTTCCGAGAAATGGCTGGCGCATCGTGAGCCCCAGTTTTCCGGAGCGGCTCCCACCGGTTCCAATTGAAACTGCAACGATTCTGGCCCGCACCCGATCAGTGGCTTGAAGGAGCTTTCCAGTTTCTTTCCCCAGTAAGGAAGCATTCTTGGCATTGTATGTGATGAAATCATCAGTGACTTGGGAAACATGACAGAGTCCATCTAAAGGTCCGAGCCGAATAAACACCCCAAAATCTACGACTTCGACCACTTCCCCCTCAACTATCTCATATAAATCTGGTTTGAACACCAGGATTTTGAATGTAATGTTATGAAATGCGGCACCATCACCAGGGAGTAGCTTACCTACACCTATGTCAATTATTTCAATAACCGTAATGATATAGCCTAAATCACCCGTAATCTTATCCTCATATTCTTTCCTTACCATATCTAATGCGACCTTTTCCAGATCTTCACGCGGAGCGAACCGGTGAGGAGGAATGCGAACGATGTCACGTACCGTGATTATTTTGAACACTCTAAACCTTCCTTAAATTCCTCAAAATTGCGTGTTTCAGTTTTTGGATGGAAATGAAGAAGTTGAAGAATAAAACACATTATTCGTTTTAAATTTTAATTTTTTGTTTGTAATGAATAATCGAATTTATTAGAGGGGAATCTCGCCATCGATTGCCAAGAATGCTTTTTTCCGAAGATATATGACAGGAATTTGATGAGTTCGTAATTTTTTTCGTAGTTTGCGATCATTTGTCGCGACTATCCATTTCTTTGAAACGGCATGATGGAAAATTGCATCATCGGTGTCATCTAATTTAACCTCAGGTATATTAGTTTCGAGAATCTTGCAGCGTTTGGCCAATTCAAATGCAATCTGAACTTCTTTCTTTCGTTTAATTGATATTGTTGCTAATTCGTTCAATTCTTCGATAACATCATTTAAAATAAGTAACTCAAACTTCTGCGTAACGAGACGATCAAATTCTTGAAAAATATCAACTCCAAACTGAGCAGGAATTAATAAAAAGTTGGTATCGAGCAAAATCGTTAGAGTTATGGAAGAAATCCCCCGGAATAAATATTTTATCGTTTATTAGGTTACAATCCCAAAGCCGATAAGGCGCCACCTTCCAGCAATTTGACGACTGATCGCAACCCTTTGACCAACATCCGTACAAACTGGCCGTTTCAAAGTCATTTTAATATGGTCTTTAACGGTTGATGTTACCACTCCAACCGTCATTGAAATTCCAACGTTCAACATTAAGGGTTCTTTTACTTTAATTCGTTCAGTTTTCATTAAATCTTCAAATTTTCTTTTTACACCAACCACTCGTTCTAGAAGAGTGATATCTAGCTCTAAATTATTACGAGTTTCTGGTAACGATCCTGGTATACCAGCAACGTGACCGATTAATCCATCTGCTTTGGTAAGAGAGGGATCTAGAAGAGTGCCTACACCGATTAATCCGCCGGGAAGGGCTTTTTCCAAAGGAATGTTCCCTCCTGCATATAAGCTTGTTATTGTAGTAGTCATGGGCTTGTACCCTTCCTTCGTTTTTAAACCCGGGCGAATTTCTATCTCATCGTCGATATTAAGCATCCCTTCACTAATGGTTACTCCAATCACACCACCCACTAAATCATCAACTGCAGCTCCTGGTTTATTCACGTCGAAAGATCGGGCAACATACATCCGAGCCGGTTTTGAAGTATCACGTTCAGGAGTTGGAATATGCGTTTCGAGAGCCTGGATTAATGCGTCTAGATTAGCTTTGTGAATAGCAGAAATGGGGATGATGGGTGCATTTTCAGCAAAAGATCCTTTAATGAATTCTTTTATATCGTGATATTGGTTCGTAACATCCTCATTGGAGCGCAACTCAACCTTATTCTGAGCTATAACGAGATTCTTTGTCTCGGCAATTTTTAGGGCTTCAAGATGCTCTCGGGTCTGAGGTTGTGGACAATCCTCATTAACCGCAATAACGAGACATGCACCATCCATGATGAAAGATCCGGAGATCATGGTTGCCATTAGGATTTCGTGTCCGGGTGCATCAACGAACGAAATTCGCCTCAATAATTCCAGTTGAGTTTTACATTTTGGACACAAATAATTTTTTTCACATAAATTGGAGGTTGTATAACACTGGGGCTCGTTACAAGATGGACATTTCAAAAATTGTACATCAGCATAGCCTAATTTAATGGAGATCCCGCGTTTCATCTCTTCTGAATGCCGGTCTGTCCATTCTCCACTTAGTGCTTGGACAATGGTTGTTTTTCCATGGTCCACGTGCCCCACAATACCAATATTTACTTCGCACTGCCCTTTCTCAATTTTTGCCAAAAATGGCTATCCTCCAATCTTTGCCAATAAGCATTATTTTTAGTCCATTTTGATGGGAAATAGGACTTTTTTCTCTTCTTTTTTTAATTTTTCCTTCCTTTCCTCAAATAGTGGCTTGTTACCCCATTTTACAACTTTCAGATTAATTTGTGCAACCTCATCGGTGACAAGGTTTCCTCTAACCATCTTTCTTCGACGCAAACCTCTTCGTTTTGGATGATAACATGGAGGATTAGATATTAATATTTTTTTCCGCACGCCTCCGTGCACGTCAAATCGCATAGGGAATCCATCAGTATCACTACCCCCTGTAATTTCAAATTCATAGCCAGGAAAGCCAAAGGGGTTTCCTGAAACGACATCACCCATCTTATTCCCAATCAAATTTCGGAGCTTTGCATCATCTATTTCTATCTGCCTGGTTTTTCCGACTTTCGGATCGGAGATTACGAGCCTAACACCAGCTTCTTCTTTTGACAATCAATAATCACCTAAAAGTGTATTTTATTATTTTAATTCTTAATACATCTAATAAAATGTTTTCCATTAAAGCCCCCAAAATTTTTTATCCTTTCGTTTTATCTTTACGAATTCTTCAAGGATTTCTTTATCATCAGATGTTAATTCTTCTTTGAATTTCTGCTTAATTAATTTATAATCTCTTTCTGGAACATTGATGTAAAAGAATTCATCTTTTGTTTCCTTGATGTTTCTGCCGACAACACCTCCCGCAATGGAGATGGCAACTTCTTGATTCTTCGTAGCTTGAGATATGGTTTCGCTTTTATCTTGTATTTGGCGAATTACTCCAATAATTTTTCCATCTTTATTTATTAATTGAGTTTTGGAGCGGATAGTTCCCCCTATGACCCGAATGCCAATTACTGCCGGATCTGAACGACGGAAAATATATTGAGGAAGGAAAAGAACTTTAGCAGGATGCTTGACTTTATCGTATTCAATAGTTTTAAATTCTTCTTTCTTTTTCTTAACCCAATCGAGATATTCCTCAATTAATCGGTAGATTACATCATTTTCAAATATTTTTATTTCCTGATTAAACGCTTCTTCTTTTGCATCGGGTAAAATTTTTGTGTGAAAAGCGAGAATCACGGCGGAAAGCGGGTCGCTTTCCTTTACAACTGAGGCATCGGTAACATCTCTTTTTGAAATTGAGCCCACATCTGCTTTTCTAATCTGAACCTTCTCATCCTTTAGGAAATCGATCAAGGCTTCCAAGGTTCCGAGCGTATCGGCTTTCAAAATAATTCCTGAAGAATCTGTATCAATTCGAATGCTTTGGATTTCTGATTCAATGGCCGTAATGGCTTTTTTTTGTTCTTGGGGAGTATTTGCGACGAGAACTGGACCACCCGCGACGGCATCTTCGAGATTGGGGGCTGCAATTTTCACCCCTGCCGCTGCGGAAACTTTTTGAATCGATGAAAATTTCTCACGCGGGTCCCTAATTTCATCCAACGGTTTCGGGAGTAACAAAGCCCTAATTTTTGTCTGAATGGATTTTGTCAATCCTCCAACTATAATCGTGTCGCCTTTTTTAATGACTCCGTCATAGAGGATGGTGTCAATAGTGATTCCTAATCCTGGTTCTTCCTTTACTTCCAATACAACGCCCTTGCCAGACCCTTTGCTTGACTTTAAGCGCTGTTGTAAATATTGCGTGGTTAATCCTGAAAGGACCATCAACAATTCTGGAATTCCTTCGCCAGTCTTTGCGCTCGTTGGAACGATGGCGATTGTTTTCGTGAAGTCAGAAACTCGATCGAATCGATCAGCTAATAAGCCTTCTTCCGTTAAAGTTCCCATCATTTCGTAAATTCTATTGTCTAACTCAGTTTGTACTGATTTGACTTGTTTATTAAAGGACTCCAGAAAGGATGGAGCATGGTGTTTCCAGCCAGGAACCCGGTCGATTTTATTTGCAGCAATTAAAAATGGAGTTTTTCGATCTCTTAAAATTTTCAATGACTCGAATGTTTGTTCCAAACAACCCTCATTCACGTCAATTACCAAAATTGCGATATCTGAAACGGCACCACCACGTCGCCGTAAATTAATGAATGCAGAATGTCCTGGGGTGTCTATCACAAGGAGTCCCTTAATATTTTGTAATTTAATTCCAGTTTTTTGGATTAAAGGGCCACAAAGCTCATTTATCGTTTCGGTAGGTAAGAAACTTGCACCGATATGCTGAGTAATGCCTGCAGCTTCTCGTCTTTGAACTCCAGTTCCTCTGATTTTATCGAGGATGCTGGTCTTGCCGTGGTCGATATGGCCAAGGACAGATACTATAGGCTGACGGATAGACATTCAAGACACCAACTTAAATTGTATTAGATAAAAAAACCGTCCTTTATAAATTAAAAAATCGGATTACTATTTGAAAAAGAATTTAAAGATATCTTTCGTCTGTTCGGCGAATTTTGGGAATACTTCCCCAAATAATTCAAGTGAACGGGTCACTTTAGAATAGAAAATTATGAAAAATTCTTCTTCGTTAATGGTCACTCCCCGGAAAAGAATAAAACCTTCTTTAATGTCAACCGTGATTTTTTCCGGTTTGATATCCCTTTCCTTCATTACTAAATACATATAAAGTGATTGAGTCGAAATGCTCTGACAGAGAAAAGCGCTCATTTCGTTGCTTGCATATTCTCCTATCAAATAACCATTTTGATTTAACAGGATGATCGCGTTTGCTTTTATCTGTTTTGCAAACTCCGCTAAATGACTGGAAAGGACTTCAGTCTTCGTGCTGAGCTTCTGTAAACCAGCTGAAAATGCTTTAGTTAACCGCCAATCATCATAAATCGAGGTCTCATAAAATTCAATTTCGAAATCTGCTGATGTTGAACTCTGAACCATATCTTTAAGGATTTTCACATTCTTGCGAATTTCAGGATCATTTTTAATGTCCGGATCAATCTTATGTAAAAAGATGATGATTGGGACTTTTTGTTTTAACTTTTTAAAGATTTCAAGTATTTTCTGATAATAATCTATAGCTAATTCATGGTTTCCAGGATCTTTAACGTCCATGCAATAAATGAATAAGTCAGTTTCCTCAAAAAAAATATCTTTCTGTAAATATCCCTTTCGGTAAGCTTCCTGACCGCCCAAATCCCATGCTGAGACTGGATATCCGAGGATCTTGAACGTTGACCTTTCTATCCCCTTGGTTGGGGTTAAGGCACCTAATAAACTGTATTTTTTCTCCAAAGTGAGCAGGATTGATGTTTTTCCCACGTTTTCTAATCCTACTATCATGATCTTAAGGGTATCCTCAGACATCTAATCTTACCTACAACTCATAGCTATTGATTCTAAAAATATTTTTCAATCTTTTAAATACTTTTCAATATATATGATGAATCTGATTTGAAATATTTTAATGTGGTGCATAACGCATGGAGGAAAGTTTAGTGTTTCTAAAACCTGATGCCGTTCTGAGAAAGGGCATTGGGGCAGCAATCTTACAGGAATTTCTCAAAAATGCTGAAAAATTTTCCGTCAAGGCATTTAAAGAAATAATAGTAAGCGAACAATTAGCGCGAAAACATTATCAAGAGCATGAAGGAAAATTTTTCTTCCCCTGGCTTGTAAAATGTCTGTGTGCCGCCCCAGTTTTAGCAATGATCATCCAAGGGGATATTGAAACGATTCGGGAGTTCCTCGGAGCGACCTTTGTTCAAAAGGCGGAATCGGATTCTATAAGGGGAAAATATGGTATTTGGGGAGGAGTAAATTCGGTTCATGCCTCCGATAGTCCCGAAAGTGGGCGGCGCGAGCTAGAACTTTGGAAAAATTTTACTAGTTTGAACGAAGATTTAGAGGCGCCTAAAAAGATTAAAGACTATATTGCGAAATGGATTGAAACGGTAAAGGAGGAAAATGTAATTAAACTACGAGATCTGTGCAGAAATTTAGCTGAGGGAAAATCAACGAGGGAAGAAGTTCATCGGGAATTTATTCGAATATTAGCTGAGGAATGTCCCCTATCGGACACTCAAACCATTAGAAACTTTGCAGATATTGTAATAGAAAACGTTCTTCTTTAATTAATTTCGGTTTTAATAGGTTTTCTACGATTGTCATAAGAATTAGTCCACGCTCTTCTATAGGGTTGGATTGACATATTAAAGGGAAAAATGTATTCCGATTACGAAATTTGTTTGAACTACCACTGCCTGAAAGCAGATGGATTCCTCCTTCCTTGACCACTGCCTGCGAGAGCAGGACTTACACGATCTCCAGAGGCGTGACTTCCCGTAGTCCCTACGGTAGCATAATTTTCGTTAATGATCGAAATTCCTTGATCGTGAAGAATTTGCAATCCTTCTTCTTTAATGTTAGTTGAGGCATTCCCATCTCGATCGTGCGTTACCCCACATGGACACGTCCAAGTCCGTTCGCTCAGTTGCAGGTCATTGTTTATCTGACCGCAAGCCGAGCAGCGTTTACTGGACGGGAAAAACTGATCAACCAAGACAAGCGGTTTACCTTGCCATTCCAGTTTATACCGCAAATACGAGATGAATTGATGCCAAGAGAAATCTAAGGTAACGGATTTGGACAGGCCCGAATTGAATTGTTGCATCCCTTGAATGTTCAAATCCTCTAAGATAATGGCATCAAATTGGTTACTTAAGGAATGGGTAAGCTTATGGGTCCAATCCATTTTTTGATTGTGGATTTTCTCATACACCTTCGCTAGCCTCAATCGTGCTTTATCTCGATTCTTTGATCCTTTCTGTTTACGAGATACTAATTTATGCAATCGTTTCAATTTTCGTTCGTGGGCTCGATAAAAACGGGGATTTGTTAATTCCACCTTTTTATTAACGAGAAATTTCGGAGCTGACATATCAAACGCTTCAATCCTGTGAAGCGGGATGGTAGTGAGGAGTTCTACATCAAGGTCTACCTCAATAGTGATTGCCACGAAATATTTATTCGTTCTCGTTCTACTTACAGTTACGTGTTTAATCGGATGGATAACATTCCTGTTATCTCGATATTTTATCCATCCAACTTTCGGGAGTTTGATTCTCTTGGTTTTTTGATCAATTCTAATGTTGTTATTGATATTATAAGTCGTGTAAGTTTGCTTCTGCTTCTTTGATTTGAATTTGGGATAGCCAATTCTTTTCCCCTCACGAATGCCTCGAAAAAAGTTTTGAAACGCTTGGAGGAGATTGCGGGTTTCCGATTGGAGTGCTTTGGAATCCACTTCGCTTAGGAAAGGAAATTCCTGTTTGTATTGCTTTTCAGTCTTATATTTATGGGCATACAAGTGGTCTTTATCCTCTTTAAGCGTATTATATACTGATTGCCGTTCTTTCAGCATTTGATTGTGGAGAAACCGACAACAGCCGAATGTTTTATGGAGTAGCTCCTGTTGTCGCTTAGTCGGGTAGATTCTGACCTTAATTCCTTTATTCATCTTCATTTTGATGGTAGACCAACACAAGTTTCTTAAACTATTATTAGAGTCGGTTCTATAAAAGCAGGAGAGATACCTGAAAGTATTATGGGTAGCAAAGGGAAAAATCCTGATACTCCTTTTTTCCGCTGCATTTCTGACCCATCTACTCCCTAAAGGGAGTGGCTTTCAATTTGTGTAAAAAATTAGCTGAGGAGCCTCCAATGAAGGAACAAATTCATCAGGAGTTAACTCGCATATTAACTGAAGATTGCCCATTATCAAATACAAAAATTATCCAAACTTTTGCGGAAATTATAATAGAAAATGTGCTTCTTTAATTATTTCGCTTTTCATAGACTGTAATGGCGGATTCTAAGTCCGGTCGCTTATATTTTCTAATTTGGATATTGGATTTTAATTTATTCATTCTTTTTTCCCCCTCTTTGAATAATGATTTTACTATGTTTTTTGATAAAACTTAGTCCATTTCAATTTACGCGGATTTCTTCTTAGCTTCAGCCGCGACTTGTAGCACTTACTGGAACAAAAATACATGACCGTCCCATCACGCCGTACGTACATAGATCCCGTGCCTGGCTCAATTTCTCCTCCACAAAAAGTGCAATTCCGAATTTTCACCAACTTTCTAACAACTCCAAATCTTTAATCAACTGTTAGGGGGCTTTGATCTTACGAGCTTCACGTTCAGTTTCTCGGAGAGTCACGACGTCTTCGAGCCTTACGGGTCCTTTAATGTTTCTGGTGAGGATGCGTCCTTTATCGCGTCCGGACAAAATCCGTACTTTTACTTGCGTGATTTCACCAGTAGTGCCGGTCCGACCGATGAGTTGAATGACTTCAGCTTCCACGACTTCTTCGGCGCCGTATTCGCTCATTTTTTCACCATCGTTAAAGCGCCGCTAATTTTTCAGCTAGGTCCTTTATCAGATCCTTAGCGTCTCCTGGGTCGAGAACTGCCACGGTACTTGTATTTACATCGATTCCGGCAATGCGCCCCAATTTCTTTTTTGGCACTGGAAATGTGTATGGGACTTTTTTCTCTTCACATAATAAAGGAATGTGGGCAGCAATTTCAGGTGGTTCAATATCGGTTGCAATTACAACTAATTTCGCGATACCGCGCTCGATAGCTTTAGTTGATTCATTAATTCCGCGTTTAATCTTACCTGTATCACGAGCAATCTCTAGTGCTTCTAAGGATTTTTGATTCAGTGCGTCAGGAATCTCTTTGGTAATATACATGGGTTTGGACATTCTTATACCTCCAAAATTGTTTCATTTTTTTCATAGGTATTGAAAACAATGCTAAGAAATGATTTTTTTTCATAGCATTCAAATTGAGGTAAATGTTTCAATATAATTGTTATGAATATTTATTTTAATACTCAAGACTAAATCTTAAAGTCTCATTATATATCTTTTTAGACTTTATATAAACGGATTCTTTTTTATTATTTATTTCTTTTTTTATTATTTTACCTGATATTTCCACTCTATCTCCTTTCCTAATGTAACAAGGTTTGTTATTTATGTAATGAACTACTATTGAATCTCCTTTATTTATTGAAATTAGATCATTTGCATCTTCTGTTAAATCTATTGAAAAAATAGC
>JABXJT010000029.1 GCA_013375455.1 Candidatus Helarchaeota archaeon | reverse complement strand
ATTGCTGTTGATGCCTGCTATTGTTTAGTCCTCGAAACACTTAAAACTCAGCCCAAGCATTGCATAGTGTAGAGAATAAGCCAGTATACGAAAACTTCTAAAGAAGTGGTTTGTGATAGTTTGGGTGATCCTCAGAAGATTTCGGAGGACATTGCATAGTATAGATAAAAAAGCAGACTGCCTCGAAGGTTAAACCTGATGTAATTTTCGATTACTTGGAGAAGAATAAAAAGGAATTATCAAGATTGGTTTTGAGATATGCAAGTGAGAAGTTACCAAAAGAGCAGAGAGAGCATCTTCTAAAAAAGTGAGATGCTGAATGGATAGTAAACTAGTGGTTCTCAAATATGTCCAAACAGATCCATACCTTAACAGACGCCGCGGGTACCAACACGCTCCTTGAATTCATATCCACGTATTTTCCATTCATTGATGAGCCACTTAAATTAACTTATCGAGGGCGGACCTATAAAATCCTCACGACGCAGGCCCGCACCTTTGATTTTGAGGATTTTTTTATCACGCATAAATGCATGAAATGCCCAACACTTTGTTGTAAAAACATGTACATTCCGATAGGATTTGAGCAGTCTTGGCCAGAGGTAAAATTGAAAACGCTCCGCAAATTAAAACCTCGGAGATATACAGTTTGGTTTAACGACCAAAAAATCATCTATTACATTGGGCTGACTCCGCGTCTCTGCAAATTCCATAATAATAAGGCATGTACTATTTGGGATAGCAATAATAGCACTCAAAAACGCCCAATGGGCTGTCATTTTTACCCAATGACCTGGTACTGGTGGGATAAAACAGTTATTTTTACGAAACATTGTGAACCATACATCTGTAAAGGAGAATCGATGCGATATACGGAGGCAGACTTTGATCGCGATTTGCTTACCTTTGAAAAATTAGCAAAAGAAATTGAAACCGTTGGGTTTACGGTGAATTATCGCCCCATTGATGCTCTCAAAGAGCAAAGTTATTTTTCTGTTTAATTGGAAAATGATTTAAAAAATAAAGAAGAGTATTGTTCTGAATTACTAGATTTTTGTAGAGGTTTTTATAATGGTTGAAATTGAGGATACGTATGCAGAGGCATTTGAGGGAACAGTTACACAGTTGTTAGTCACTGCAAAGAATGATGCTTTATTGAAACAAGCCGTGTATAGCTTCACTGCATTACCATCCACTGTTTTTGGAGATGCAGAAGGAGGCATAGTCCGCTGGATTGATGCTAAAAATACGCCTGATGAGCGTCCAGGAGCAGTGGTTCAGCTCTGGGTACTGGGATATGGAAAGAAAGCCATCGCAACTCTCGAAGATCGATTGGGGCGACGTACCCGGCAGGGAATCCTCGTGGTACCAACCACCGCAGTCTTCAATGATTTAAAAGCAGAAAAAAAATATGATATGATGAAGACTGTAGGGCATTGTGGGGACGGTTATGAATGGGTGATTGATTATAAAGGGCGTGAAATGATCGACGTGCCAATAATGATGGGGCATGATTTTCTCATTGAGCATTATCTTGGTTATCAAGAGGGTGTAATGGGGGGCAATATCTGGATGTTTTGTGAGACTATCGATGCCGCGTTAGAAGCAGGGCAAAAAAGCGTGGATGCTATTTTAAATATTGATGGAGCTATTACTTCTTTCAATATCTGCTCCGCTGGCTCAAAACCCGAAACTAATTTTCCTGAAATAGGTCCCAGCACCAATCACTGGTTCTGTCCAACCTTAAAAAATAAAATTGAAGGGTCTAAAGTGCCTCCTGGCATACAATCGATACCAGAAATAGTGATCGACGGATTAAACATAGAAACGGTTAAAGCGGCAACGAAAGCAGCTATAGATGCAATGCAAGATGTTCCAGGGCTCAAAACGATTTCCGCTGGTAACTATGGTGGAAAACTGGGGAAATATAAAATATACTTAAAGGATCTCTAATACCTAAACAAGAGAGAATTTTAGCCTGCCTTATCTGTTTTATTGAACATTTCTTTTATGTCGTCTCGGCATAGGAATAGAACAATTGCGAAGGGGTAGATAAAGAGCCATAGTAAGATACAGAAAAATATTACTAGGTTACGACCAAAATTTTTTCGTAAAATGAGTCCAATCGCACCAACTATTCCTATTGCCGCAAGGGATATTACGAGAATACCTAGTATGAAAAAGACTTCATTGGGTAAATCTATTAAAACGCTGGGAATCTCAGGGGCAAACATCCCGATCAACCCTAAACCAAGTATCGCCACGTTAACGACGAGGGTAATCGCTATGATCATATTCAGTGCTAATTTTTTATTTATGAGTGGTGGTGAAGGTTGAGTGGGATTCTTATTGACGTTTATCGCAACATAGCCAAGGGTCATTAAAGGTAAGAAAATGAAGCAAAATAAGCAGAGCATGGCCCCGAATTCGCGTTCTGTTCCAAAAGCTTCGAATCCTAGCGTGAAATAAATTAAAATTACTAAGCTCATAACCACAAAGAGGAAAAGAAGAGCATCTTTTACCTCCTTTCTTAAATAATAAATAATGAATAATGAAATTGCGACTAGAAGTATAAAACCCACTATAGTCAGGACATTAGGGAGACCGTAACTTAATTCGCCCCAGGTATTTATTTCTGTAAGACTGAGATCCCATCCATCCCATAAATGAAACTCATATGGCTCGCCATTAAAGAGCAAATCTATAAAATGGTGAAAAATTCCTCCGGCAAGACATAAGAGGTACGTATTTTTTAAGCTAACATCACGCTTTCCATCATCGACAATCGTAAAAAAACGGTTTGTTCTATCGAATGAAAAGCGTGATAAATAAGAATAAAACAAAGCAAGAGGGATTGCCCATATCATGAATCCAAATAGTGAATGTGGCCAAGTCACCCCTGGAGTAATCCAACGATAGGCCCATTGAAAATCTGGACCAATCCAACAATTAAGCACGAAAATCCCAGCGACTTTATAACTGAATTTCTCTTTCGCCATGTACATGATGGGGATGACGATCATTAGCCCAAATAGTAGGTGAGTAATTCCTGGCATTTTTAATCTTCCATTTTTTTTATTACGATTAGACCATAGGTTTAACTATGGACTTAAGTTTTGCGGCAATTCGCCCAAATATTCGTTGTTTTAATCCCAATTTATTTGTTGAATCCGCCTGAAAATCCACTTTTCTATAGGCTTCTGCCATTAGAAAGCGACGGTATCGACGAGGAAGGCAAAATCCGAAGTAGAGTCCCAAGATGAAGCGGAGGGGATAAGCAGGTAGTAAGAGCCAATACTGGCTTTTATGAACCAATAATGCTTTGCTTTGACGTCTCCAATGCTTCATCGGAAAGTAATGAGTATTTACATAGGAATTATACGTGAATAATTTGGGTCGATTAGGGGGTTTTAGTTTTTTAATGAGATGATAGACAATTAATCCTGTATTTACGTGATCCCTGTGGACATAGTAATAATACAGGCACTCGGGTGCAAAAACCACATCTGGGGTAAAAGATTCTATTATGGCACGTGCTGAATCGATGGTTTCTTGGTTTATTTTGGTATGGGCATCGATTTGACCTAAAAACTCTACTTGGGAGATTCCTTCAATCTTTGCAGCTCGCCTCAGTTCTTGTTCTCGAATTTTACCCAATTTTTCGCCTTTTAATTCTTTATTATAAGTTCCCATCTCCCCTTTCGTCATAGATACGATTTTACATTCGTTTTTTGGATTTTCCGCGACGGTAATCATAAAATTGCTTATATTAAATTCCAAATCGTCTGGATGAGCGCAAAAATATAAAAACTTCAGGGAAATCACTCTTTTCAAGATAGCTTGATATACTTTCTAACTATAATTCTTTTATTCATATAATCTTTTGAATTGTAAGCTATCAAATGGTGTGAAAGCGTGCGTCAAATAAACTTACACCAACTCTTTAATCCGAACAATATATGCGTTATTGGCGCCTCTAATAAGCAAAATAAGGTAGGAGCTCAAGTTGTTACCAATCTTATCGCTTGTAACTATCAAAGGGATATATATCCAATTAATCCGAATCACGAAAAATTATTTGGACTTAAAGCCTACTCAAATCTAAAAGAGATTCCCGGCGAACTCGATTTAGCGATTATAACAATTCCGAACTTTAAAGTTCCAGCCGTCTTAGAAGAGTGTATTGAGCAGAACGTGAAATTCGCAGTCATTATTACTGCGGGATTTGGGGAAATGGCAGGATATGACACAATAGGTTTAAAATTAAAGGAAGAAATTCTGCGTCTGTTAAAAAAAGGAGATATTCGTGTCGTAGGACCGAACTGTATGGGCATAGCTTGTACAGAATCTAATCTTGTGGGTGAAATGGGGTTTGGTTTTCCGCCTGCCCGCCGAAAGATTAATGCCAGTATCGTGTCCCAATCTGGAACTTGGGGCATCACGACTTTGCGATCTGGGACGATTCATGGGTTGGGTTTTAGCAAATTTGTAAGTTCCGGAAATGAGATAGACCTCAAGTTTGAAGATTATTTAAAGTATTTCGGGATAGATCCGGATACTCAAATTATTTTGGGCTTTATTGAAGGGTTAAGAAAAGGACGCGAGTTCATTGAAGTGGTTAAAAAAATAGAAAAACCAATCATTTTAATCAAGGGAGGAAAAACGAAAAGCGGAAGAGAGACGGCGAAATCCCATACGGGTTCCTTAACGGGGAGTCAGGAATTATATGAGGCGGTGTTCACGCAGCATGGGGTAATTGAAGTTAGTACTATGACTGAATTAGTAGATATGGGCAGAGCTTTTACTCAATGCCTCTCATACGATCCCCCAAAGTTTCCGAGAGGGCGGCGAGTGGGATTAATGGGTGGTGGTGGTGGATTTTGCGTGCTGATGGCAGATCAAGCTGAATCTGAAGGATTGGTCCTTGCTCCGCTCGATCCATCAACAATTGAAAAGTTGAGTCAATTGCTTCCACCCTACTGGCCACATCGGAATCCAGTTGATTTAGTTGCGTCTTGGGAGGTCGGTTCCTATTCTAAGGTCATTAAAATTCTTTTGGATGATCCTAATATTGACGCGGTTATCGCCCGTCCAGCCATCGGATTTTCGCTCATCTATGATAACAAGGATTTCGAAGAATTTGCGAAAAACAACCCCAACACCGCGCTTGGCGTGTCCAAAGACATAATGAAAAGTTTTGATTTCAGTATGGTGCAAACCATCGCTAGGATAGCTCAAAAATCTTCTAAACCACTAATTTTACCTTTAGGCTTCTACACAGCGGAAGCCCCCATACAATACGGAATTGTCCGTAAATTTATAAACCAGGGAGTGCTTGTCGCACCTTCGGGGCAAGCTGCCGCACGGATCCTTTTCAAGTTGCATGAGTATTATGAATATAAGCAAAAATTAGCTGAAAAAAAATCCACGAGAAGTTAAAGTTTAGTGGATTAATAACCACCCTTTCCTATTGCAATACTAGCTCTGGTAATTATGACAACTTCATCGTCTTGATTTCTTGTTGTATATTTAAAAAAAATCCAGAGACGGTTCCTTTTTTCATAAATTTCATCGATAACCATCTCGGTTGTGACTTTATCCCCTGCATAAACGGGTTTAACAAATTCATATGCTTGTGAAGTATGCAATAAGAACCCAAAGACCTTAATTAGTGGCGACCCATCCTTTAAATTAAAATCTCTAATTGAACCCTTTGAATACCGCATTATTACATTTGCAAAGGCTGGGTGAATTCGTGTTTTTCCTGTCTCAGGTTCCTTAAATTCCTCGAGATTCTTAACCCCAATCGATTCATTGAATATTATCATTCTTTCTGCTTCAATTTTATAGGGAATGCCAGGAACTTTCATGCCAATTAATTCGAGATATTTAGGCGGTGTATGTTTTTCAGACATGTCTAAGACCTCAAAATTTACTTTATCCGAGTCTAATTTTGGACACAACTATTTAACCTTCAAATTAGTTATAAAAACTTATAAATTTTTATAAAAATTGGCTACCATCTTTAATCTCACTGCTTAGTAAGTCAAATAAATTGTCTATCTTCTTTTTTAAATAAAAATAGTTATAAAACCACAATAAGGTTATTCTAGATTACTCAAAAAAGAAGGGATAACAATGACCAAAAAAAAGAGGAGTCCAGCTTGGAACCGGTTTATGGAGGAATTTTTCAACAAATCTATATATTACCAAATTCATAATGGCGTTGGTTACTTACCTGAAGTGATTCTTGATTTAGATGATAAAGAAAAAGCGGAAGCGGAAGATCTATTAATAGAAAGTGTGAAAAAGGGGGACATGTGGCCAACTAAAGGATTAGCTTGTCTAAAATCTAAGAAAGCATTACCAATACTTAAAGAGAAGATAAAAAATTCACCTCCAGTTCTAAGAATCAGGATTGCTGCAGCCATTGAAGATATCGAAGGATCTGGGGAGTATATTCCTGTTTTAATCAGTGAATTCTTGAGTGCACGTACGTCTGATCGAGTAGAAGCAGCAATGGTTCTCGGGAATTACCCTACTCAAGAAGTAATCGATGCTCTTTTTAAAGGAATTATGGATCCTAATTACCTTATTAGAAATCATTCAGCGGATAGTCTCCTAAAAATCCATGGATTTAAGCCCTACATTAGTGAATATAAAAAGATATTTGAATGTATTATGAGCTCCTCCACCAAGGAATTAAATGCGAAAGCGGTTGAATTATTGAAGAATTTATTTAAAACACTTCCCAAAATCAAGACAATAATCGAAAAGGAACGTAAGAGGGGTGAGAGAAAAACTAAGAAGGACCTCATCCACCATCTGCTCCAGCAGGGTATTCTGCGAGAATGGGAGGGATCTATGAAAAAACGATATGTCGAGGAGCTTCTCAGTCAGATCATAGGCACGAGTGTAAGTTATATTCACAAGGTAATATCTAAATGGAAATTAAGTCATCCACAGAATTCCCAAACTTAAAGATTGATTTTTAAGATAATTTAGAGAGAATTTAGAGAGAGATCGTAAGTAACTTTGAATGACTCATTATTTTTAGAGAAAAGATGCGCGATAATAAGAGAACTACTGACTATCAAATTGGAAACTTGATTTAAAAGTTTTTTAGCATACTAAATTTTTTATAAATAATAAATTATTACAAAAATTCTAATCTAATTATTTAATAAATTATTCAGCCATAAATTTGATTACATAAAATTAGAAAAAAAAGGATGTTTTGGTTTTCCATGGAAAGAGGGATTTTAGGAATCGAGCTCTATTATGATCGTCCGAGTCCATGGGTGCGGCAGAATCAACAATGGGAGCAATGGCGACCCCAAAACATTCCAGCCACGATTAAGTATCCAGAATTACCTTTATTCGAGTTGGGACGGCACGCTGCAACTCAAGTTCCAGAAAAAACAGCGATACATTATGTTCCAACCGAAAATAAAATATCATATCAGCAGTTAATGGGTTTTTCCGATAAGCTTGCTGCTGCCCTATATGATTTAGGAGTTCAGAAGGGCGATGCTGTCGCCTTAATGACTAGAAATTGTCCGGAATTTATCTATAGCATATTTGGAATCACGCTGACAGGCGCAGCTGCATGCCCTATTAATCCTTTGCTCCGAAAGAAAGAAATAAAACATGTGATAACCGATTCGGAAATCATAAATACAATTATCATACAAAATGATTTATTGCCATTAGTTAAACAAGCGTTAGAGGAATTAAATATTCAAAATATAATCACTATTGGAGAAAAAACGGAGCCAGGAACCTTAAGTTTCACTAAATTAATCGAAGATTATCTTCCAGAACCTCCAAATGTGAAGATAGCCCCAAAAAAAGATCTTGCGGTGTTAGCTTATACGGGTGGTACCACCGGTTTGCCCAAAGGCGTGATGTTAACGCACCACAACATTGTCTCAAATGTTACCCAATACGCATACACTTGGTCGACTAAAGAAGAGCTTGACCAAAAATATAGTAATATGGCACGATTAATTTTTCTCCCAATCTGTCATATAATGGGCTTCCTTGGGATCATAGGTTCAATTTTTCGGGCAGATATGATCATTTTATGGGAGAGGTTTAATGCGAAGGAGATTCTTGAAGCAATAGAAAAATATAAAGTAGATCGCTTTATAGGTACGCCCACGATATTTGTCTATCTTCTTGAATACCTTGAACAACATAAATCTATTAAACAATATGATTTATCCTCATTACAAAGAATTGGGGCGAGTTCTGCAGGATTACCACCAGAAATTGCCAAGAAAGTGAAAGAATGGTTTGGTCATGAGCAGCTATCCCAAGGATATGGCCTAACTGAATGTGGAGTTGTTATGAGCCAACCCCCTTGGTTAAATATCATCGATTCACGCTCAGTGGGCATTCCTATTATTGATACTGATGTGAAAATAATTGACCTTAAAACAGGTGATGAGTGTGGGCCAGAAGAAGCAGGTGAACTACTAATAAGAGGGCCCCAAATAATGCAAGGGTACTGGAAACATCCAGAACGTACAGCCGCCACCATTACAGAGGGTTGGCTTCATACGGGTGATATAGCAAAAATGAACGAGGATGGTTACTTTTACATCATAGGACGAACGAAGGAAATGATTAAATATAAGGGATATCGGATCTTTCCCCAAGAAGTGGAAAAAACGCTCCACGAACATCCGGGAGTAAAAGAATGCGCGGTAATCGGTATTCCAGACTTAAAAGTTGGTGAGGTTATCACAGCGTATGTTTCTTTAAACAAGCAGTACCGGGGGAAAGTCACTGAGGAAGATATCATTAATTTTTGTAAGGAACGAATGGCTGCTTATAAATATCCTCGTGTCGTAAAATTTAAAACGCTTATTCCAAAAACTGCCGTAGGAAAGATAGCTAGGAGGGATTTACTCGAAAAAGAACTAGCTAAAATTAATAAAAATGCGATGAAATGAAAAGTCATGAAATTATTATACAATAAAAAATAAAAATGCTAAAATTAATTTTGAAGGTACAAAAGTAATAATAAGAGGAGATTAGAGGTATGGTCGGTATTGTTGGATATGGGATTTATATTCCGTATTACCGTTTAAAAATTAGCGATATTGCGCAAGCATGGTTACAGCCACGAAAGATTCCAGGTGAGAAAGCCATTCCCGCTATAGATGAGGATATTTTCCCTTTGGGTTTAAACGCGGCTCGAAATGCAATGACTCATGCAGGAATTGATCCGGGATTGGTAGGATTAGTCTATTTCTGCACTTTTTCCTCCCCTTTAATTGAGGGTGCTATTTCAAATCAACTTGCATACGCGTTAGGTTGTAAAGAAAACATCACTCCAGCAGATTTTGGGGCTTCTCCAAGGGCTTCAACTCTTGCCCTTCAGTCTTGCGTTGATGCTCTTAATGCAGGCAGAAGTAAGGCAGGGGTCATAGTTGCAGCTGATTGTTTATCGGCGCATCCGGGTTCTGAATTAGATTACACGGCATCCTCGGGAGCTGGATCTCTCATTCTTGGAAATAATGGTGTAATCGCCGAAATTCTTGATATCGAATCCTATAGTACAACATTTCGTGAGAAATGGAGGCACGAGGGGGCTGATCCTACAATGGGAGATGGACGGTTTGTTCGAGGTAACGCAATAAAAATTATGAGTACAACCGTTCAGAATTCATTGAAAAAGACAGGTTTTTCAGTTGGAGACTTTAATCACGTTATTTTCCAGCAATCGGGTCCTGCACCCCAAAGGTGGATTTCTGATATGGCAAAAAGATTAAAGATTTCAAAAGAACAATTAGCTAAAGGATTAATATTTTCTAATTTTGGTGATACTGGTTCTGCTTCAGTTTTAATTGGGTTAGCTTCGGTTTTAGATAACGCAAAGGCGGGAGAAAAGATTCTTTGCGTCTCTTTTGGCTCGGGGGGGAGTGATGCCATCACTCTAGAAGTAAAAGACGCTATTGAGGAGAAAAAAGGAAAAATTACATCCGTGAAACACTTCATTGAGGATAAAGAATACATTGATTATTTCACCAGTTTGAGATATAACAAATTAATAAAAAGAGGTTGATAAAAAGGAGATGAGTTTATGGGAATATCACCACCTATATGGAGAGAAATACAGCAAAATTATCAATTAATTGGATATAAATGTAAAAAATGCGGGTATATTTCGTTTCCAAGGAAAAGAAAAATCTGCATGAAATGTCAAGCAAAGCCATTAAAGGACGAAGAAATTATTGAACCTGTTCATTTCTCAGGTAAGGGCACGCTTCTTACTTATATCATTCAATATTACTTACCCAAAACGATGGAACCTCCATTACCTGCTGGTATCGTTCAATTTGACGATGGGCCAAGGCTTTGGTGTGTTTTTACGGAAACGAAACCAGAGGATGTGAAAGTGGGAATGCGAGTTCAATTGATACCACGAGAAATTTTCGAATCCGAGGGGCATTGGGTTTATTCTTGGAAGTGTCTCCCTCTTCAGGAGGAGAAATAATTAGAAATTAGGAGTGAAATGAGATGAAGAATAAAGTTGCAGTTATTGGTGGAGCCTTAATCGACAGATTTGGAGAGCTATTTGATAAAAGCGTTGATGATATGATCGAAGAGGCTTATTTGAACATGATTAAAACAGTAGATAAAAATTTTAACGAGAGTGATATCCAAGCTGCATGGTTTGGAAGTAGTCGAGCTCATTCTGGTGTAGATCTCGCTCATCCTTTAGGGTTGTACAATATTCCGATCTCGAGAAATACGAACGGGTGCGCAACAGGTTCGGATGCATTTCGTAATGCTTGTTTTAGTGTTGCAGCAGGAGTATATGATGTAGTGCTCGTAGTAGGCGTTGAAAAAATGAAAGATTCAAAAGGAGGACTGATTGCTAGAGCGGGCGAAGTGCAAGATATTTGGCGCAGGGGTAGAACACTACCTGCATTCTTTGGGCTCCGTGCGACCAGGCATATGCATCAATTCGGTTCAACAAGAGAACATCTCGCAATGGTAAGCGTAAAAAATCATAATAATGGGGCAAAATACCCACATGCCCATTATCAGTTTCCCCTAACACTAGAAAAAGCAATGAAAAGTCCCATTGTAAGCTGGCCATTGTCTTTGATGGACTGCTGCCCCATTACTGATGGAGCTGCTGCTGTTCTGATTTGTAAAGCAGAATTGGCAAGAAATTATACAGATACTCCCGTTTATGTTGCCGGTAGTGGAGCATCCATTTATAGTTGGCAATTAGGGGAGGATAAAGCTCTTGTCGGTTTCCCTGCAAGTGAAATGGCAGCAAAGGCGGCTTATAAAATGGCAGGGGTTGAACCAAAGGATATTGATGTAGCAGAGGTTCATGACTGTTTTACAATTACCGAGCTAGTATCATATGAAGACCTAGGATTTGCTAAAAAAGGTGAAGGCCATAAATTGCTGGAAGAGGGGATGGTGATGTTGGATGGTTCCAAACCAATCAATCCATCAGGAGGGTTGATTTCGAAAGGACATCCAATTGGGGCTAGTGGCGTGGCGCAAATCGTAGAAATTTTCGATCAACTCCGAGGACAAGCAGGAAAAGTTCAAGTTCCAGATGTTGAATATGGTTTGCAACATAATATTGGTTTGGGGCGTGGTGCTACTGGGTCAGCGGCATGTGTTCATGTTTTGACACGGACAAAAGATTAAAAAATTTAAGGCATTAAAATATTCCAGCGAAATAAACCGAATAACTTAAAAGTACTAAATTCTGGATTCTAAAAAAAAGGAAGAATAGGGAATTTGGTTGATAGGTTCTTGGCTGACTTTTATTTAGAGTTATTCGGAACTCATAAAGCATTTTAAAAATTACAATTCTTCTTTTTTAAAAAAATAAGGGAAGGATGAAGAATGGATTTATTTGAAGCAATTTATCGTAGAAGATCGATTAGAAGATTTCCAGCACGTGCTTTTGGTTCTAGGGGATATAGCAGCATCATTGAATGATTGATCTATAGTTCATACCCACAATATTTGCAAAAGATTTCTTTTGCCGCATTTCTTTTGCCGCAACCATGGCAATAGAGCCCCGAAAGAGGGAATTGACTTTTTGTTGGTTCTTTAGGGTTTGAAAGAATCTCGGTCGGTGTTCTTCGTATTCTGTAAAAAAGAATTCCAGACAATACTGTGATGGTGATCCCCATTGGGATTGTTAACCAGATTAAGCTGTCGTAAGGTGGCTCGTTATCATTACCTCCATTACCCCAACCATTACCAGGTGGGTTTGGACAATTATTATTTGCTATTATATTACCTGTACAATATATCTCATAAATACCCCGTGCATTTCCACTTAATACATTCCATGTTATTGTATTAAAATCAGAATTCTCTAAGCAAATACCCGTATCGCTGTTATTATTAACGGTATTAAATGAAGCCGTGTTGCTATCAGAAGCGAAAAAACGAATGCCCATTGTATTAAAATTGGCGGTATTGTTGATCAGCGTAATACCAGAAGGGGATGAACTGCCAACACGACATAATTCAATTCCGTAATTGGTATTGTGATTGACAGTGTTATTGATGATCTTACTGTCATGACAATTACACCGTATGGAAATTCCATAAGCATTATGATTAGCAGTGTTGTTGACAACCGTATTATTGTCTGCTTTATCAGCAGTAGCATACAACATAATTCCAACATAAAAATTATAATTTGCGGTGTTATTGGTAACTATGTTGTCATTGCAGGATGAAGAGAGCCAAATTCCATAAAAATCATTATTATTAGCGGTGTTGTTGGCAACTATGTTGTCATTGCAGGATGAAGAGAGCCAAATTCCATAAAAATCATTATTATTAGCGGTGTTGTTGGCAATTAAGTTTTGGTCTGCAAAATAGGCCCGAACTCCATAATAATTATTGTTGAGGGTGTTATTGGCAATTAAGTTTTGGTCTGCAAAATAGGCCCGAACTCCATAATAATTATTGTTGAGGGTGTTATTGATTATCCTCCCGTTCATCATGCTTTCAAGATTGATCCCCGCGTATCCAGTATTTCCGTTGATGACAGTACAATTTCTAATGATGAAGTGCTTGTCGGTATTCTTAATGCTTATTCCATGACCGCCTAAGCTACCTGCATCAATAACGTAATTCTCAATGATGAATGGGTTTCCCGCGGAACCATCTCCCGAACTTGCAATGTTTTCTAACTCGATATTGCCATCAATATCTATGTACGGGCCTCCTGGCGGGGGTGGTGGAGGAGCTTCTATGTACGGGCCTCCTGGCAGGGGTGGTAGAGGGGCTGTGGACGGATGGAGTGGAGCCGGGGGTGCACTATGTGGTACTTGAGCTGAAGGGTTTAGGCAGTTACAATTCTTGGCACTTCTTGGTGTCTCTAGTTGAAAGAAAGTGAAAAAAGACATTGAAAATATTAAAACGATGAATAGCAGGAGACATTTCCTATATCCTTCAACCGTGATCTTTTTCACCTTTCATTGTCTCCCTACAAAAGATCATATGACATCTAATTATATTTGTATATCCTACAGTATTTTTATATCATGTGGTACAATAACAATCGGTGGGTCAAACAGAGGAATACCTATGAAAAATTCTACAAAAGCAGCTCTTATATGGGTCTGCATTCTCCTTATCATACTTCTCATTGTTTATATATGGTTAACGAATACTTGGTCAGACATTCCTCCGTAATTTAATGATTAAGATTTTAAGATGTATGAATCAACATGGCTGTTTGGTTGGATGTAAGCTAAACCAGTAATAATCAATCCAACTCCTCCTCTGGCTAGAATTTTATAAAATTCTACAAGATCATCCGTAACCATACCATCATCAGCGGCTAAACGCTTATATGTGGCGGATCTAACAAATCTATTTTTAATAGTTAAAGTACCAATTTCATTAGGGGGCGATATCTTTGCTGACATTTTCTCCCTTCTCATAATTAGATGATTATAATTAAATCTTCTATCTTTTAATTAAAATCAAAAGATTAAAAAATTTTGCGACTCATAAAGCATTTTATAAAATTTTTAATTCTTTTTAATTAAAAAAAAAGGGATGGATGAAGATTGGATTTATTTGAAGCTATTTATCGTAGAAGATCGATTAGAAGATTTGACCCTGAATATGAAGTATCTGATGAAGAACTCGAAAAAATTCTCCACGCTGGTGTATGGGCTCCGAGCGATGAAAATATGCAGAATTATCGCTTCATTGTTGTCAGAGACAAAGAAACGATAGAATATTTAGCTGAAGCGAATGAAGAGATAACTAATACGGCATGGGGCTTATCTGGCTCTATTGATATGTTACAAGCGCGAGTATGGTACCTACCCGAGAAATCTCAGTTACGGACGATAAAAGGACTCATGACCGGATCACTAATGGTCGATGCAATCAGAACCTGTTCATTGATAATAATTCCGTGCTACACAATTCATGGTTGGATTGAGTACCCACGTCCAACGGTGATAACCCGAGATTTAAGCCTTGTTAGCGTTGCTTTAGCTTTACAAAATATGTGGTTAACTACCTACGCAATTGGTTTGGGTGCTGCGTTTATTGGAGCACCAATTTACCCTGACCCGCGGCGGCGAGCCCTATTAGCTGAGAAATTAGGAATACCAAGACTTTGGGAACCATTGTGCTGCTTTCTCGTAGGAAAGCCAACAAGGGGAAGACCTGCTGGACCTCCAAGGCACTCACTGGAATGTCATATATTTAGCGAACGGTGGGGACGTCCGTATATTCGAAAAGCAATCCGAGAGGTTGAAAAAGAGTAGGAGTTGAAGTCATGTCAGTTGAAATTGAAGTTGATTCAGAGAGTAAAAAAGGATTGGAAAAACTTGCAAAAGATAGTGGTTTAGACCCAAATTTACTAATAAAGATGATAGTCGATAATTTTCCGAAGTTAGAAGGTGTAGTCCGCTCTGGAGATGGCTCAAAACCAGGAACTCGTATTTATATCATTGATTGGCCCTTGCATCCAATAATTTTTGAGAAATAGGAGAAAATGAATTAGAAAGGTGAATAATATGTCTGAATTTTTAGGGAAACCAAAGAGAACTGATGAAGATTTATATTCGAGAATGAGAATATACAAAAAATTACCAAAACTTAGAAAATTCTTCGTGAATAACGATAAACCACGAATACATGTAATTGTAGATTACGACCTTTTCGAAGATTTAGAAAAAGCTGTCCTTAAAAAATACGGAAATGTCACGAATGATAACATCAATAATGCCGCTATAGAAGCGCTTAAACTGTGGATTAAAGAAAACAAATAAATAGTTGGAGGATTTGGAGATATGGCAAATTTTATTGATGAAATGGCATCAATCGTTGAGAAAATTAACAAAAACGCGATGGATAAAGTAAAAAATTGGCTAAAAACCTATTATGGAAAAATAATTGGTTATAATATCGGCGATTCGAAATGCTACGTAGTTGTTACTCCTAAGAAGGTCAAATTTTTCAAGGGAGAATATCCTGCTTGTGATGTGCTCGTGATTACGGAAGATGCGGGTTTAGGCGCTGATATAATTGCTGGAAAAGGTAAGACTCTTTTGAAAGAGAAAAAATTGAAGATCTGGGGAAATCTAAACGATCTTGCTGGCTTTAACGCCTTAATGAAAGCAGTAAGCTAGCTTTTCACTTTTTTTTCTTTTCTAAATCTTTTTAATCAGCTGGCGGAAGAATAGAGGAAATTGGCGGCAATATAAGAGTTAATAAATACATTCCACAAATTCCAAATACAATAACACAGCTAATAATGATAATATATTTTCTTTTTTTCTTTTCATCCATTTTATTCAAGCGCAATCTCATTGCATTTCCACAATAAGTGCCAAGACTATAGGGAAATGTTCCAAAAATGAAGATGTATGGAAAACCTCCTACTAGATAATACACAACACCTTGAAAAAAGTCTCTTAATTCATCGAAAAAGTAAATTAGAAATAGAACACCCAAAACGGTAAGTAATGCATTACAGATGTATAAACCAGTCCATGTTTCACTAGATAAATAAGAATTAACTAAAATAAATACCATAAATCCTCCAATAAAAGCTCCATTTATGCCGAAAATAAAAGATAATAAAGGTGCCTTAAGAGCAGTTAGATAAAATAGTGTAAATGCTAGTATTCCACTAATAATTAATCCTGCGGTGGTTATCAGGTAAGGTTTTATCCCTTTTACTATATCCAATGGATTTCCCCCCATGAATTAGATGATGGTGGAATAAAAAACTAATTATTTTTATAGGATTACCTAATAAAAACCTTAACCTTTTAGGACAGCATTAGGTCTAGTCCTTAAGAGTTCCTCGGCTTCGTTTATGACTTGATTTATAACTTCTTTTACGGTTGGAATCTCGTGTATACGACCCACGCACATACCACACAACATTGACCCTTTATCTTTATCGCCAACTTCTGCCGCATTTATCCGACCTTGAACTTTAAATTGGAGCTTTTCCTCATCAGTGGCGCCTGCTTCAATCACTTTTACAAATTCTTCTGTCCAAGGATTGGAGAGATACCTGCAATGGGGCGAAAGAAAGCCCTCCATTACAACAGTATCCGACATCTTTCCTTCAAGGAAGGATTCTTTATAGCAATCTTTGAAATCAGAATCGCTAGTAGCGATAAATCGGGTGCCCATTTGGACACCAGCCCCACCCATTATTAGTATAGCTGCCAGAGATTTACCATCACACATTCCACCAGCCGCTATTACAGGAATGTTAACAGATTTTATTACTTCTGGAATTAAAACGAATGTATGAACTGGTTTAAGTGCTAAATGACCTCCTGCCTCATAACCTGACGCAATTACAGCGTCACATCCGGCTCTTTCGACTCGTTTTGCATGGCTCACTGCTGCTGCCACATGGAGGTGGATCATGCCTGCCTTTTTTATCTTTTTGAGATATTCTTGTAAAGGATCTCCAGCAGAAGTAATCACAACTCTTAGTTTTTTCGCCAATTTTGAATCGCTTTCTACAGCATCCACTACATAATCTACGACATTCTTGGCGTCATCTGATGTTTTTGGAACTCGAACATTTATCCCGAAAATATTATTCGTATTTTTATTAGTTTCTTCAATAGCATCGGCCATCACTTCTACGTGAGTTTTATCGCGGTATTTTTCATAATGAGGACCGCCGCATTGACTAACAACACCTAAGGCGCCTTCTTTTGAAACTGCTGCAGCTAATTTCACGGTCGTGAAAGGTCCCATCCCAGCTTGGATTATTGGGTGCTTTATTCCAATAAGGTCACAAATTTCTGTATGAATTGGCATTTTAGTCTCCTCAGTAGGTGAAAATATAAATCAATTTATGTGGTGCTTCATTAAAAAATTTTTGAAAAAATAGATTAGATCACTTCTTTTTCCCGCAGCGCTTTGATTTCGGCCATTTTCAAACCTGCTACTTCTTGTAGTATTTCATCAGTGTGTTCTCCTAGTTTTGGTGCCATCCTTTCAATGGAGCCTGGTGTTTCAGAGAATTTTACAAAGACATCAGGCATGTAAATTCGTCCAAATCCTTCAAATTTGAACCTTGTCATGGGCATGCCTCTTGCTTTCAACTGTGGGTGCTCATGAATTTCTTCTTTTTTACGGACGCGTCCGCAGGGAATATGGGCGTCGAACATTATTTGCTCAATTTCGGAAAGAGTTTTGGATTGAAACCACTCAGCTACTATGGGGTTTAAAATATCGCGATTTTGCCATCTTTTGTATGGGAAATCAAACCGTGAGTCATCTGTTAAATCTTCCCGCTCTATTGCCTTGCAAAAATTGTTCCATTGCCGATGAGTGGAAACTGCAATAGCAATATAACCATCTTTGGCTTTCCACGTTCGATAGGTCGGGCGTGGATTTTCATATCGCTCTTTTGGGACATATTGAATGATATTGGTGCGTAAATTTAGGGTGTACATGAGATCCAGCATGCTTAAATCAATAAATTGGCCCTTTCCAGTCATATTTTTGTAGTTTAGAGCAATTAAAATGCATATTACTGCATAGGATGCGGTGGATATATCAGCAATGGCAAGAGGTGGATGTTGTTCATAAAGGTTATAGATATCAAGGACCCCAGATTGTGCTTGGGCGATTAAATCAAAAGAGGGCTTTTTGACCCATTCTTCTATTCCCGTTTGTCCATAGCCAGAAACAGCACAATAAATTATACCAGGATTTAATTTTTTCAGCGCATTGTATCCAATTCCAAATTTATCCATGATTCCGGGAACGAAATTTTCAAGCACGACATCAGATTTAAGGACTAATTTCCTGACTATCTCTTGGCCTTCAGGTTTAGCTATATTCAGGGTCATTGATTTTTTATCGTGGTTGATGAGATGAAATAAGGGTTCGAGCTCAGGATCCTCCATTAGCCGGATTCGAAAAGATTCGCCGGTTTTAATGGGTTCAATTTTTATGACATCTGCCCCAAACTCTGCTAAAATCATTGAGCCCCATGGACCTGATATATACTGTGAGAAATCCAGTATTCTAATATTCCCTAAAGCCTTTTTCATTATGAGAAACTTCCCCATAGTATTTTAATAGTTAATTAAATAATGTAATTTATAACTATATTGAAAGATGTAAAGAGGAAGGATTACAACTCGTGGATATATTTGATGCGATAGCCTTACGAACTGCTACAAGGGAATTTCACCCAAAAAAGAAAATCCCTCCTGCGTACGTTGAAAAGATACTTGATGCTACGCGATGGACACCATCACCTGAAAACGTTCAACATCATCGGTGGATCATCGTGAAAGATCAAAAAATTAAAGATTTAATTGCTGATATGGCTTGGGAGGTTAATATAAGCAATCTTCAAAAAACGCCAGTAGAAAGTGTCATCAACTATTTCTGGGGTTTACCAGAAAATGCAAGAGCCCCCCTTCTTGAACAATTTAGTGATCCGCATAGAACAGATTACATCAAAAATGCGGAGTATCTTCTCATTCCTTGCATTAATGGACGCTGGTATGATGTGACATATTTTGTTGCACCTGAAGCTTTTGGAGTTCGAGTAACTTCTTTAGCGGTTGCTAACCTATGGACGGCGGCTACTGCCTTAGGAATAGGGGTAAGTTTTCTCATATCAGCTTTCGAGGACCAAAGACGACGAATGGAAATTCATGACTTACTAGGTGTCCCTACGGATTGGTCTTTAATGGGGGCTCTAGCAATAGGGATGCCCAAGCACCCTGTAATGAAAGCCCCAAAATTTCCCTTAGAATCCATCGCGTTTGATAATTATTGGGGGCGGCCATGGAAAAGGGTTGGTTTTAGAAATAATCCGACCAGTCAGAAAGCAGTGCAAGCCGCAGCTAAGGCATCTTATTACACTTCTTACTTAGATACGTTTGATGCAATTTATATGAGGAGGAGTATTCGGCATTTTAAAATGGATAAGGATGGGAAACCTTTAAAGATCCCTGATTGGAAGATTGAAATGCTGCTGAATTCTGCAAGAATGGCCGCATCGCCGGGAAATACGCAGCCCTGGCGCTTCGTGGTCGTCCGAGATCAGGAAATAAAGGAGTTAATAGCCGATGCTGCCCAAGAACACGCCGTTTTTGTCTTTGGAGTTGTGCCTTATGAAATGGTGAGTGATCGCCTTTATTATATTAGGAAAGGAGTGCATCCTGGAATAATGGAATATATGGCAGATGGCTCATTGATGCGATATCCTGAAAGGGCGTCAGTAACTATATTACCTGCAGTCAATTTTAGATGGACATCTGCAGCTCATACCTTTTCGAGTGAAGTTGTTGGTGGTTTGAGTATTTCTTTCGCTATAATGAATATCTGGAATTCATGTCCTGCATTAGGTTTGGGTTTAGGTTACAATGCACTACCTACAACTGATATCAGGAAACAACAAGTTATTTGTGATGCAGTGGGAATTCCCCGTTCTTGGGAGGTATTAACAACGTTGAATGTTGGAATTCCTGCCACTCTACGAGCCGCATCTCCTTCGCGATTTCCATTAGGCTCTATGATCTTTAATGAATATTGGGGGCGTAGGTATCACCGGATTGGTTTCGAAAAATAACCAATTAAAAATACTCAAGAAAGGTGTATTCATTCGTGAAAAAGTCAGAAAATAACGAAGAAAAGAAATCCGAAAATGATTATCCAGCCGAATTTTGGGACGATTTAAAAGAATGGATAGATTTTTTTGAAATAGATTTGTAAAATAAAGTCACTTACCTTTAAGCATCAATCTTACTTTCTTAAAATTATTATAGGCAATTTGATATTTTCCTTGCATAAAATCATGCATTGCATCCTGATATAAGGTATCAAGTGAACGTTTATTTTCAGATTTCCTATAGTTTCTAAGCATTTTAGTTGCAGTGAGAATACAATCAGACCAAATTTCTTCGTAATTCTGAGGTAATCTAGGAATTCTTTCTTTAACTGTGGGTAATGGCAGAAATTTTTTGTGTGGTTCTTTTTGATACCAATAAGCTACGCTAGAATAATCATTTTCAAAATTATTTGCATGTCCATGTTCTATTGTCCATTTAACCCTTTTTCTAAACCTTATAGGATCATTGACGAACCATCGATACATTCCATTATTGCCTGAATAATTATAATTTTCAATGAGATGAAATCCTGTATAGGGGCCAGAATATTCATGTTTTGGGCTAGCGCCGCCCCCAAAAATTTCTTCAGTACCTGTACCGTGAATGGTGGGTGGCCATATATCATCATCAATAAAAATCATATCATCACCTTCTCCATACCAACCTCCAACTATATTATCTATGTTTAATAGCAACCCTGCTAGTTGACCATCACCCTCAGTGTCTAAAATAACATAATTATCCTCACCAGTTAAATTCTTGCCACTCCATAGTTGTATATTTTTTTTCTTTTCTGGTATTTTTTTAGAAATTTTTGTCAATTTCTCTCTATTCCAATAAGCATGAAAATACCCTGTATCATTTGGTAACGGCTCGTTTAATTTTTCGTAATCTATATGATACCACAAAGCAGAAGTAACACCACCTAGCGTTGAAGGACCTTGATTTTCTATTTCAATTTTCGCGTGTTTTGAAAATGGCATAGGAAAATAAATATTAAATCCATAACTTCCTAAAACACCTCTATTGATAGTGATAATTACCGAATTTATTAAGCGTACCCTACAGTTACTTACTCCAAAGAAATCTCCTATGGGGACTTCTACGCTTGGATTTTCTTCGTAATCCCAATACATTCTTATTATCGCATATCTAAAATCTAATGGATTTTGAAGAATTGTAGTAAAATATATATGTTTAATTATACCAGGCCCTTCTATATCGGCTAAAACTTTAGTTTTTTTGCTTCCAATATGAATAAAATCGTAATTCCCTCCTTTTTTATCCCAACTTGAAATACGATGGCTAGTTTTACTAGTTAATTTAAAAAAATTCGAAAATTCATTGAAATACATTTAAATCACTTAAAATTTTATTTTAATTCCTTTTGATGAGTACTGGGAATAATAATTGAGATGAATCAACGATCTACTTCTGATAAATCAAACCATTCTACTAAATCTTCTACATCCTCTGGGTCTAATTCTTCCCAATCGGACCATTGCCCTTTTTCTTTTCGTACCATACTAAAAACCATGTTATTAATTGAATTCAAAAAGTGAAAAAATTATAGATTCTTTTCAATCCATTCTTTTAGTGCTTCTCTGCCTGCTTTTTGTACATTTTCTGCACTGAAGAACCCAAATTTTTTTGTAATAGCCTTTTCTAATTTTTCGAACGTCTCATATTCCATAACGAAATGCATTCGTGGTTTCATTTCATTGAGAAAATATTCCACTATTGTCTTCTGTGCTTGCATGTATTCAGAAATATCCTCTTTTTTTATCCGTGGTTTGCCTAAGAATTCTGCCATAACTTATCACCCTCTATTTTACTCCTTCAGGAACTTTTAAAATAACAAAATGTCCATCCAATGGCCAATCAAGAACTACCCTTTTGCCCTGTCGCCAGCTGCCTGTGAAGACACCTCCAGTTCCTTTTGCCCAATTTGATATAATGACACCGCAAAGTGTTTCAATAGAAAGTTCTGCTTTTTCTGACCACTTTTCCAATTGTTTCAAGGTTGCTTCAGATACGGAAATATCAATTTTTTTATTCCTCTCTTCTGTAAAGAATTCAGATGGTTTATCTGACAATTTTTTAACACTCCTTTCATATTTTTCATTATTTAATTAAATTTAATCACGGAAAGCTATCCGTTTATAGGGTTTGCCCCAATATTCATTAAAAAACAAGGAACTTACTGGAAATCGGGGTGGTGATGCATTTCTAGGTGTTGCAGGGATCCCGATCCCAAGACAGGCTGGCATCATCCAAGAACCAGGTATACCCAATTCTTCCATCCATAACTGTCTACGACGAATATCCGATGAAGTTAGTGCATTAAACCCTATTCCCAATCCAAGTACTGGACATAAATTCCACATGTTCTGTATTGCCATAGAAACAAATATTGAAGCCAGATTCGTCCCACCCATTCTCCCAATCGGTTCGCCATTATAAGCTGGTTGGACGCATGGTATTATGATTGCATTAGCCCTGGTGGGATAATACATCAGGCTCCCATCGGCCATGTATTCCATTATTCCAGGATAAGTATGTTTAGGTATGTACCATAACCTATCTGCAACCTGGTTCCAAGGAACCATCCCAAATACGTATTTTGACATTTCTAACGCAGCGTGTCCAAGTTTTTCTTTAATGTAATGGTCACGTGGTTCCCTTAAGAGAACGAAACGGAAGTTTTGAGCATTAAACATTGAGGCAGTATTTCGTGCAGCTTCTAATAATGCTTCTATTTTCCATTCAGGGATTTTTCCGCCTCCATCTTGCTCATAGACATCATGTTTTTCTTTGAATGTTCTAATTGAGCGTCTTAGATAAATAGAATCAAATACATCCATGCTAAAATTGTAATCAGGAGGCATATAGTCCTTCTCATCTAAATCGTCTTTAAATGCCATTCGTTTATATTGCCGCCCCCAATATCCATCAAAAACAAGCCGTTCTAATGGTATCTTTGGAGCACGTGCGGTGGGATATAGCCGATTTCTTTTCTCTGCAACCCCAAAGCATAGTCCCGCAAAGAGTTCCCAATCATGAGGAATTCCCAATCGGTCTTTTATGAGCATCGCATTGCGTTCTGAAGCGAACGGTTGAGTCACCAAAGACATCCCTATATTATTCCCCACTGCAGATGTCCACATATTCTGTATAGCTGTGGCACAAACAATTCCCCCAAATTCTGGAGGAGCAACCAAATATGGAGTATCATACCAATTTCCATTTCCGATGGCTAGAACAAGTGTGTCACACGTTTCAATGATATCTCCTGCAGCTTCAGAATTGGTCATTTTCTCCATATATAAAGGTCGGATTTCTGGGGGTACCATTTTTAGCCGTTCGTTTAATAACGGCGCAGGTACTCGTGTTCTGCCATGTTCCCGAATTTCTCTAGACATTTGAGCGATCCATGATTTGATTTGCTCATCTTTAATTATTATAAACCGAACATGTTGAACGTTTTCAGGAGAAGGCGCCCATCTCGCTGCGTCATAAATGGCTTCCATTACATCAGGGGCAACTTCACGTTCTGGCTTGAAGGATTTGACTGAGGCCCTTAACATTAAGGCGTCATTTATTTTCATATGTTTTACTTTCCTAAAATTAAGCTACTTTTTCATTTATCTTTTTAAATAACTCAGGGTCCCGTGCTACGACACTGGATAAGAATTTTAGTCCCTCATTCAAATTTGCCATCACCCACAGTTTTCCCGCTCGAATTAGTTTCATTAAACCCTTTGGATTTTTGAATATTTCGAGGCCATCTTCTTCCCTTGTAATTATAAAAATAACTTCAGGAGAAGGATAATCCCCCTCACGTACTTTTGTAATTAAGTCTCCATTTTTAAAATGAATAATTAGGTGAAAGCGCTCTTCCCATGTGGATGATTCTATACTACCATTAATTCTAAAGCCAATCACCTTTCCATCATAGGTTGAAATCCAACTTTTGACTGAATCTTTGATTTTTTCCGATTTTGGAGATTCTGCTGCGATTATCTCTACTACTTCTCGAATTTTTCCCATTTTCGTCCCTTTCTCAATTGATTTATTTTTATAAAATCATGAAATCGTATTACAAAACTAACTTTTAAGTTTTAGCTGGATAAAACTGATGATTAAATAACACCTTCCTTTCTGAAACGATATATTTCTTCTTCGGAATAGCCTAATAATTTAGACAGCACCTCCTCAGTGTGCTGACCTAATTCAGGTGCCTTTGTTCTAATAGAACCAGGAGATTCAGATAACCTTAGGAAGATATTGGGGAATCTTGGCTTCCCTTCTATTTTTGGAAAGTCGAATTTATCATAAACCATATCTCTCGCTTGGATTTGTGGATGTTCATGGGCTTTTTCATAGGTGATTATTCGCCCTACAGGGATGTGGGCTTTCTCTAGAATTTCTAATAGTTCATCTACGGTCTTAGTTTTGACCCAATTACGAATAATTGGATCCAAGACATCCACGTTATCCCTGCGTTTCTTCGTATTCTTAAACCGACGATCGTGGAGCATATCGTGCCTGCCCATTGCTTTGCAAAAATTTCGAAATTGCCTTTCTGTCGCTACCACCATAGCAATTGATCCATCTTTTACTTGAAAACAGTTATAGGTGGGATAATCTCGTTCATATTTGTAATAACTGCTAACGTGTGCTCGGACATTATAAGCGAACATCATATCCTGCATTGATAGGTCGATAAATTGGCCCTTTCCAGTTTTATCTCGATAACGGAGCGCGGTTAAAATACCTATTACTATATATGCGCCGGCATTCATATCAGAAAAAGGTACCCTTGGAGGATGATCATAAATTTCATACACGTCTAAAATTCCGCTCGTTGCCTGTGCAATGATGTCAAAGGCGGGTTTGCCTCGATATGGTCCAGTTTGTCCGAATCCCGTTATTGCTGCATAGATCAATCCAGGATTGAACTTTTTCAAGTCCTCATACCCCAGTCCTAATTTCGGCATAACTTCAGGAGTGAAATTCTCTAAAACCACGTCCGATTTTTTGACCAATTCTTTAAAAATATCCTGTGCTTTAGGTTTTTTAATATCCAACGTTATTGATTTCTTGTTTCTGTTGACATAGGTTAAAATTGGTTCTAAATCTGGTCGGAACATGGTCGCCAACCGAAGAGTCTCACCGAAACCTGGCATTTCGATTTTAATAATTTCCGCACCCATATCCGCAAGCAGCTGAGATCCCCAGGGACCCGAGAAATACTGAGATAGGTCCAATACCCTAATATCCTCTAACACTTGTTGCATTTTTTTCCCCTAACACTCATAATTTCTTGAAAGAAACTTAGTTTTATAATTCTCTTATTCATTCTTATTTATAAAAATCATATAATTTTAGAAATGCTTTAGCAGCGTTATAGGCCGAATCAAAGACGGGAAATCCCTCCTGTAGAAACGCATTTCTTAACATTTCGCGCTCTTTATAGAAATAGGAGGGAGGGATTGAAATGAAAAATAATTTCTTATGCGCTTTTAATATATTTCCGCCCTTTATTACATTATTTAAATAAAGTTGTACATTATTCTCCCGAATTTTATCCCAATATGGATCTGCTACTCTTGCTGGAATAGTTAATATTACGAGGTCTATATCTGCGGTGGCCAAAACTTCAAATATTCCAATGAGGCGTGGTTTTCGATACGTTGCAGGGAGGTCCAAGGGATTCTGGGGGGTAACCCAAGCAGGATAATACTTCTTTAGCACTTTTTTTACCTGGGTTGAGAATTGAGGCAGTTCAACAACGGTGCTACATGCGTCTGTTTCTAAAACGGAACCGCCTCCTGAAGCGTTTATTAAGGCAACTTTCTTGGAGCGAGGTATGAATTGCGAATACGTAAAGGAAAGCGCGCAATCCTGTAACTCCATGAGATTTTCGACAAATATTGCTTTAGTTTGATTGGAAATAGCATTCCAAATATTGAGGTTTCCTGATAGAGCGCCTGTATGAGATTTTACCGCCCTTTTTCCTATTACTGTTTTTCCTCCTTTTAGAAATACTACGGGTTTGTTCATATTCTTTAAAATCTTGGTCAATTTCTGCCCGTTACCAATTCCTTCGATGTATATACAAATTACCTTAGTCTGCGGGTCTGAATCGAGATATGCAAGGAAGTCCAAAATTGATAAATCGATACTATTTCCTATAGAAACGACTTTTGAGAATCTGAATCCCCGATGCATACCATCGAATATGAACTCAATGGCAAGACCTCCAGATTGGCTTAAAAATGCTACTGGGCCGCTTTCTGTAGGGAAGTCTGGGACGAATCCTATCCGTCCCTCGGGACAATACACGCCCATACAGTTGGGACCAATAATGCGGGGCCCCCCATCTTTAATTATTTGAAGTATTTTGCCCTCAAGATCCTTTCCGTGACGGTCTTTTTCACCAAATCCAGCAGTAAAGATTATAGCAAATTTTACGCCCTTCTTTTGACAATCCTTTATCGCTTGGGGAACGTCTTCATTTCTCAATGAAATTATTGCTAAATCGATAGCATCAGGAAAATCAAAAACACTCTTCCAACATTTTAATCCAAAAACCTCATCCTCAGTATCAGATAGTAAGAATAGTTTTCCCGGAAAGTTCATTTCTTTATAGGGGAGGATGAGTCCAGCCCGGCTCTCCTTAGCACCGAAAAATGCGATAGATTTTGGCTTGAAAAGGGAAGTAAAATCAATATCCAATGAATTATCATCTCAATTCATGAATTTCATTTAAAGTTATTAGAAGCTAAATCAGTTCTTTAATATTGTCTATTAATACTGGAAGAATCTCGCCTGATTTTCCTTTTAGCGCTATATCACTCATTAGTTGAAATTGGGAATCATAGAGATTGACATCGATAAGGATTCCACCATTCCCTTTCACTGAAGTCGGGAAAGAGGCTGCAGGATAAACGGTTCCTGAAGTTCCCACGATTAAAAGACAATCACATTTTGAGATTTCTAGAAAGCATTTTGTTAACGTGTCTCGTGGGATGGGTTCGCCGAAGGAGACTCCATCTGACTTAATAATCCCTTTACATTCTGGACATTTTGGTGGTAAATCATTCATATCAATTTTAAAACCTTCTCGGGGATATCTTGCATTGCAATCTACACAGCGATAGAAGGTAGCATTGCCATGAATCTCACTAATACGGGTAGATCTCGCTCTTCGATGCAGGTTATCAACATTCTGTGTGATTAACCATTTCAAAAGCTTTCCATATTTATATTCAATATTTTCAGCTTCAGCTAGCGCAAGATGGGCTGGATTCGGTTCAGCTTTTGCAATGGTTTCCCTTAAACCTTGTAGGTACGCTGGAGGATTCTTCATTCGGCTTTCCCAATATGCTTTAGGATTAGCTAAGAATCTTTGATATCCGTCCAGAGGAGGCTCTCCGTATTTGGTCCATAGTCCTCCTGGTCCGCGGAAAGGAGGTATTCCGCTCTCTACGGAGATCCCGGCACCTGTTGTAGCAACCACATATTTTGAACGAATAATTAAATTCGCTGCATCCACAATATCTTGTTTTAAAGTTTCATCCAAGTAAATTCATCTCCAAACTATTCGTTAGGGAACTGTAAATCTTTAATTCTTTGGATTTATCTCATAATATGAGAACCACCATCCACGAAGATGAGGTTTCCAGCGATAAATTCACTTTCATCGGATGCAAGCCACAAAAGCGTGGGTGCGACATCTTCTGGCTGAGCCCGCTTTCCAAATGGTGTCCTTTTAGATCTTTCCACCATGCGTTCTAGTACTTCTGGACGGACTGAATCGGTTAATCTGGTTTGAGCTGCAGGGCAGATAACATTTACTTTAATTCGAAATCGAGCGAATTCTTGAGCACAAGCATATGTAAAACCAATTATTCCTGCTTTTGCAGCAGAATAATTTGTCTGACCAATATTTCCTCTCGTGCCCACGACACTACTCACGTTAATGATATGCCCACTTTGTTGTTCACGCATGTATTGATAAGCAGCTTGCGTGCAATTGAAGGTTCCGGTTAAACACACATCAATTACATCTTGCCATTCTTGTTGCGACATTTTATGAAGCGTTCGATCTCTAAGAATTCCAGCATTATTTATTAATACGTCAATTTTGCTCCAAGTATTGATAGCAGTATCAATAATTTTTTGGGCGTCTTCGCGGTTAGCCACAGATAAGCCTCCAGCTCCCACTGCATCTCCACCTGCATCTTTTATTTCCTTTACAACAGCATCACAAACGTCGTTATCGATATCATTTACAACAACTTTACAGCCCTCTTTGGCAAATAAAATTGCTGCAGCACGTCCAATTCCTCTTCCAGAGCCAGTAATTACAGCTACCTTCCCATCTAAGCGTCCCATTTCAAATCACATCTTACTTATTATCTAAAAAAATATAATGGGTTTTTTATATATTTATTAATTAATTTTTCAGTTTTTTTACTTCATAGGACTTTATCTTTCAATCGTGAAATCCAAATAACTTTTATCGAGAGAATCACGTTGATATTAACACCTAATCTCAGGAGTTTATATCTTTATGTTGGATTTAGATGAAATCTTGAAATGTAAGGAACATGAAGCCCCCTATTTAATTTGTAACTTTAGAGCCAAAAAAGGAACGGATGTCCTTCTCAGTGAATTAACAGTTATATGTCCAGTGGATCAACAAATAGAAACTATATCGAACGAACTCCCTTTAAATGAGCTGGAAAATTTATATTTCCCCATAGCAGACAAAATCTTTCGTTGTGAGAAATGTTTTCGGGAAGCAGAGATCTTGGATACAGCAATAACTAAAAAAAAGGTGACAATCTTTCTCTCGTGTCCGGAACATGGGCGCCTCATCACTCGAGAGATCAGTCCAATAATTTATGATAAAATCCGTTTTTTGTGGGATACTAAAGATATAAAAGAAGAAAAGGAACAAATTTACTAAACTCTTCATTATTTAGGTTGATTCTGGTTTATTCTTCCGGTTTTTTCTTTCTAAAACTTTTGTATAGCGATACAGCCCAGCATAGGCTCTAGCCAATCGCTCAAATGAATTATAGACAGGAATGTGGCTCTGATGGAAAAGTTCTGAAAGTTCTCCATACTCCCCTAATACAAAAATTGGTTTTCCGCTTTCGGTAAGACGTTTGTATCGCCTAATATTGTCTCTGACGAAGTGACGATACATTGCTCTAAAATCAAATTCCTTTTTAGAATAATCAAATATTTGATCATTTTCGAAAACGGGGGCTATGATAAAGAGGGCATCATACTCTTCAAGAACTATAGAGAAGAGTTTTATAAGATTGCGGGGATCAAAGACCCTGGCTCCATCAGTAACATCGATAGGGTTAGAATGTGACCAGTATTCAGGTAACATTCGATTTAAAATTTCAATTTGTGAAGATTTAAGTGGTGCCACATCTAAGCCGTGTTTTTCTGCAGCATCCGTCATCATAACCCCTAAGGATCCTCCAAAAGTGAAAATACCGATTTTATTGCCTTTGGGTAATACCGAATGGCTAAATGCCGCGGCTAAATCTAGTATTCCTTCCACGGTATTTGCAGGAATTACTCCTGCTTGTGAAAGGAAACCTTGATAAATAGAAGTTGTCTCAGTACTGGCAATAGCACCCACGTGTGACATCGCAGCACGTTGTCCCGCGGAAGTTTGACCGGATTTATAGAAAATCACAGGTTTATTTACGTTTCTTAAAATTTTCAACAGTTTAGAGCCCTCAGTGATTCCCTCAGTATATACTCCAATCACTTTAGTTTGCGGATCTTGGTCATAGTATTGAATGAAGTCCCCAATCGTCAGATCACAGGCGTCTCCAATGTTCGCAAGTTTGTTAATTCCCAATCCTCGACCATATAGCGCCGAACCCATCAAAATGAATCCGCCTGCTGTACCACCACGTGTCACATAGGAACAATGGCCGGGCTGGACCTTTATTCTCGGACCGAAAAAGGCATAAAATGAAGCATTAACATTAATTACACCATTACAATTGGGACCGATAAGCCTAAGTCCATTTTCCCGGGCAAGTGCGACAATTTCTCTCTCTAACTTTACCTTTTTTTCATCATATAAAATGGATTCCTTAAATCCTGCTGAAATAATCACTCCACTTTTTATTCCAACCTCAATGCAATCCTCAATCACTGGTTTTACATATTTACCTGGCACAATGATAAATGCTAAATCAATTTTTGTTTGACAATCTAAAATATTTTTATATAAACGAAGTCCATGGACTTGTTCGCCTTCATGGGCAGTATTATTAACTAAATAAATCTCGCCTGGATATTGTTTGTACAAAAGACCCGTGAGAATGGTATTAGCAGCACCATAGGGTTTCCTACTTGCTCCAATCAAGGCAATTGATTTTGGGTTAAAGAACTTGTCGATTTTTGAAAGGGAAGACATTGAATCTACAAATAATAAAGTTTTTAATTATGTTTCGCCTTTCAAGAGGGGGAATTCAGAAACAAGATATAAAGCGGACTTAGGAAGATCTTAGGAATGAAAGAAGAAATATATACCTTTAAAGTCGGATCTGCGTATTGAATTTTAAAAAAGCGAGAGAATTATTCAATTTTTATTATTGAGATGATCTCTACTAAGTTGAATTGTTCCCTATCCTTAATCCGTACTTCAGCATCAAGTTCATCAGCAGCCTGAAGAACGACTGTGTATTTAATCTCCTTAGCATCTTTAAAAGTTACTTGAAACTTAGCCAGCGGAGGTCCTGGTAGAATCCCGGGTTCCAGATCATCTATTTCAGCTTCAATTTCAATGAAATCTAAGGGAGCATCTGGGGGAGTTGGGGGGCCACCGACCACTGGAAGGTCCATCGCAGGAATTTCTTGAAGGGGTGGTGCCTCGATGTAATTGTTTATGGGTGTGACTTGGCTGGAAGGTGATCCATTTACGGCAGTTTCGAGGAACGGTAGTTTCACGCTTTTTAATGCTTCTAATTTTTTCATCAATTGATCATATTTAGGAGCAAGAAGCTGTTCTACGCTCTCCGTATCTGCCTGCGCACCTTTATTTGGAGCTACGAGGATTTGAGCGGCTTTTTTAGCTGCCCCTCTCATATTCTGAATAATAACCCCCATATCCTCGCGCATATGTGAAATGCTTGCAATATAACCTAGCGAGTCGATAGGAAAGATAACCATATAAGCAGGTTTGCCAAGCCGTTCCGTGACGAGTATGACATAAGATAATTTATTTCCGAGCAAAGATTTATCTAGTTCCTTCCGAGTTCCTTCGGCTCCTTCCAACGTAAAGAGAGTTGTTGCCGAGATCTCGTCTTCATTAACATCTTTGGGCAATTTGCTCGCAAACGAGAGTCCCTGCCAGTCAGCAATAATTACAGCTAATAAACTATCGCAATTTGCCATTAGATCATTAACTATTTTATTTAATAATACCCCTTTAGTCTCCTTACTACTTCTAGATGAAAGTGTCGTTTCATTCATTAGTCGAGAAGACTCCATTTCCTCTTTCTTCAAATCTAATAACTTTTTTCGGTTATTTCGAGCCAAATTATAAATCTAATTATTTTAGCTCATAAAGTAAAAATTAAGAATAATTTAATAAGCTTACGAATTATCTTGATATTCTTCAAGTGGTTGGGAATTTATTGCGAAAATCACAGTTCACTCCTTCGATTTTTGATGCCTTATACTCTTATACGTCAATCGAAAAATTTTGATGAAACAGCTCTAAAAAGTGAATAAAAGTTAATAAATTTCAATAAAAATAAACAGCCTCACTTTGTTTTTGGGTGGGTGTATTTTGCGCAAAAATGCAATTTGCGCATTTGGGTAGGGCAGATTTATAATGAATGGTCGCGTAATGTACCGTGATGATCAGAATGTAGCGAGACCCGATCCCGCTGAAAGGTCTCGGATGACGATGAAGGAGCGAGCAGTTCGTAACTGCAAGGAGACCATCATCCGAGAGGCAAGTCAAAGTAATGAAATCATGGGAATTTATCCACTTTTATTTACTTGACAGATCGGTTGAAATTATGAATGCCTATGGCATTTTAACGTGAAACTAATCAAAAATTGTCAAAAAAATTTTCCTAAATCTTTTGCGCAAATTAATCGAGAGGAAATATCCCAATATTTTACACTTTAAAAATTTTTATGGGGATTTAAATGTTGTGAAATATGTGTTTCACGCCGTTGGTGCAGGAAATGAATGAAGAACTCAAGGTGGTTTTAAATCATCTCCCTGAAGTAAAAGAGTTCCTACGGCATCTTAAAATTGAAGCCAGGTATTCAGCCCTGACAATTTATGGATATCAAACAGATCTTTTACTATTTTTCCGATTTTTAAATGAGTTTCGAAATGGTCATGATGGAGCTAAGGATTTTAAGCAAATCCCATTGACGGAAATTACAAAATCGGATATCAGGAATTTCTTATATTTCTTAGATTCTGAAAAAAAGTATAGTGATAGGAGCTTGCATCGTAAAATTTGTTGCCTCCGCTCGTTCTTTAAGTTCTGCCATCAGGAGGGATACGTGCAAGCAGATCCAACCAAGGCCATTAAGACGCCAAAAATTGAGAAATCCATCCCAATTTTTATGGATGACGAAGAATACAAGCTTTTTCTTGAGGCGGCAGAATCATTACGAGACCAATTATTGTTACGCATCCTGTTAGCTACTGGAATGCGAGTTTCAGAGGTTGAAGCGTTAAACATAAACCATATAGATCAAATAAATTGTACAGTTAAAGTTGTCAAAGGAAAGGGGAAGAAACAAAGGATTATTGATATAGATCCCGTGACTATTAATTTAATGCATCAATTTATCCAGAATGAGCGAGGCGTTGCTAGGAATCCTGAAGAGAAAGATGCGTTATTTTTGAATAGACAGAGAACCCGCTTAAGTAAGAGAACAATTCAGCGGATTGTAAAGAAATGTCGCGAAAAAGCAGGTATCGGAAAGAAAATTACTCCGCATAAATGTCGTCATACGACAGGACGCCTTTTGCTCGAAGGTGGCATGGATATTCGAGTTATTCAAGAAGAATTCGGACACAAATCCCTCTCCACCACTGAAATTTATACTAAAGTCACGAATGAGCACAGGATGCGGGAATATCGAAAAGCACACCCTTTTACGAGAGCAGATGCCCTCTAAAACACGCCATAATTTGAACAACTTCAAAAAAAGGGGTATTAACCATAAAGTTAAAATTCATCATTTACTAACACTCAAAGATAGAATTTCATCAATTATCACGTCGGTAGGTGATCCGAAAGATGTCCAGTAATGAAGAAAAGAAAAAGCAGGTCATTTACATTTTATCATCTATTGCCGAGGATACCAGCGTCCCAAGAAATATTCGCAGAGCAGCAAATGAGGGCATAACCTCTATGGAAGATGAAAGCATTGAGTCCTTGGCAATCCGCGCATCAAATGCTATCTCTAAATTAGATGAGATTTCTCAAGATCCTAATTGTCCATTATATGCAAGAACAAAAATTTGGAATGCAGTAAGCGTTTTAGAAACTATTAAGGATTAAAATTAAACTTAAATTTCAATTTCCTTCATATCTTGAGCCAAGATTACTTCTCCATCAAAATAGTTCTCTGCATCCAGTTTATATTGTTCCATTTTGTCACTCATTTCCCCTAAAATATGAAAAACAACTAACTTTTTCACCCCCGCTTTCTTTGAAATTTCTGCTGCATCTTGTGGGGTTGAATGGTAGTATTGATGAGCCAGTTCAGCCATACTGCTTGGAAGTGAACAGTCGTGAATTAACACATCACACCCTCCCGCAAGTGTTATCATTCGGTCGAGCGGAGCGGTATCACTGCTGTAACAAATACTCTTATCGCGATCAATCCGATAGGCTAAGGTATAAATGGGATGATTCACGCGCGTTGTTGAAATATTTTCTAGCTTTAAAATTGTATCTTTTGGATCCAAGGCATTATAATGAATTTCAAATTTAAAAGCATCAATGGGAGTGGAGGTCAGCTCAAAAATCGTGTCGATTGTTGCTTGAGTTTTCGGAGGGCCATAAACCGTTATGGGGTTTCGGTCGTTGGTTAGCCATTTTTTCCAAAAAAATGTAAAAATTCCTAAGAAATGATCAACATGCAAGTGTGATATAAAAATTGTCCGGATGGTTTTAAAGGTCTTTAATTGTAACAACTTTTGAGTCGTTCCCTCTCCTACATCGATCAAGAGATCATCATCGATAAGAATTGATGCATTCCCTCTTAATGCCGTGACCGAACTACCGGCCGTACCTAAAAATTGGATTCGCATTTTTCACATCTCAAATTGAATTTTAAATAAAAGTTTGAGTATTAATAATTAAAAATGATTTTAGTAGTTTCCTTTAATGCGAGAGCAATAGCTCAATTAGCAAAGAAGATGGGGCTTGAAGTTGTTGTCGTTGATTTTTGGGGTGATCAAGATTTATTCTCGCTCGTTGATAAAGTTTATTCCGTCTTTAGGCCTGAGTTCAAATCGTATGCAGCGTTTCCGGATCACACTCGTAACGAAGAAATATTAGTCGATTTAGCTCTCGATGTAATTTCAAAAGAAAAGATTGATTCCGTATTGCTTGGAAGCGGACTAGATGATCGCCCTGATCTATGGGAAAAAATAAATTCTTCTGCCCCCATACTTGGAAATAGCCCAGAGTGCATTAGGGCTGCTCGGAATTTATTGGATATCCACGAAATCCTCCAACAAAATAAAATTAATTTTCCCATGACTTTGTTAGCGAAGGATCCTTCTAATGTAACGAAATTTAAGGATGTTACAGGATTTCCCTTTGTTATCAAGCCAATTAAGACATTAGGGGGGGTGGGAATCCGCTTAATTCGAAATGAATCCGAGTTAGCCAATTTTCTTGATGAAAATTCAAAGAAACTCGACGAATATTATGTTCAAGAATTTATTAATGGAGAAAATATAAGTACGACCCTAGTAGGGAATAAACGTGACTTCAAATTCCTTTCAATTAATGAGCAATTGATTGGAATTCAGAAATATGGGACATTTTTGCCTTTTAAATACTGTGGTAACGTCACTCCCTTCGAATGTTCCTCAGAACTTGCTCGTAAAATTGAAGAAATTTCGATCAGAATTTCAAAACGATTCAAGCTATCAGGAATTTTTGGGATTGACTTCGTGCTCAAAAAAAATACACCTTATTTCATGGAAATTAACCCAAGATTTCCAGGCACGATTGAACTCTTGGCCATGATATCCCAGCTGAATGCGGTCAAGCTTCATCTTGATGCAATTAATGGAATAATTCCTACAGAATTAGAAGAATTTCAAGGGTTTGCAATGAAAGTTGTTTTATTTGCAAAAAAAACTTTAAAAATACAAAAAATTGAGCCCCATCCGTATTTGTTTGACATTCCTCATCCAAATATAACGTTGGAGCCAGAGGATCCGATTTGTACCATTCAAATTAGTAATAAAAATCGTGAAAACCTTTTTAAAAGAATGGAAGGATTAGTCAATCAAATGTTTTTAAAAATATGAAAAGAGTAATATTTTAGAATAGTATAATTTTAAAATGAATGAGAATTTTAGAAGGACGTATTTAAAATGTCGTTTAGTCCCATCAATGAAATCGCTGTAGATATGCACAAAAAGATGGAAAAAATACTCTCTCCGAGCCCGGCAATTTGCATTGCCAATGCCACAGGGGAAGTTTTATATTTTGATGAAGGCTTGGCTGATCGCTTAGATTACATTCAAGAATACGTTAAAATAAATTTCGGTTTAATAGAAGAGGGGCAATATTCTTTTCCAATATCGGGCACGCTTTTAGGTTTTTTCAAGATGTCTTCCAATTTGATGTTTGTGCTTTTTGGAGAAGTTGGAAAAATTGGTAAATTGCTCCTATTTCGGGGGCTCCTGGAAAATTATCGGCAAAAGGTTGATGAGTTATATGAAGACATGCAAAAGTTGGAAATGCTGGAAAGGAGTGCAAATTTAATCTTGAAATTAACAAAGAAGCCTGATCTTACTGGGCCATCATTTATTGAAAAGATTCAGCCACCTGAAGAAGCGGTAACTGCTCCGAGACGAATAGAAATAGGCGGTGCAGTTCCTGCTGCAAGTTTGGGTGAAAGTATTCCCTCCATGGACGACGCAGATACCTATCCAGAACTGATGGAGAGATATCGAAACAAGAAATTTAATTTCATGGAGGGTATTATCCTCCAGTATTGTAATGGGAAATTCTCTCTCAATGAAGTGACTGAAAAAAGTAAATACTCGAAGGGAGAGGTAATAGAAATAATCGACAAATATAAAGAGAAAGGATGGTTAGTGGCTCATAGGAAAAGAGGAGGAAAAACTTTAGACAAATTAATTGATGCAATTTCTACAACTCAAGAAGAGCTTAGTGTAGAATCTCAGCAACTAGCTGAAAGTGCTGCGGTTGAAGCAGCTGCTGCCCCTGAGGGACCCCCAACAATATTACCCGAACTTCTGGAAAAGTATCGCAATAAGAAATTCAATTTTAAAGAGGGACTCATACTTCAATTTTGCGATGGGAAAACACCCGTAGATGAAATCGTTAAAAAAAGTAACTTCTCAGAAGAAGAAGTTTTAGAAGTCATTAACACCTATCAAAAGAAAGAATGGCTGATCATCCACACGTGAGATTTACCGTACCTGTCCTCATTAACATAAGATGTCAAGGATATCAATAAGTTGAAAATTAAAAAAGCAGTCATTCCAGCGGCTGGTCTAGGAACGCGTTTATTACCTGCTACTTTAGCCCAACCGAAAGAAATGTTACCCTGTGGGAAAAAGCCAACTATTCAATACGTGGTAGAAGAATTAAAAGCAGCTGGTGTTGAGGATATTTTATTTATAACTGGTTATGCTAAACGCGCTTTGGAGGATCACTTTGATTTAGGATCCTTAATACGATTTGAGAATTCAGGTAAATCTGAGATTATAAAAGAAATGCAAACAACATTCTCGAATTTAAAATTTTTTTTCACGCGCCAAGAAAAACCAATTGGTTTAGCAGATGCTATTGGTTTGGCTAAAGAATTTGTTGCTGATGAACCATTTTTTGTTGCGTTAGGAGATACTATTATTCATTCAGATGAACCAGGGGATTATTTAAAGCGATTGGCCCAGATCCATTCTGAAAAATCATCTGTAGGGACAATATTACTTGAAGAGGTTGCAAAAATAGAGGTAAAAAAATACGGCATAATTGAGGGAAATAAAATAAGCCCACGGGTTTGGCAAATTACAAATTTAATCGAAAAGCCGACCCCAGAAAAAGCTCCGAGTCAAGTGGCAGTTTGTGGTAGATATCTTTTCACGTCAGAGATTTTTAAAGCCATTAAAAAAACCGAACCTGGTGTAGGGAATGAAATGCAATTGACTGATTCAATTAGAATATTGTTAGGAGAAGGGCGTGAAATTTGGGGTTTAGAAATAGATGAGACAAAAGAGAGACGTTATGATATCGGAAATGCATTAACTTTTGCGATTGCCTTTATAGAATTATGTCTCAAAGACCGCGAAATTGCAACAGATTTAAAGCCTTATTTGAAAGAACTAGTGAAAAAAATATAATCATAAATATTCAAAATCATCTTCTTTTGGCAGTTTATAGAGTGTTTGATGTGTCCACCGGAAGGGACTTGCCTCCGAGTTCATTTCTTTGATTAGATATTCGATAATTTGTTTTCCAACATCAGTTCCATATATTTTTTTGGAATTTTTCATTGTTTTTTGAATGGATTCTGAATTTAAAATCAAATTAAGAAGATTTGTCATGAGTTCCTCCGAATATGGAGGAATGAGAATGTTTGAATGAGCATCAAAGACTGATTCTGGGCGATCTGTTGAGAAGCGCATTGTGCAACAAAGGGTGTCTGGTAATTCATTCAACTCTTCTTGGATGCTTCCTGAATCAGTGAATTCCATTAAACATTTTCCACTCTTCCAGAATTCAATTACATTTCCATAGTTTTTCCATAGAGGAGTGAATAGAAAATGTTTGTTTTTATCGCTCCATCTTGATATTTTTTCTTCAAGCTCATAAAACTGTAATGCTTCTCTGGTAGCGTTCATTTCAATCCATAGAATTGGAATTTCTTTTTCTAACAAATTAGAAATCGTTTTTACTAAACTCGTAAATCTTTTGCGTCCCAAATTTCCTCGTCGATGGATGTCAACACGAATCCAATCATCGTGATCTTCAAGAGCAGGATAAATATCAAAAATAGATTCTTCAGGTTTGTTATGAAGGTGGATGGCATCTACTACTGAATTCCCAACTTTCACAATTCTATCTTCAGAATAACCCTCTCTTTTTAGGTGGGAAATGTTTATTTCGTGTGGAGCAAAAAAGTAGGATGATCCAGCTCCACATACGAATGTGTCCCACTGCTCTGGGTAGGGTTCATTTCTAATTACAAACCAATTCTCATCCCATTGTTTTTGAATGAAATTTTCACAGAACTCACGATTGTAAGGAGGTTTGAGATCGTAGATATTTTTAGGACTCATTGAACGAAGGCCCGCTTCATTTTGACCGACCCCTTGTCTTATTGACAAAAACCAGGCAGTAGCTGTTATCGCGGCGCTTATAGTATCTCCGTGCGGGATGGGAAGAACTACGGTATTTGGGGCAATTTTTCTATACCATTTCGCAAGATGTCCCATTTTATAAAATAATTCTGTAGTTTTTTCGATTAAATTGCCCCGAATTCGGAGATCGATTGTGGGCTCCATACAAAATTCCTTCAAGCCACAATCCAAAGGTTCGACATAATGTTGCCCAGTAGTTAACAAAATCAAGGGTACATTCAATTCTTTAGCCCAATACATTAGAGAATACTGTTTATAAAAATCAGGTTTTGTTCCGACCACGAGTTGTATAACCCATTTTTGTTCGTCTTCTGCTTTATGAAGGATGGAATGTATCATTTCAGAGTCTATTTTCGGCTCTAACCAGTTAGTTGATGGAATAATGTCCTCAGGAGCCAAGGGATTCGCAACTGTCCTACTCTATTTTTAGTTCATAATGGTAAATATTATTTATATTTCTTTTTTATAAATGACTTATGTGTAACTTCATACAAATAGAATTTGACTTGGTATCTCGGTGTAAGCTAATTGAAAATATGCCTTATAAGTCCATCATTAGTAAAAACACCCCCCCCACTCGGTGGAGCCACAGAAACCTTTACTTTTGAACTTGGTTTAGGTTTAGCAGAACTTAATAATGAAGTTCAAATAATAACCAGAGATGGGTTGAGTGAAAAATCAAGAGTTAAATCGAATTTAACCATACAAACTTTAAAAATTCCTAGAAATGCACTTATTAGAGGATTGGTGTATAATTCAAAAATTTTAAAAAATTTATTGAAACAGAAGCCTGTTCATGTAATACACACGCAAGGGACTGCTGTTTTTCCCAGCGCTTACATAGCTTCAAAAGTCTTAAAAATCCCAATTATTCACACAGAACATGTTTATTATCCTTGGATATCGACTCCTTTCATCACTTTTGAGAAGAAAATAAAAGTTCCATTGGAGTTAGCTTTGGCAAAATTCACGATTAACAAAGCAGATAAAATTACGGTAGCCAACGAATTTTTGAAAAACGCCATAGAGATGGCAAATCCGAACATTAGTGCTAAATTTGAAATCATTCCTCAAGGAATTAATAGTGACATCTTTAACTTTAATGTAGATCCTTCCTATATCCGAAAAAAATACAACATAGCTAACGATCAGAAAATAATTTCATACGTGGGTAGGATTGCACCTGAGAAAAACGTGATGGCTCTAATTAAAGCATTTTTAGGGTTGAGGCAGGAATATAATAATCTCACATTACTCCTTGTTGGTCCCACAGCACGCAAATTTCCAACAAATCATCAAACCCGAAAATTTTCAAGATATTATAAAAAACTAAGGGATTGGATTCAGAAAAGAGGTCTAATTGATTCAGTAATTTTTACAGGGGCAGTGCCCTATAAGATAATGCCAAATATTCATGCTGGGTGTAATCTTATAGTTCAGCCATCACCTATTGAGACATTCGGGAGAGCTATTTTTGAAGCGGCAGCCGTGGGGGTACCATTCGTTTGCAGTCAGGGTGGTGGAAAAATTCCTGACTATCTACCTGAAGCTAGTGGTATTTTTATTAGGGAAATGACTTTTTCTCAAATACAATCAGCAATTAAAAACATTCTTAGTAATGAAGCAAAATATAAAAATGCAGGGAGAACCGCAGCCAAGATCATTTCTGAACGGTATAATTGGGTAGAAATAGCAAAACGATACCTGAAAATTTATGAAAGTTTGATAAAAAATTAAAAAAGGAGTGAGGTTTTTTATATGGCCCATTCATTGTTGCATTTTAAGCATCGCCGTTTCTTTCCATAGATTGGGCGTCCTGCAGCCATATAAAGCATTTTGGATCTATCGCTTTCTTCAACCACGCGAGAGCTACCGCAGTTTGGACAGGCCCAACCACCTTTTGCGGCGGCTTTCGGAGCAAACTCGGGGGTTGGTTCTGCTCGAGGTGCTGGAGGCGTGAATGCAGTTCGTGGAGGTTTAGGTTTTTCCGCTAATAATTCTTGGGTTTGTGCTGGAGCCGCCGGTCTAGCTGGAGCTGCGGCTGGTCTGGATTGGACTGCACCTATTTGAGCATTCAATTGTTGAATTTGCTGATCTTTCTGTTGAATGATTTGCTGAAGTTCTCCTACTTGTTGCGCACCTGCCACAAGCTGCTGCTGACTTTCTTGTGACGCTCTCATTTCTGCCATTAACTCGTCATTTTCTTTCATCAATTGCATTGCTCGTTGTTCTTTCTCATTAATTTCATTCCTTAAATCAGAAATACCTTGTCTAAGGTTATTTATTTCTACAGATAATTCATTTCTTTCACTATTCAACTTTTCTATTTGCGATTTTTGTTCTTCTATTGCCTGCCCTTGCGATTGAATGGTTGCCCCCAATGTATCTGATTGAGTTTGCATTTGATTTTCCAAGGAACTTGTCTTTTCTTCAGCTTCTGTTCTCTTTGCTTTCTCATTTTTTAAATTCTTCTCTAATTCTTCAATCTTAGCTCTTTGATTCAGTAAATAATAGCCTTCGACTTTATATTTCCTATCAGGTTTCTGTTCAATTTTTTCCCATTCATCTTCCAATTTATTCACCAATTTTTATAAATGATCGTGATTCATTAAGGAATATACGAGATCTACGCTCTTCATTCCCTAATATGAGATTAATTCTTGTTTTAGGTGTAAATTTCTAATGATCTGATGATATTAAAATAGGTGAAGAAATTTAAAAATATTACTTTAATCGAAAAATAAAATATACTTAATAAAAGAGAGTGTTTTTTAGGAAAAACGAATTTGAAGAGGATTTTGCGTGGATAGAAAAATTGGATTTACATCCATCTTCCTGATTTTCATTCTCACATTTACCATGCTATTAATTTTCAAAGATTTTAAGCCTGTTGATAAGATGAGCATAAAATCTAATACACCTTTTCAATTAACGAATGCTTCAGAATTACCTATTGGGATTTTCTATGATGATAGATATTCGGAACCATGGAATTTTAACTCTCAACAATTGACATATTATCTAAACCAAACTTTACAAAATTATAACTTGACTGTGCAGGTGTTTAATGCGACTGCACTTAGGAATTTCATGGAGGCAATTCAGCTAGGAATAGTCATCATTTCGATGGGAGTCGCGCCTCAAACCATATGGAATGGTAGTGAGAATAGTTTTGTAGAATCGTGGCTAGATAATGGAGGCATCATTATCTGGACAGGATGTGAAGAATTTTACTGGATTGGGAATGATAATGGTGAAAACATCCCAATTGGGCATGTGGGATCATCCTATGTACTAGATATGAATTATATAAAAACCCTGTCAAACCAGATCGTTACTCCAACACCATTAGGTGAGGATCTCTTCCTTAATTTTTCCTCTCACACAACTGATGTGTTTAGCTCAATTTCTGCTTTGATTGCAGCAAACGTGCATTTTGAAGTCTATGCTAAAAATGGCGATTATGCTGATCCTATCCTCTTTCAACCACGAGATGGAAGTGGATATTTCATTCGGATTCATGCGGACTGGAATGATCAGATTTCTCTTCTCAATTTATCTAGTTGGATCGCATCGTTTGTATATAATCGCTTCTTTAATCTTCCAGTTGTAACAGAATTGAATTTGGTTAGTTCGTTATATCTCTTAACTACTCAGGAAATTTTCATTAATGTAACTAATTTTTCGGAAAAGTTTGGTTGCGTAGAAATTAATTCAACAGGTGACGTATTTCAGCCCCTCAACGAATCGGTTACATTAATACCTGGCGAAAATAGGAGAATAAACTTATCAATTATCCCCCTCACATCAGCTCGCTTTCAACAATATGATATGACTTTATATCTCTTTTCTAATTATACGAATTTTAAAAATGAATCTAAATCGGTGTTAATATATTCAAAGAAAATAACCTTCCATATATATTCTCCACTCACGGTTGAGATTCTTGATGTATCAGAGACGATGTATCCCGGAAGCACGTACACGCTTACATTAAAGATCCAGAAGCACATTAATGAAAGTATTCCCTTAGAAATCTTTTTAATTTGTGATGGATGCATTAATCAATTAAGAACTAATTTAAATTTGGTTAAAAATGAAACAACATACCAAATTACCTTTTCTATTATTATTATGGCAAAAGCTGGCTCATATAAAATATACCTGAGAGTTTATCAAGGTGGTATTTTATATTCAAGCTTGAACGTGTCAGTTCAAATCCAGTCTCTCTTTCAAAATCCTCTCTATCTTTTATTATTATGCCTTCTTTCTGGTATAATAATCGCATTAACGAGTCTTCACCTGTATAAAAGAAAAAGGGGAAGGTCTAGAGATGAAAAAATTTTAACTAGTCTAGATTCCAAAAACAAGGTTTTCTTAAATAAAGGGAATTTAAATGCCAAGAGAAAGGTTAGGAAATGATGAATTATAATGGAAAATTCTGAAGATAGTTCGCGTAAATTTGAAACAAAGGAGTTAAGCTTTCTTTCTAAGATTCGGGGAGCCCTTTTACTATCGGGAAGATCTTTCTCCGAAAGTTATAGAAGTTCAAAATTGTGGCAAGGGTATTTAGTGTTTTTATTTTGTATGGGATTGCTTAGTTTTGTTCTAAGCACGAGTGGTTATCCATTATTTGTGCAATTGTTTCCTCATTATACATTTTCTTTTAGTATTTTTGGCATACTGATATGGATTTCGTTTTCTCCCCTCTTTTTTATTCTCTCATTTCTAGGTACGTGCGGATTTTTATTAATATTGAGTGTATTAATATCAAGAATCAAAGGATTAAAGATAAAAAGGACTGCCTCGGCACTAGGATTCGCGACTACACCTCTAATTGTCCTGATTTTCTATCTATTCAACAAGTTCATTCTACAGAGCTTCAAATATGAATTAGGCCCATTATTGATTGGAATAGGTTTAGGTTGGAGCTTACTAAGTGGATTAATAGGTTTAGCAAGTTTAGTGGGATTTGAATTTGCAGGGCTTTTCAATTATGCAATTAAATTAATAATTTTTAGGAAAAAAAGGACTTACGCAGCTATTATAGGCATAGCTGTTGCAGTTGGATTAATCGTTACACCGATTCCGATATTAGGTGGATATTATACGCAACTGAATTCTTTAGCTGGGTCAGATCAATATGCTGAATATTTAAATATATTGGAAAAAGGAGAAAGCAATTATTATTCGAGTTACATTGATTCTTCTATCATATCAACTCTAAATCATTCTAACATTCGATCTATATCCCCTGAAACTTACTTAAGCGCAAACCTGTCTTTGAATTCGAATAGCTTTCTAGTAAATTTACGCGGAATTAACTATTCCCTTTTCTATAATTTTCGGAGCTTTATGACTATACAAAAACTTCCTAGCCAGACGTTTAGTGATGACCGAATAATAATTGGAAGTTATTTGGCTTCAATGATAAATATTTCTTATTCGGACTTACCAATTAACATTACTTTAGTATGCGGCTTAAATTCCTATAATGTAACTATTATTGGATTAATAACATCAAATGTTATCTATGATTTAGAGTTATTAGTGACATTAAATTTTACTAGGACTTTAAATTCAGAATTATTAAATAAATATTCCCTAATTGAAGTGAGATTGTCAGATAGATCCCTCGTGGATTCTACTGTTCAAGCTCTTAAAGAAGAGAACCCAAATCTTGAGGTAGAACGGCAGAATCAGATGTCGGACTTCGTAAATGGTATAATTAGCCGGACGATCCAAAGCATTTGGCTATTATCCATCATTGTTTACATAGTTATGGCTTTCGGAATGCTACATGTGATGCAAACAATAGTAAGGGAAAGTGAGCGAGAAATTCAAATATTAAAATCAATTGGATCCAGTAGATTTCAAATAATACGAATCTTTTTATATCAAGCAATCATATTAAGTTTGGTTGGAAGTATTTTAGGAGTTTTAGGAGGTATTTTCTTATCGTATGCTGCATCTTTCCTTGTTTCAATTATGACTGCTCTTACGGTTCAACCCACATTTGATTTTCTAATTGTTACTATGGCCATTGTAGTTGGTCTAGCTTGTGGAATCCTAGGAAGTTTATACCCAGCTTATCGCGCTTCAAAAATATCTATCGGAGAACGTGTTAAATGACCAAGCGAAGACTTTTCCAAATAAATCTAATTCCAAGAAACCGGTCAGTGTATGCAGTGGTTGGTCTACTTCTATCATCTATCCTCTTTGCCACATGTGCGACAGTATTTGTTGGGGTTTATTCCTATATTAGTACGTATTTAGGAGAATCTGATGACACCTTAATTCTAACACAGAGTGGAACCGGGAATTTTGTTGCAACACGCTTTATTTCAATGCAAATTGCAGATAGTGCTGAATATATTCAAGGGGTTACAATAATTAGTCCAGAAACCTTAACTCCTTGCATGATTAATGGCAAAACTTGTTTTGTACGAGGAATAAATTGTGAAAGATTCTCTATATTTGAAAATCTAGTGTTAGAATCAGGAAGATTTCTTAATGATAATGATATTCATGGGGCATTTATAGGGCAACGGGCTGCAAATCGGCTTCATATATCAGTTGGAGATTCATTTCTAATTTATAGTGGATTGCGGGATAGAAGTTTACAGGTTACAGCAATAGGGATTTATTCTTCTGAGGATGTTGCGCTTAATGATGAAATTCTTATTCCACTCTATGCGGGACAAATTCTTTCAGGAAACTATCCTGACAGAATCTCTTATATAAGAGTAAAATATAATGATTCTATAATTTCTCGAACTGAATTGGAAGATCTCATAATTTCTCAACATTATCTAACCGTGCAACTACACTCCAACGAAACGAAAGAGCCAATCGAGAGTGGAAAAGTGGATATTTACGATATAAATGGGAAATTTTTGAAAAGTGGCTTTTCAGATTCACTAGGGGAGATTTCCTTCAGTTTAGATTTTGGAAATTACACGATTATTGCGGCACACGAGCAAGTTCAAGTAAATTTTTCAATTTTTCTTGAATCCGATCAAGAAATTAGCCTAAAAATAGCAAATCCTCCTGAATTATATCCCCTGAATGTAAAAGTTTTGGACGAAAATCAAATAGGAATCCCGTTCACGACGATCGTGGCATGGAAAGGTTCCGAAATTATTCAAATGCAACAAACAAATGCACTAGGAGAGGTTAATTTTTCATTGCCGAACGATATTTATCAATTCTCTACATTAATTTGGAATAATTTTACACAAGAATCAGTGGAATTTCGACAAACAGCCAATCCAATTCAAAATGATAGTTTAATTTTTTGGTATCATCATTTTAAATTGGGCGTGCGTACAAGTGATCCTTTTTATGGGTTGTTCCTGAACGCAAGTGTAGCAATTAAACTTTTGAATGGAACAATTATTAAATCGGGAACAACTGGTGATTTAGGGTATACTGAATTTGAGGATTTATCACCGACTACTTACAACATTTCAGTCGTAATTGGAGAAATTTCACAACATGCAATAATCGAGCTTCGTTCTGATCGAACTATAAATTTTGAAATTTTACCTCAATTTAACCTAGAAGTGTTCGTATACAATGATTCCAATAAATTACCAGTAAATAATTCTCATATTGAAGTGAGAGATTCATCAAATAATATAATTGAATCTTATACAGATGTGAATGGAAGTGCTATTTTTCGATTACAGTTGGATACTTACAATATTACAGTTCAATCTGAAATTTTTACTAAAAGTAGAGAGTTATACCTAGATTCCAGTCGAAACGAAACCTTTTGGATGCCCCTATATAATTTAACCATAAAAATAGAAAATATTACAGGAATCTTACAGGACAATATAAATGTAAGCTTATTTTCTTCATCTTTAAATGATTCTCGGCTTTCACAGAATGGTTTCGCAGTGTTCTACGTACCACCCGATTCATATAACATCTCACTCAATTGTAGCAATGTGATAATTAGTCAAATATATGATGTTACTGATCCTCTTGAGCCACTTACTTTTATTATTCCTCCATATAATCTTACTGTATCTGTACTTAATGGAACTGAGAGTGGAACACCTCCCCTTTCTGGGATGAACGTTTCGATTTTTGAAAATGCAACCCAATTATTAATCACAAGTTCATTAACCGTCGCAGGAATCACGAATTTTTTAATCCAACCAAGTGCGTACAACATCACTGTCAATATCTCAAACACGTTTTATCACAAAACCATTATAATCGATCAGCCGCATACTAATGTTACATTTTATTCTTATCCATTCAATCTTACAATAGAAATATTGAATGGTTCAACGGCAGCAGCCCAACCAAATTTGCAGGTTCAATTATATGATTTAAATGAGAGTCTTATGGCTGGTCCGAACATTACTGATTTAGACGGACGAGTTAGTTTCTTGATAAACCCGATGACCTACAATATTACTATAAATAATTCGGAATATATAATATCTAAAGTAAAGAACATTGATCTTCCAAATGTCATCTATACTTATGAATTTCCGCCATATAATCTTACAATATTGGTGTTCAATGCTTCCGATAATTCACCTATTCAAAATGCTCTTGTTAAAATTCTAGCTTATGAAGATAATTCAACGCTCTTTTCAAAATTCACTTCGATAGAAGGAATTGCACAATTCGACCTCGCTCCTGGGAAATATTATATCAATCTCACTTATCAAGATTATAACAGCTTCCAATTCAGAGAGATTGTGGCAGATCCCCTGATTGATTATCATATTCCGCCCTATAAATTAACAGTTCAAGTGATTGATTATTGGAGTAGTCCAATAGAAAATGCAAACGTGAGCATTGATGGTGGAGATCCTATAGCCACTAATATCTCTGGATATGTTGATTTTTATCTATTACCAGATGTGTATACCATAACTGCATCTTGGAGTAATTATTCCGAAGTAAAAGTTGTTGATATGGCAACCTATCAGGAATCTTTTTTGGAAATCATTCGATTGATTCCTAAAGTTTCATTAAACGTGAGTGTAATCAATGCCATTAGCGGGCGATTTTTAGAGAATGCCAGTGTAACGATTTTAAACTTTACAGGAGAATTTATTGAAGACCAACAGACGGATCAAAATGGTTTTTGCCAGTTTTCTCTCGCACCTCATATATATAATGTGTCAGTTTTAATTGATGAAAGCCATGAATACCAGCTCATTAATTTAACCGCTGATGAATCCGTTATCTTTTCCATTATACCGGCCTATCATTTTTCGATTTTTACGTTTGATGATTCCGTGACGCATTTTACTCAAGGTGTAGCAGTCAAGATTTGTGATTTGAGCGGACAACTTCTATTTCAGGACAGTACAGATAGTTTTGGGAGATGTTCATTCGATTTAGAATATGGTACTTATAATGTTAGCGTCCAAAAAGGGGTTGAACAGAAATCAGAAATTATAGATATTTCTCAAAATGAGCACCTTAGTTTTCATATGGCCCCCTATAAAATTACCGTAAGTGCTTATAATTCGACTACAACAGGCCCAATCCAAAATGCATTGGTTACTATATATACTCTGACTGGACTTGAAGTGACATCAGGAGTGACGAATCAATTAGGACATGCTGAGTTTTTAATGAATCCAGGTCAATATCGTGTATCCCTTAATATCTCAGATAAATCTTGGGTTAGAGAAATAGATATACGAAAAAGCAATTCATCTATTCACATTACGTTTTCAGTTACGCTGGATACTAGCTCAAAAATAGACGTCGGAGACCCATTAGAATATTCTGCTTCTTTGATCGAACAGACAATAGGATTAACTGAATCCGTTGTATATGTCTTAGCAATCATTCTTACGGTTCTGGTATCATTTGCTATCATAAACGTTGTTTCTTCTTCTGTATCCGAGTCGAGAAACCTTATAGGAATTATTAGAGCGATAGGCGCATCCAATCGACAGGTCTTTTATTTGATAAATACCAGAATCATCTTGATGTCATTAGTAGCAGGTGCTATTGGAGGATTTATTGGCATTATGGCGGGAAGTTTTATATCTGTAGCAGCGCTTGAAATAAGTTTGAGTCAGATTATTACGACCCAATTATTTACTTCACTCTTCTTGTTGTCTATAGGAATTACTTTGCTAATTGGAGGGATTAGTGCAAATTTTACGTTATACCGCATCTTACGTATGCCCATTTCTACTTCGATCAAAGAAATTTTACCCCAAACGCTTTAATTCAATTTTTGGGTTAGGATCTTATAATCATTAGAAAACTCTCCGAATAACTTTATGATAAGTTTTCAATTTAAATAGGTGAATTTATTGTCCGAAGTTTTAATACATTTGATCATACCGGCTGCTGCATTAATCGTCGTAGGATTTGACCGAAAATTAGTATTACTTCTTTGCCCTTTCGCGGTTTTTCCCGATATTGATATACTTTTTGGAATCCATAGACAAGCTTTGCATTCAATATTTGTACTTGGATCTTTTTCATTCATTTTGTTAATGTTCACCTTTCATTATAAACCCCAATGGAAAACTTATGCAATAATCATTACTCTTTTACTCCTCTCCCACCCCCTTCTTGATTTAATTACCGGCCCTATCCAAATCCTCTGGCCTATTGACCTTCATTTTCATTTGAAATTTGTAGCGCCATTGTTAGATCCAACAACTTTATCACTTTCTTTTCCAGAATTTCCCGTTCAGTTCCTTATTTATACGCCCCAGACTGTCCCCATTATAGCACAGCCATTCCCTATCTTTGAGAATACCGGGGTAATAGCATTCATTTTGATAGGGATTGCCATATTGTATTGGCTCTTAATATCACGAAAAAAGGAGGCTCAGAAAAACCAAACGAAAGTTTTGCCTATGGAGGAGAATCCTTGAAAATCTTGGTGATCCCCGAGTTAGATTGGATATCCGCACTTCCAAATAGGGTTCATAAGATATTTAGACGCTTAACAACAGACCATAAAATTCACGTTCTTTATTTTGAACACGAAAAAAAGGGAATAAAAAAATCGACCTGCTTGGGAAAAAATCTTTTTTTGCATAAACCTCCGACTTTTTACATTAAGAATATGTTATTGTTTTATATTGTTAATGCATTTTCTATTTACTCTTATATTAATAAGTTAATTCGTGCCTATAAAATTCAAATTATCGTTACTACAAATTTTCTTTTCGCACCTTTTGCCATTCGGGCAGCAAGAAAGAATTCTATACCCATTGTCTTTGATTTGGTAGATTTTCAACCATATCATATTAATTACATTAAACCGCTACCTTCAATTTTGAAAAAAGTGGGGAATTTGCTCCTTACTTCAGTTTTAAATTTCGACATAACTCAGGCAAATCACATAATAACAACAGGTTTACCTTTATTCAACTATGTAAAGCGGAAAGGAATAACAAATATAACAATGATTTCAAATGGAGTTGACAATACACTTTTCAATCCATCTCATATTGGTCTTGTAATTCAAAAAAGATATAATATTACGCCTCCTATTATTTGTTTCATAGGGGCAATGGAATATTGGATTGATTATAATAACATTTTTGAAACAATTTCGCTTCTACAAGATGATCATCCATCTCTTCACTGTATTTTCATTGGTCCTTCTAGGCATTATGGATTAAACAAGATTAAACGTTTAGCCGCTAAATATAACGTGTTAAATCGCATTATATTTGCAGGAAAGGTGCCATACCAACAGTTACCAGCGTATATTTGCGGAAGTGACCTATGCATACTGCCATTCATCAAAAATTATTTGACACATTGCGTAATTCCAATGAAACTTTTTGAATATATAGCCTGTGAAAAACCAGTAGTTTCTGTTCCGCTTGCAGGGGTCAAATCTGTAGCCCAAAATACCATTTTTTATGCCGGTACTCCAAGAGAATTTTCTAATAAAATTCAATATATTCTTACAGATAAATCAAAAATCCAAGAAAAGATCCGCTCAGGAACTGATTTGATAAAAAAATATAGGTGGAGGGATCTTGCATTTAAGTATGGGGAAATTTTACAACGAGTTTTCGATGGATCTTTGAATAAAATATAAAAAAAGAATAATTGTTATCAAATTGGTGTTATTTCTGAAGTTGCTGAAGCCTTCGATTTCTAGAAATGTTCCGAATATAAGACCATAATTTCAATTTCAATTTTTTTACATCTTCAAGTTTTCGTCCTGAGATATCCTGTAGATGTTCACCAATCAATTCAATGACGTTCTTATTATGGTGGGCTGCATCAAAAATAGTAAAAACTCCGAAAAATTCACCGTCTTGCAGAATGGGCACTGCCTGGATCCCTTTATCGATCATGAGATCGACGGTATCTCCAATGGGATCGTTAGAATCCACCATTACAACGTCCTTTGTCATTATGTCCTCCACTTTAACGAGGAGGGGGTCTTTTTCTTGAAGGATGACTTTTTTGAGGACATCATCTTCATCAATTATGCCAATGGGCTTGTTGTCCTCAATTACACACCCAATTAAGATTCTGGGGCTCGATGCGAGCTTATGTGCCGCTTCTAATACAGTTTCTGTTTTATCTAGGATGATAAATTCGTCTTGAAGATCTTCTTCAGTCTCGATAACTTCACTATCCGTAGGAATTCTTTTGGCCGCCTCTATAATCTCCTGTACTTCTGGTACAAATTCATTCAAGACCTTAACCAGTTCTTCTTTTTTAGAAGAAATTACGTCGACCTCTGTCCTATCTTTATGTTCTGAATAAAATGCCATGTAAGCCTTGTCCATTTTATCTATAGCCGCCACTATTTTCTCGAGTACCTCCTCGAATATGAATAATCGGTTAAACTCTTCATCCACTAAAATGATACTGATGAGTATCATCTCTAAATGCCCACGAGCCCACTCACTCGGAATTTTAGTGTAGATATTTGAGGTTTTAAAATGTGAAGAGGAGACATATACAAAGAATTTTAAGTCGATGAATTCTGATATGTTCAGCAGCGTGCTGGTATATTCTTCAATATCAACTTCTGGATGAGCCGGAACGGTACAAAAGGTCGTTGGCCCTAAAACAGTATCAAAATACGAGAGCGTGATGTATAACATTTTGAATCTACCCATATCAATGCTTAATTAGTTTTTTTCTTTTAATATAAAATAAAAACTAATTTATTTTTCAACCTTATATTTATATCACATTAGATTTTTTGGATGATATCAGGTAGTAATAAGGAGTTCGGAGTATAATTATGGACATAAATGAAACAAATCAATTGTTGAGACAACTGAGTTATACATTTGATAATTTATTTTTAAAACGCCTCACTGTTGAATCGAAAATTTTTCCCGTGAATGAATACATTATGGTAGCCTGCTTAAATTCGTACTCAAAGTTCTATCAGCAATTAAAACTAGTAAATGAAAAAATTTCTCCAGAAGAAATAGCAAATAAACAAAAAAAATTGTTTACTGAAATAACACCCCTCCAAATTTTTGATCTGCAGATGTTTCCGCTTTTTGGGAGAACGATATATTATTGTCAACACGGGAATGACCCAACTTGTGAATCATTTGAAAAATTTCAGGAAACACAATTCATCTTGGATTTTTGGAGGAGGTTAGCTAAGACTTATTTTGGGACAGGCGCATTGACTATAGAAGAAATGGATGGAATGGCAAAAACTTTACCAGAAAGTGATTTGAAATTCATTAAACAGCAACTATTTACGCCCGAGAAGCAAGATCTATCAAAAATTAAACGGGCCTCTGCACAGCTTGAAGTGTATTGTTTTATGGACGAATGTGAGGCTCGAATGAAAATAAGCGATCACGGACCTTATGCAATGGAGAACGGTGAATTGCTTGTTGTTAGAGAAATTGTTCGTCTAAATGACGGAAAAAATCCACAATGGCCGTGGTCTAATACAAAGGCGGTTGCCCCGACCACTGTAATTGCGTTTGCCTTTACCCTTAAAGATATGAATCGAGTTTGGTTTAATGATTGGGGAACACTATTTACGGATCCCGTAGATTATAGTAAAAATATAACTTCTGCTGCAGTTTTAACGCGAGAAATGGGACAAATTAAAGCATTAGGCGTGGATGAACTCAAATTGTATGAAGAGTTCGCGCAAAATGCGCTTATAGAGTTGTATCGAAAAATGACTAAGTGGAGTAGGGCAGAAAAGATGAAAGCTGGTATACTTGTTTATAATAAGAACTTTGACCGGTTTACGAGTCTGATAGGAATCACCGATCAAATAGATTGGGATTTGACGGAAGAGATCGAGCGTCACGAATTCAAGGACCTTGTGAATAAGAGGGGGAAGAGCGTGTATGCGCCTCTAGGTTGGATATTTCGAGGACCAAGGGCGAGGAAAAAAAATCCTACCTTCTTTTTACGAGAAATTGAGGAATGAATATGATGACTGACAAAGATGAACACCTACACCTTCCTGAGAAGGTACCTTTGTGGAGAGAGAGTTATTATTTCAACGTAATGGACCCAAAAAACGATATATTTATAGTTTCTACAATGGGATATATGCCAAACGAGAAAGAGAGCCACTATTTTTCAATCTTGTACGTCGATGGAAAGCTCTACAACCACATAAATTTTCGGAAATTGAAAGCAGAAAGCGATTTAAAGGAAAATCCCACGGATGGATATTCAAGTTTCACCATTTTAAAAGAAAATAAGGAGTGGGAAGTGAAATTAGAAAAGAGGAAATTCCAAATGCAATACACATGGACCGGACGATTTCCTGTCTATGAGTATCCTGGAGGATGGCAAATTGCAGGCATTCTGGAACAACAACACTACGAACAATCGGGTGTTGTAAGGGGGAGTATTTCCTTTAAAGACGGCATTATAAGGAATATAGATGGGTTCGGACATCGAGATCATAGTTGGGGCCTTAGAAATTGGGTACAGATTGATGAATGGTATTGGCTTTCAGTTCAATTTGAGAACGGGGAAAAAGCACTGAATTGCTGGTTGAATGTGGTAGGAAATAAGCATTACACACACGGATTTATTTCTTCAGCAGGAAGAAACGTTGCCATAACTGATATTGCTGTTGAGACAATATTCCAGAATGAAAATCCGCGCAATCCGAAGTCGGCCATCTTTCGATTTAGAGATGAGAATGGAGAACAATACGATTTGCGAGCAGAAACAATCTACTTAATAACACTCCCGCAGTCGAGTAGAGAAGGGGTATGTTATATTTATGAAACAATTTCACGATTTGAATTGAATGGTGAAATAGGGCATGGAGTTGCAGAATATTTAAAGAGCGAAAGAGAAAAGTGATTTTACATTCGATGTCTCCTAAAAAGTCGTCGCAATTCTTGCATTATGGCCGCTCGGGTAGTCGTAGGGGCGCGTGGTGGAGCTAATTGAGTATTCGTGGGATGAGGAATAAAAGTCCCTTCCTCT
>JABXJT010000162.1 GCA_013375455.1 Candidatus Helarchaeota archaeon | reverse complement strand
AATAGAAAGTAACCCATCGTTTGCTTCCATCTTTTTATTTCTCGCTTTTTATCTATTGGATCAACAGTTTCTTTCTCTATAATAACTGTTTCTATTTCTTTTTCTATTTTTTCTTTTACTTCTTCAAGAATTTTATATTTAGGGAATTCTTTTAATGTTAATATAATTTCTTCTTCTGCTGTTGTCATTTTTTAAATCCCTCCATCATTTTTAATTTTTTAAATAATATACAATTTAAAGAATTAATTAATGTTATGTTTAAAAAATTAAAGGAAGATTAAAGAAGGAAAAAAAGTTTAAATAAGATTTTTGGATTTAATTCAATATAGTCTTGCGTTTTATATTGAAAATATCTCCTATATTCACATTGCACAGTTTTCTTGATGTTTAATCCTTTTATTTGAAATTATAAAAAATAAAAGTAAAAGTCAAATGTACAATTATTTTTTACGTCTTGCATAGATAAATACTAACACTCCAAGAAGACTGAAAAGTACAATGACTTGCATCACAATTTCATAAGGAAATTGTGTCGTCTCTAGCTGTCCAAGTGGCGGAGGAGGCGGAATCGAAACCGGTATGTGGATACACTCCGTTGTGAAATTACCGTATGCATTAAATGCGATGATTTGATAATAATACGTACCGTTATGTAGACCGTCTAGTGAATACCGATATGTCGGCAAATCAAGCAACGGTGTAAAATTTAATAACACTGAAACTGATATATTTATTTGTGAGATAAATGTCGAGGAGTTATATAGCACATAATACTGCGCATAAAATGATTTTGTCCACGTTAAATCAAATGATCCATCTGTATCTGGAACAGATGCATCCGTAGTTAACAAAAATGAAGCTGGAGCCCTTCTTATGGAAATCACCACTTCATTAGAAGACCGCTGCCCTGCGTCGTTTATTGCCCTAACCGACACTGCATAATCGTTTGTGTCTAAATTATGTACTACATACGAAGTATCGGTGATATTATCCTTATACAATGAATTATTCATATACAACTCATAGCGATCTGCCCCCTGAGACGGTGACCATGTAAAGTTTACAGTTCCATCCTTATCAGGAACATCCGCGTCATGAGAAAGGAAAAACGTCCCTGGCGGGTATTGCACAGTAATGTTTATAAGATTCGAGGTGATATTTCCGTACTCATTATAGGCAACTACGCGATAATAATAGATTCCCTGTGTTACACTGGTAAACACAATTGTCCTGTTTGTATTTCCCTCTACGACTTTTTCTACACTTGAATTTATCGCTGTAATCGGGGAGTTTGATTGATACAGTGTATAATTGTCCGCTCCCAACGATTCCGTCCACGGTACCGTGTAGGTTCCGTCGATATCTGGAGTTGTTGCATCATGTGATAACAGAAATGCATCTGGAAGGGGATTAAATTTTGTGAGAAAGAGCCGAGTACCTGATTTTCCCGTGATGTAGATGTTATCGTTCTCATCAATGTATCCGCCGTATGCCACATCTTCAGAAGCATCCGTTCGTGTTTTGTGCCATTGATATTCACCAGAACTAATATATTTCACAATACACGCATCTTTTCCCACCGAGCCGAAACTTTCGGTATATCCGATAAAAACCATGTTGAAATGACTATCATATAAGAGCGTGTACCCAGTATCGATATCAGTTCCTCCCCATGTACGTTGCCATTGAAATCCTCCTGTCGAATTGAATTTTAAAAGAGTCATATCGGTGCTTCCACTTCCAAAACTCCGTGTATTACCGAGCATAAAAATTTCACCAGATATATCGTCGAGTACTACCGATCGACCTTCATCTGAACTCGACCCTCCCCATGTGGTATTCCACAACTGATTTCCTCCACTGTCTAATTTCATGACAATTGCATTTGTATCACTTGATGAAGTTATTTTTCCTGTAATAACCACATTATCTGAACTGTCAATTGAAATTCCGTATCCGATATCCGATTCCGAGGTACCGTATGTGTTATTCCACATAAGTGAATACGAACTGTTGTACTTTAGTACCGCCATATCCTGCGAAGAAGAAAATGAATCACTGTACCCGATAACATACACAAACTCAGATGTACATGTTATATCAAAACCTACATCCCACTTATCACCGCCCCATGTGATATTTTTCTGCAATGTCCCAGAAGCGTCATAAGACACTATAAAAATATCGTTGCTGCCGCCTATCCCATAGCTTGCTGTTCTTCCAGTCACATACAAACGTGATGATGTTGTATTGATAGCAAGCGCATACGCATAGTCATCGAGAATTCCTCCCCACGTCACATTCCATACTATAGTTCCCAATGCATTATATTTAATTACTATTACATCATATGAATTTTCAGAAGAGTTCAACATATTTCCCACAACATAGATGTTGTGAGATTTATCCATTACAAGATCTTGTCCGATGATGTGTTCATCGCCTATGAGAGTTTCCCATTCATATGTCACCGATAGGTATTTTGCATCGGGTGTTGAATCATGATCAAATAATGGTATGTGGTGAACTGCAACTATTCCCCACATAAATACAAGAAGGGCTATTATGACTGCCCCATATTTGGACATACGCATGTTGATACACTCTTGCGTTTTTTCCTAATTTTAATAAGAATATTTATTCTTAAGACACTTCTAACATGTTTCCATTTTGTTAATCTATTTTTTTTATCACTATAAAAAACGTTTGTAAAAAAAGGACATATGATATATCTATAGGGATGGGAACTAAATACCTTGAAAAGTTTGTTAATCAATAAATTATACTCTGTCTGTTAACAATCTTTATAATACTCTTTTAAAAACAAACTCTAATCCATACAATATAGAGATTGAGATTGATACCAAACTCTAATACCACTTTTTTTCATACTTTCTAAGATCTTGATAGAATTAGGGCTAAAGGGACCATTATCAGTAATCCATAATATTTTTAAATTAACTAAATTATCAATTCCTTTAATTTCTGTTATTTTATTATGTCCAAGATATAATTCCTCTAGATTACTTAAATTATCAAGCCCTTCAATTTCTCTAATTTGATTATATGAGATATCCAGAATTTTAAGATTAGTCAGTGAACCAAGCCCCTTAATAACTTTGATTCGATTATGTTCAAGATCTAATTCCTTTAAATTACTTAAATTCTCAAGTCCTTTGATTTCTGTAATGAAATTATCGCCCATTTCATAACGTTTTCCCAATCGCAAAATTTCTAAATTTCTAAGATTTTCTAAATTTCCAATTTCAGAAATATTGCTATCACTAAGATCTAAAACCTTTAAATTCGTAAGGTTGTCAAGATTCTCAATTTTATTTAGATGATGACTAGATTTAAGTGTTAACGATTCCAAATTTTTTAAATTGTCAAGATTTTCTATTTTTCTTAATTTAAATCCTTCATACTGTAATTTCTTCAAATC
>JABXJT010000028.1 GCA_013375455.1 Candidatus Helarchaeota archaeon | reverse complement strand
TCATTCTAAAAAGTTTTTTTTCTAGAGTTGGAGCAATCGCGTTAATACCCTCTATTTTTAATTCATCAACGAGATATGCTTGCAATTTTTCATTAGCCATCTCCCCAAATAATCGGGTGTGGGCCCATCGTTCGCTAGGCCATTCTCTTGAATATTCAAAATTTTCTTTTTTCGTATACTCGTTAATAGGAAGGATGAAAGCCACAACTGAGATTTTTTCGATGGGGGATGGGACAATGTTGTTCGCTTCACAAAACCAACTATAAACCTCAGCGGGTGTGAGATGGAAGTTACCAATGATCTGTTTGTATTCATCAAAAAGGGGATCATTACCTGAAACGAATCCAACGAGGACATCAGGGTTGAAAAGAAGCGCCCCATCAACCTTTGACATTCGATTGCTTTCATCCAGTGATAGAAAGCCATTGATTTTTCCGATGAACCATTTCTTATCTATTGTCAATTGTAAGACCTCTCTAAGAAATATTTGGATTTGAATGCGGAGGGTGGGAATTTCCCAAAATGAATTATTTCATCCTGATTTGAACCCACGAAAGCTTGCGCAAATTTATCGCTGGACAAATTTCCTACGCTACAGGGACCTGAACCCTGCCCCTTTGGCCAAGCTTGGGAACCTCCGCAAGGTTTTTGCATCTGAATGAACCAATTCCAAAGGGAACGTGACTTTTTATATTGATAATCCTTCAAACCTTATTTTTATTTCGGTTTGAAAGTACTTAAGAATGACGAGCGTGCAGTAATGGCACGGCGATGTTACCCAACACTTTTTTAAACTTACATTTATATTATTGATCATCCGCTCGTCACTGAATGCGGAGCCAACCGGTCTCCGGACGAATGGATTTTACCAAAGCTTTCTTCACCAATGCGGTCGGATACTTTGGTATTTTCTCCTCGATTACATAAACACACACCTCTTTTTTTTGGGTAATATTGAAAATCTTATACCAAAAGGTTTCAAGAAACTTCTTTTCACTTCTCGGCATCAACTTCGCAAGGACGTAGGCGGTTTTCTCACGGATCAAGTAGGATCCGAAGTTCAGGGTTAGTAAAAGATGCGTTGAAAGGGGTTGATCCCCATATGCCAAAGCTTCATTTAGTAAAGCGAGTTCTGAGGACTTCATTATGGATTTCCAGAGCCTAAAAGGGGATTCGATTGGGAGGAGCGATTGGGACAACCCTAACAAATCAACTTTTTCAGTGATACCGTGCCCAATAATATACCGCGAGTAGGTAGGGACTCTCTTCACGCGGGTCAGCATTGCAGCCAATTGATCAGCGAGAGCCAACCTATAGTAATAGACCGATACTTTTTTACCATGCTGATCCTTTACCTGTTGAAGGAACTGCCGTAATGTTATCGGGATTTTTTGGCGGAGCTCATGCCACTCGTAATGGAGCTTTAGTAACAAACCACTCAAGTTATGATTCGTGTCATAGTATTCATTCAGGAAATCGATCCCTCCAACTTTAGGGATGAGGTCGTGGAGCAAGGCGGCTTTGAGAAATTGTTTTTCCTCCTCAGAAAAATCCGCTACAGCAGGGATGTAGCTTCCATGGTGTTGCATCGGAGATGCCTCGGGATCTCGCAGTCGAAACTTTCCCAAGCCAGCGCTCCGGAGCTGCCCGATCCCCTGAAGCCCCACTTCGGCAAGGTATTTATTATATTCGGGATAATTCGTTTGAAAGTGCATCATGAAAGATTGCGGAACCACCTGGAACTCCATGTTCTCCTTAATGTAATATTTCTTTTGCTCAAATTCAGCGAGCGATTTCGTGACCAATTGATAATCCCTGGGGGGCGGGCCAGGAATCCGCGACTGAAGAAGCTTGACGAGACCTTGGGTAGAAATTTTTTTCCGTGGAATGAGGTCACTCATGAACTCGATAATAAAATCCTTGGATGTTGGAACAGAATATTCGTAATCATACAAATTAGCATAAAGATAATGGCAGATCCCATTCCCATCCGATTCTTTCCCCCCAAACTGAAACTCTCTGGTGGTTCTAATGACCTCTTTAAATTCCGTAAGTTGATCGGGGGAAGGGTTCAAGATATCCATCAACAGCAAATTCTCAAGAGTGTAAATTTTGCGCCTTCCAAAAAAGAGGGGGGAATAGGGTACAACACGCGAGAGACCATTATAGAATTCGATGTGAAACTTGGCGGGGAGCGTGTAAGGAGCAAAATAATCCGTCTTGTCAACTCTCTCTAATTTATCGTGATCAACAATGACCCCCAACGCATTGGTGTTATGATTAAAGTACCGGTGGAAGTAGTGCCCACTGATGAACTGGGTATTATGCACGATAGGCGTAACTACCTGAAATTCCGCGCGCAAGAATTGCATCACGCATTCCTCAAAGAAGCAGTGAAGGTTTCTAGGGCATGTTCTGCGAATGATGGGGCAAGAACATACTCAGTCACGGTATCTTGGAGCTTGGTATCACCAAATTCAATTAGATGCGTGGTTGTTTCTTCAGATCGTACAAATTTCTCGACCTCAGGGATCTTTTGATTTACCCTGACATCGTTAATCTTGATTTTGACCTGTCCAGAGCCGTTGTTTTTATCCGCTCCAATTTGAACGTTTCCACCGTTTATCTCGAAGAGGGTTGCAACGAAAAATCCAATGTTCTCTAGTAAATCCCGTGTTGTCCCGGAGTTCAATGAGAAGATCACTTTGAATGGAAAGACGCCACATGCCACGTGCTTCATGAAGTTATTGACCGCCAGCTCGGTTTTTCTATTAATGATGTTGAAGGTCTCCACCTTGAGGTTGGATTCGCCATTGTGGTACTTGATGCAGTAGTCAAATCCGAAGATAGCCCCAACATTCTCATCCAGATATTGAGTCACCGGGATGGGAATGTTTTCAGCCTTAGGTTTCGCGATGTAAGGGGGAAAAATTTTGACTGACGCGGGGTAATCCAAACTCCCATAAATCCGCCGCACCAAGCACTTCGGGTTACACGCCCCCTGGCGATGGTACCCCATTTCAAGATGCGCATCTAAGATCTCCTGATGCGGATAATTGGCGTTAGGAGTGCATGGACCGGTCGCCACTTTCCCTGCTGTTTTCAGCTTTAATAACCGGGTTTCCGCAGCCCTACGTAAGAAACCACGAAACCCTTTCAACTTATATAGGGTTAAGGTGATGTTTTTGTCTATCTCCTTCCTCTTCGATGTGTAGGTGACTGTAACCGTCCTCTGCCCCACCTTGAGCATGTAGGATCCCTTCCCTGTCGTTGAATTTAGCGTCTTGATGTCATATCCTTCAAGTTCGCAGAAGAACGTTATTTCAACTGGATTTGCGCATTTTACAGTTTTGCGCATTACATCCTCTTCAGACTCAGTTTTGCGCATTACATCCTCTTCAGACTCAGTTTTGCGCATTACATCCTCTTCAGACTCAGTTTTGCGCATTTTTTCTTCATTTTGTTCCTTGGGATTATTAATATCTATTGCCATTTTCATCAATAGATTCTATCCCACCATACTATTTAAACCCAACACATTTTTAATCTTACATTTATTTTATTCCATTCGCATTCCGCTCTAAAAATGACCGGTCAACCAAGGGTGAGTAAATTAAAGATCTGAGAAATTGGCGAATTTTAAGTAAAAAATTTTGTGGCATCAACGAAGTAAAAATGCCATATTCTTATACTATTGTCACAAGAGGTTGCTGAATTTCTTATTTCGTTAATTGAGAATTAAAGTATTGCCATAAGTATGAAAAGACCATCGAGAAAATTCCAATTCACTTAATTAAAAAGAGATAACTGAAAAAAAAACTATTTCTTTATCGAAGAAATAGAACAGAGATGAATCGTTTCTTTAAATTTAAATTGATGAAAATATTATGAAAAATAGTTGGATGTACCCGTAAATTATAAATTTCTCCCTTTTTTTTAAAAATATTGAAACTAAGAAGATGGAGGATTTGGAATGAAATCGAAAGATGATATAGGGTTAGTCAAATTTTTCCATGATTTTACCTTATTAGCAACGTTTGGTATTGGAGTTGGGTGGATACCAATCTCCTTAATGGTCATGATACTCTTTTTTATAGCCTGGTATCCTCCATTTTTTATAAGTTTTTTATCAATATCTCTACTTGAGTTCGTGGTAGCCTTCACTTATTTTCGGTATCGCCCATTCAAAAGCAAAAGGCTCCCTCCTAAAGGACGGCTCATACTCGTCATCACGGGAACCATCGGTTTCATTGGTTCCTTTATTCCCATTGGGACGGATGGCTATGTTACCTTTTACTTGACACTTTTCCCAATTGAATATTGGGTTAGGTTTTTGATTGGTTGGTATCTTTGGTTGTTACCAATCAGTTGTGGGATCCTCGATTGGCATTTTTATAAAAACAAAATGATAGAGAACAATGAATACAAATAAAATCAGAGCCTCATTAGTAATCATCCTTCCGCCAATTAATATTTTGAAATTTATAGAAATACGATTATACCCAGTTACTTATTAAAAATTGAGGGTGAAACTTGGTAGAGGATCGAGTCATATTATGGGAAGGAACCGTGTCCCAAGCCTATAAAAATTACTCCGATAAACTTGGGTTAATCTTGATCTTGATAGGCAGTGTCATTGCAATAATAGCGATTCCTCTCTATTCCGTTTATTTTAGTACACTCGAGATCTGGCATCATGGATTGGCCGTCCTTGCTTTTATTATAGCAGGGGGTTTCATAATCGGCGGGTTCTATGGAATAATCCTGCACAAGCTTGATCTATACGACCGATACATCGTGACTTCTGAGGAACTATTAATCCAAGAATGGAAATTTTTAAGAAGGGGTGGCGCAAAAGAACGGAGTTTTTGGGGAAGTTGGAGAACAAAATCGCTCAAGCTAAATGAAATTAAAGCAATATACCATGAAAAGAAAGATTACTGGGAGGGATGTGGGAATAATTTTTACTTTTATACGGAATTAGATACGAGATTGTTTTTTGATACGAAAAACTTACCCCTTCAAAATGAGTTTAGAGAGGATCCTCTGGAGTATACTTCACTTTTTCATGATAAGTTCGGTAATTCTGAATTCTTTTTTGAATACGTCGATTCCCCCAATGACCTATTGGCAGTGCTGCAAAGCTTGATTCCCTTGGATAAGCACCCCATCCTCGAGGATACATATATGAGAGTAGAATAAATATAGGGCATAACAATATCATAATGCTCTCACTAATGCGCTCCACAGGGGTTCCGAAGGCAGTGGGAAGAATGACTCCACCAATTGTAATACTTCCCTTTTTTGAAATTCTTCTTCCATCTCCTGCGGAGGCGGGATGCGGCGGTAACTTCCGAGCTTCCCAATATTCAAGTGTAGTTCCCCCGTAACTTGGGCATTCAAGAGCTCCATCTGACCAGATGGAAGGTGCGAGACCCATCTCCCCTCAGGACGGGTACTCACGGAGGCGCCTCCGATCTCGATGTAGTCCCCGACCTTGAGATCCAGTGCGTGATGGATCCCGAAGGGGATGAGAACCCGTCCCGTGGGGTCGCTCCCCATAAAGAAGTATGCGACTGGCTCCCCATACGAGGAAGAAAATGCTGTAGACCGAGCGATTATTTTGACGATGACGTGAACCGCTTCTAAACCGGGCGTCAAGTCTTTAACTTGATAATCCTTCCATTCTCCGGGTATTTCTTCGGGGAGCAGCTCATCTTCTATGAAGTCAGGGGATTCTCTTCGTGGGAGGAATCCTGGAGCTGGAATGGTAGGTGGAAGATCGATATCATTCTCTCTAAGAATGGCAGTGACATGAACGTAATCTTCTGGATTTGGTGCATAGATGAAAACGGATTGTAACTCATCTTCGAATTTTAAATCGAAGGTCAATTGGGCTATGAAGTACTCGAAGGCTACGCCCAAGGGAACCTGTTTTCTGCTGAGATGGATCAATTTCTGATCGGTCCGTTCAACAATCTGAACCAATTTCTGGTAGGATTTCGTCTTGACGAGGTAGATCTCTTGACCATGCCTGCCGAAAATGGAATACAAATCCTTTTCGGTGATTTCCTTTTCTTTCAAGGCTTGAATCAAAGCGAAGCGGTAAGCAACTTTCTTCAAATCGGATAAATCCAGCACCAACCCAAATTGTGGGTGGGCATGTTCGGCGCCAGGGCACTCACGTCCAAAGCCGTGTTTTTCTAATGCATCCCTGTCCTTTTCATAGCAGATTTTATGGACGTTATTGACGAGAGTATTCCCGGGCGTGTAGCCCTTGGATCCTCGAAAATGTTGGACCAGAAATTCGCTGACATAGCGAAGTAACTTGCGGTTGGATAAATGGAACCCAAAAGATTCGATGATTGCTCCATACACCTGCCAATACTGCTTCGTTATGACACGTTCTGCCGTCCGGAGGTTTTCGATCATCCGTTTGTTAATCTTCCCCCTCTCTTCTTCATCATCCTCGTTCAATAATTCCTTTTCTAATTTTCGTAGCTTGAGGAAGCATTTACGGATTTGTTCAATTTGAATGAAGACAAACCGTTCGATGATCCAAGCTTCAACGATCTGGAAGACCTTGAGCTCGCAAGTGGCTAGAATAAGACTCAGGAAAATGGCCAACATCCGCTTCACGTAAAACTTTTCAGTCCCGTACTTTTCTTTAAACTTTCTCCTGAGGACATCATCAGGTGCAACCATTCTTTTCGTTTTTTTCTTTCGGGAACGATCTTTAGCCTTTTGCTTCATTTTCTTCAGTTTCATTCGCTTTCTATACCTTTTTGTTTTTGTCATGATCTTCTTTCTTCGTGCGGGTTCATCCCCCTCGGGCTCCCCCTCTTCAATGATGCCGCACATTTTTCGAATCACTGCATTTTTTGCAGAATGTACATCTACATTAACTTTAATTACCGCTGTCCCGTCAGGGTGCGTGAAGAACGTGTATTTCGTGTGGCATTTCGGGCATTCATGAGTCCTGAGGTGGGTAATGTACTCTATGACTCCATCACACTCCCTGCATTCATACGCATCGACCTCATCCATCTCCATAGAGGCATTCCGTTTATGGATTGTAACGGTATTTAGAGATTTGAGATTGTAATCTCTTTTTTTCGTCCCGAAACATTCGCATGCCATCATACGCGGGTGGAACCGAAGATTTGGGTCCACCCCTTTATCATGTATCAAATCGCGTATCCCTGGATGGGGAACGCGCTCTGGAATCCCAATTTTGATGAGCTCTGAAATGATTTCGCACTGGTTGGTCGGGGTAAAAAAGCGGCATTTGCCGCACACCTTCTCCTTGAGCAATGAATGATCGAAGTTCTTGGTTACCACGCATTTGTTCGGTCGTCCTCGAAATCGAATTCTATTATTTTTATCTAAATATTTCGGCTCGAGGAATGATGGTTTGGCTTTCCCTTCTTCCCTCCGTTCAATTTCCTTCAAGTTTTTCTCTTCTACGAGTTCCCCTGTTATGCCATATCCCGTAGTGCGAGGAATTTTCAATATCTGGATGGCAGTTTCCCAATGGACGGGACTGTTCCTCTCTTTCTCGAGGATTTCGACTTGTTGCAGGACCGCTCTCTTGAGTTCTTCACGGTTTTTGCGGTTCTTATACCCCCTTCTCCCGACCGGCTTTTTTCGGGAATAGGGGGAGGCTTTTCTAGGTTTTGGCATTTCTTCGGATGAATCCTCTCGCTCATCTCTACGGGGGTCGTATTGTTGGAATTCTGGGTTAAATCGCGCGAAATTAGACCTTGAATAGGTGTAATCCTCGAGTCGATTCTCAAGGCACCAATCAAGATCCTCCTCCGAAATAAAAATTAATGAATCCCGAAGTAAATCTTCAAGATTAGCAATGTGGGGGCAATATTTTAGTCGTTTAGCAATTTCTCTAGCCTTGATGGCGAAGTAATTAAAGGTCCTCTCTGAATCAATCTCATCCTTGTATTTTTCATTTATGTAGAACTGGATTTTGTGTTCAAGTAAGCTCTGATATCGCACTATGGTCCGCCCATCAGGGGCGTGGGTGTCTTTCTCTCGGTGCGTGCAAGCGTATCTTCCACGAATTTTTTTAACAATCCTATATTCATGTAACGATTTCAATAGGAAACCCAGCTCTTCAAGATCAATCTCAATTAGCGACGTATCAAGAATGGAGTAAATGAGGTCCACAAGCTCTTTTCCTAACGAGCAATCATGAAAGAGCAGAAAGAGAATGAGAGCCTCTCTTTGAGCTTGATTAAATTTTACAGGAAATAGCCCGGATAACACCGCATCGGTTCCCCGGACTCCCGAAGGAGAAAAAAAAATCACCTTCCCCCCCGATTCAAGGTATTGGAGTGCATTGGAGATCCTCCCGAAAAGATGGTCGTATGCTTCAGGAGGCCAGTCAGGTTGGAGGAAAATATCTTCAACCATGATGATGTTTGCTTTTTCAAATTTTTTAGGACTCTCTTCGGGCGATATGACCTCGATGCAGTCAGATACCTGGTCCCATTCCTCGGAAAATAAGCGATAGAAGTTTTCGTGTTTCTTCATATTGGGTAAGATTAAAACTTTTGCCCGGTTGCCTTCGTGAGATGACCTCGCTTCCAAATGGTGCATGATTGAATTTTTTAAATACCAGTCATATGATCTCCAGTCCCGAATTGGGATGATCAAGTTATGCCAGGACACATCAGCACGCAAAGCCGGTAATTCATAAGTCCCGATCCGTTTTTTACATCGGATATGGGGGAGACCTGAAGTGGAACTGAAGTATACGGGAAAGTTTCGAGCTGATGAAGTTAATTTTAGGGTAAAACCTAAAATTTTATGATAATACCACCGCGAAGGCACGACATCGTGGAAGCAGACCGCTCCTAGATGGGTAATAATGCCTTTAAAATCCCATTTCAAGCGTAAAAAGCTATTGGGTTCACATAATAGGATGTCATAGTCCTCGAAATCATCTTGGGGGGCATTCCCCTCCCAAGGTTTTTTATTAACCCAGTTCCAATGTTTTTGAACCAGTTCTGAATCAACCAATTTAATTTTTAAGCCAGGGAAAAGTTCAGCAAGCACATCTGTAATGAATTTCAATTCGTCCCAATTATTGCAAAGGATGACCCCTCGCTTGCCGTGAAAAGTTGGTATCATTCCAGCGATGATGCTGAATAGTCGTTTTTCGGTCATGGATGGCGATTGGAAAACTTGAACCTCGACATTGTCAGCATTTAAAATGTTTTCAATTATGGTTTCGATGAATTCCGTGTGATCTTGGAATCTTTCGGTTAGAATCGCCTTTAAACCAGTTCTGTTTAGCCTAGGTTCTATTCCCAAAATCTGAAGCTGGCGTGATGCCGCTTGCAAGTTTTCACCTCCTCACCGCGCAATGGACGATTGCAATCATACATTCCACAACGCGGTGTTGTTTCCTGTTTACAGGCAGGACAGATGAGTGCATCATTTGTTAAATGATTGAATCCACATTCACACTGTTTTCTATAGTATAGGTTGGCTTTTCGCTTCATTTGAATGAAACTTTGAGGGGAATCTGCCTCTTCATCATCGATTAATACGTACCACCCCGTGTTCCGGTTGCTGTAATTCCCTACCCAGCAGCCGGGGGAAAAGATTTTGGTAAGGGCATCGCTGTATGCCACGTGACAATGTCCCACGATGATGTAATCCGTGGCTTCGAGTTCAATCCCAGCGCTGTGTTCAAGCTTTAAATTATTTTTAAGTTCCCGTCCTGATTGGACGCCCCATCCCAGTTTCAAGCCATATCGGGTCAAGTTGGTTTGGTGACCATGGAGCACGATAATTCGCCCAAACTTAGAACGGAGTACCGCATGGTTTTCGACGATTGAACATCGATTTAGGACTTGATCATCGTGATTCCCCCGTAAGAACACGGTTTTGTTTACATATTCGGAAATTTTTTCAATAAATTGGTCTAAAGCGGTTAGAATCCTCTGTTTTAAAGAATTGGGATCATTCTTCGCGAAAGCCAGAGTCTTCGGGTAGGGATTCAGCTCTTCAGTAATGTCCCCTATGAGAATGATGGCATCAAGATCTGGGGCCATCCGATTGATGAGGGTTGCAGCATCGCGCCACTTGGACTGGGGTGACCCGATGTGCAAATCACTTAGTAGGCAGACTTTCATGCAAGCACCTCCGTAATACTTCCAGCATCTCATCTTTATTATAGCGATCCTCAGACTGAAACTGAGGTATGAGGTAATTAGATTCTATGGGTATCGAACATTTGTCGCAGCCGCCATCGCAAGAGCACGAGGCAAGAACTTGGTAGGTTTTTTTCAAGATTGCTTCAATGTTCTCGTAAAGTTGCTGACATACCCCCGTTGGGCAGCTACGATCCAAGAAATAAAGCATCTTCCAATCCAGATTTTGATAGCAATCCACTTCGTTTTCGCTTACGTTTATCATCACCGCAGCATTGCGAAGTAGGATTTTTGATAATTGATATAAGACCGACTGGCTTAACCTCAATAGTTGAGATGAATCGATTTCAAGAGTTAACCCCCTGGTATCAAACTCGAGATTGAAGTTTTCCCGGGGATTAGGATGCACCACCTTCTCAGGAACCTCGTTTACAACATTCTTAATGACTTTAAAGTTCTGCAATGCTTCAGGTCTAACCTGAACCCTAAAATCAGCTAACCTTATTTTGAGTTCGAGTGTTTTTTTGAATTTAAGCTCATCTATCATACTCACCGAAGTAGAGACTTGATTCCTGGAGACGAAATGTTCCTCAATTTCTTCCGCGCGGATTTCGCGCTTATCGGCATCGATTTCTTTGATTAAAAAACAGCGATTCTCTCTATTATAGTAATTTCCCTTACAAGCACGATGGGGGATGTTCTCGGCGTTAATAGAGCCTAATTCCACCTCCTCATCATTCATCTGGGTCAAAATTTTAAATTTTGGAAACCCTGGACGTAAGTTTGATATGAAATTCAGTAAAAAGTGATTAGCAGGCTCTTTAAAATAAATATAACCCTCTTTATTTTTGGAGATGAATCCTTTGATAAGGAGCCAGGTCACGGTTTGCTCCAGTTTCCCAGCACTAGATGCTTCTTTAAAGACTTGGGCCAATCTCTCTCGCGTACCGAGTCCCAATTTTATTGCAAATAGGACCATCCCCCGCAGGATTTTCTCATTCAGCAGGTCAATTATCATTGGGTCCGACCTGTAGGTCCTAATGTCTTTCTCCAACTCCTCGAGATGAGTACAATAGTAACTGTCAATGAGCTTCGAATCATCGAGCAATAAGAAAACTCGGCCGCTGGACTCAAAGTCTCTGGTACCCCGCCCCATTTCTTGAAAGAGCAGGGAAAAACTCCGCGGGAATCCGTAGAGGACGATATTCTTCACCCCAGGAATGTCAACCCCCAAACTTACCGCCGAGGTGCAAAGCAATCCCCTAAGCTCCCTCTTCGAGAATTTCGATAGAATTAAATGCCGTTCGCTATCAGGCAAATCCGCGTGGTACTGATTTACCCGACGGGCTAGGAGGTCGTTTTTCGTGATTAATTCTTCAATCAGCCGCTTGTTTTCAATGAAAAGCAAAAACTGGCCTTCATCATGTAATACCACTTCCATCACGGCTTCGAGATCTTTGATCGTCCCCACGTAAAATTTGATCTTCCCGTGTCGGCTCCCACCCTTAACTACTTCAGGCGATTGCGGGAAGAACTTAACGATTTCTGCGACATTAGCCAATGTAGCCGACGTGAAAAACACTCTTAATGCAGGATGAAGGTTGTGTAATATTCGTACGAGATAATTCAGGGCAGTTCCCAACGTCCCGCTCATGGCATGGAATTCATCCACCCAAATCATTGAAGGAGTGGTTAAATAGGCATGCCACTCCTCGTTCTGAGTCGCAACAATCGACCCCATTAGCGTATCAGGGGTTATTATTAGGATATCACCAGGATTTCGCCGTATTTTTTCTTTAACCTTCTTTGGAATGGATGAATCGTACCGTTGAACTGTTATTTCATGTTCTGAACACCATTCACGTAGTCGCCACTCTTGATCTTGTGCCAATGCCTTCATAGGATATATAATCTGGCAGTGTGCATCCATATTTTTTAAAAGTGCCTCAATAATCCCCGGGATGATGCCCATCGTCTTTCCAGACCCTGTTCCAGAAACTAAAAAGAGAAATTGCCTATTATAAATCGCCACCCACGCTTGATTTTGGATGGCATGCGGTACAAAATCACGCCCAAGCATTCTTTCAACATCTAAAATTTCGAAGGGCGCCTTGCTCAGATCACCAATTTCCAGCCTTTCGGCCTCAATCAGAAACCTAAGCAACCAATGAACTCTAACTTGCCACTTCTTTTCTGTCGGATCCCGCTTCGCAGGACTAAATCGTTTTCTCTTTTTTTGACCATTCTTAATCATAATCTTTCAATCCTCATTTCCTCAAAATATTGAATATCCGTTCATAATAATTTTTAACAGCTCTTCATCAGACATTACTAGTGGCTGACCACGCCCTCTTTGATTTACTTCTGAAGTCATTTTTATTCTGCCTTGATTCTTAATTTTTTGAGGTTGGAATTGTTTGGTAAAATAAACCCTTTTTAAATATATCGCCTCTTTAAAAATCATAATTAGAATTACGAAAAGGTAAAATGAAATTAAAAAAGGAATTAATTTTTAGAAAAAATGAATATCATTATTAATGATTATTAAAAGAGGAGTGATTCTTTATCTATAATCAAATCGAAAATAAAGAAATTACATATTCTAATAATGAAAATATCGCAATTAAATAATTCGATTTGTAAAGATATGTAGAGAACGAAATTCAGATCTTTGTCAGGTATAGTTCTCAATCATTTAAGACGGAATTTATAGTACTTTCCGCGATGCCCCACCTCTACGAATCGAAGGAACTTATTGAGTATTTGTTTACAATCAGGACAACCGAAAATTTCCTGCCAGAGCTCCTTACGACATTCTTCGCAGATGACGAACGAGACTCGGTAATCTTTAATTATGCTTCGCCGCAGACCTTTGTAATTGGGGTCCTTCAACCTGTTACTGTATTTGTAGGGATCTGCAACTAAATATTCATCGATATAATTCTCGATTTGGGTTTGGACTGCCTGGTCCCGCAATTTTTTGAACTGCTTCTTGAAGGGCTTGGTATAGTCATAATCATATGGTTTCGCGGAACCCGTCACGGTTGATAACATCCCCTCGTCTCAGCGCCTCTAATCCTTCATTGATCGATTGCTGTGTCTCTGAATCGAACAGCACTTCAAGTGTCATGACCCAGTCAGGCGGAATGTTAAATGGGTGCAAAATTCGCGGTGGTGGGAGTTGCCCGATCAATGAGGTTTCCATGGGTATGTCCTCGATCTTAGTGCCCCGGAAGGTCGCCTGGTAAATCTTTGTTTTAATGATTTGTACTGATTGAGTGCCGAAATGGTTGATTATTCGATTGAAAATAGCGAATTGGGAGCGGGTCTTCTTGATAAGCGGCTTTATCAATTTGACGATATTTTCAGCACCTGTTAGAGGATAGGTGATCCTCATCTGTGAGTCCATCTCACGGAGAGGGATTCTGGCTGCCTTGACCAATCCACTCTCGGCGAGATTATTAATACATTGGCTGATGTCCTTGGAAAACGGACCATATTTATAACGGATAAAGCCGAACCCGCACGTCTGATACCCCTTTTCATTACCATCCCACTGAGAGAGGAAGATGATCTTCTGTAATTTCGTGATCTTGATCCCCGTCTCAAACTTGTTGATGGTGTAGAGCAAGAACAGCTGATCCAACAGTGGTTGTAGAGAAAGGCTTTCTTGCATTTGCTAAACACCTCCAAAAGGTATGTATAAAGGTTACTGTATATAAAGTTATAGATTTGTTTCAACAGGAATCCATAACCCTACAATGCTTTAAGACCAGTTCCACTGACTAATGAACGCTTGGGTAATAATGGCGTGGTTTGGTCCAAAATCCAAGAAAGGATACACACCCCCCTCTTTTTAATCTGATTTTCCTTCCCCCTATTTTATAGCTCTATCCAAATTTTTACTTAATGCCGCTTCTTTAAACCCCCAAATCAATTCACGAGTAAGCATATAAGAGGTATTATGGCTATAGTAATTAGTATCGAGCGGTTTAAAAAAGAGCAAATCAAAAATCTAGTAGGAAGATTAAATAACAGAATATTCACAAATAAAGAAGTAGAATTCTCGAAGAGAAATATTGGAGTGTTTTCTTTTCAAATGAGGAATAAGAAAGAAGACGAAAAAAAGCATAGAAGTGCCTCAATTAAGCGAAAACTGATAAAATATCGTCCGGTTCCAATCAGAGAACTTTTATCGAGTTTCAAAAACCTCGTCGAGTTACAGATAGATCTATCGTATTCTGCCGTGATCTTTCAAAACAAGGAAATTGCAGAAGAGGTCCTAAAGCTAGAGGAAATTAATCATAATTTAACCTTTCTTGCTGAAATGAATACGATGTTAGCAGCACGCGACGCAGAAGATGCACGAAGCCTCGAACACGTAATTCGCATCGCATACATGACAGATATCATCTCTGATGCCGCTGCAGATATTGCTGGAATTATTATTCGCGATATGGGATTACATCCCTCATTACAAAAAATCATCCAAGTCACGAAGGAACCCTTGATAAGAGTTGAAGTTTCAAAAAAGAGCGTGTTCGCCAATAAAACAATTGGAGAATCTAAAATACGCACGAAGACAGGGGCGGATATCATTGCAATTAGAAGGGGAAAGGAAAACAGATGGATATATGATCCAGGGAAGGATACCAAAATTAAGGCACATGATATTCTAATTGCGCGAGGTCCCCTAGAAGGAAATCAAATGTTAAATATCTTAGCTGGAGATGGGAAATTAGCAAGTCCTCAATCAAAAGATGAAGAACAAATTTATGATAATTTGCATGAAGTCAATGAAAGAGAATATGAGATGCTCAAAGATACTGAAAAAATCCTATCTGAACTAATAAATAAATCTGAATCAATGGTAGGATTGGCTTTTTCGGCATTACTTTTTAAAAATTATGAGTTGGCAGAAGATGTCATAGAGATGGAAATGGAAGTTGATCAACTTTACAAGAAATTCAATGAAGCAATTTTAGAATTAGCGAAAATTACGGAAAACCCAAAGGATTTAACAGGAATGTTACAGCTCGGTGTAAGCGGTGAAAATATTTCAGATGCCGCTGCAAATATTGCAGAAATTGTTTTACATGGATTACCCATTCACCCAGTGTTTGAAATGGCGATTGCTGAGGCTGATGAAACGATTGCTCGCGTTCAAATTGACCCCGATTCCTATATGGCAAATAAACGATTTAAAGACCTAAACATCCCAATCGAAACGGGCATGCGTGTGTTGGCAATAAAACGGAACTATGACTGGATTTATAATCCCCGGAAAGAATGCCAAGTGAAACCCGGTGATATTTTGATTGGGATTGGACCAGAGGAAGGAAGTAAAACATTTATCGAAATGGCTTCCAAAAAAAAGTAGGACTTTTCCATGCCTGAGAGTCTCATTCGAAAGATCTTAAATAAACTCAAATGGGATTCAGAAAAAAACATTTCGGATTATGAAATATTGTTTCTCCACCGTGGAGCCCCTGACGATTTAAAAAAATATCCTGCTGATAAAATTAAGGAGATTAAAATATCCTACCTTTTATTTTTCGATGATACTCAAGAGGAAGATGTCTTAATCCCTTTCCATCGCATAAGAAGAATTTATAACAAAAAGACGAATGAAATCATTTGGGAAAAAGAGATAAAATAGGGATTTATTAATGAAAAGTCCATTTTCAGATATGATTACCATCGATAAACCGCAAGAACTGCTTGATATTGCTTTTAAGCGAGGTTCAAAAGTCGAAATAAAATTTAGACCCCGTACACCAGATATTATAAAAGCAAAAAAACGAGAAATGGCCCGCATTAACACAGTCACAGATAATTTAGTTAAAAGATTTACAAAAATGATAAAAACTTTTCCGACCTTTGAAAATCTCCATCCTTTTTACTATGACCTGGTTAAAACACTAGTAGATATCGATGAGTTTAGAAAAATAATTGCATCCTTGAGTAGCGCCCTTAAGATTTTAAAGAAGATTCATCAAGAACATTTCAATAAAATAAAAAGAGCAAGAGACCCTACAGTGGCTGGAGACGCACGCAAAGCTTTTTATGGACGCATTTCCTCAGTAATTAATCGTTTAGAGGAAAAATTGGATTATTTGAGAGAGCAACGGAATATTTTACGTAAATTGCCTTCTATTTCCCCAGAGATATTTACAATTGTGGTAGCTGGATACCCAAATGTTGGAAAAAGTTCCCTCGTTCAAGCGATTTCGACAGCAAAACCTGAGATTTCCTATTATCCCTTTACGACTCGTAATCTAATTGTTGGACATCGAATACTGGATGAAGATGATCCTATTCCACAAAAAATACAAATTCTTGATACTCCAGGATTGCTTGACAGACCTTTATCCAGACGAAATAACATCGAATTAAAAGCCATTGTTGCGTTAAAGCATTTAGCTAACGTAATCGTATTCATGATCGACCCATCTGAAACCTGTGGCTATCAAATAGCCAATCAGACCCACCTATTAAAAGAAATTCGAGACACTTTTCAAAATATTCCCTTCATCATCAATCTCAATAAAATAGATATTGTTCAATCTGAACAGATTTCTCAAGTAAAGAAGGAAATTAAGGAAATTTTTCCTGAAGAGGAATTACCAATCTTAGAAACGATAGCAGTTAAGGAAGAAGGCGTAGAAGATATTTATGATTCAGCAATGAAATATTACCCTAATGAACTTTAAAAAAAGGAACGCCAAGATTTAGATTTAGAATATTCTCCAATAATGTCAATTGAAGTGCCACAATTATTACACTGATTCTTTTTATTCATATCCCATCGATTAATTGAAAATCCTATTCGACCAATAACTTTATTCCCGCAATTTGGGCAATAGGTGGATTCTCCCTCATCACCGGGAACGTTCCCGCAGTAGACATGTTTGAGTCCGACTTCAAGGGCAATATCGCGAGCTTTAGTTAAGGTACTCACAGGGGTCGGAGGTGCGTCGGTTAATTCATACATTGGATGAAATCGGCTAAAATGCAACGGAGTTTCGGGACCTAATTCGTTTAACACCCATTCTGATAATTCACGTAATTCTTCTGGAGCGTCATTATAACCAGGGATGATAAGATTCGTGCATTCGATCAATACACCGTGCTCTTTCATGTATTTGGTTGCCTTTAATACTGGCTTGACACGCGGAACGCCGCAAACCTCCTTATAGAACTTGTCAGTTATTGCCTTGATATCCACGTTTGCCGCATCAATGAGAGGGGCTAATGGTTCTAAGGCTTCTATTGTAATATAACCATTCGTCACTAATACATTGAATACCCCTTCTGAATGTGCTAATTTAGCGCAATCCAGAATAAACTCATAAAAAGTTAGCGGTTCGTTATATGTATATGCAATAGATTTACAATTACTTTTTATAGCAGCCTTTACGACATCCTTCGCTGTCACTTGCCGTAAATGACCTGCACTTTCACCATTCACCTGGGATATATGATAGTTTTGACAATGGCGGCAATGGAGGGTACAGCCCACCGAAGAGATGGAGTACGCACCAGATCCAGGCCAAAAATGGAACAGGGGCTTCTTTTCAATAGGATCCGGGGTCATTGCGGATAAACCGCCATAAACTAAGGTGTAAAGTTTTCCCTCCTCATTTTTACGGGCACCACATTTCCCAAATTCTCCTGGTTTAAGCACACAATAATTTGGACATAAATGACATCGAACTACTTTATTATCTCGCGGATCCCACATCAAGGCTTCTTTTTTCAAAAACAACCCTCACCAATTTGCATGATTATTAAATAGGTAACTAATTATATTAAATTTCGACTCTATTGTCATATCATAGCTTGTATAGGTGTAACTGGAAAATGATTGTTGTACCAGGACCCGCATCTCAGGAATTGGGCATGGAGATTGCTAATTTATTACCTAAAGCAGAACTTGCGCCAATCACGTTTAAAAAGTTTCCTGATGGGGAACTATATGTGAGAATTGACAAAAAAATGAAAGGCGAACATGTAATCATCGTGCAATCGACATATCCTCCTCAAGATTACCATTTAATGCAGTTATATCAACTGATTGATGCTGCTAAGAATTCGGAAGCAAAAAAAATCATAGTTTTTGTACCATATCTTGCATATTCAAGACAAGATAAAGAATTCCTTAATGGGGAGCCCCTCAGCTCACGAATTGTCTGTAGAACGATTGAAAATCTCGGAGCGGATGTAGTTTACGTACTAGACATTCATTCAAAATTGATACTTGATTTTTTCAAAATTAATGTCCATAATTTACTTGCCCTGGAACTTTTTTCTAATTATTTTAATCAGATGTCGCTTACCAACCCCCTAATAGTTGCACCCGATGAGGGAGCGCTGGAGAAAGCCCAAATTGCAGCCAAAACCATGGACGCCGGATGTACCTACATATGTAAAACTCGTGACCGCCATACAGGGGAAATCACGGTCACTCTGAAGAACATGGATGTCGCCAATCGTGATTTAATTGTTCTTGATGATATCATTTCCACGGGTGGAACTATGGCAAAAGCCATTCAAATGGCTAAAAGTCAAGGAGCAAATAAAATTTATGCAGCATGTTCGCATCCACTATTAATTCAAAACGCGAAATCTCGTATTTTAGATGCAGGAGCAACGGATATCATCGGTACCAATTCCGTTGATTCAGAATACGCAAAAATCAGTATCGCTCCATTATTCGTTAAAGAATTTACTGCCTAATCGTTCATTATTGAGATGAATGAATTGAAGACAGATGAATCCGATGTCGAGTACATGTATGACTTTGTTGACACGATCTGTAAGAAATTTGGCCCAAGATATTCCTGTAGCCAAGCAGAAAAGGATGCCAACTTGTGGATCAAGGATGAACTCGAGAAATTCTGCGATGAAACATTTATTGATGAATTTGAAACCCATCCCGGGATGTACCCTCTAGGTATATTTAAGATTCTAAGGTTTTTAGGGGCGATATCATTTATTTTCATGCCCCTGAAATTTCCCGGTCCGATACTTGCTTCAGTTTGCATCTTTTTAGGCCTTTTCATCTTCATAATCGAATTATTTTTTATGAAAGAATGGATTCGTTTCCTGTTTAAGAAGGGGACCTCCAGTAATGTATTTGGCATAATCAAGCCAAGAGGAGAAACCAAGTTTCGCATAATCTTTGAGGGGCATACTGATAGCGCCGTGCAGATGAACATAGCTAAATTCAAAGAAAAAGCACCAATAAAACACGTCCTGTTGGGATTTTATTTTTTAATTCACACCGTCATCCTCTCATTCGTGAAATTTTTTGGACAACTAAACGGTTCAATCACACCACAGGCGGAATGGTGGATCTTTTCCTGGACCATTGCTGATTGGATATACTTCATTCCATTTTCCATATTATTTCCATTTTTCCTATGGGCGGTTGGAGGTTTCTTGGGAGACACGGTTGTGTTGGGAGCAAACGACAATCTATCCGCGAGCGCTGTTTCTGCAGCCATCGGTAAATATCTCAACGAACACCGACCCAGAAATATTGAGGTTTGGATCGGGTCTCAAGGGTCAGAAGAAGTCGGCGATAAGGGTGCAAAAGCGTTTGTGGAAAAATATGGGCAGATCGGGAAATTGGATGATGCTTATGCCATCGTTTTAGACTCTGCTGGTGCGGGAACCGAGCTGTTCATAATTCAAAAAGACTTCATGCATCAAGCGACTCATAGTATAGAGATTATTAAGAGAGTACAGAAAGCACACGAAATTATTAAGAAGGAAAATCCTGACATCATAGAATATAGTGTAGGTAAGACCTTCTTCGGGTCTTCTGACGCCTGCCGATATGCCCATGCCGGTTATAAAACGGTTTCAATCATTGTTAGGGATGGAGCATTGAAGAAACCCAGAAATTGGCATTCCATCGATGATATTCCTGAAAATTTAGATAAAAATATTCTTCGAGATATTTTAGAAATATGTTTAACCTTTGTTGAACTCGTCGATCTTGAGTATGATTAGATAAAAATGTTGAGATCAGAAAATTTTTAAAAACCATTGTCTTGATCACACTAACAACTGAGTTAAGAGGTCACAAAAAAAATGCACCCATATGCGGTCATAGTTCAGCCTGTCATGAGTGAATCTTCATTTGAAATGCTTGAACGAGAGAATAAGTTAACTTTCATAGTTAACCGAAAAGCTAACAAGCATTTAATCAGATGGGCTGTTGAAAAGCTGTATGAGGTCAAAGTTGTGAAAGTTAATACTCTTATTTTGCCCGATGGTCGCAAGAAAGCGTACGTGCGTCTTGCTCCTGAATCAAGTGCTACAGATGTTGCCACCCGACTGAATATCTTCTAAGTTCTGGAGAAAGATAAAATGGGAAAAAGAATTAAAGTTCAAAGACGCGGACGAGGAAGTCCCACCTTCCGAGCCACGAAAAAACGTAAGAGAGGCACTGTAAAGCATCCCAATCCCACCACTTATGAAAATCAGCCTTTAGAAGGAGAAGTCATTGGGTTTGAACATGAACGGGGCCGTAGTGCACCCCTTGCCCGTATCCGATACTCCAATGGGAAAAAATTGTACATGATAGCTCCAGAAGGGGTTGCAATTGGAGAAACTATTAAAGTTGGGACACCAGAAATCAAAATTGGTAACACTCTGCCTCTTAAAGATATTCCTGAAGGAACCTCAATCTTTAATATTGAGTCTCAACCGGGAGATGGGGGTAAATTTGTGCGAGCGGGGGGAACTTATGCAACTGTTGTCACCCGCGATCCCAATAAAGTAATTGTCAAATTACCTTCAGGAAAAACGAAACAATATAATCCGGCGTGTCGTGCATCAATTGGTATTGTTGCAGGAGGCGGAAGAACGGAAAAACCATTCGTCAAAGCTGGCAATAAATTTCATCATTGTCGAGCGAAAAATCAGAAATATCCAGTGAATCGCGGTGTCGCAATGATTGCAGCTTCACATCCACATGGTGGCGGTCAAAAACAACATATTGGAAAGAAAAGCTCCACTGTATCTCGAAACGCTCCACCAGGTCGAAAAGTAGGATTAATTGCGGCAAGAAGAACGGGAAGAAAGAAAAGATAAGAAAGATCAAAAAACTTTTTTAATCTGGTAAATTATCCATACATTCTTGAGCTAGTTCAATATATTCTGAGATTTTTAGGCGTTTAGCGAGTGCCTGAGCTTTTTTGTATTGTTCAAGCGCCTTGGATTTTTGATTGTCAGAAGTGTAGGCATCACCAATTTTTATTAAATAAGTAAATTGAAATTCCAAATTTATTGATTTTTTAGCTAATTCTAATGCAGCTTGATAATTTTCGAAAGCGTCAGGAATATTTCCAAGGCCTATCATACAATCCCCAATGCTTTCTAGAGAAGAAGCCTGATCATCCAAATTTTTAATGACCATCGCAATTTCTTTCGCTTTCTCATAATATTCTAAGGCCTTATTCCATTGTTCAGAGCCAAAATAAGCATCTCCGATTCCAATCATGCATAAATATTCGAGTTCTGGATTACTTAGAATTTTAACGATGTCCATACTCTGATTGAAAAAATTAATTGCGGGATCCCATTCTTGGATAGAAGAGTATGCATGAGCAATATTGATTAGGCAAGAAAATTCCCCTTCCTTGTCGTTAAGCTTCTTAGCTAGCTTTAATCCTTTATTATAATATTCTTTTGCCTTATCCCACCGTTCCATGCTTGAATACGCATCGCCCAAACCCTCATAACATGCGTAGATATCGTCTTCATTCTTTAATCCATTTGCAATATCAAGACATTGGTTATAGAATTTCATGGACGCCTCCCAATCTCCAACAGATGAAAATGTTTCAGCCATTCCAATTAAACAAATACATTCGCCCTTGCCATCTTTCGCTTTTTGAAAAATTTTCATTGCCTTCTTAAATTTTTTTCGCGCAAGTTCCCAGTTCTCTGAGTCAAATGCCTCATCTGCCTTATCAAGTAATTTTTCTGGATCTATTGACATGACAGTCCGACTCTCCGATTACATCTAGCTAGGAATACCCGGATCCCGTCACTTCTTCAAGCGGGTCCTTCTCTTGCGGCCCAACTGCACGACCTCCACCGATCCCTTGGGCGCGGGGGTTTATAAGTGCCCTTGGGGCAGTTTTCGGTGAACTGTAAAATGTTACTTCTACTATCAAAATCTATTTAAATTCTACAGAACAAAAGTCTATTCCAAACAAGAAGGTGAAAATCATTCCGCTTCGACGCACTGATATTGAACAGGATTTAAAAAGAGCCAAAATACCTAAGAATGAAGTTTCGAAAATAATTAATACTCTTGAAAAAATAGATAAAGCTGGAATTTCATCCAAGGATATGGGGTTAATAATTAAAACTATCACCGACAAACCTGATTTGAGAAAACTCTTTTTACAAGACCCCGAAACTGCACTAAATAAAATTTTAGCAGAGCCGCCTACTTGGGCGGAGCCTCCGACTTGGTGAAATAAGGAATCTTGCTAATGATTGAGGCAATTGTACGCAGAGCTGATGTTAAGCGACAAAAAACTCTTCAGACTTACCTGGGGGATTTTGAATAGCAAAATTTTATAGAATCGTCCCGCAATTGGAACACTCGACGTCATACCCCTTGAGTTTCAGGTTAAGGGTGCGTTCATCGAACTTTTTGTAGCAATAGGGGCATCTATTCTCTTCAATGCGCAAAGATCCGGTTTTAATAGTTATCGTAGGAGTTTCTTTGCTCGTAACTAATTCTCCAGCAGAACGTGAGGGGTCTTCTCTTTCAAAACGCGCGGTTATGTGTTCTTTCACTTTTTCTGCAAAAGCCAAGCGAACTTTTCGACTTGCCGACTCCAAAATGTGCCATGAGAGAATCGAAAATACACAGTAGGATATTGAAGAGAGTTCCTTTCGTGAGAACTTTGAATATTTCTTCAACAAATCATCTGCATATTCGTAAATGTAGTCTGAAAAAATGGCGATGTCTTTGATTTGCAGGAATTCATCAAATCTTTTGAAAGGTTCCCCTAAATTGCTGATATCCTTCAAGAGCAGGATGAAGCTACTTTTGTAGGCGCATTGCATGGAGCAGAGCTCGCATTCGTATTTATTAGGATATTTTGCATCAAGAATTTCCACATCAGATTGGGGCGGGGCTTCGGCAGGAATTGATGATTTGCTTGTTTGCATAGAGGAGGGCAGTAAGGGCTTTTCTAAAGGTTTCTGAGATTGCTGAAGATCCACTGATGGAGATGATTCCAAGAAATCGAACCCACATTCATTACAAAATTTAGCACTGACATCATTTATCTTGTTACAACTTGGGCAAGTTTTCCCTTTTTCCACAACTTTAGCTTTATCCTTTATTTCTAAGGCGGACATCACATGAAACAATATATCTTCAATAAGGATATCAATACGCTTGAGCGTGGTATCTGGATTTCTAAGTATGGTTGGATCATCAACGGATTCAACTTCAAGGGTCATCCCGGTCTCCCTCTCTGAAACTGGAACAATTATGATTGATATTTTATTTTTATTTGCGCCAGTTCCAATTGTAAATTCGAGAAATTTTGACTTATCTCTTTCTTGAAAGTTTAATTCCGCACCTTTATATCCTTGAAGTATTGGTTCTATCAACTGGGGAATATCCTCAATAGAGTGCTCCAGCTTTACTTTGATCGCCTTTTTAAGAACGGGTCTCCGCTCCTTCTGTTTTTCAGAATTAAATCCTATTTAGATCAATACCTCTCATTATATTATAACTTTATTTACCATCAAGTTGTATTCAAAGAAAACTTTAATAATAGTTGTTGATTGGATTATATCATATGGCGGGTGGGTCTCTCTCTCCTGTTCCGCCATCAAATATAAATCCCGGGCAGAGAGGTTAGAAGATGGCTTATTATAAAGATAAATTAAGTTATAAAGTTGCAATTATTGCCATTATCGCTGCTTTATATGCGGTTTTGGTCATAATTTTTCTCCCAATTTCCTTTTATTTTCCGCAAGTACGAATAGCAGATTGTTTAATTCCTCAAGCCTTTATTTTTGGTCTGTGGGGTGCGGCAGGCTTATTTGTTGGATGTTTTATAGGGAATTTTTATGGCGGGCTATTAGGATTTGATCTTATAGGGGGACCAATTGCAAACCTTCTTGCAGGTTATATTGGTTATCAGATAGAACGACGTAATAACTCTAAAGGAATGAAACGCATTTTACGAACACAATTCGCCATAACAGTTCAAACAATGATAAACGTGTTTATTGTTGGAACATATTTAGCGCTATTTTTCCCCTTTATTTTTGAAGGAACACCATTCTTGAATGTCCCGCTTATCGTCGTTGGATGGATTACTATACTAATTGGTTCTCTTATTTCAATGAATTTCCTTGGATTTTTGGTCTACGAAGCGCTCCGCAGAACGCAATTGTTTGAAATGGAGACTAAGATAGACACTTTAAATACGGCAGTTAACTTCGTGAATCGAAATTTTACGTCTAAATAATTAAAAAAAAAGAAAGTTTAGGGCTTAAACGGCAAGATCTAAGCAAAATGGAAGTTCCTTAATTTTAATGATTCTAATATATGCCGCAGATGATTCTTGGATTTTATCGACAAAGTCCATTCTCCCTAAATCCGGTCTGCATTTAATGAATCGAGTCGGGGGATGGGCAGTCCGGACAAATATTACCAAGGGGAGTCCATTTAAGTTATAAAAATCGTGGATGACAATCCATATGAGATAGAGATGATCCTCACCACGTTTCAAATGGTAAAGAGTCTGGTCTTGATTCGAAACCGTCAATTGCAGCAGGTCCTCAAGTTCTTCTAATTCTATAGAACGGGCCTGAGGTAATTCACCCGCTTCTAAGGGTATCAATGGAGGTTCAAATTTTGTCTTATTTAATATATCCATTTGGATCTACCACTACCTGAAGTAGTTTTGCAAAATATCATCTTTTTTTCAAAATGCGATATTCAGTAATATATGTGAAAAATCATATAAAAACCTTTTATTTAAATAAATTTTTATTTGAATAAATCTCCTCTCCCGTCTATTCACACACATCAAAAAAACCGCAAATCCCATGCATGAAACGCGCGCGCACCATTATTTGGAGCAAAATTTCAATCCATTAATACCCAAATTCTAGATCACAAAAACTAATTTTAAGAAGTTTCCATTGAGCTTATAAAAAAGAATAATGAAGTATTGAATTTTAGAGAATATTTTAATTTTTGGATGAAAATTAGAGACAATTAAAAAAAAATATTTAGGGTATAAATCCCAATATAACAATGACTATAATTATAGCTATGATTATTGTCAAAAATATGGCAAATTCCTTGGGCATCGGCACTTCCGGTTCAGGTGAGGGGGGAGGTGGGCCTTCACCCGCGAAAGCTGCGTATGCATCGACCCGGCCTGAACCTTGGGTATTTGGATCATATTGTAGATCAATTGCAGTTTGCATTAATTTAGCTTTTACTTGAGCCGGAGTTAGGTTTAGATTTCCAGATAACAATAATGCAGCAACGCCCGCACAATGTGGGGTCGCCATTGAAGTTCCACTTGCTGAAGTATAATGCTGATCAATGGGTGAACCCAAACTAGTATCCTTGGCACGTGCTGCAACAATATTTGCTCCGGGAAGCAATATATCCGGTTTTACACGCCCATCTTTAGTAGGACCACGGGAACTAAACCATGCAATTTGATCTTCCTTGCTACTAGCGCCGACTGTAATTACTTTTTTCGCACAGCCAGGGGTTCCAACCGTGCTTGATCCAGGTCCTGCATTCCCTGCTGCTACACACATGACGATTCCTTTATCCATGGCTGCATCTACCGCTTGACAGACTGGATCCGTTCCATCACATGAGCCCTGCACGTTTGCTCCGAGACTTAAATTCATAACGTGCGGTTTCTGCTCCGTTGCCCATTCAATTCCAGCAATCACGCCGGAAAAAGTGCCACTTCCACTTGAATCTAATACTTTTGCAGCGATCAAAGTGGCTTTTGGAGCCACGCCTTTATATTTCCCTTTTGAAGCCGCACCAGTCCCGCACACGGTGCCCCCAACGTGAGTTCCATGCCCATTCCCATCGAAATAACCTTCCTCAGTAAAATCGGCAGTTGCTCCCAGCTTGCCTTTTATATCGGGGTGTTCGCCATCTACGCCCGTATCAACGATCGCTACGACAATCCCTTGCCCTTCAGCGCCTTTCTTCCATACTTTTGGTCCATTAATTACGGGAACGCTCTCGTGAAGGAACATTTGGACTTTGAGATCCTCCCATATTTTTACGACTACCCCTTCATCTGAGGCAGCAAGAATATTATCGGCAGTTGTTTCAATTGTGACTGCATTAATCAATTTATGGACGAATTTCACCTTTATCCCTTTACTTTCAGCTTCTTTCGCGTAGGCTTCTGGATCCTTTGTAAAAATAATTGCCCGAAGTGTAGAATCTTTTCCCGATTCCTGCATTAATTTTTCGTAAAACCCAATTCCAGGGCTTTCAACGTCTCTCCCACGCATTTTTTTAAGCTGTGGATAAAATTTACTCTTCTTTGGCAAGTTCATACACCTTCTTTGAAAGAAATTCTATGAGTCAAACTTTATATTCCATTAATCATCAAAATCATTTTTAAATATGATTTCATTAAATGATAAAAAGACTTAAAGTGCTGAAGGCAAATACCTTACACCTAGTGTTATCGCACCTATGGCGCGATTTCAAAATAATAGGATAAAAAGAATAGCGAAAATCAATCTCAACACAAAAAATGGAAGGTAAAGTGAAAATTATGGACACGACTCCTAAAGAGCCAGTTAGTGAGATCATTCAAAAATTAACTGACGAGCAGCGGCGCCTCCTATACCTGATTGGACTATACTCCACCATAGAGGAAACGGTGGGGAAGCAATGGCTTAAAGATCTTTCATTAAAGGGCTTGCTTATTAAGGGTATTCGCGATAAGATATTGGATTATGATTACGCGCCAGCAAGTGTCATGTATAGAGGTACGCGGAAAGTATTGAATATCAGTCAAGAAGGACAAAATGATCTGAATATTTTACGCGAATACGGATTAGTGGCACGCTTAAGACTTGGAACCGATCGTCATTTTTATTTTAACGCATACGGCCTTACATTTGATGGAGTCGAAGTCTTCCACGCAATCCTGCAAGAAGATCGAGATCCTATTGATAAACTGGTGCATTGTGCAAAATGTGGAAAATTATACGAAGTAATTCCGGAAGAAGATAGCATTTATATGATATGTGAGCCATGTAAAGTGAAGATCAATACCGAGGTCGATGATATTGAAGATGTTGCCTACATGTGCACTCCAAAATGGCTCAAGATTAAAATGATAGAAACAGAATGGAAACCAATTAGTGAGGAGGAGTGATGTTGAATGGACTTAAGCCCTTTAAGTGGTGTTAAAGATGAATTAGAGGAATTAACCTTTCTTATTGACCCCCGCATCTTCATTGCTGAATATATCCCCTTTGGCTCAAATCACATCATTGCCTTCAATGACGAATTAGATAGCTTAGGTGCAGTTCAAGGCGGACTTCTCACATCGCTCATCGATAAGGAACCTCGAAAATGCACGTTCATGGTCACCGACGACCTCACGACCGTGAAGGTTAGACGATTTGATCCCAATGATTTCATCCAGTTTGAAGCCGCCATTACCTTCGAAAATATCGGTGGCGTGGAACAATTGGAAGACTTCGGGGTACATATTGATGCCTCAGGACGAGTCATTTATGGGTGTGAATTAATTGAACTCGTGGGCAAACGAGATAAACATTCTCTAGACAATATCTCTAGGGTCATCGCAGATCTTGTAACAGATTCATCCGAAATAATGCAAAACTTATTAACTACCTACCAACGACGCCTGTTGGACCTCGTCTACTTTAACGAACCCATGAACCGCAATAAATTCATCATACTTACAGGTAGATATATTGATCCAGTGGAACCAGCAAAATATTTCGTCCATGAGGCGGATTATAAAAATGAACTGAATCAGATCATCAAGCAGGCTTATTACGGTAGAGATTTCTCCAATGGTGATAAGTGTTTCTTCGGATCTGAAGGATTGATCATAATTGCCAGAAACTTAGAACCGTATGAGGAACTGTTAGCAATCATCGGATTCTTTCAGGGGTTAGATATCTTTCAGAAGAACTATTTTAGCAAGATGTTCATGCTCTGGGACGAGGTTCGGGACGCACGGATATTAGTTGATAAAAGCAGCATTGATCCGAATGCCATTGGTGAAGCCCAAGTCATTCTTTCCAGTGTCTCTTCCGCCGTTGTTCTGATGACTGAATTATTGAGATTCATGCAAACAGCAGTTAATCTCGTCGCCCGTGAATTTGATCAATTAAAAGGCCCTGATGAAAAACTACCTCCAGTTCAAGAAGAATTATCCTATTTCATTCAGCTTGATGATACTGTTAAAAAGGCTTCAATCCGCATCGAAGACGCCGAGCTCATCGTGAGAGGATTAAAGGATGAAATTACAGGCGTGAATGGGCTCATAACCACCCTTAGCGAACGTCAAATGCGGCAAATGAACGAAGCTCTCAAGGATAGCATTACCAGTATGGACGAAATGACAAGGTCATCTGAACGGACTGGAGTTGCCCTGAACATCCTTGAAGTTGTCCTGACAGGTGCCATTGCATTCGATATCCTTCTGCTTTTTGTTGGACAATATGAATGGACTTCTCTTTCTGGTTGGATCACTGAATCAGCTTTGAATATTGCCCTTTGGGCTGCATTATCAATTGCTTTATTCTTCATGACCGGCTGGAGTATCCTACGGTTGATTCGACACTTAGAGGAAAGATCTGAACCGAATCTACGCGTTTCCTTAAAGTTAGGGGCTGTATTTGATACAGAGAAGTTCGAGGCTTACATCAGCTCCAAACCGATAAAACAACAACAGATGATTATTCGTTCTGGGAGCCGCATGCACGAATACACGTGGGATGATGATGATAAAAAGTGGCGAGGAAATGAGGTCACCATCACCGCTTACCTCGATATTGAAAACAAAATATTCTTGGCTGTAAACGTCAATGTTGACTCACCCAAAAAGATTACTACCAAACAGGCTAGCGAAGCTATGTTTAACGAGCTTATAGATGCAGGAATAATTCCAAAGGAAATAATTAAATTATTAGGCTAAACCTTCCTCTCTTTTTTCTTTCAGCGTTACTAATCTGAATGGATGGCTCCCCAAATCCCCCTAATACAGGTGTTATTGCCATCATTAGAATTGCAATTGTTAGTGCGACGTAGAAGAATAGCAGATCGTATCGATAGAGATATTCCAGTGTCATAAATATGAACATTAACCACCCGTACATCGAGTTCAAAAAGGTCAAGAACATGCAATTCTTAACAGTTAAATTTCTGGAAAAATAGAACGATCCACAAATCAGCAACATACCAACACCAACTGTAATTCCTAAATAGAGAGAGCTCAAACTCGTTAACAAATAGACAACAATTCCTACGATCATACAGGCACCTGCGAAAACCCCAGCGAAAATTAAGGTGGTTTCAGGGCTAAATCGTTTTAAAAACATTGGAACGACGGTTTTCCCTTTCTCCACACCATGCGGGGGGCTATAGGCTAGGATGTGAGCTGATTGCCACAAGAATACCATGCCATATAGTATCCAAGGGATCGGGTCGGTCCAAAGCGTCTGGGGGGAAAATGCCACGTAGCCTCCAATGGGAAACAATCCAATCGCAAAAGGCAAGGTCAGATAGCCATATTTTTCACGTAAATAACCAGTATATGCAGTAGCCCAAGTGGTCGCAAGAAAAAGTATAATAAAACAATAGACATTAATGAAAATTATCGTTAGAGCCAAACCAATCCCACAACTTATTATATATATTAGGATTGCTGCTTTAGGATTAAGACCACGTGATGGTATTTGACGATCTGGCCAGAGTTGCCGATCCCGCTGTCGATCGAAATAATCATCTATCGTATGGACCGCCCCAGTAACTAAGAACACCGCAATCATTCCAGCAATCACCTGAATGAGCGGTACAGGCACGCCGGTGATTGACAGCGCATAGGCGGCTCCCGCCATCGCAAAAGGAAGCCCCATAAAAATGACGGAAACCCTAGCAACCTCTATATAAGCGACGAGTTTCTGCCCGAAGGCGATTAAGGCTGCCTTCAAATCCAACGGATATCTGCCTCATATGAATGTAGGTTGAGGGAAAAATGGATAACCCGATTCCAATCCAAATATAACGCCATAGAGAATTGCTGTAAGAACCATCGAAATAAGAAAGATTAGAACAAAGTGCGTGAATACATTTTCCTTTAATTTTAACCCCTTAAACCTCATATAGTATAGAATTATTGCAATTAATGCAATTGAAATCACCATTACATCAAACCCTGCCTGCCCTTCTATTGTTGCGAGCATATAAATCCCTCCAATCGCAACGGCCCAGAAATATAACCCTGCCGTTTGAAATTTTGTATATTGTGAGTCCATCCGATGCCAATATTGAACTACCATCAATCCAATTATGAATGCAATGATTCCAAAATGAATCAATTTATGCCCCAGGACCTCATCGAACCAATATACTGCTACTTGTAAATTACCTGAAGGAGCTGTATCTTTGGGGATTCCTAAAAGTCTATATATGTCATTTGCTATGGCATGCATTACAATTCCCGCAACCATCACGATCGCTGCACCGAAGAAGAGGAACCTGATTATATCTTTTTTTCTCTGGCTTGGTTTTGGAGTTTCTGGACTAGTTTGTACTGTTATAGCCTTATGAACATAATAAAACATGATTATTAGGAATGGAGACGCCAAAACCAAATCCAAAAGCGTTGCTAATGATATGCTAGACCAAAGTAATTCTCCCGTTTCATAAGCAACCGGAATTGGAACATATCCTCTAGGAAGAAATAAAATAGCTCCATAACCTACAAATAGAATGATTACGTAAAGCACGACCTTGTCGATTTTCATGGACTCACCATATTATCAAACTGACTTTTTTTCAAATTTTTAAATAGAAATTATAGAGAATATTTGAATAGTCTATTTTATTCTTTTTGCTTAAACAAAGCGTAATTTTAATAAGATAAATTTATCAAACACCTTTTACCACATCCAAGAATGAATAAAAAGTAATTTTTTCTTTAAGTGACTTTCAATATGAAAACTGTCGCTATTTCTCATGGTACAAATATCAAGCAAACCACAGAAGAAACGTTAAATAAATTGGGTGGAATTGAACAATTCATCCAAGAAGAAGCTACGATTTTTATCAAGCCAGATATGTCATTGCCATTGGGGCATCCTGTTACAATTCAACCACAAGTGTTAGGTCATCTCATAAAACAGTGTCGCCAAGCGGGTGCAAAAGAAATTTATATTGGATTCAATCCCCATAATGGAACCTCTTCTAACCAGGTTTTTAAACTATTAGGACTCGATTATTATTTACAAAAATTGGGTGGAATCCCCTTAAGTCTTGAAAGCGAATCTTATTCTAATGTCACCGTATCAGATCCCATTATTTTTCAAAGTCTTAAAATACCTGAAAAACTACTTCACTGTGATGTATTTATTTCTCTAATCGCTCCGCGCACTGATGTCTTCGGCCCATTAGCTTTAGGAATTAAAAATTATTTAGGATTATTAAATGATGAACAAAAACAACAAGTCTTACAAAGCGGTTCGTTAGTCGGGCTGCTTGACTTTTATAAAATCTGTCCACCACAATTGACGATTTGGGATGCGTGTTTTGTTGGAGAAGGACAAGGACCATTTAATCAAAAAGCAATACCCTATGATCTCATCCTTGCTTCTAATGATCTGATAGCAGGCGATAGTATCATTACCCATTTAATGGGATTTGATCCTTTTCAAGATGTAATACTGAAGGCAGTTTTAGACAACCAATTGGGAATAATTGATCCAAATAAAATTACTATTCTTGGCGAAAAAATAGCAGATCATCGTAAAATTATCCAAAAACCGATGATTTCATCTAAAAACGTGTCTGATGCGTTTAATGTTATTGAGGGAGTACCTTGCCTTGGGTGTCAAATTGGTCTAAGATATTTTTTAGATTTCATTTTACGATTCGCCGAAAAAGACCTCAAGGAGTTCGGAGGATTTACTTGCTTTATGGGGAAGCTTCCTTCAACTTTGACTCATTCATTGAAAACTGGCGTAATTTTATTTGGCAATTGTGCAATCTCATCCAATTTTCAAATAGAATTTAATAATAGAACACAAAGGAAAAAGTATTTTTTCAAATTTCCGGGGTGTCCTCCATACAATCTACGTACAATCGAAAAATTCTGTTTAAATTTCAAAGAATGGCTCCCATCTCTCGAGATTATTGAGGAATTCGTACGAAAATGGACTATTGGTCGCCAATTTCAAAGTCGCTCAACTTCAACAGAAACTAAATAATGGGGGGTCTTCGCCATGTCAAAAGATGAGGTAGTCTTACAATGGTTTCATAGGAAATTTCTGGAACAGTGGAAACAATTTCTCAATATTAGTAAAAATTTTAGAGATCAAGACCCCTTTCCTTATAATAACCGAAAAATTATTTTACCATTCATTCCAACCGAGGCTGATGGCTATTCCTTACGAAATTTCATCGCTTTAGTTCTCAAATTTTTATTTAATTCTGATTCCAATTCATTCGTTATAATTATTTATGATAATCACAATTCGGTTCTCTGGACAGCTTTTCAAAAGACGGAATCTTATTCATTTATAGAACTCATTGAATTGAATGAGCATCTCAGTGAATTCAATTCTTTTTTAAAAATGGAAGGTAAAAAGGAGAGATTAAGATTTTTGAAAAATTTATTAGAAAAACTTGAAATCTCTTCAGAATTGGGCTTTTATCTTCTAATAAACGTTGAGGTCGTTTCTGAATTTAAAGCAATTTGTGATAATCATTTTAATTTATTGGAATTTTACTCACGTATCTGGGATTTAATGGCACGAAACTTTGATAACAAAAAGCTTCAATTCTTTCCGGAACCACTTCTTTTTAAATTTTTTAGACGGTTGACCACCAAAAATGTCATTCTTAATGCATCAGAATTCCAAAATTTTTTCGGGAATCTACTACCAACCCAAAACTTGATAATAAATTTCTTGGATAAAGATTTCCCTTCTGCCTTTGCAATTCTCTCCAAACAGAATGAACTTCAATTGCAATTTCTCAATTATGATTTCCTCCTAAATCACCTGAGAAGATGGGAGGTAAAGCAAGAAAAAGGCCTGCAATACTTCAACAAGATTATTAAAAATACAACTCCACTTCTGACAAACAACCAGAAGGTAAAAGCAACTGCAGCAATCACAATTACAGAAGATATATGGTTAATGGTTCGGGATATTATGTCCCGCTATAGCTTTGAATATTTATTCGATCGCTTTTTTGATATAACCCGCGAAGTAGAAGAAAAATGGACTATAGAACGAAAATTTATCTTATTTAGACGTTGGGGAAAGAGTTTTATGGGCTTTCAACTCCATAGATTGATTCCAACCCAAATAACTTCAATAATCACATCGATCTTAAGTTTTCAAAACGCAGCACTCACCCGAACTGTATGGTTCATTGTCAACGATTCGTTAGAACTCATTTATATTTTGGGAGTGGACTTTCAAGAGGGTCAGTTCAATCGAATCTATATGATTTCAAACCCGACAATTTTTGAATTGTTCAATTCAGAACCTGATAAGGCTTTAGGTGTGAAAAAAGTACATTCTTATTTAGCAGAAACCGATGCTTGGGTCAATCAAATCCTTGTTATTACAACCCAAGATCTCAATTTATTAATCAGTTTTTTGCCCTTATTGACATCGATAAAAGGATCTCTCAAATATCTTAATATGATTGAGAATATTATCACCTATCGAATGTATTTCTACCCACCTAATTTCTTTGCTGATTTGATCAGCCGAAAAGGAGCGACGTATTTCTTTAAAGATATTATGTTTCCCATGTTCTTGGGTAAATCCTAGTGGTCGAGCTTCTAAATTCTATTCAGCTCGAAATAAATTCTTCAATTTCATCGACTGGAATTCTATGTAGATCGAATCCTAACGCTTCTGTGTCGATACCAAGACTCAGTCCCAGGAGTTGCGGTAAAAAAAGCATTGGCAGTTCAATGGTCTCATCATATATTTGCTCAATTTTTAATTGGAAGAGATCAAATTGAATACCACAGAATGGGCAGGGAGTTACTAAACAATGCGCCCCAGCTTCCTTTGCACTGAATAACTTCTGGCGTGCAAGCTCAATCGCAAGATTTTCATTCACTGCCAAAACGGGAGCTCCACAGCATTTCAGTTTTTCTTCCCATTGAACGCTTTTAGCCCCAGTCAACTCGACTATTTCATCCATCTTACGCGGGGCTTCGGGATTATCAAATTGTGAGATTTTTGAGGGCCGTAGGAGGTGACAACCATAATGAACCGCCACTTTTAATCCATCCAATCTCCGTACCATCTTTTCTTTGAGTTTTGCCATCGCAAAATCACTATAGAGAACCTCTGTGAATTGTTTAACTTCTCTTACTCCATGTACCTTTAATCCCAAAGGGTCTAAACTGGAATTCACTTCATCTCGGATTTTATCATTCGTCTTCAAGATATGATTTGCATCTTTTAATGTTTCATAACATCCATTGCAAAGCGTTACCACATCTAGTCCCATCTTCTCTATAAGGGTTATATTACGAGCTGCTATTGTAATCCAAGATTTAAAATTTAATGAGCGGATGGAAACTGGGGGACAGCATCCTGCCCCTTCAATTGGAACCAGTTCAATATCTAATTTCTCAGCGACTTTGCGAGCAGCCGCATCGTAACTATTCGCTCGGGCTGGGATGGTACATCCTAAAAAAAATGCGTATCTCATTCTTCCTCCTCCTTAACTTTTTCTTTTTCATTTAATAAATCCATTAATCCTGTCCTTCGCAAAATATCCTGAATCGCTGCGCAATCCACCTCAGGAACCCCTGGCAAGCCAAGGTCATCCCGCTCCTCCTCTTGAAAATCCGATATTTCTATCGTAACACCCAATTTATAAAGGGTCTTCGCAAATTGTCTTAACCCTTTCGGGATGATATTATTCTGTGCGGCTATGTTCTTTAGCGCAAAAAACACGTTTGAAATTTCCACGCCCTGAGGACATCGTTCATTACAGAGATAACACGTTGCACACAACCAAAGAGAGCTAGATTCTAAAACCTCTTTTTTCATTCCTAATAATGCCATTCTTATTACTTGATGTGGCATGTACTCAAGCGCACTAATGACGGGACACCCTGCAGAGCAAGTTCCACATTGATAACAATATAAAATAGTCCTACCTTCATAGGTGTTGGCTACTTCATGTTTAAAGTTTGGATCTAATTCCGAACTTTTAATTGGTTTTTTGATTTCAATCTCGATATCTTTCATACTTCATCCTTCTTCCAAGAGATTTTTCATTATTGCAGGAAAATTCCAATACTCATGGAACGTTAGGGCACTATTTGGACACCGATCTTCACATTTTCTGCATGCAATGCAAATTAGTGGGTTATAATCTACTTTTCCAAATCCTAACGTATTTTCTGGTAATTTGATGGATTTATCCGGCTTTTTAACAGCTAAATTTTTAATTAATTGAATTAATTTTCGCCTATTTTCTGGCAAATTTTCTAAATCCTCTTCAGACATCTCAAATGTTGCGGGCAGGTCCCATTCATTAACTAAATTCACGGCAGATTCGGGACAAATCTCTTGACAGCTTGCACACGCTAGGCATTTATTAATATCCCACTCTATATCCCCAAAACCAACCAAATATTCTGGGTCTATTATACCCGCATGTTCTTCATCAATGCGTGGAAGTGACATCATGGCTAATTTGGTTAAATCAAATTTGGAGCGCGTTTTCGGGAGCATTTCTTCAAACGCAAGGCCTCTATTTAGAATTGAATTGGTCATTAATAATTGAGATTGTAACTCTTCTTTGATTTTTGAATCAAAATTGATTTCAATCAATTTCCTGAAATTCTCACTCATTCTATGAAATTCATTTACAAGTGGAGAGATTTGTTGTACTGTTAAATCTCCAGCAATTGGGAGATTTTTAAAAGATTTAATTAACCCAATAAATGGATTACACGTATTTACAAATTGGATCTCTAAATCAGTCAGAGTTCGGGATACATCATACAAGAAATAATCATCCTTTGTTCCTTTCGTGAGCAATTTTTTGTCTTTTAGCATTTTTAAAATATGACGAACAACTTTTTTTTCTGAAAGACCACTCCATTCAGCCAAGTTCTTTATACTAGCGGGTCCTTTCTTCCTTAGAATTGATAACAGTAGTCCTCTCTCGAAATCCATTCGCATTGCGGTTAATAAAAAATTATCAAGTTGTTGCATCCTCTGTTCCTGGTGCGAAGGTTCAACTAAGTAAGGCTCTTTTTCATGCACCATTTTTACGCGAAACATATTGTATAATTCAATTAATGCCTGAATTCTATAATTCTTTATTTCGCGCTCTTGTGAAGAGTCAAGGGGCTTAAAACTTTTAAAAATTTTATCTAAAGTATCAGTCAAATTTTGAATTTCCTCATCATAAATTTTATCAGTTTCTGGACCAATTTTGAGAATTTTTTCAAGCATTCCATTAGACATCGCTAATATTGCGTTCAATAGAGAGCGAGAAATAACTGGAAACTTATTTTTATTCTTTTTTAATTTCATAATCTCCTTTGAAAGAAACCGATAAAGCTTTGGATATTCTCTTAAGGTTCCATATAAATTCTTATGACCCGATTTAGTAATAGTAAGTTCCTGTCGATCGAGTAAAGTCATACAGTTTATTAATAGCTCTCTTGAATCAATAGCAGTTCTTTCTTTGATTTGCTCTAATGATTGCTCTCCAAATTTCTTTAATGTTAATATCATTGTCGCCCGAATTATCTCAGCTCGTATTTTCTTTCCTAGAAGAGTAATATATTTCTTTAATGGTATATTACCCTGTTTAAAACCCCTGTTTATCAATGCAAACGAAAAAGAGGCTTCTTTATATTTTAATTCACTATTTATTGATTTAATACGCGTGTTTAATTCTTCAATATTATTCTTAATTACATCAAAATCTGAAAGTAAGGTCAATACTTCTCTAACTCTAGAAACTAAACTATGATAATCTGCAATTTGCTCAGATGGTTCTGATTGTTGGATTTTCCCTAATTTTTTATCAATTCTATTAAAAGCGATTAGTAAATATTGTATAAATTGATCTGCATCAGAAATTATTTCTTCCTTTTCAGGCTCAAATCCTTTCAAAATTTGTAATTGAGAATTAATTAAGTTCAATAATTTTGTATATTCCTCCTCAAGGTCTGTGTCTTGAAGTTCAAGGCTTTTAATTTCTTGGTAAATTGGCTCCAAAATCTCCTTGTTTTCAATCTCAGCTATTCTTATGTTATCCTCTAGATGATGATGAACCTCTCTTATGAATGATTTAATAAAGTTGGGGAATGCTGTAAGAAATGGCAAATATTCATTCCGAAGAGTGGTAGTTTTTTCTTGAATTTCCTCATCAGATAATGTTACTCTTTTTTTAATACCCGATAACCTCAATAACATCTCGTACAAAAGGTTTCTTTTTCTCGGAATACTTGCTTGTACCAAAGTTTCTTACCTCATACTCCAGACTTTTTTAATAATCTCAATCTTGCGGATGAATGTCCTAATTTTTCATAAACATTTAAAGCATCCTGAATGGCATTTAAGAACTTATCAACATCTGCTGAAAACAGTCCATACATGTTAATTCGCTCAGATTCCCACCCAATTTCATCTAATAACTCCTTTATTACTTCAATAATAACTCTCGTTTTCGTATTCCCCTCCAAATAATGACACTTATCGTCTTCACAACCAAAAATCAGAATCAAATCTGCACCAGATTGGAATGCAGTGAGAACATCCAATATTGAAAGTCTCCCAACACAGGGAATTCGTAAAAGCCTAATATTCTCAGAGTAGGATTTTCGCAGCATCCCCGCGAAATCAACTGTTGCATACGCACATTCTTCACATACAAAGCCAAGAATGATTGGCGCATCATTAGATGCAACATCTGCGAGCGTGCCTCTAATCTGAGCGAACAATTGATCCCTTTTAAGAGATTCTAACTGAACTGCATTAGTTGGGCACAAGCTAACACAAGTGCCACATCCTTGGCATTGCTTCTCATCTATCAAAGCGATAGATTTCTCATCTTTCTCAAGAAGAATCGGGATCTTGAAAGGACAAATGCGGACACACAGTTCACAACCATTACATAGCTCCTCATCAACCATCGAAATAGCTGAATCCCTGATGAGCATTTCGTGTGGATACTCTTTGACAATGGATACGGCTACAGAATGCGCTTCAGTTATGCATTCAGACACTAATTTTGGACCTGAAACCGCACCGCAAATATAAATTCCAATTTTATTCGTTTCAGTTAGTTTTAATTTGGGATAATATTCCTGCATGAAGCCATTATCCTTAATTTTTAATTTGGTAATTTCAACGATTTCCGGAGCTAGTTGGTTAGGGAGCATTGCCGTGGAGAGAACCATGATATCGCTTTCGTAATTAAACTGTCGGGCTAGCACTGTATCAATTATTTCTGTAGTAAGTTGTTCTGCCCCATATTGAATATTACCAATTTTCCCACGAATGAATTCAATGCCTAACGAACGTGCTTTTCTGTACAATTCCTCATCCCAAAAGGGCGTGCGAATGTCTATATAACTTATACAGATTTCGCACTCTGGATTATTTTCTTTGATGTCGATTGCATGCCGGATCGCCGTCGTGCAGCAATATTTACTGCAATATCGTGCAAATCCAATGTCTCTTGAGCCTACACATTGAACCATAAGTATCTTCCTGGCAATTTCTCCCGTGCTGGGGCGGGTTACTTTCCCGTTGGTAGGCCCCTCCGGATCAATCATTCTTGCCAATTGTAGTTGAGTAAGAATATCCGGACTCTTCTCTAATTGAAAAACAGTTCTCTGATCCGGTCTAAGCACATCAAAACCCGTTGAAAATACAATAAAGGAAGTTTTGATGACCTCCTGAGCTTCCTCAAAATTGAGATTAATGGCCTTCTCAGGGCAAATTTCCTCACAGATCCTACAATTAATTGGACACTTTTCACGGTGAATGACCATTGAATCCCCAAACGGGGCACCAAGACCTCGATCAATGGCTTTTATTGTGGCTAATCCTTCGTTTAAAGGATCATTCAGTATTGTAGGGCAGGCTTCTATACATTTGTTACAATAATTACATTTATCATTAATGAACTGAGGAGTTCTTAATATATGGATCCTAAAATCCCCCACTCCGCCTTCTATCCAGCTTACTTTCGTATTCAATTTAAATTTAACATTCTTCTTTCCTAAACTCTTCAATAACTCCATTAATATCTCTTTACCATTCTTATTATACGGATTAATGTTTTCTAATTGGATTACATGCCCTCCAACCCAAGGTTCTTTCTCAATAATTAGCACTTCAAATCCTAACGCACAAAGATCTGATGCAACATTTAAGCCTGCAATTCCTCCCCCAATAACCGTTACATGTTTTTTCAAGGAAGCTTGTTTTTCGGAAATAGTATTGGCTGTTTTTATTTTGGCAATTGCGCCCCGAATTAACATAAGTGCTTTATCTGTCGCCTTTACCTTATTTGAATGCACCCAAGAGCATTGTTCTCTAATATTCACAATTTCGAAATTAGGGCTAAGGTTCTTAGCTTTCAACTTGGTTTTAATCACCAATTCTATTATCTGAGGCGTGCAGGCGGCTACAATAAACCAATTAAAGGTTCCTTTCTCATAAAGCTCTACAACCTCATCCAATCTTTCCTCAAAACAAAGATCTTGATACCAATATGATTTTGCAATACTTAAATCCTGATTTACATAATCTTGAATTTTAGCGTAATCCAGGTAATTTACTAAAGTTTTTCCACAATCACATAAAACAACTGCGATTTTAATGCCCTGCCCGCTCACGAACTTGGTTCACCTCCGTTAATCTGTTTTAATACATTGAATACGGCTGCTTTTGCGAGGGTTACTGAGCTTGGAAAATCCGTCGGGGCAATTGCAGTTCCACACAAGTATATACCTTCAATAGATGTGAGGGTTTTATCTCCAGATTTTGCTATTATATAACCACTCTCATCTGTTTCGACTCCAATCTTCTTAAATAATTCATCACTCCCAATAGAAGGAGTCAATGCAGGAGTCAAAACCACTAGGTCAACCGAGAGCTCAATAGAACGCTGAAGGAGCGTATCAACTGCTATAACATTCAATATCCCATCTTTCCTCTGGCGAATTTCTGCGACTCGTCCCCGTAAGAAATCGATCCCTAACTCCCGGCATTCCCGATAATAAGTCTCTAAGGCACCAAAGGTTCGGATATCCATATATATAACGTAAATATCTATGTTGGAATCGCGCTCAGCCTTTATTATCCGAGCATGTTTGCACGCGTAAGAGCAGCAAATCGTTGAACAATACTTCTTGTAGGTCTGATCTCGTGATCCAACACATTGAATCATAATAAGACTTTTAACAGGAGTTCCATCTGATGGTCTAATGAGCCTGCCCCCTGTTGGACCATTAGGATCCAACATCTGAGCCAATTCAAGCTGGGTAATGACGTCATCATATAATCCATATTTTAAATTAATTAAAGGACTAGGATCAAATTCTTTATAACCTGTAGCCAGAATTATTGCCCCTACATTCAATTCTAATTCTTTACCTTGTTCATTTAAATTAATTACACCTTCAAAAGGACAGATCTCTACACACTTGGCACAATTTGGTTCGCATTTTTCTCGGTCAATAACATAGGTTTGAGGGATGCACATTTGCGTAGGTAGGTAAATAGCCTTTCGTGGAGTTTCATTCCATTTTTTAGGAGTGATTTCCACGGGACAAGCTCCCTCACATTCTCCACAACGCGTGCAATTAAAACTCACGTAACGTGGGTGTTGTGTAATGGCTATTTTGAAATTCCCCTTTACCCCTTCAATTTGCTTCACCTCGCAATCAGCTAGAAGGCTAATACGTGGATGCTTCGTCACTCCTGCACGATAAAAACATTTCCTAATTCCTGGTTTAAGAAGAGTTGAAACGGTACAGAAAGCGCAATCATCCGTTGGAAACATCTTATATAATTTTTGAACATTTCCACCAGCATATGCTTTCTTTTCAATTAAATACACGTTTAACCCACAGTCAGCTAGCTCAATCGCCGCTTGTAAGCCTGCTATACCGGCTCCTATGACCGCAACGGACTTGTTCAGATCCATTCGACAGATTCACCGCTCACTTTTTATTTTGAAGGCGTAATTGCAGGATTTTCGCTTCCAGCTCATATAATTCTTGCTGAACTTTACTACTTTTCTCCTTAAATTCAGCATCTGTAATGGTAAGGGCCTTCTTTTTTTTAACTAGGCTTGATAATATATCTTGTTTTTTTCTTATTTCTTCCTTAATCCTATTAAATTCCTCTCTATTCTCATTCAATATATTTTTCCAATTATCTCTTTGAGAGCTAACCAATCTCTCAAGGTATTTCTCTAGTTTTTTCTTTCTATCAAATTCCAACTTTCAATCACTTTATTTTTTATTTAGGGTCTCTCGTTGCATCACGAGTGGTTCCTATAAGACTTAACTTTCCTCTTATAGTGCATCCCCTGACCCTTTCATATATTTTCCAGCTTATTTAGTTCTGCTATCTCTTCGCAAACGGAGTTTATTATTTCTGCTAATTTTGATGCTTCTGCTGCCGATACATGATGCATTTGCACTCGTTTTTGATTTATCCCCATATTTTTTAGCAACTCCTGCACGAATTTAACTCGTCTTTCACACGCAAAGTTCCCCGTTTTGTGAACACAATCACCTGAATGTCACCCCACGCAAATGACTGCGTCAGCTCCATCAACTAATCCCCGTAAAATATGCGTAATGTCAATCCTACCAGTGCAAGGTACCCTGATTATTCGAATACTTGGATTATATTGGATTTTAAGCACACCTGCTAAATCAGCTGCTGCATAGCCACACTGCATACATGCAAACATTAATATCTTGGTCTGATTTTCCGACAAATTATTACCCTCTACTTTCTTTCTTTAAAATATTATCAATTTGGGCGAGGATCTGCTCATTTCTCCACCAACGCAAATCGCGGGCTCCAATGGGACATGAAGCGACACACATGCCGCAACCCTGGCATTGTACATCCGCGGTTTGAGAAATTATTTTCTGTGGATTCATTTCCACCATCGAAATTGCCCCATATGGACATAAAGACTCACATAATCCACACCCAATACAGAGTTCTTCATCAACCTCCGCAGTAATCAATTCTAATTCAATTCCTTTTTGCTGGATTGCCACCATACTTGCACATCCACGTGCAGCGGCAATCGAATCAGCAATATCCTTAGGAAACGAGGCGCAAGTGTAAATTCCAGGCACTCTTGTTTCCACAGGTCTGAATTTTAAATGGAGCTCTTCAACAAACCCGTCTTCTGAACGAGTTATTCCCAGAGTCTCACAAAGTTTTCCTAAACCAGCTGCGCTTTCCTGCCCAACTGCTAAAATTACATAATCCATTGGTAATGCCAATGTGGTCTGAGAAAAAGTATCAAAAGCATTTACAATTATTTTACCAGATTCTTCATCAAATATGATTTCAGGAGCCTTCTTTCCATCCCATCGAAGAAATTTAACTCCATTTTGCTGTATACGCTTAAAATTTTCTTCCATATATCGCCCAAAAGCGCGAAAATGTTCTTTAAAGAGAACAAATATGTTGGCTGAAGGATTTTTTTCTTTTATTACTTCTGAAAGCATTACGGATACGTTACAACAAACACGAGAACAATGCAAGTTTCCTCTTTCTCCAGGATAGGCTCGTGATCCCACGCACTGAATAAATGCAATGTTGTTAAGGTTATTGACCTGACCAGCTTTCAATTTTTCCTCAAATTCAAGCGATGTGAGAACATTTTTTATTTTCCCATAACCATGTTCCCCTATTTCGGGTTGATATACTTGCGTTCCAACCGCAACTATAATGGTCCCAACTAAAATATCCTTCAATTCCCCATTTCTATTTAATGAAACATTAAAATTCCCGACATATCCTTCTAAATTCGTAACTTCAGTGGAAGTATAAATTGTGATATTTTTATAATGCTCAAGCTGCTCTAGCTTCCCATATAAAAGATCTGCAGCCAAATCTCTCGAGGGAAACACTTTATAGAGGCGGTTCAATCTTCCTCCAAGTTGATGTTCTCGCTCTACTATGATAACATCTAGATTCTTCCTTGCCAGGTCAATTGCTGCATTGATTCCAGAGATGCCGCCTCCAATTATCAACACGCTGGGATTAACTTCAATGTCCATGATTGGGACAACTTCTAATCCACAAACCCGGGCAACCCCTCCATGAATTAAATCCCCAGCTTTCTCGGTTGCTTCTTCTGGATTCAAATGGTGAACCATCGCACATTGTTCTCTTATATTAATCGGTCCAGTAAAATAATACCGCGATAATCCTCCAGATTCCACGCAATTCCGAAATGTTTTTTCATGAACTATAGGGGTACAGGACGCAACAACGATCCGATTCAAATTATGTTCTCGAATTTTATCTTTTATCAATTCTTGTCCCGGACTAGAGCACATAAATAAGTAATCCGTGGCAAATGCAACGTTTGGGTGCTCAGAAATCTTTCGGGTCACGTTCTTTACATCAATCACGCTAGAAATGATTCCACCACAGTGACAAACAAAAACACCAACTCGTGGCTTTTCGGTTGGACTAACATCATTAATTTCTGGTTTTGTCAAAAAAAGACTTGGAAGAGGCAAGTTAGTCGTCGCAATGGAAGCTGCTGCTTTAGCTTCAATGATCGTATCTGCGCCATCGCGAGGTCCGTGCGAAACACCTACTAAATAAACCCCAGGGATTTTAGTTTCAAGAGAAGCAATGTTAGGATGGGCTTCTTCAATAAAATTATCTTCACCCAATTGCAGATCCAACATTTCAATTAATTTTTTGGAGGTTGCAGCGGGGATAAAGGCGCAGTTGAGCACAACTAAATCCACTTCATCAAGCGTGAGCGGCTCATCTGTTTCCGTGTTCTCAACCATCACGGCTAAATCTTTAGTTATCGGATCTTCTTGAATCTCGGATACCCTGCCTCTTATGAATTTAACTCCGTATTGCTCCATGGTAGTCCTGTAATAATTCTCGAATCGCTTCCCCGCTGCTCTAATATCAATATAGCAGATATATATCTCAGCATTGGGTTCATGCATGCGAAGAAAACGAGCATTTTTCATTGAGAACATGCAACAAACTTTGTTGCAATATAAGTGGTCAATCTGTTCATCACGTGCCCCCACACAGTTTACAAAGACGACCCGTTGAGGGCGTTTACCATCACTGGGGCGAATAATCTCCCCATCAATTGGACCCGTTGGATGTGAGAATCTTTCAAAGGTTAAGGAGGTGATAACATTTTCATAGACTCCATATCCATATTCTTCTTTGATCGAGGGGTCAAATTCATCAAAACCTGTTGCAATTATCACCGATCCGACATGAATTTCAATCTGTTCGGGTTGTTGGTCGAGATTAATCGCCCCAACTGGGCATACCTTTTCGCACATTCTACATTCGATACAGTGGTTTTTGTTAATGGTCGTGACTAGGGGGATTTGCTGTGGGAAATCCAGGTAAATTGCAGTACGTGTCCCTAATTTTATGTCATAATCCGAATGCATTTCAACTGGACATGTCTGCACACATTTCTGGCAACCAGTACATTCATCCTCATCTACATACCGAGGCTTTCTAGTGAGTTTCACGTAGAAATTTCCTTGAACACCAGAAATCTCATCCACATCAACAAGTGTATGAATTGTTATGTTTGGGTGATTCCCAATCGAACACATTTTCGGCGTTAAAACGCAAGCGCTACATTCATCATAAGGAAAGATCTTGTAAATCTGCGCATATTTTCCTCCAATCGTCTGCTTGACATCTAGTAAATGAACTTTATACCCAGCCTCCGCTAGGTCAAGCGCACAATCCATACCGCCTATTCCGGCACCTATGATGCAAATTTCATTGGACGATTCTTTTACCTCAACCAACTTTCTCTCTCACACCATATTTTCTGACTTCAAAGCTTTAATCTCATTCGTAAATTCTTTAATTACCTGCGCGAATCTATTTCCCTCACTTGCAGTAATCCATTCCAATCGAAGACGGTGCGGACTGATTCCTGCCAATTTCAGCAAGTCCTTTGCGAGCTTTACACGCCGTTCTGTTTTGTAATTACCGGAGATATAGTGACAATCCCCAATATGGCAGCCCGTTACTAAGACTCCATCCGCTCCATATAGTAGGGCATTTAACACGTGTTGAATTGCCACCCGTCCGCTGCACATCACACGAATCGGTCTGATATTAGGTGGATACTGAAACCTGCTCACGCCTGCATTATCAGCTCCCGCATAACTGCACCAATTGCAGAGAAACACGATTATTCTGGGTTCAGCAGGGTCCACATTTTCCAAACCCGATTTAATCATCGCATTTATTTGGGGATCTTCGTAATTTTTAAGGGAAATTGCATTCACCGGGCAACCAGCCACGCACACTCCACACCCTTTACAGACGGCAGGATTAATTTCCGATTTAAATATGTTTTCCTCGACTTCAACGAGCCTCGCCGCACCATATGGACAACTTAATTCACAAATTTCACAGCCGACACACCTTTCTGAGTCGACCAATGCGATTAATGCGTCGCTTTCAACAATCCCATTTAATAATGGAATGAGCGCTCTGGTAGCTGCGCCGTTTGCTTGAGATATGGTTTCAGAAATAGATTTAGGACTATGACAAGTACCACAGACAAAGATCCCATCTGTCGCAAAATCTAAAGGCCTATGTTTTACATGTGCCTCTAGGAAAAATCCACTCTCAGACAGTGGAACTTTTAATAATTTCGACATTGAATCCATATCTTTTTGAGGCACAAGAGGTGTAGCAAGAACCAACCAATCTGCTTCGATGAAAACATTCTTTTTATTTAAAACATTATTTACATTGAGTTTAATTTTATCATCCATGCTCTCTAAAGTTGGCTTCGTTTCTCTTTTATATTTAATAAATTGAATACCCATCTCTCTGGCTATTCTATAATGCTTTTCATTCTCTCCCGTCACACAAATATCTCGATAGATGATACTAACTTCGGTATTAGGATGATTTTTCTTCGTTAAAATGGCATTATTTATAGCATTTAGGCAGCAGACTGCCGAACAATAAGTAACACCCTCTTGTTCACGGGCCCCTGCACAGAGAATCATCGCTATATTATCGCCATCTTTAATTTCAGCATTTCCTAAAAGATGTTCATATTCAAGAAGTGTCTTTACTTGTGGATATTCACCGTACCCATATAACTCCAAGGGTTTCAGTTCTTCAGCCCCTACCGATACGAGAATCACACCCACGTTAACCTTCCTTGTTTCCATTTCTTTAGAGATTGTTATCTCAAAATTCCCAATTGATCCTGTCATTTCTATTATTTGAGCTCCCATGTAAATCTCAATTTTCGGCTCATCTTGGACTTGATTCACAAGTGGGGTGATTAATTCATCAGGAAGTAAATGATCCTGTGCTAATGAATGGAGTCTTTTGACCAAACCGCCTAATTCCTTTTCTTTCTCGACTAAATGTACTTGAAACCCTTTTCTTGCAATATTCAAGGCGGCGGTCATCCCACCGATACCCCCTCCGACTATCAATGCTGCAGGCGTTACTTCTGTGCGGATATCATCTTGAGGCTCTAGGTAAACTGCTCGTTGAATTGCCATCCTGATTAGATCTTTTGCTTTTTCAGTTGCCTGTTCTGGCTCGCTCATATGGACCCATGACACCTGTTCTCGAATATTTGCCATTTCAAATAAATATTGGTTCAGCCCTGCTTCAGAACAGGTTGCTCGGAATAACGGCTCGTGAGTACGTGGAGTGCAAGATGCAACTATAACTCTATTCAAATCGTGTTGTTTAATCGCATCTTTAATAATGACTTGGGAATCCTCTGAACAGGTGTAAAGCGTGTCTTCCACGAATACAACATTGGGAAGCATGCGTACATGCTCAACAATTTCTGGAACATTAATGAAACCGCCAATGTTGGTTCCACAGTGACAGATAAATACCCCAACTCTCGGGGCGAGACCTATTCCTACTTCCTCTTGAGGAACTTCAGGTCTTTTTTTCGATTCGATTTTTTCCTTTCTCTTAAGAATGGCTTTCATCGCCCCTCCACTTGCTACTGCTACTGATTCTGGAATGTCCTTTGGACCGCTACATGCTCCAATAATATGAATTCCTGGTATTTCAGTTTCTATTTCTTGAAATTCATCCCGCGTTTTAAAGAATCCATTGCTATTAAGCCCGATCCCTAACTTTTTTGCTAATTCTTCCGTTCCATTATTTGGAATTATTGCTGGACAAAGAATAATCAAATCTGTGGTTCTTTCTTCGAGAATTCCGGAATCAAAGTTTTCAAAATACACGTGTAAATCCTTTGTTAAAGGATCTTCCTCAATTGATTGAGGAATTGCATTAAGATAATTAATTCCGTATTCCTGCCGCGCTCGCTCTGAATACTCAAAAAAACCCTTTCCATATGCTCGTAAATCATTATATAGGATGGTGACATCGATGGAAGAGTTATGTTCTTTAGTGATAATTGCTTCCTTAGTTGCATACATGCAGCAAACACGAGAACAATAGGGTCTATAGCTCTCGGATCTTGAACCGACACACTGAATAAAAATAATTGATCGGGGTTCCTTTCCATCTGCTAATCGGAGTATTCGTCCTCCCGTAGGACCTGAGGCGCACATGACTCTCTCATATTCTAATGATGTTAGAACATTTGCAAATCTCCCATATCCATACTGTGTAATAACTGACGGGTCAAATAATTGAAAGCCCGTCGCAATTAATATTGAATGAGCTAAAATTTCTCTAATTTCTCCATCTTTCGGAGCATCTAAATTAATTGCTCTGGCTTGACACGTGTTTTCACAAGTTCGACATTCAATACAAGCCTCCCTATCAATAGTCGCAACATTGGGGACTGCTTGGGGAAAGGGAATGTAAATTGCATTTCGCATGCGCAGATTCATATCAAATTCATTGGGAACCTCTATTGGACAATTCTCGGAGCAGATTCCACATCCAGTACACTTCTTCTCATCCACGTACCGTTGCTTCCGCCGTATTTTTACTCGAAAGAAATCATCTACTGGCCTAGCTTCCTCTAATTCTGCGTACGTGTATAAAATAATATTGGGATGTCTTGCACACTCAACCATTTTAGGTGCAAGAATACAGATAGAGCAATCATTAGTAGGAAATGTTTTATCTAATTGGGCCATTCGCCCGCCTATGCTTGGATTTGCTTCGATTAATATAACATCTTCTCCAATATTGGCTAAATCTAGTGCTGCTTGGATTCCTGCAATACCAGCACCGATAATCAGCACTTTTTTATTATCCATTAAGCAATTCTCCACTTATATAACTCAAAATCAAAGCAAATTCCAATTTTTTTTAGCCATAAAGCGAAATCTCATTCAATTTGTGCAAACGTTCTTCATTAGATGCTCGATTTATCGAATAATGAGTCGTTTTTAAAATTATAAATATTGTTTTTTTACCACTGTTGAAAGCCACTCCCTTTAGGGAGTGGATGGGTTAAAAATACAGTGGATAGAAGATGTGAATCAGAATTTTTCCTTTTGATACTTATAATACTTTCAGGCATCTCTCTTGCTTTAATAGAATGGAATCCAATAATAATTTAGGAAACATATGTTGGTCTAATGTAAAAATGAAGATAAATAAAGGGATTAAGGTCAGAATCTACCCGAACAAGCAACAGCAGGAGATACTCAATAAAATTTTCGGCTGTTGTCGGTTTCTCTACAATCAAATGCTGGAAGAACGGCAAACTGTATATAATATACTTAAAGAGGATAAAAATCAATTGTATGCCTATAAATACAAGACTGAAAAGCAGTACAAACAGGAATTTCTCTTCCTAAGCGAAGTGGATTCTAAAGCACTCCAATCGGAAACCCGTAATCTCATCCAAGCATTTCAAAACTTTTTTCGAGGCATCCGTGAGGGGAAGAAAATTGGCTATCCCAAATTCAAATCAAAGAAGAAAAAGCAAGCTTACACGACTTACAACATCAATAACAACATTAGAATTAACCAAAAAGCCAAGAGAATCAGGCTCCCGAAAGTTGGGTGGGTCAAATATCGGGATGACAGAGAACTAATCCATCCTATAAAACACGTAACCGTCAGTAAAACGAGAACGAATAACTATTTCGTAGCAATCATAATTGAGGTAGACATTGATGTAAAACCCCTTAACACCATCCCGCTTAACAGGATTGAAGCATTTGATATGTCAGCTCCTCACTTTCTCGTTAATCAAAATGTGGAATTGACAAATCCCCGCTTTTATCGAGACCAAGAACGAAAATTGAAACGGTTACATAAACGATTATCCCGCAAACAAAAAAGATCAAAGAATCGAGAGAAAGCACGATTCAGGCTAGCGAAGGGCTATGAGAAAATCAAAAATCGGAAGACTGATTGGACTCATAAAGTCACGCATCAATTAAGTGATCAACATGACGCCGTTTTATTAGAGGATTTGAATATTCAAGGAATGCAGCAATTTAATTCGGGATTGTCCAAATCAGTGACCTTAGATTTCTCTTGGCATCAATTTCTCTCGTATTTGCGTTATAAACTCGAATGGCGGGGCAAGCATCTTGTTTTGGTTGATCAGTTCTTTCCGTCCAGCAAACGTTGCTCGGTTTGCGGTCAGATAAACAATGACCTGCAACTGAGTGAAAGGACTTGGACGTGTCAATGTGGGGTAACGCACGATCGAGATGTGAACGCCTCAACTAATATTAAGGAAGAAGGATTAAAAATTCTTCAAGAACAAGGAATTACAATCATTAAAGATAATGGTACTACCGTAGGGACTACGGGAAGTCACGCCTCCGGAGATCGTGTAAGCCCTGCTCTCGCAGGCAGTGGTCAAGGAACGAGGAATCCATCTGCCTTTAGGCAGTGGTAGTTCAAAATCGTTTCCTTCCCTGCCTGATTAGAGCAGATAATTTTTAATTAATATTAGTATTAATCTAGACTTGATGTCCAAAAGTTCCTTGTATCCATGGTACTCAGTCTTATCGCAAATATTTAGTACATTACCCCTTATTTTACCTAAAAACTTTCTAAGACTAACCTGCGGACGGTCTTGTGGACTTAGAAACATTGAGGAGCTCTTTTAAAAGGGACTTTTATGACACTCTTGACTAAGAAATTTCTCTCAAATTATAAACCTCCAGTTAAAATTACTTTACCCTCTAAAAATTTCTTTAACTTGCCGGTCAAGGTACTCCAATTTGGAGAAGGACGATTCATTCGAGGGTTTCTCAATTATTTTATTGAAATAGCAAATCATAAGCAACTTTTCAATGGGTGTTCAATAGTCATACAACCCAAGAAGGCCGACAAGACAGCGTTAATTAACGCCCAAGATGGACTTTTTACAGTCTGCTCCCGAGGTCTTCGAGCAGGCACAAAAACGGAGGAATTTATGGTAATTTCTTCAATCAAAAAGGCTATTGCTGCAAAAGCAGATTGGTTTAATACACTGAAGCTCGCTGAAATCCCTTCCATACAAATTATCGCTTCAAATACTACTGAAGCTGGCTTAACTTACGATCAAGGTGATCTTATTGACAACGATCCCCCCACTTCTTTCCCTGGTAAATTGACTGCAATGCTCTATCATCGGTACAAGATTTTCGATGGCGAAAAGAATCGAGGATTAATGATCCTCCCATTAGAATTAGTAGAAAATAATGGCGATCTTCTTAAAAAAATTGTATTAAAATTTGCAAAAAAATGGAAACTAGAAGCCAAATTTGTCCAATGGCTTGAGGGCGCAAATAAATTTTATAACTGCATCGTGGATCGCATTGTCACTGGTTATCCAAAACCAGAAGAACTTGACCAATTTCAACAACAGTTAGGGTACGAAGATAAACTGTTCAATATCGCTGAATTGTACCACTCCTGGATCATTGAAGCTGATGAGAAGCTTCAAACAACCATGCCTTTTGATGAAGCAGGTCTGAATGTCCAATTCGTATCAAATATAAATAATTACTTCCTCCGAAAAGTTCGGATTCTGAATGGTGCCCATACCTCAATGGTTCCCATCGCGTATCTCTCTGGGAAAGATTTCGTCAAAGAATCCATTGAGGACTCATTGATTGGAGTTTATATTAAAAAAATCTTAAAAAATGAGGTCATTCCCTTTGTGAATCTACCTCACGATGAACTACTTACTTATAAGGACACTATTATCGAAAGGTTTCAAAATCCATTTCTTCAACATAAATTACTTACAATTGCCCTTTATCAGAACTCGAAAATGAGATTGCGCGTATTGCCATCAATAATTAATTATTATCAGAAATACAATAATCCTCCCACGCTCCTACCTTTTGCGTTTGCCGCGTTCTTAGTCTTCATGCGTATCCAAGAAAAGACGGAGGCTGGCTGGTTCGGCTTCCGCGATTCCGAGAAATACGAATTTAAAGACAATCAAGAGTCGCTAGAAATTTTTTATCAATCATGGCAAGCAATAGATCCCTCGAACCAGGTGGAACTAACAAAATTGGTAAATATGATTTGTCAGAATACCGACCTTTGGGAACGTGACCTTACCCAATTACCCAACTTTGTCCCAATTGTGGCAACTCATATTAACGAAATCATCAAAAACGGAATGTATGTTGCCCTTCAAAAATTATTAAAAGAAAATAACATGCTTGGGTGAATTTTTTGACAACTCCGACACGAACAGAGATGCATGAATTTTATTTTAGCGATCCAAAAGAAGAAGAGTACATTAAAGAAATTAAAAATGTTAAAGTCAAATATCATTATTTTGCTGAACCAATAAATATTAGTACAGATAAAAATCAGGTCTGTAATTTTTGTTTATTGAAAGGTACCTCTGAAATTAGCCGAAAACAAGAAAAGTTTACTTTAAATCAATTTGATTTGGTTTTTCTCCCCCCAAACGAGGTGATTACCCTCAATCCATTAGTTTCTGAGACGTTTTCAAACAAATTATGTGTGGTTACGAGTCCCATTCAAGGTGAAATCGGTAAAGAAATAGGGGCAACCTTTGAAATCCAACGGTTTTCTTTAAATAAATTCGTCCCTCGAGGTGAGTTGGGGGATTCCCAGAAAATGGCGACCTATCGAGAAGTGTGGACTGCATTCAAGAATGGGTATTATATGTCAGGATTCACCAACATCCCCCAAGCCTCCTTAGTTCAAGGGGTAGTAACAAGTGTTAATCTTGAAAAGGAAGGTGATTTGATTAAAGTACTTTCCCATATTCATCCTGATTATCCTGAAATTTATATCTACTGTATTGATGATTCCACTGAGACTGTTGCTGTCACCCAATTTCTGATTAATGAGAAAGGGCAATCCATATCTCGCGATTTAACTGATGGTGAAGGCATTTTTTTCGATGGATCTCTTGGACACATTAATTTTACTAAGCCCACTTATAAGAAAATCAAATACTGTCTCTACATGTGGATCATTCCTACGTATGGTAGAGTCCAAGATGTTATCCCTATTACACTTTGGCCCTAACCATATAAAATTTTATGAAAAAGCCTCATAATCTTTGATTTTGCGAATTAGACTAAATATTTTTTTATATTTTCTCTACAATTTGGATAAATTAAACAGACGCTACCCAATATTTCTTTTAAGAGGAAATAATTCTCATCATTATTGTAAGCGAAGGGTTTCAATTAATTAAGTAAGATTTAAATGAAAAATAATTATCGTTTAAATGATACTAAAAAATCATATCCGACCCAAGAATCTGAAAAGATTATGGGAGGTATTTAAAAAATGATAATAACTCAAGAAAAATCCATAGAAGAAATCGATGCTATGTTAGAAACTCATAAAAAAATATTGATTCTAGGTTGTAGTGGTTGTTTCCAGCCCCCTCGAAGAGGTAAACAAGCAGATATCTTACGTGAGAAATTAGAATCAAAGCGAAAACTCGAAAAAAAAGAGTTTGAGGCTAAAACTTCCAACGTTTCAAGACAATGTGATGATAAAGTCAACACTTCTACGATTAAACCTCTTTTAGATGAGGGAAAATTTGATGCAATTTTATCACTGGCATGCGGTGTGGGAGTTCAAGTAGCTGCTGAAATGTTCGATATACCTGTTTATCCCGCCCAAAACACTATGTTTATGGGTGCAGAAATTGGTGACACCTATTATGAAAAATGTGCTGGCTGTGGAGATTGCCTTTTAGGTTACACCGGAGGTTTCTGTCCAATTGCGAACTGCGCAAAATCCCTAGTGAATGGACCTTGCGGTGGACCTATTAATGGAAAATGCGAGGTCGGTGACTATACAAAACCATGCGCCTGGATTAAAGTATTTAAACGATTGAACTCACGTCCTGGTGGTTTGGAATTGTTTAAAAAATTTCGAACACCCGTTGATTTTAAAATACGTAGTCCTCCACGAGAAATCAAAAAAGAGGTGAGTGAAAGTTGAGTGAACGAGCATTTAGTGATTTAATGCGCGAGATTAAAGCCGGAAAATTCGTTTTTACAGGAGAATTGGAGCCAGAGAAAACAACAAATTTACATGAACTAATCGAAGGCGCGAAGGTAATGAAAGATTCTGTAGTGGCTGCCAATGTCACGGATAATCCTCAGTCTATGGCATATATGTCGAGCCTTGTGGCAGCAGGCACCGTTCAAAAAGAATCAGGATTGGAAATGGTTTATCAATTAAGATGTTCGGATAGAAACAGAATTGCGTTGTTCTCGGATTTACTTGGAGCCGGGCATCTGGGAATTAAGAACATCCTCGCTCTTACTGGAGATCATACAGCCCTTGGGGATATGCCCGGAGCTAAACCTGTATTTGATTTGGATTCTGGCCAGCTTTGCTATCTAATTCGGAAGATGGTAGATGACGGCACAGACTTAAATGGGAAAGAAATACATGACCCACCAAAATTTCATGTTGGCGTTGCAGGAAATCCAAACTGTGAACCAATGGAAGCAGAGGTTTTAAAACTTGGGAGAAAAATCGAGGCTGGTGCTGAATTTGTCCAAACGCAGGTAATTTATGATGTCGAGCTTGCTAAAAAATTCTTAAAGGAAATGGAACGGTATAATTTTCCTGTCCTAATCGGTATATTTCCAATGAAATCGTATGGTGTGGCAGATTACTTTGATAAATACATTCCAGGCGTCTCCGTTCCTAAAGATTTATTGACTGAATTGAAAGCGGTCAAGAAATCGGGTCTTGAAAAACCCGCGAAAAAACAAAAATATGCAGATGTTAATTTCAATTTTTTCGTTCCCTTTATTAAAGAAATAATGAAAACCACTAAAGCCGCGGGAGTTCACGTGATGGCTGTCGGCTGGGAGCCGATTGTCGTTGAACTGATCAAGAGAGCTCGTGGCGAATAAACCTTTTTTTTTTCTAATTTTCTTTTTTAAATTTGCCCTATGAGGAGCGCCCACTTCTTTTCTAATCGAGCAAGCTCCTT
>JABXJT010000161.1 GCA_013375455.1 Candidatus Helarchaeota archaeon | reverse complement strand
ATGCTATTCGCGCTAAAATCGTGGAATTCTATCATCATAACGAAACGCTTGTCAACGGATTCCTTTTTACAGGCTTCATCATTTTTTTATATTTATCCCTAACCCTTTCAATACCATTTAATGCCATATTTGTCGTATTTTCTATCATACTCGCTATTATTCTCCCCATAACACTCCCATTCCCCTTCAATGTTATTTTTCTCACCGCCCTACTCATTCTTTTGTTCATTTTATTTCCAATTATCACTCTTTATTCTACAATGTGGATATGGATGATTATAGCCATTGTCGTTATGACAATTGTAGGAGTCAGAAAGAAAAATAGGCAAAAGAGACGAAATCGATAGAATATATTAAAAATAATATCATTTATTGTAGAAAGCGAGGAATTCTGAATGCCAGTCGATGAGTCTTATACCGAGTACGCTTATAATATGATTAAATACATTGAAGAGGAATTTGGCCCTCGCTATTCCAGTACTGCGGCAGAAAAGAAAGCTAATCTATGGGTCAAGGAGGAGCTAACCAAATTCTGCGATGAAACCCATTTCGAAGAATTTGAAACGCGCCCTAATGCATACCCACAAGGGATTATCAAAATTACGGGGTTTTTAGCAGGAATCTCATTTGTTTTCATGCCGTTCGCCTTTCCATTGCCAATTTTATCTGCAGTTTTTGTATTAATCGGGTTATTTATTCTTGGCACTAATTTATTTCTCGGGCAGCGCTGGCTTGGATTTCTATTTCAGAAAGGGGTCTCGAATAATGTTTATGGCATTATTAAGCCTTCTGGTGAAGTTAAGTTTCGCATCCTCTTTGAAGGGCACATCGATTCTGCGAAACAATTGCGCATAGGTGAATATGAGCGCCTTCCGCTTAAGCGGCTTGGTTTAGGGATTTTTTATTTAGCTTTTACCATAATAATGTCGTTTGTGAAATTTTTCTCTCAGTTGGGAGGTGGGATCCCCATCTATTTCCAATATGGCATTTTTCAATGGACGTTATATGATTGGATCTATTTTATCCCACTGATTATTTTGTTTCCTTTTTTCATATTTACCGTTCGAGGGTTTACAGGAGATGTGGTTGTCCCAGGCGCCGCGGATAATCTATCCGGAGTTGCAGTTACTGCTGCTCTTGGGAAATATCTCAGTCAAAATCGCCCGAAAAATGTGGAAATCATCGTGGCGTCAATGGGTTCGGAAGAAATTGGCAGTCGTGGCGCAAATTATTTCGTGCAACAACACGGTGCTTTGCTGGAGAATGGCATTGCTTACGTGATTGACGACAGTGGTGCTGGGGATCTTTTTTATCTAGTTGAAAAATCGATTTTATACAGGATTTCCTTTGATCCTGAAGCGATGAACCTTATTGAAGAAGCGCATGCACTGTATAAAAAAGAAACCCCAGATGCCGTGCCCTTAAAACGTGGAAATGTTATCCTTGGGGCGTCCGATGCGGCCGCGTATGTGAAAGCAGGCTATAAATCAGGGTTTATTTTGGGAATTTTGGATGTTGAGGGAGCAAAAATAGCGAAACCTCCTCATTGGCACTCAACCAAAGATACCTGGAAGAATATTAATAAGAAGATGGTGAGAGACAACATCGGAGTCGCACTCAAATTTGTCGAACTTCTCGATAAAAAGTTGTAACTTGAAATCTTTTGATTTTTTTAAATTTTTTTTAAACCTTTGCACTGCCTCCGCTTAAATTTATTATTTAGCTTATTTTTTATGGATTACAATTATATTTGATATCCATTAATTGTTAATTCGCAAATTTAATGGAGGATTACGTATGAAAGAATATAAAGCAGAACTATTCGACTTTTCACGGAAGCCAGAAATAAATGTTAAATCCGCCCAGGAGTTACTTGATAGAATGGCAGCACAAGGCTGGGAATTAAAATATTTTGCTGGAGTTCTGTGGGTTTTCGAGAGAGAAAAAGGTTAAAAAATGCATACAACATACAATTAACCTAAAATTATGCTAGAATTTTATTTTATTTCTTTTTTTATAAGAGCAATCCACAAAATAGCTTTTACATAAATAATTTTATTAGATTAAATCAAATCAGAGAATCTTATTTAACGTTGAGGTGATTTGATTGGGTGGATTAGATGGAAGAGTTTGTTTGATAACTGGCGCTGGACAAGGTATTGGTCGCGCAATTAGCCTCCGATTTGCGAAAGAAGGGGCTTCCTTGGTTATCTGCGATATAAATACTGTTAAATTAGAAGAAACCCAGCAGTTGATAGCAGATGCCTCTCCAAATACAAAAGTCGTTATTAGCACGACCGATATCAGCAAAGAAAATCAAATTAAAGCCCTCGTGGACCTCACTTTTAAGAACTTTGAAGTGCTGAACGTGTTGATAAACAATGCCGCAGTTCGAGGGCCTCAAGCAAACCTCGTGAAAGTTAAAAATGAGGAATGGGATCAAGTAATGAACGTGAATTTAAAAGGCACTTGGATGATGTGCAAGTATTTTGGGTGGAAAATGCGGAAACAAAAAGAACTGAAACCCTTAAGGGGCAAAATCATCAATATCGGTTCCACCGCTTCAAAAGTGGGCCATCCTCTTATCGGGGTTTATTCAATTTCAAAGTTTGGCGTCCTAGGCTTGACACAATCCTTGGCAAAGGACCTCGCGCCTCATATCACCGTGAATGCCATATGTCCTGGTATGACTCGGACTCCCATATACAAAGACAACGAGGAACTAATGCAAACCGCCATGGATGTCTATAAAACTTATATTTGGTTGAAAAGATGGGGCGAACCCGAAGATGTTGCAGGCTTGGCTTATTTTTTAGCGTCTTCCGATTCGAATTTCATTACAGGGCAAGCTATTAATGTAAATGGCGGCATTATAATGCATTAGAAATGGAGTGATATGAATTTGCCAGAATTTACTCGAGATACGGAACACGGTCCCATATCAATTAGATATAAAAAATTCGGAGACCAGGGCGATCCTGTCTTTTTATTGCATGGGCTGGGCGAGGAGAAAAGCGCCTGGCAATTTCAAACGTTACCCATTGCAAAAGCCGGCTTTACAGTCTATGCTCACGATGCGCGAGGCTTTGGAAAGTCTACTAGGGTGGAATTCGAAAATGAAGAAAAGGCACAAAGCTTCTACAGCCTAGAAAATGATGCTACAGATGTAGTTGCCTTAATGGATCACGTGGGCGTAGAAAAAGGGCATCTAGTTGGACACTCCATGGGTGGACTGATAGCCCAAGTTGTGAGCGCCTTGTATCCTGATCGTGTCATTTCCACGACAATTGCGAATAGCTTCAGTCATCCGCATCCTCGCATTATCGCAGCGACTAGAGCCTGGCAACGCGCCATAGAAAATATGCCGCTCAAAGAGGCATTTGATGTCTTGATTCCATGGATTATGGGCGAAGCAATGATGACTAGTCCTCTATATGACGCCTTAATGAGTGAGGCAAGAAAAATCTTCGTCAAAGCTAATACTAATTGGTGTTTTGTTAATAAAATTAAAACGATACGGACCAAAGGCCCGGAGTTATTAGTCCTTATTCCCAAAATAAAAAATCCAGTCCTGTTAATCGGGGGTGCGGATGAC
>JABXJT010000027.1 GCA_013375455.1 Candidatus Helarchaeota archaeon | reverse complement strand
AAAGGAGCTTGCTCGATTAGAAAAGAAGTGGGCGCTCCTCATAGGGCAAATTTAAAAAAGAAAATTAGAAAAAAAATAAATCTCTGAATTTTGGTTATAACCAAAAATTTTTCCTATTGTAAAGCCTGTATATTCTGCTGGAACGCCCTTTGAATTTTATCACTGAGTCCAACACTACCCTGGACCAATTGCACGTTCCCATCCTTGATTTGAAACTTGACCGTTCCTGCCGAAGTTTCAACGCTATAAACGCCCTGTGACGTTTTACCAACAAAAACCTCAGGTGAATCATCTAAAATGGAAGCAATCATTATTCCTGCTACTGCTATATTTTTGGGATCTGCCATTTTTGGGGCAGCTCCCGCAGCTTGGAATTGAACAACAAATCGCCCATCTTCTAAATAACTCATATTAAAGAGATTCAAGGCTACTTGATGGTTTTGCTGTATGGTGGGATCGCTCAACTGTCTTTGGTCAAGCACGACCATCTGAGAGCAGTTCTGCCCAACGTGATGCCCATCAGCTTTTGCTTGATAACCTGCCCCAAGAAGACCTTCTGCCACCGGAATGATAGCTTTCCGTGTCTTCATGTTCACGTCTGTTCCTAACCAGACCCAGAGTACCCCATTCACCTCGTCGACTAAAATGGCTGCCCGTCTTGGGTCTTGAAGGTAATTCTGCTTAAATAATATCTCCCGAATCATTCCCATTCCGCCAACTTCCAGTAACATTGCACGTGCCGGACTCATACAACCACCAAATTATTAATGATCATTAACAATAAATGAATTTCAATCTAAAAGAAATTAACCGACATAATTTATAAAAATGAACTACAAACATCTATGAAGAAAAAGATCATTAATTTACTAATTAATGTTCAACGATTCAGATAAGAATCTATGTTTTTATGAAGAATTGAATCCGTTAGAGGTAATTTATGATGACAAATAAAGAAAAAGAGTTAGTTTTATGGTTTGAAGAATGTGGTATCGAAGATGTTCCAATTGTCGGCGGGAAAAATGCATCACTTGGAGAAATGATCGAAAAAACCAAGGTTCCAGTGCCAACTGGCTTTGCGTTAACCGCCGAAGCCTATCGGTACTTCATCAGAGAAAATAATTTAGAGCAGGTCATTCGGGATACGCTCGCTGATCTAGATACTCATGACATGAAAAACTTAGCTGAACGGGGCGAAAAGATTCGAACAGCCATTGAAGGGGCAAAAATGCCTAAGGATCTTGAAGAATTAGTTCGTAAATATTATAAAGAACTTGGAAAAAAATCAAAAATTGAGGATCCTAGCTGCGCGGTACGGAGTTCAGCAACTGCCGAGGATCTCCCCGATGCCAGTTTCGCTGGACAGCAAGAAACTTATCTTCATGTGAAGGGAGAGGATGCGATCATTGAAAAATCCATCGAGTGCATGGCTAGTCTTTTCACCAACCGCGCCATTTCATATCGAGAGGATAAGGGATTTGATCATTTTGATGTAGCCTTGTCCGTTGGCGTGCAGCTCATGATCTATACAGACCTTGGTGCTGCAGGAGTCGGTTTTTCAATTGATACGGAGTCGGGCTTTGATAAGGTCGTCTATATTGAAGGGAGTTGGGGCCTCGGTGAATTCGTGGTCCAAGGGAAGATAAATCCCGATAAATGGTACGTCTTTAAACCGACTCAAGGAGTCATTGGTAAAGAAGCGGGGAATAAATTCATTAAACTCATAAGAGATGAAAAAACGCATGAAGTCAAGCAAGTGGATGTTCCCGAAGAAAAGCGGAGAGTGTTTGTTTTGAACGAAGCGCAGGTGGAAGAATTAGCAGGCTACATAATGCAGATTGAAGAACATTACAGCAAACCAATGGATATAGAATGGGGGCTCGATGGGCGCAACAATAAGATCTATATCTTGCAGGCTCGTCCTGAAACGGTTGAATCCCAGAAAAAGAAGGAGATAATTGAAACATATGTCAATTTAGCACCTGAAGCGGAACGAAAATTATTGATTCAAGGCGATGCGGTGGGACGGAAAATCGGACAAGGTATTGCTAACGTAATAACAGACGTGAAGGAAATTGGCAAGTTTAAAAAAGGTGAGGTCCTGGTCGCCATTGAGACCGATCCTGATTGGGAACCAATCATGAAGATTGCTTCTGCAATTGTTACCAACCACGGCGGTCGAACTTGTCATGCTGCTATCGTTTCCCGCGAATTGGGAATTCCATGTGTCATTGGATCCGAAAATGGAACCGAAGTCATTAAGAAAAAACAAAAGATTACGGTTGATTGTAGTAAAGGATTTGGGAACGTTTATGAGGGGCTACTAAAGTTCGAAATCAAGCAACTTGATTTAGAAGTAATCCCTAAAACCAAAACGCAAATTTTTATGAACGTCGGAATCCCCGAAACGGCTTTCGATCAGGGCAAACTCCCCGTGGATGGGGTTGGTCTCGCTCGGTTGGAATTCATCATCAACTCTCACATCCAAATTCATCCACTAGCCTTACTTCACTATAATGAATTAAAAAAGGACAAAAAGAATGCTGACATTATCAAAAAGATTGACGAATTAACTATCGGATATAAGGATAAATCTCATTTATTTGTAGATAAATTAGCTGAGGGCGTCGCACGGATTGCCGCCAGTTTCTATCCGAACGACGTAATAGTTCGATTAAGTGACTTCAAAACGAATGAATATGCAAACCTCATCGGTGGACACCTGTATGAACCCGAAGAACACAATCCCATGATTGGATGGCGCGGAGCTTCTCGCTATTACGATGAAGATTTCCTCCCTGCTTTCCAAATCGAGTGCGTTGCCTTGAAGAAAGTGCGGGATGAGATGGGCCTCACTAATGTGAAAGTAATGATCCCATTCTGCAGGACGGTTGAGGAAGGAAAGCGTGTTATTAAAATCATGAATGAGAATGGACTCGTACAGGGAGAAAATGATCTCGAGGTTTACGTGATGGCAGAAATTCCATCTAATATCATCTTGGCAGATCAATTCTCAGAAGTTTTTGATGGTTTTAGCATTGGCAGCAATGACCTAACGCAACTCACATTGGGGCTTGATCGGGATTCCGAAATCATCAGCCATCTCTTCGATGAACGAAATGAAGCCGTTAAGCGATCACTCAAAAGTCTCATTGACACAGCTCATAAACACAAGAGAAAAGTCGGGATTTGTGGACAATCCCCAAGTGATTGGCCGTCCATTGCTGCCTTCCTTATAGAATGTGGAATCGATAGTATGAGTTTGAATCCCGATACGGTAATTAAGACTCGGCTACTCACGGCCATCGTAGAATGGGCCCTTTCAAAAGGTAAAAAATTCGAAGATCTATCCGATGATGATATATTGAACAATCCCATAGTTTCTAAGGAACTATCCCAAACTGTTTTGGATATGATAAATACAGAAAGAGCGAAATCTAAATAGTTAGATTAAATAATTACAAATGGTGGAGAAATGGGAATTTCAGATTTGGATAAATTGAAAGATAAGGAAAAAATCGCGGTCTTTCAACAGAGAATTCAATTTCAAAATGAAACGATTGAGAGTCAAAAAAATCAAATCGCCGAGATTAAAGCAGAGAATGAGCGATTAAAAGAACAAATAGAAAAATTTTCAAAGAGTATTCAAGACCAAACAGGGGTCATTGCAGATCAGCAGCGCACCTTGAAAGATCAGGAAACCACGATACTCCAGCAACAAATGAGCATTTCAGAGTTACAAAAGCGCCTCATTGAATTAGAGAAGACTCTAGAGAGCACAAGCCGGCAGATAGTTGGAGTAGATGAAAGGATTCAAGAAGAAACGAAGCAAATGAAATCTGAAATCGTCGCGCTGAAAAAGGAATTAGAAGAAAAACAAGCCGAATTCAATGAAAAAATTACTGAGCGTGAAGATATCATTATGGCATTAAGAGAAGAAAACGCCAATTTAGAAAAGGGGGTAAAGGAACTTTCTCAAATAAAATTGTCCGCCCCAAGTGGTGATTCTAGTGCCTCTACCCAACAGATTTCAGAACTAGAAACTTCCTTAAAGAGTGCTGATGATACAATTTCCAATCTAGAACAAGAACTTGAAAATCAAAAACGGCTGATGCAAAGCGAGCTCAACGTTCGTGATGTTAAAATCGCTGAATACGAACGTTTAATGAAAAAACAAGGCGTAGCCGTTCCAACAGCTAAAAATTTCGTTTCAGAGCGGGATACTGCTTCGGTAACCATTGCTGATATCTTTTCCCGGACAAAAAGCAATTCAATGGTGTTCCTACCAGATATTAATGCAGTTGAGAAATTAGACTTTGAGGCTCTTCGTCCAACTACTCGAGTGCAGCTGGCGGTTCCCCTTTTCAAGGGTTCCCAAATAATTGAACAAGTAAAGACGAAACCAAATATTGAAATTCGGAATTATGAAGGCAATATCTGGGGGATTATTCGTGACAACGAAGAGATGCTTCTTGCCCCAATCAGTGAAACTAATGAACCAACAGGGCTCGTTATGAAAGGCGACGCCCAAATCGAGGCATTCGGAACCGTAATGAGAAGCAACTGGAGCCGTTTAAGGAGAATATAAATTTTTTCTTTATCTTTTTAATCGAAAATCTTGTTTAAAATGAGAGGCTTAAATCTTGGAAAAAGCTCCAGTTGAAAATGCTGGCTACCTTGTAAGCGGTGAAGGCATTCACTATTTATTAAACAATTCATGTGATTGTTGTCCGGATCATAATCGATTTTTACAAATCAACCCCCTTAAACCCGAAAACGTTTCATCAGTTTCCTTGGATATTTGTGTTGGGCGCTATCTTTGGGAATTCAAAGACAAAGATGTACCTTACTTTGATTCTAATCAACATTCAATTAAGGAGTTTTTGGATAAATACACTCATAGGTACGATCTGGTCAAAGATCTGGACGGGAAATTAATAATACATAAGGATCAGTTCATGCTACTAGAAGTTTTGGAGGAAATTCATTTTAATCGGCATGTTTCTGGGCACGTGCTAGGCAAATCAAGCATCGGACGATTAGGACTAATCATCCAAACCGCCTCAATTATAAACCCCATGCAAATGCAAAAATTAGTTTTAGAGATTAAAAATATCTCTCCAATAACACTCATTTTTCACCATGGAACGCCAATTGCCCAAATACAGTTCTATTTCTTCCCTCAACCAGTTCAAAGACACTATCAAAAGTATGGAACTTTTAAATGAACTGTGAAATTGGCAACGCTTATTCGGGCGTGGTGGTTTCTTCCTCTCTTAACTTAATAGTTTCTAGGTGACAGTGCGGGGGGAATTTCATTTTCGCTACTTGGAACGCGTGTTTTGCAAATGGAAGATCTTTCTTATCTACTTTCACTGACATTAGTTTTTGATCCCGTCTTACTCTTGCTGCCGTAGCAAAGGGCTTACCGAATGCTTTCCTCATGCCGTCTTGAAGCCTATCGGCTCCTGCAAATGCCATCATCCGATGTTCTCGGACGACGTGGTGTGGATAAACTAGAATTCTGAGAAAATAATTTTCTATTCCTACTTCATTCCGAAGATGGCGGTTAGCTGCGACACGTGCTGCCTCCAATGCAAGATGACTGATTTGAGCGTTACTGTCCGATATGAGAAAAACGTGATAATCGTAATCTTTATTCGTACCCATTGTAAATATTCGTATTTTAGAGTCGGGCACGCCATGTACATACTCGCGTCTTCCTTTTTTTGTTTTTTTCCACCGCTTTACATAGGGCTTTCCTTTTATGTTGTGATAGGAACTCCAAGGGCGCTTTGGCATGCTCATCAACTTGAAGAATTATACTTTTAATTAGACTGTAATTATTTTAGTGAAAGTAAATTAGATTTTAAAAGTTTTGAACGATAAATTAGCATGAACATTCATCATATAAACTCACTCCAATTTCAGAGAAAATGAAACTTTTAATTCCAGGTGTGCACTGAATGGACAAAGACGCCTATAGCAAATCAGCAAAAGCGGATATCATTTCCACCATCAATAAAGAGTTGTTATTGGATGAAGATATTCTCTATAAATTGAGTCTTGAACTGTTAAATGTACTATTTAGTGTCATACGAACAAAAAGCATTTCAATAGACAAGTTAAGGGATATAATTTCTCATAATGTAACTTCAAATGCCATTTTACAAGCCATCACAAATACGCTACAAACCCAATCCCCTAGGGACATCCCAAGAACTACGCTACAACCCCAATCCCCTAGGGACATCCCAAGAACTACGCCACAACCCCAAACACCTATAGACATCCAAAAAACTACACCACAACCCCAAACCCCCATGGACATCCCAAAAACTACACCACAACCCCAAACTCCCATTGACATCCCAGATGTATCTACTAGGACTCCAGTTACCACGCCGGAACAACTATTTGCACGGAGATCCCCGGAACCCTCATTCTCACAAGATTCGATCAAAGCGGATATCATCCCTGTTATTCAAAATTTGATTGATGTGAGTTCTGAAAAACTGTTCTCACTCTCCGTAGATACACTCAACCAGATATTTGGCTTTCTTGAGGCTGGCACAATCCCTAATTCTGAAATTGAATCCATTATCCGTTCCACATCAGACGAATCCAAAATTACCTCCCAGCTTCAAGCAAAAGTTACTGCAGGAACAACATCCGCCCCTGCAGATAGTTATAAAGAAGATATTATCACCGGCATCCTGTTTAATATCCCTGAAAGCGTGCGTGGTCAAATAGAGCCAAAACTTCGAGAACTAGAAGGTACTAATGAATTAGTAGAATTAAGTCAATTAGATTTACCAGAACTCCAGTCTAAATTAGGGATAGAAACCCCTGCTCCTCAGAGATATGATGAAGGGCTTGATCTCCGTGCGGGAATCCTTGCCCAAATTCCTCCCTCGCTTCGGGGGATTATAGGTGACCGCCTCAATGAAATTGAGGATCTTGACCAACTTTATAGATTGAGTCAAATGAATTACGTTCAAGTACAACAAAGCCTAGGGTTAGCGCCTCAATCTGCCAGTCAAGTACCTCCAGAACTCGCAAACCCCGTGGATACTGCTACTGAAACTCCGTCCACTACATCAGCTCCGTCCGTTCCTTCCGATTCCCAAACATCAGAGCCTACTTTACCTCCAGAGCAAAAAGAACGCCTAGAAGCCCAACGCCGACAACGCTTAGAAGAAAACAAAAAACACATCCCCCTAATTCAAAAAATGGCTGAAAAAGTTTGGAAAGTAAAGCTATCTGAGGGTGCACCTCAAAGTCCAGAAGTATCAGAACTAAAAGAAAAGATTGATATTCTTCTTCGTACTCATTCCATTCGAGTGGAGCGAATCCTAGATGTTTTAAAGAGAACTAAGGATAGAAAACGGTTTAAAGCATTGTTTAATTGGTATGTCTATTCGCAACGGATTGAAGAGATCGAAACTTATGTTGAACATTGGCAAGGTCAGGTTCAAGGCATCGGAGGATTTCGCGCAGCAATTAATGTTTCCCGTTTTGACCCCATTATAGAGCATCTACCGACCAAAGAGATTCAAGGTATCGATATTCAAGCGAAGAAAGCACTTGATCGTGTTCACGGTACAAATATAAATACGCGAGCACGAGGCGTGGAAGATATAAAACAAATCTCTAATTATCTCCTACAAAAGGCACGATAAAGATTATTGGAGCTATTTGAATATTGGCAACTCAGGATTTCGTTGAAAAAGTAGTTTTTGGAGGAGAAGAAATCAAAAATGCCATTAAATGGGCTAAAAAACGAGAAGATAAAATTCTATTGGCAGAAATTGAGGGAATAGCACCGCTTTCTCGAAAACACTTCAGAGGTTCAGGTGTAATCGTTGACGTTAAAACTAGTTTCCGCCGTAATTTTTTAGCACTCCTTGTAACGAATGGCAGTATTGGAACCGACCCCTTACCTCCCAACTTAGTACTTACAATAGGAGGATTAAGGTCAATAAGAGAAGACATTAGCGCTAATATGATTGTATTAAAAAACACGCTCCGAAAAAATTTAAGAACCCTATGGTTTTTCGATGGACAGTGGATGGGGCAAGCGATATCTTGGCTCACAATGGCATTGAAAAATGCCAAGATTACGGCATTTATTCGAGGGAGATGGGCAGATACAGGTGAATATTTTTATGGAAAAGGAGTGGTCTTTTCAAGTCGTAGATTTTTCTCCAATTTTCGCCTGCGTCAATTTTTTGTTATGGAAGTACTGAACGGAAAGGCTGGGAATCGTGATCTCGCGCATCTTGCGGTATCAGTCGGGGGAAAATCTCTCATACCCATACGTCGTTTTTACCGGGAGGATGTAAAAGCAGAAAAAATATTATTTAAAATCACTCATAAACTTCGAGAAGCGATTCAATATAATTACATTTTAGACGTGAAAGGGCTCAGCGTCGCCTATGGCCGCAAGAAAAAGTTCGTAATTCAAAATGCCTCTTTTAAAATTAGAGATGGTGAAATTTTAGGCATTGTGGGTGAAAGTGGTTCAGGTAAATCCACTACCTTGAAAGCTATTCTCGGAGATATTTCATATAACAAGGGTTCCATTAATATCTGTGGCATTGACTCCCAAAATAAACGCGAAGTTTCCCCACGAATTGGTTATGTGCCACAAGATCTCAGCCGAATGTACCTCGAATTCACCCCTCTTGAGAACATCCTATATTTTGGTCAGCAGTATGGAATCAATCCCGAAGAATTAATTCGCCGAGGGAAACAGGCCCTTCGGGACTTAGGCATCATCACGAAAGCTAACACCCCAGTAAATGAATTATCTGGAGGGGAACAACGGCGCGCTTCTATTGCAATTGCTCTCATTCATTACCCTAAGATTTTATTCCTCGATGAGCCGACTTCCGGACTTGATCCAGTTCGGCGTCATGAATTATGGGACTATCTCGATTCTATCAATAAGCAATATGGTATTTCACTCGTTGTCGTTACACACTTTCCCAACGAAGCCGAATATTGTGATAAAATTGCTATTTTTATGAAGGATAAGGGATTCATCGATTATGGATCTCCCACTGAACTAAAAGCGCGCCTCCCAGGAAAAGGCTATGCTTTAGAAATTACTCTTGAAGTTTTCGATCCGAAGGTCATACCACTCCTTGAGAAACTAGATGATATTTCATTCGTGCTTCAACGGGGCGAAAGCATCCGCATCTTCAGCAACAAGGATACCAAGAGCCTTCTCAATCACACCTTGAAAACCATCACCGAGATGACGCTCAAGGTTCACCATGTTGAACCTAAAATTGAAATTGATATGATTGACCTTTTTTTGTATCATTCCCGGTTTTCAATGAACACGGCTACCCCCTCATAATTTTTTCATCTCTTAAATTCGAAATTAAAATTATATATATAGAATGGAGCAAAAATACATATACTTATTAGAACTTTCGGCGAACTGTAATTAATTTAAAAATGACGTGATAACGATGGGAAGAAAGCCATTATCGAAAGTCAAAGAGTTAAAGAAGTATGAGCGGAAGATCGATGGAAGCGAGATCCCGCCAATTTTAGATTTAGAAAAAGTGAATCCAATTCATAAAGAAATAGACGCCATTCTTCGCCCCCTTTGGGAAAATCTTCACCCAGTTGTCCAAGATTTTGTAACCGCATGGAACGAATCCTGGAATGACCTTTTAAATACCAATGAGGACCTCAACTCCCAATTACGACAAAAAACCAACTTAATATCCAATCTAAAGGCTAATTTTGAAGATAAACTCCGGGAGTTGAACAGCTCGATCTCAACATTAAAAACGGATGTTATAGCGAAAGAAACAGAGCTTACCCAGAAGGGTCAATTGATTTCAGATTTTAAAGCGACTGATAAAGAGAGTAAACTCGGAGTTTCCCAACTTAGTGAAAAGCTTGAAATTCGGTTAAAAGAATTGAATGAACAGATGGCTGAGCGGCAAAAAAAATATGAAGAAACTCAAATGCAAGTAGGACAATCGTTCCAACAGAAGGTTTTAGAACTTGATAGTGAAATTATGAGCCTCAACGAACAACTCACTGAACGCGAATCTAAAATTAACGAACTACAGGGACAGATGGCACCAATGCAAAAAGACAGTCAAAGAGCCAAATTTTTCGAAGATAAAGCTGCAAGACTTGAGATAAAACTCGAGAAATTTGCTAAGCTTTTAAATATTGAAGAGGAAGAAGATATAATTGGTGAGAATGGGTAAGAAACAGATTAGAAGGGATTTTTATGTCAGTTAGATTTCGTTTTAAATTGGTATTGATTGGGGAAGGCGCTGTCGGGAAAACAAGCATACGGCAAAAGTACATGGGTAAGGGCTTTACGGGTGAATATTTAAAGACCATTGGTGCGGATTTTGCATCTCAAACAGTCGAAATAACCGATGCTAAAGAAGAAAGGATTAAGAGCATTTTTCAAATATGGGATTTAGCAGGGCAACAGGCGTTTAAAGAAGTAAGAGCTTCATTTTATGGAGGTTGCCAAGGCGTTCTCCTAGTTTTTGACTTAACTCGCAAGGAAAGCATGGATAAACTGAAAGATTGGATTCTTGAGGCCGCAAAAAATGCCGGTGGTACGATAAAAGGATTTTATTTGATAGGTAACAAGAACGATCTGCCCGGGCGAGCTGTATCTGAAAAAGAAGGGCTTAAATTCGCACAGTTCCTTTCTAATAGATTAAAATTTGACATCCCCTATATTGAAACCTCCGCAAAAACGGGTGACAATATTCCCTTTTTATTCATGGATCTATGTCGAATACTCCTCATGAAGGAAGGCTTTGATATTCCAGAAACTACCAAGGAAGCTGCGGAAGCACCTCCAGTAGAAGCTGCAGTTCCCGTTAAGGAACCAGCAATCCTAGCTCCTGCACCAGCCGTTACTGCAACAGTTCAAGAAACATCTCTCAGTCCAACAAACGATTCTAGAAATGCAGAATTAATCTCAAAGCTAGAAGAAAGGGTAACCAAACTCGAAGAGGCACTCAAGAAAATCGCTAAACTTCTTAAAGACCTTTAATTCTTTTTTTTCCTTTTCTATTTTTCCAATTTATTTACTTAGATTTTCTAGAAAGAAGATCTTTAATGTCAAACAGCTTTTTTAGGACTTCTTCTTCCTCAGAAAGAGGAAGATCTTTAATAGTGCTTGTCGATTTGGTTGTCGGGATTGGTGGCGGCGGTACATTTGGTACTACTCTCGGAATAGGTGGCAGTGTAGGAACACTTGGTGGGGGTGCTGAAGGCTTTTTAGTGAGATTTGGTAAATGAATGGGCTGAATTGTGGGAGGTTTAGGGGCTACAGGTACTGCTTCGATCTTAGTCCCCGATAATTCTATGATAAATTGATTCAAAGTTGTTTCAAGCAAATCCGCTTTTTCGTGATGATGAAGTTCTCGTAATTTGGATATAATGAATTTTAAATCGGAAATTGCCTGATCGGTTTTACCTTGAAGGAGTCGTCTCCGCACTTTCTTCTCAAGTGCTTCAATAAAGCGCAAGACCTTCTCAGGATCAGCCCGTTCCTCATCAATGGGGTATTTTTTATCTACTACGCTTAATTGTATGTTAAATTGGGCGATAAAATCCCCATATTGCGTTAGGAGCCGCTTTGCATTTTGTCTCGCCCCTATTTTGTTGTAACCCTCGATGACCTGAGCTATTGTTTCTGCGGCTTTTTTATTTTCCCCACGTGAAAGAAGTCGACTGAATTCACCTTCAAGCGTTCTTAAATAACTGATTTTCCGTATAAATTCAGTCTTTGCTGCCATTTTCATTCCTTTGCCAAAATCTACAGGTCTCACTACATAATAATACCCTTATTCAAATAAATTTGTTTATTTAAATAACCGATTTTTTGAAATGAAAAACAATGTGGGCTAATAAATATGAGATGAACCCAAATAAGAAAATTACCATTACGTCTATTCCCGCTTCTAACAAGGAAAAACCTTTGTATGCCATGATTCCAAATGCTTGTTGACCTCGATAGAGCGGGATAGCATCCCTTATAAATACCAGTCCTCCGAACCAGGTGAGTACTAACATTATGATGAAGGTCAAAAGGAAGTATTGGCTCGCTTGAAGGCGGGACGTGCTTAATACGGATATCAATAGCCCTAAGGTGATCCCGGAAAATCCGATTAAGAAAAGGAGGATTAAAATTGGACCATATCCACATCGAAGAGGTACTCCAAAAACACCCCATGCAAGGCCCAAGAGAATCTGGATTTGGAAGAAAACGATTAAAGAGTAAGCCATTAATTTCGCAAGTAATACTTCAGTCTTGCGTGCAGGTGTCAAGAGCATGCGCCGTAATGGAACATCTCCTACTATACTTTGGGCGGCGGTCATCATTGTCGACCCTAAAATTGTGATGCAGAAGACAAAGGGAGCTGCCCTGTACAGCGATGAATCCGAAGAGAACTGGAAGGTGGGAACATATAAAACTTCATCTCGGATGTAACCCATTTCATATTTGAAGTTGAGAATGGCTAATTCCACTTTTCCAATAACCGCACCCGCGCCTCCAAAATTCGTGTCATCTAAATAGAGTTCAATGACAACAGTTCGGTTAAGGTCTGGTGAAGAAAGACTTTGCTCAAATAAATCAGGTATGACAATAAATCCATCAATTTCCCCATAAAAAAGAGATTCATTGGCTTCAGCAATCCCACTAAAAATTATTATATCTGTATTTGGAATCTCATCCAGCGTATTTATAAATTCTACTGAAAGATTGACCCCCGGACCCGCAGAACCGCTCGTTGTATCAAGATCCACGATTCCAATCGTGGCATGCGCACTCCCACCACCAGTGCCCAACCCAATTGCAAAAAGAACTAGGGTGGGTAATAAGAAAATGATGAGTAGAGCTTGCTTGTCTTTCAATAATGATTCAATTTCTTTCCGAGCAAGCGAGAGAATCCTTTTAGGTCGATCAAACACTTTGGAACACCATTGTTATAATTGATAAATGACCAGTGTTATTATATATTTTGTGAGAAAATCATCGCAGTGAGAACCATTTTAATAACAGCTTGCGGGATTTTGGTAGCTGACATAATTGCGGCTGGATTGAACCGTCTTAATGGCGACAGAGTTTTTATATGGTAAATAAAATGGCTAAAGCATCCAAAAGTTTCAAAAAAAACGTCGTTTTCATATCACACGTTACTGTACGAATAAAGGATATGACCTTAATTGAGGATATCAGTCTAATTGCTGATAAGGGCGAGATACTGGGAATAATTGGCGAATCAGGGGCTGGAAAATCTACAGCAATTAAAGTATTGACAGGACAGATAAAACCAGATAGAGGCTTTGCTAGAATTGCGGGTTATGATGTCTTTCTTGATCATAAGCATACGATCGTTAAAATGGGCTATGTTCCCCAGATGGGAAGTGTAGACGATATCTATCCTGAATTCTCCGCCTTAAAAAATGCTTATTACTTTGGCAAAATGTATGGTATGTCGAAAATGGAAATTGAAAAGCGCGCAAGGCAAATACTCAAAATTTTAGGATTCACTGAAAAGCTGATGAAAAAACAAGTTAGAAAGCTCTCTGGTGGTGAGAAAAAACGCGTGTCCATTTGTGTGGGGCTGATCCACGATCCTGAAGTCCTAATCTTGGACGAACCCACAACAGGGCTAGATGCTCACCTTCGAATTGACGTTCTCAATTACTTAAAAATCTTGAATAAGACCTTAAATACCACCATCGTTATGGTTTCACACGATCTCGAAGTCGCACAGTATGTAGATCGACTTGCGCTCTTAGATAAAGGTAAGGTAATTGAATTTGCTAAACCTGAAACACTCATTAAACTCTTCTTTCCCAGTGGTGGGCACACCATTCTAATGCATTTTGATTCTATTTCAGAAGAATTAATAGAGAAATTATTTGAGATCAAAAAGATAAAATATATCTTAAAAGTAGGTAGAAATTCCTTAAAGATCTTTGCAACTGATATTCCACAGAAACTAAATGAATTGCTCAATGCCATCTACGAACAAAATATCGAATTTCAGAGTTTTTCAATTGATCATGCCACTTTCTTGGACTATTTTCGAATTCGCATTAAAAAACCCCAACTCGAAATTCCTTCCGCTTTTTAATGAAAAGCAAAGTTTATAATTCTCAAATATGATGTATCCAATATGGACTTGAATTCAATCATTCTCGAACTTGAGGACGATAGAATAAGGTTCGAGGATAAACTTACTCTCGCCTTTATGATCATTGGGGCAATTTTCTTTGCATTGATCGTAGTTTCCTTAACATTAAACCTGCTACGATTTGAACAAGTGGAATTTGAAACTCCCTTCTTCTAATTTTAAAGATGATCAGTGGCGTATTCATCGCCATCGATAAAAACTCGAATTTCATAATTTATTTTTGTATCAACTAATTGGATTTTTTCGGCTACCTCAAAAGGAGTGAGAACCATAGCTGACAAACCACCAAGATGCTTCGCTTTAATATCCATTTCTATTATATCACCTTTAACTTGATAAGAGTGCTCCTTTACTCTCCATCCACTATTTCTAAACTGTCCATTCACCTTCACAAGTAAGCTCTTGGCAGATTTCCAATCTTTTTTATTCACGATTTCTAGTCTAACATCTAAGGGTTTTGATTTGCTTTCGGGAGTCATGAATTTCACTCACACAGTAATTTCTAATTAAATTTTATGACAACACATATAAATAGCATTGTGAAATCTGAAGGCATGAGCATGTTGGGTGCACTCTTCCTCTTATTTGTCACGTGTCTTCTTATGGTTCTAATTTTCTTATTATTGAATACTTCAGAAACGTATGTCACGCTTGCATCGAATTGGGGTGTTGTGTTAGGCCTCACTCTTTTCCTGAAAATTCCAGTACGACTTTTTCGTGAGGTGTCACCGCGATATCATCATGTTGTATGGGAGGTAGAAAGAACCCCCCCCGATTGGCTTCCTGAAGGAGTCATACAGGCAAAAAATCGAATAACTTGGGAAGATCGCGCCCGATTTTGGTATTTAATTTTGAGTTATGGCACAAAATCTGCTCATAAAATTGTTGGATCAAATTTTTTGCCCCATTTGATGGGGCAGAGTTTCAGGATCATCTTACGAAGAATTAAAGATATTATAGTTAATATCAATCGATCCGTGAAATTGATTTCCAGAAATCCTATATTATCCTATTTACAATTCGCTGGGAGTCTCTCTGGAGGCGCTTTGAACTGGATTTTTGAGTCTGCATATCGAGATAAATTTGTAGAAGCCACTCAAGATGCTGCAAGAAAATTCGGGCATCACGAAGCATTACGGCTCAAAAAAACTGAATTATATCCAGGAAGCAGTGTAAAAACATTAATGTCAATGATAATGTATATTTACGTAGTCTATGGGCTTGTGAGTTGGATGCGGTACTGCTACCCGGATATTGAACCAGTTATTGAGGCAACTGATAAATATTCGATTGTACGGTTTTGTCAAGGTCCTTATGAATGCCCTCATCGCGGATTAAAATATCCTGCCTTCTGTAAAGCCTTTGTAACCTGGGAAGCCGCATTAGCTGAAACAATTAATCCTCAATTAACTGCAATTGCCTCGAAACGAGCAGTTGCTGGTGATGAGGGATGTGAGGTAAAAGTCCTCTTCAAAAATAAATTAAAAAACTGATCTCAGGCTTTTGGGGGTTGCTGCTTTTCCATTTTTTCTTTAGTTAATTCTAATTCCATGACTCGATATTTTTCTTTGAAACCAACTTTATCATATAATTTGATAGCGCCCACGGCGTCTTTTCTTACATTGATCCGAACTGTATTCGCTCCACGACGACCTAAATACATAACGGCCTTTTGAATCAATAACTCGCCAATTCCTTGCCCGCGGTAGTCATCATCAACAATTACGCTACTTATATACCCATAAGGAGGCTCTCGTCCCCGAATTTCGGCAAAACTCATCCCTACTACTTTTTCCTCTTCAATTGCGACAAACATACCCTCTTGTGCACTTTTTCTGGCGAGAAGCGAAGTCTTCCACCTAAATTCATTGAATTTTTCCCCCATCAATTCCGTTAGCTTTCGCATGAGGGTCGTTGCCGCGGTATAATCCTTATCGGTATATTCTCGTACGTTTATCACTTTAATGACACCCTTCAATTAATTCTAGGTAAAACCACGACGTAGGAACTTAATTAAAGTTTTTGTCAGATGAATTATCTTCCTGTAAAATATACATTTAAAATTGACATATATCTTAATAATAATCACATTTCAAAGGTGAATACGATGCCTAATATTTTAGATCGCTTAGAAATCGACATGGAGAAAAAAATTTTCAGTTTTTTACTGGTATTTTTCATCATTTTCCTTGGAATTGATGTGATTACGATAATAATGGCTCTAATACAAGACTTCGGGGTTATATATTGGTATCTAATACCAATGCTGGTCGCTTTAATATTTGCTGGCGTAACCGTGGATGCTCGAAGGCGCGTGTGGTGCTTGCTTCTTCTGATCCCGGAAGCAATACTTACATTGGTCGTTGCTTTTGTCATTACTGAGACGTTACCTCTCATATTTTTATGGATTTTTATTGGGCTTTTATCTGGGTTTACCATTGCTGCTATGCTCGCATTTTTTGCTGATATCACGAAAATGGAACAACGGGGGAAGGTTACAGGCTTAATTGCTGGGATCGCTTGGATTGTTTCTGGCATCCTTCTCTCTTGGTACAGCTCTACACTTTTCGCTTCAAGTGCCTTTATAATAGTAATTGCTATAATAAAGCTAGCAGGTGCAGGTATCGCGATATATATTCTTTTCACAAGCATTGATAAGGAAAATCAACCACCAAGCGATAGAGAGTACGCCACACAAAGTATCTTGGATAAGATTACAGCATCTATTGACTTCATTTGGAATAATTCTAAATTTCGCACCTACCTCATAGCATTTATATTGATATGGCTTGCCCAAGGAATTTTCATGCCCATTGGAGGATTAGGACAAGAAGACTATCAGTCTTACCAACAAATCGCAAGTATTGGGTTCGCCGTTGGTGGGCTCCTCCTTATTGTCAGTGGTTATCTCCTTGATAAAGGACGCAAACAAGTCTTGTTTTATGGCGCAATTCTATGTACTATCTCCTTCCTATCATACTTCTTCCCTATTGGAGCTGTTTTCCTCGCCGGCATTCCCATAGCGCTAACAACCATTCTCATAGTTTTAGGAGATATCGCACCACAAGATATGAGAGGGCGCTATTATGCTGTATTTCTGTTATTTAGTTTCCTCGCCTTTTTCTGTGGTTTTCTCATTGGACTTGGAATTGGTGGTGGATACCAAGTAGGTGGAAATCCGTGGGTTGTATTAGTTTGCGCTATAATTACTGGTTTGGGGCTCCTCCTGATCTATTTGAAAGGGGAAGAATCGAACATCGAAGAAGTCACTTTCCCACCGAGTAGCGTTCCTCCCTCAGTCATGGATCTTAATTCTACAGAAACTTCTTTTATAGACGATTCAGTTCCAGAAGATAATTTATAACTTCCTTTTTTTTTACTTAAACCAAGAATTAAATTAGTAGGTAGGCGATCAATGAATGCCTGAAATGAAAGTCATTAATTTTAAAGATGTTAAACCCGTGAAAATGCTTGAAGGAATATATCGTCACACGCTTGTATATAATGATCAAGTTATGTTAATTTATTTCGATTTAAGAAAAGACGCGAACCTTCCAATGCACTCACATCCCCATCATCAAATGGGCTATGTTGTCAAAGGGGTTTTAGATTTCCATATCTACGGAAAAACCTATCGATTAAAATCGGGTGATAGTTATTATGCCCCATCCAATGCTGAACACGGCGCCACAATCATCGAAGACGCCATTGTCATCGATGTTTTTAATCCCGCAAGGGACGATTACAAATAATTTTTATGGTCCTATTCGGATCTAACGTGAGTGATTAGATGAATCCAAAGGTGCGAGATTTAGTATTTCCAAAGTTTCATTATTATAAGCCTAAATCTCATCATCCCGATTGGAACGAGATGCACCGTGAAGCCGGGCAATTGGCATTAAAAATTGCACGTCTTATTAACCGGGTTAAAAGCCCATTATCTGGCACTTTTTTCCAAAAAAGGAAATTAATCGCTTTATACAAGACGCTCAAAGCTCTTTTCATTAATAAAAGTCGCATGGCAAAAGGAAACCATAATTTCATTCCCCTCTTCTACATATGGACTATGACAAACCAGTGTAACTTTCTATGCAGTTATTGCAGTAATCATCGGGGTGGGAAATATCCGTTGCTCTATCGGGAGGGATTCAATAAAGATTTGAACATGGAACAGGGGAAAAAATTATTAAAAATTATGAAAAATAGCTCTGCTATCTACTTCTGCGGTGGTGAACCCACACTTCGGAAAGATTTACCTGAATTGCTTGATTATTCGACTAAATTAAATATGTTTAATATGATAAACACGAATGGGGCTTTAATTGGTGATTTACTCCTGAAGCCCCGCTATAAAAATTTCTTATCACAGATGGATGTTATCATTATTTCATTAGATTCCCTGAGTATTCCTCAATTATCAGAGATGTATGAAGTAAAAGACAACATCTCTCGTAAAGTTTTGCGAAATATTTTGGCTCTAAGAATTCTCCAGAATTTTGTACACTTCAAATTAGTCGCAAATACGGTTATTACGCGGGATACTATCGAAGAATCATTTGATATCTTGGATTGGTGCTGTGATTTAGGGATTTGTTTCTCTCCAGTATCGGCTAATTTAGGTCATGAGCCAGATTATGAATTAGTCAATAATCCTAGATACCAAGCGCTAGTGGATAAAATCCTTGAGCGTTCCAAGCAAGGCCATCCTATGATTGCCTCTACTAAAATGCTCGATCGATTACTGCGTGTGAAGGGATTAAATTGCTATCCTGTCGTATTCGATCACATCGATTACACTGGTGAATTATTTTGGCCTTGTAAAGCATATCCAAACTGTGCAATGGTTAATGTTTTGGATTACAAAAATCTGAATGAGGCACACAAAGCCGCAGAAAAGCAAATAAACCCCAGCAATTTCCATGGAGCTGGAGAAAATCAGTGCAGGGGCCATTGCGCCTGGATGCAGAATTGTGTCACCGATGCATACGGCCGGGCTCTTCTTGGACTATTCGATAGTGGTATCTTTAATGAAATCCAGGGGCTTATAGGATAATTAATTTTCAATGAATCATTAATCGGATTATATTATATGACAGTACCTGAAAAGAACTCAAACAATTGGCTTCAATATCCCCCAACAACACCAGAACAGCGCCTAATTTGGGAAATCTTGTTTTTATTCGTTATGATCGTCACGGTCAGTCTACTTGGGCAATTGGCCAGTACAGATGTATTGTACACGATAATCATCACCATAATTTTCGGCATCAATCTTAGCATCAGATTCATCTTAATCAACGAGAGGGGAGATTGGCTTTTCTTTCTCTTAGGTGTTCTAGCAGGTGGTGGAAATGATCTAATGTCGATAATTACAGGGATTTATAGTTATTCTTCAATTACAATTCTTCCCATCCTTAATGGCTTATTACCGCTATGGATGATTCTATTTTGGGGCCAAATTTTCTTATTGTTCCGTAAAGTCTTTCATCTCAAGTGGTTCAGAGGGGACGAATTCCAAAAAACTAAACCCGGTTTAAGTGGATGGGTAAATAAGCAATTGGTCATTGATCTCATTGTTTTTGCTTGTTTACGAATAGCCATATATAATACTTATATGGACCCATTACTGCCTTCTGTCTTCTATGCAGGAATCATTCTAATCCGAATTATTCTATTCCGCCCAAAGAAAAACGAATTTTTAATTATTGCAATCTTACCTTACGCGTTTCTCTTTGAAGGATTAATGGTCACTTTCGGTCTCTATGTATATATTAACCCCATCTTTCTAGGAATGCCAGCATGGTTATTCTTATGGTGGATCTTCCTAGTGCCTCTTCTTCTGAAGGAAATATTCGACAGGCTTGAATTTTATATAAAAAAGAAAGAAAAATGAAATTATTATTATTTTGTCTCATTAATCACAAATTCCCAAAAGGTCTTTAATGGTGAACTTTCAGTTTCTTCTTTCCCTTTTTTCTTTACGAGGTATAACTTTCGTTTCGTAGATATATTAGGAAGCCTTAAACATTTTATTAATCCACTTTTCTCTATTTTTGAAGCTGCTATGTAAGAGACAAGACTTATCCCCAACCCTTCAGCAATAGCTGTTAGAATGGATTCAGTCGTATTTAATTCACCTACAATTTGCAAGTCCTTACTCTTAATACCAGCCTTTTCTAGAATCTTTTCGCTCTCTTTTCTTGTTCCTGAGGTACTTTCCCGAAAAATATACGAATATTTTAAAATATCAGCATTATTATTAAGCCCTTCTCGTGCTAACTCGTGATCTTTAGGTACGGCAAGAACTAATTCTTCTTCAGCAAGATCGATAATCTCAAAGCCTTTCTCATCTTCTAAACTGCCGACTGCCGCTAAATCAACGACTTCATTTTTTAATTTGGTCAGGCTTATTTCGGTATCATTCACTTCAATCTGAAAATTAATACTTGGATATTTTTTCTTACATTTAATTATATATTTCGGAAGAATGTGTTCTCCTGGGATTGTAGAACTACTTATTTTAATTGTACCCTTTATCTCTCCTAAGGAATCCAAAATTTCTTTCTTTGCATTTAATAAACTCTCTTGAATTAAATTACTGTATTTTAACAATATTTTCCCTTGTTCAGTTAATTCAACACCTTTTATACTTCTTTCGAACAATTTAGCTCCAAAATACTTTTCTAACACATCAATTTGCTGACTGATTGCACTCTGACTCAGGTTTAAATGTTGTGCTGTTTTTGAAAAACTTCCGAATTCCACGATTTTTGTGAGTGTTTCTAAAAAGTGAAGGTTCAGTGACATTTTTCATACCTTTTTAATGATGAGAAATCCTTCTTTATAAGTTCTTCTAATAGATATTATTACTTAATTTGATACTTTTAAATAGAAACTGATTACTACACAGATTAGAAGCATTTCTCAATAAATTGAGGCATTAATCATGGCAAAATTAACTGTAATGATATTAGAGAGCCCATACGGCAGAGAGCGCCCCTATACCGCCCTAAGATTCGCATTAACAGCACTTATAGATGGACACGATGTTACCGTTATCCTGATTCAGGACGGTGTTTTCGTAGGCAAAAAAGAACAAAAGCCTGCCGAATATCCAAACCAGCTTGAATATTTAGAAAATGCCATCGAAGAAGGACTCAAAGTGATCGTTTGCGGGGTGTGTTGTGGTGCCCGAGGCATTAAACAGGAAGATCTCGCAGATGGTTGCCAGATAGTTGGAATGCATGAGATTGTACAAGCGTGCGCTGAAAGTGATAATACCCTAACTTTCTAGAGGGATATAATGAGATCAGATGATTTTTTAGATGTTAAAGGTAAGACGTGCCCAATGCCAGTTCTTCTTACCAAGAAAAAGATCAAGACTTTAGAACCGGGAAAGATTTTAGAAATAATTGGCGATTTTCCGCCTGCTAAGAAAAACATTCAAAACTTTCTTAATATAAATGGTCATGAAGTGCTAGATATCCAAGAAGAAGAAGGCGTCTATCATATTTATACAAAAAAAGAAGGATGATTTAGATTTGTTTATAGATTTTTCCAAGTGCTCTTGAGATGATGAGTTCCTGAATTTGACGGGCACCACCGACAATCTCCTGAATCCGGGACACGCCCAATAAATCGCGCATCAACGTATTGTCATTGACCCCTGCACCGCCCATTAAGTTGGCACATTCGTAGCAGACCCGTTCAGATAATTTCGCTGCGGAATACTTCAATTGCGATGCATTAATTTCGAATGCACCCCGTAAAGCTTTTGGAATGTTGTGCTCGTATTTTTCATTCTTCTCATCATAGCTCTCTGAAAATTTCTGCAGTGCCATTGTGATGCAAATGACTTGGGAATACAGGTTCGCTAGCGTGAATCCCACTCCTTGGAATCTAATGATGGGTTTCCCGAACTGTACACGCATATTTGCGTAGAGAGTTGCGTGGCTAAGTGCACCCCAGGCTTGTCCTAAATTCTCGAAGGCAATTCCAATTCGCTCAAGCGCTAATCCCTCGAACATATTCGAGAGTCCTTGCCCAGGAGGTCCCAAAACATATTCCTTGGGGATTCTTAAATCTTTTAATTCTTCTTTTCCCAACCAAAGCCGAGGGACCCACGGAATCCCTATTCGTTCGCAGTTCCAGCCATCCCATTTCGTATCGATCAAAAATTGTCCCATTGTTTCCCCTTTTTCTACCTCAGCAGAAGCGTATGCCACTGCATTTGTTGCCTTTGGTGCATTCGTATTATAAATCTTGGTTCCATTCAATAGATAGCTTCCATCGTTTTGTGCCGTGCAAGTGGTAAGTTGGTGGACTGCGTCAGAGCCCCTTTCTGGTTCCGTTATTAAAATGCACCCAATTTTTGTTCCAGTCACTAAGCCTTTCAGTACATCCAAAACTTCAGGCCGCTGCTCGTGATGATAGTGACACGGGTTAATACTGAGGGTCGTAGCGCCAATGCTCATTGAAAATGATGGATCGAACATATCAACTGCAAGATACCGCATCATTTCGATCTGGAGACCCCAATCCTCAAAGCCTATGTCGGCTTCCGCGAAATCTTGAAATCGACAGAGGTAGCCTTTCTCGCCAAAAGCGGGAAAATAGGTATAGATCTCTTCTGTATGATCAATCTTATTCTTCTTCTCATATTCCACTGCAAACTTTTGTGCCTCTTTTAAAAACTCCATCTGTTTATCATTCACAATCGTCGGCAAGTTCATATTAAGAAATTTATAACGATTTTCTAAACTTAATTTTTCAAGGATGTCATCCGCTATTCCTTGAGTATCAAATCCTATCGGCATAGTTCTTCACACTCAGATTTTGGTAGTTAGGAATACGATTTTTTTTAAAATTAAAAGGGTTTTTGAAACAGCTACTTAAAAAAAATTTTACAAAAAATGATTGGCAAGCGTAAAAAAAGGGATTAATATAGAGTATTATATTACTTTCCGACAGCGGGGACACTTACTTGTTGAATATCCGAGGATCCATCCACAATACGGACATTTTGCAATCGAAGAATCCGCCGCGGCAGATGTAAATTCTTCATCTGAAACCGGAACCAATGCATCCAACAGTTTAGTGAAAGCTGGCTCCTCCTCCTCTGCCTCAGGTTTTATAATAGTAGCAGTCGCCTTAATATCGGGTTTTTCTCGTTCTTCAAGGGGTTTGACAGTAACTTTTCCAAACCGTCTCGCCCCAACTTCCTCCTCAGCTTTTTTTAATAGAATTTCCGTTGCAATTATAGCCGGCTTGGGTGCAGGAGGAACAGCAGGTGCAGCGGGTACGGCAGGGGCAGTTGGAGTTACTCCAGTCGCCTTGTCTATGAGTTCCTTTATTCTATTATGCCATTCGCTGCAACGTTTATTTATATATAATTCATCATCAATGAGATTTTCTCTCGTTAAATAGAAATAGGAGGTAGATTCTCCGTTATCTGATTTGTACGTAATCCGCAATTTCGGATACCGTTGAAAGCGTTTCTGAAAAGTATTATCATGCCCAATAAAAACGTCGGAAATGTCGGATGTAGAAATAATTGTTTTATAGGGGTGACTTATATCAACCTCGCAGAAAGGTCTCATTAATTTCTCTGCTACTTTACTAACTCCCATCTTTACAACGGGAAATCCTTTATAAATAAGGTGCTTATCCGTTAGCCACAAAACTCCACGATATTTAAAATTTTGGTTAGGATTCCTCAAAACAGAGAAGTTGATGTCAGATGGAGTAAGCATGGAGTGATGAGTGAGTAATACGGTTTCATCTTTCACTTCAAAATCATCGAAAGCGAGTTTAACTGGAAGTGGCTCTGCGGGTTCCATATAGAACTCTCCCTTTTTGATTCAACTTCAGTTCTTGAGATGAATATAAGGGTAAACCAATCTTTTAATACTTTATTTTTTTTTACTATAAAAATCTTAATCGTACGAAAATCTACTTGTAATTCTTAACAAGGCGTTCGGCAGCCTGTTTCGTTTCTCCGATTGTTGGAACTAAAGCAAATCGGACATAATTTTCACCCGGATTAACGCCTCTTGCTTCTTTACTTATCCAGGCACCGGGAGTACCGACAATGGCGATATTTTTATCCAAAAGTTTTTTGACAAAATCTAATGAGGACATACCATGTGGGGTTTTTTGCCAAATGTAGATCGTGCCCTCTGGCTCGCGTATTTCCAATTCAATCTCTCGAAATGCTGCCATAATGATATCTTTTTTCTTTTTATAATCGTTCCGCGCCTCTTCAACGTGTTTTTCATCGCTTAATGCTGCAACAGCGGCATCTTGGACGAACGTTGCAGTTCCAGAGTCGATATTAGTCTTCACTTTCCGAAAGATCGAAACTACCTCTTCATCCCCTGCAACCCAACCGATTCGATAGCAAGTCATCTTACTTCGCTTTGACATTGAGTGGAAGGTAATTATCCCCTCACGGTCTAATTCCAAAATGCTCATGGGTTTTTTATCATAATAAAGTTCGCTGTACGCTTCATCTGAAGCAACGATAATATTATTGTCATGCCCAAAATCGATGGCCTCTTTAAAAAATGACTTGGGCGCAATGCTCGCCGTGGGATTGTTGGGATAATTTATCCAAAGAACCCTTGTCTTTTTCACGATATCAGGGGGAATATCTTGAAGATTAGGCAAAAAATCATTTTCTTCCAACAAATTTAAATAATAAACGTGCCCCTCTGCAAAAAAAGTCCCTCGAGCCATTGGGGGATACCCTGGATTGGGAATCAATACAATATCTCCTGGATTTATAACCCCCTCGTGGAAATTAAAGACCGCTTCTTTCGATCCTATTGTCGATGTTATTTCTGTTTGGGGATCTAAATCCACATTGAATCTCTTTTTTATCCAAACTGCAACAGCATTTCTAAATTCAAACGTACCAATATAAGAGGGATATCCGGCACTTTTTCGATCATCAATCGCTTTTTTACAGGCAGTCCTGACTAGTTCAGGGGTTGGCTCCTTCGGATCACCCACGCCAAAATCCGTGGGTTTGATTCCTTGCTTTTCTAATTTTAATACAAGTTTATCAACTTCTGCAAATGCATAAGCTCCAATTGATTGTACTCTATCACTCGGAATTATTTTCATTTATTTGATCTCCACTTCTAAATATTTGTAATATCAATGTCTCCATCATAAACGTGTTCTGCAGTCCCTGTCATGTAAATGTGATTGTCATCTTCGTTCCAGGAAATATCTAAATTTCCCCCTAATAAATGCACGGTAACCTTCCGATCAGTTTTATCATTCAAAATAGAAGCAATTGTTGCAGCACAGGCACCTGTCCCGCATGCTAATGTTTCGCCAACACCTCGCTCCCAAACACGCATCACAATTTCCTGTCTTGATACCACTTTTACATATTCCACATTGATTCGTTGCGGAAACACGTCGTGATATTCTATTTCCTTCCCTTGCTTTATATCTAAAGATTCTAAATCATCTTCAAAAATCACGCAATGAGGGTTGCCCACAGACACGCATGTTACCTTAAAGGTTTGATCTCCAACTTTAAGGTCCTCATTTATCACTTCTGTATTGGGACCTTTCATAGGGATAGCATTTCTTAGGAGGTTGGGAACACCCATATCAACTTTTATTGAATTCACTTTTCCATTTTCAATTGTTAATGTGAGCACTTTAATTCCTGCAAGTGTCTCAACATGCATTTGTGGATTTTGGATAATTCGCTTCAAATATAGATATTTGGCAAAACAGCGAATGCCATTTCCACACATCTCGGCTTCTGATCCATCCACGTTAAAGATACGCATCCGAATTTCCGCATCTTTTCGAGTTGGAGGACATACATATAAAATACCATCTGCCCCAACGAAGAATTTTCTTTGGCATAATACCATTGCCAACCGGGCTTTCTTCTCTTCTGGAATGATAGTTTCATTTAACTCGTTGATAATTATATAATCATTACCCAAACCGTGGAACTTACTAAATTGCACCATTACATCCCTCAAACCAATGAAGAAAATAGAAAAGAAGAATATACTAGATATGATATTAGATTTTTCAATCCATGTACTCATGCTGGTCTCTTAGCAACCGACCGGGGACGGATTGCGCCCCTTGCATTTCAAGGTCGAATCCTAGCCCTACTCTTGCGCCACTGGGTAGTGGCCAACCTGCCTTTGCGATCGATCTCGCTAGTCTTTCTGCAGTCCTTCGCTCAACAAAACCGGCATTCGCATCCCACACCATTAACCATTTTCCTTCTTGCTGGTCTAAAATCATAGAAATGCCTTCATCGGGCTTAGAACGAACCATCACAAAATTCGCGCCCGTATACCGAAGAAAAATGACCCTTTCAATCATTTCTTTTTCAGCTCTTAAGATGGCCTCTTTTGTCATACCGTACTTGTTCTCCAACGCTTTAATCTGCATATCATAGGTAGATTTTTGTGCTTCCAATTCTTGAGCTTGCTGTTCATTCAAAGATTCTAACTTTGCTTTATGGTCGGCTGCCGACTGCTCCTGTTGCTTCTCTAATTCTTGAATTTTCCCATTCAATTGTTCAACTTCAGAATTTTTTGCATCTAATGCTTTTTGAATTTCTTCAAATTTGTTTTTGGTCCCACTAATTTCTGCTAAACTTCCCTCTAATTCGGTGATTTTACTTGAAAGTTCCTGATTCGCTCCTTCTAATTCTGCCATTTTCGCTACTTTTTCACTCAATTGCTTCTCATACTCAGCTAGCGTTTGTTGCATTTCAGCTAACTGATTTTGTAAGCTTGATGAACTTTCTGCTTCTTTTTTTGCATTTTCAAGTTCATTCTGTAATGAGGCTATCTGTTTTTTAAATTCTTTCTCTTTTTCACCCACTATTACTTGAAGTTCGCCTTCTAAAGATCTCGCTGCTTCAGTTTGTTGAGCACTTTCCCTTTTTAAATTTTGAATTGTTTGACTTTGCCGTTTAATTTGGTTCTCTAATTCTACATTATTCTTTTTTAATGAATCAACTTCATTATTGAGTTTTTCAGTCATAGTCCGATATTTTAATAAAATACTACCATCTACTTTGTGCTTTGCGTCCGGTTTCTCGATTATTTTGGCCCAATCGATTTCCAACTTTAATAACTCCTTAACTTTAAATCTATTATCTCAGAACGTTCCGGTTATTTGCCGGGGCTTTTAATTATAAATAACCGTTATTAAATAATGTGTTGAATTGAATAAATTATTTTGGATATTATAATTTTTTTTTTTAATAAAGGTACTTATTTTAATCATGAAATACAGAAAATTAGAGAGATTGTCCGCAATAGGGGCAGGTGTCTACGTCCGGGTCAACCTCAGCCCCACAGTTAGTACATTTAAGTCCCAGCGTAGCGAAAGCATCATCTAAATTGCTTGAGGCAGGAGCTGGTTGGGGTGCTGCTGCAGGTTGTTGATAGGTCGGTTGCGGTTGTTGAGCCGCGGGTTGAGGTTCATAAAATTCTTCTGTTGGAGTTTGTATGCTTGAATAAGCTGACCAAAAACTATCACCCTCTGAGGCACCTGAAGGTGATCCAACCGGGACTTTCATGGAAGCTAACGCGGATACAATATTGGATTGGTTCTCCGGGCTCGGGGCGGGAGTTGTAGGCGGTGGTGCAGGAGCGGGTGTCGGCGCAGGAGCGGGTGTCGGCGCAGGAGCGGGTGTCGGCGCAGGAGCGGGTGTCGGCGCAGGAGCGGGTGCTGGCGCAGGTTTTGGAGCGGGCGTTATTACAGGAGCAGGTTTTGGTGGGGGTGTTGGTGCAGGTTTTTGGGCTTGTGCTACCTTTTGTTTGCTTCTTATTCTTTCGTAGGTTTCTCGAAGTAGGTTGCTCATCGTAGTGCCTAATTCAAAAGTATCAAGTGCAATTTGTTTTCCAATAGTATCACGGATGATCCCGACGATTTCCACATCAATTAATTTCTTGATCCTTTTGGCCGCAATGACCTTGCCACCTTGGCTTAATTTAACACCCCAAGAGCGATCGTGATTTTGTATTACACCTATTTGAATCGTGCAATTCGTTCCAGGAATCTGAGTTTCTTTAGAAATTGGCGCAAATTTGATCTGTGGCATCCTCATCACTCCTACATGATTCTATTTTATCAAAAAGTTAGCTTAATTCATTTCTAAGCTCAATACTTCTGAATATATTTTTATTTAATTCTCAACAAATTTTACATCCTTCCCAAATTTTATACTTTTCTAATTTAGAAACAATTAATTAATCAAAATTACAGATTTAGTAGCAGAATTTGAATGACAATCTATAATTATGAAAAAAGACAGAAAATCCTGAATGACTATCTTAAAACTTTAAATGATATAGAAGTAAATGATCGAAATATTATTGTTCTTAAAGAGGAACTCGTCTTTCAATTTCATATGTTTCAGACCAATATTGACGTTTTTTTATCCGAATGCTTCCAATGTCCCCTTGATTGTAATAAATTAATTGAACTCTACTTAGGAAAAGCCGATTTAGAAGGGGAAAACATTACCGAGTTAGAAAAAGAAGATCTCGTACTATTAGCCCATATAAAAGATGTTACTAACGACCAACTCCCATTAGATAAAGAAACCATCCAGGTAAAGCTAAAAAGGAAAATATTTATCTTAAATTTTGGTCTGATTGGTTTCGATCAAGTCGGAAAAACCACTCTATTTGAAATGATATCCGGAAAGTCCAAAAAAGTTGAAGACTTAATCAACACTCATAAAAAGGAAATCACGGCGTTTCCTCCCCTTATAATAAATCTTTTCGATTATGGGGGGGCAGTCATGGAAAATTTATCATCCAATTCCCCTGCTCCCTTTCTATTAGAGAAATTACGGAATTTTTACCTATATATCGTGGTAACCGATTCAACCCCTCAAAATGTCACGGCCACGAAACAAATGATCATCCCTAAATTGAAAAAATTATCTCCTTACGCCGCTATTATCATCATTGCAAATAAACAAGATGAATCCGGAAGGTTATCTCCAGATTTAATAGAAAAAATAATAGGGGAACGAACTTATCCTCTCTCTGCAATCAACCGAGTCAGCAAAGATTTATTTAATAAACTTTTAAATGAAATAATTCTCTTACGACGCGAACAAATACAAGAATATGAATGTCCTTTCCTAGAAACTCGCAATAATAAAAAATTAGATTCGTGATGGAATTCGATTAATTCGACTATATTCCTTTCTTATTATTTCTTCTAGAAGATCTGCCCGCTCTTTTCCAGTAAGAACCTCTAACTTACGTATTCCAAGCGGATCTACTTTCTCACGAAGTAATTGAATCTCCTTTTCTGTTGGTGGAATAGTTTCTTTTAAATTTGATGCCTTCAAAAGCTCAAACCCCGTATTTTCTTGTACCTCATCAACCGTTATACCTGGATGTACGGTTTTTATTCGCATTCTACGTTGCTCTGGATCAAAATCCAGATAGGCTAAATCAGTGATGACACATTTAGGACCCGCTCCAATCAAACCATATTCAATTAATGGACGTTTGCCATCTACAAACCCCACACCTGACCTGAAAAATAATTTCTCCGTGGGAACGAAAGTTCGTTTATCATGTCTGGTAATATATAAGTACTGACCTGCAGTATAAAACCCAGAAAAATCGATGATACCAGCCGCCCCGGGTAACCTCACCTTAGGATTATGCCAATCTCCTATAACCACATTATTTGTATTGCCGAACATATCTACCTGGGCTGGCCTGAAAAATTCAATGGTAGTTAATACATCGTGCGGTAGCAATTCGAGAGTGCATTCGCCTGTATTGTGGAGGCGATGACAGCGTCCGGCAGCTCCCAATTCAAACCACAGCAGGCTGACTTGACGGGCCTCCCAAACGAAAGTATTTCCCATCAAATAATGAAAAAGGGCATCCGGTGCATGTGTAACCTTTGCCAATGTAAAGGCTGACCAGACTATCGGTGTTGCCACCCCAACAATCATTACATCTTTGTTTGTTACTTCCCGTGCCATAAGTACCGTTAATAATTCATCTGTAGTATAATCCACCATTATCACTCACCTACAATAAAATTTTAAGAATCTCTTTTATTCCTCCAATTTTTTCTAAATATTCCTCTTGAGTAGGTAGCGCAATGTATTCTTTCTCATATTCTTTATATCCCTCAGGTGTCTGGCAATAATTGATGTATTTCATTATTGCATCTGCATCATAAGTGTAAAATGGATAACAACTTGTAGGATGCGCGCCAAAGGGGACTTTTACTACGGCATCCACGGTTTGCATGGGTATTTGCCCTTTTCCTTGGTAATGGATTATGTCTTCTGTTTCAACTATCCTCTCACACGTTACTATCGTTTTTTTTGCAGTTTTTGCCAAATCATCATCAAGCCATACGGGTCCCTGAACGTTTCCATTCCCTTTCTCATCCGCGTAAGGCACGTGAATTATTGCAACATCCACTTGAATCGGCGGGCAAGCGACTAATTTATCCCCCGTGAGTGGACAATTGAATTCTTTCATATCTTCTCTAACCTTTAAGACATCACTCTCTAAGATGCCTCTTAATGGAAGGAATGGTAATTTTAAATAAATCGCTTTCAATCCTAATGCAATTGATGCTTCCGATTCCTCAATCACTTTTAGTTGCCCTGCTCCTACCGCCCTTCTATGATTAGGAGCCAATCCAAATAACTCCATTCCGATAAAACTGGTCCTAATTCGATCGAGGCAACCTGCCCCTATTAACATATCTGCACAAATTCCTCCAACAAAAGAGATACCCCCTAAATTCTTTCTCTTTTGCCGGATTATTTCACGTGTGGCTGCTCCTGCTTTCCTCCAAAAAGAAAGCCCACCAATTCCAACTAAATCTCCGTCTTCAACAAATAATTCCACGGCTTCTTTTAAAGACATGATTTTATCTTTCATCATCTGTTCCTCCGATGGAAGTAATTCGTTTGATCAGCTTATCTTTTGTTCGCAGAAAAACATTGAGGGCTGTATTTTAAAATATTTTTATGCCTAATTTCTACAAAAATACTAAAAATTAAAAAAAGTGGAATAACTTCAGAAATTAATACATGCTTATTTGAATGAATTGATCGTTATTTCTCGTTTTGGAATGTTCATATCGATGACTATTGAATTACTTTGATTCCTTGCAATGGTAGAACTGAAATAGTTCATCGTATTTTTCGGAATGGACTCAAGCGTCTTTTGCATCCTTTCAATTATTTTCCACGTCAAAGAACCCTGTGTTTTGTCAATCAATTTGAACTCTGCCAATCGCATTAACATCACCTTTTCCAAGAATTGTTTTCAGTCTAATCTCATTACTCTAAATTCTAAAATCCGCAAAATATCCCAGTAATATCTGTAAGAAATCAAAATTCGGTAAAAAGAGAAATTAAGAAATATTTTATACTTTGATGATTTTAATTCCATCAAACATTGATCAAAAATTAATTTGGGGTGAAGTAATTGGGACGATTCAACGTATATCTCTGGGGTTTCATCTGCTGCCTCCCCCTTGGATTAACCCTCTTATTATCAGGCGTTATGATTTCGACAGCCACCTTGTCTGGCATGTCATTGTTAGTTCTTGGAATAGGTGTATTGGCAATAGCGGGAATTCTTTTCATTGTTGGATTGATAAAACTTGGCCAACAGACTGTTTAAAAACCTCTATGATATTCATTTTTTGTATTATTTCTTAAATTTTTTCTTATAATCCTTCTGCAATTGAGATTTCCTTGTTTTTTCCACTTCTTGGAGAATGTGTTCTGCCTGCCGAATCCAATCTTTTAATTCTGGAACGGAAATTGAAGTTATTGAACAAATTTCCCCTTCATGTCCTTTTTCTTCAACTAATTCTTTTAAATTTGTAATTCCCAGAGCTTTTAATTCAAAATATTCAGTTTTGCCAATATTGAGCCGAGATAAATCAGTCGAGAGTAGATTTAGCGGTTCTTCATATGTCAAGATCATCCCACTCCCTCCTATAATAAGAAGAATTGCTTCCAAAAAGACAATTAGTGTTGATACATCGAAACCATCTTGAACCGATATCACCATCATTCCGCCACTAATGGCCAAACCCCCAATGACTGGAAATATTCCTAACGAAAATATTGCTCCAACTATCCCAATTATTCCCGAAATGAACAGCAGGTATGAATAAAATACTCCCAAATCACTGATATCGGGATTAAAGGCGTTAAAAATTATAAAGATACAAACAATGATTGTCCCCCACGATGCCACTTTAAATATGGTCTCTTTATTCATTTTTCATCATTTCATTTCGCATTTTACTAACTTAATTGAGAATACCGCACGTAGGAAATAAGCAGTCTGCCTCCTGCGATTTTTCTCAAAGCCTCACTCAATTCTGAATCAAAATCCGTAATTTCTAGACGGAACTTTTCGTCATCCAATGTAAACCCAGGCGCGAGAACTTGCATTTCAAAATCTTTTTCCCGAACTAGCCCCTTTACCCATTTGGGTGCGGATAAAACGGGCACAAAAATCGTGCATTCAACCACGCATAGAATCCGATAACCGTTGACTAATTTTTCTATCATTTCCTTGTCAATTTGAAATGAATACCCTCGAGTTTCTATATTAAAATTATCCATTTTATCAAAAAATCGAATGTTATAAATACCAGAATCTTTTTTTATGTCAAATTCTTCAGAAGTCAACAATTCTTTAATTACATTATCAATTTTTTTCAGATCTTCTAGTTCTTTCTTAGCTTGCTTGATTACCAGTTCTCTAAAATGAGAATCAGCAGCAATTCCGCTGGGAATTTCTTCTTTTCCAAAATCAACAAAATATATGATGAACAAAAAGGCATCCCACGCAGATTACTTTTACTTCCTTAGAGACCGCAAATTCTTTTTTATGTTTTGATTTTATTTAATTGATAGAATTAAAAAGAGTGGAACCGATGTCAAACACAAATTATCTAAAAAATCAGCGGGAATTAGACAGATTTCAAAGGACTGATTTGCTTTTTGATTACAATGCACTCGATACAATTCGTCCGCCAACGCTTCCTTCAAAGATATTTATCTGGGATGAAACCCTACGAGATGGGGAACAAACTCCTGGGGTTTCTCTTAATTTAAATGAAAAATTGGATATCGCTAAATTGTTGGATGAGATAGGCGTGGATATCATCGCAGTTGGGTATCCTGCGGTCACCGAAGATGAAAAAATTGCTGTCAAAACACTTGCAAGAGAAAGCTTTAAGCACGCACAACTAGCCGCACCTGCTAGAACCGTGAAAATGGACATAGATGCTTGCTTAGCATGTGATGTTCCTGAAATCCCGATTTTTTATCCAGTTAGTGATTTAGCTATGGAATTAGTAATGCGAAAATCATACAAAGAGGCATTTGAAGATATAACCAACGCGATTCAGTATTCAAATGACCACGGGATCATCACGGATTTTGTATTGATGGACGCAACTAGGACCTCATTAGAAAGGTTACAACAGTTTTGCAAGGTTGCAATAGAGGCAGGAGCTGATAAAATTGTCATTGCTGATACTGTTGGCTGCATGGGACCTGTAGCAATGAAATACTTCATTCGTAATTTGAAAGAATACTTAGATGCATTAGGCGGTACTCCCCTATCAATTCACTGCCACAATGATTTAGGACTCGCTCACGCAAACACCCTTGCTGCAATTGAAGAGGGTGCTAATTACCCACACGTGTGTGTCAATGGGTATGGGGAACGTGCGGGAAATACTCCCCTTGAAGAATTAGTTACCAGCCTGCAATTTTTGTATGGAATCAAAACGGTTAATTTAGAAAAACTGTATGAATTAGCCAACCTAGTTGAGGCTTACTTTGGCTTGCCTCTCTCAACGCATAAAGCAATTGTCGGTGTAAATTCTTTCTCACACGAATCAGGCCTTCATGTCCATGCCATTCTATCAGGAGGTCCAATTGCCATTGAACCTTTCCCGCCAAAGATGGTCGGACGCGAGCGAAAATTCTACATGGGCAAATTTTCTGGTCGATCAACCATCAAGTACGTCCTTAAAATCGGACAAATCCAAGTAACCGACCAGGAAATCTATGAAATTTTACAGCGAATTAAAGATCGCCCTGGCATTCTCACGAAAGAAGAATCACTCAAGACAATGAAAGCCATTAAAGAGAAGATAACCCAAGCTTACTCGGGATTAAATCCCATTGAATTTTGGAAAATAGTTGAAGATGTAACTGGTAAAAAACCGAAGGATGAACGCCTCTATGGCCAAATTTATTAAGATTTTTGAGGAAACGATTTCTTTATTCTTGAGAATAAGTTAAAAGCCCTCTTCCAAGACTTAAACTCTTATCTCAATAAAAACAAACTAGCTTCTCGCATCGAACTTCGGCTGAAAATTAAGGATCTCATTGAAACCTACAGTTTTTCAGAGTCTGAAAAGAGGGAATGTGAAGAACTCTTAGTTACGAAAAGTTTTTCTTATTTTTAATAGAGAGTTTAAAAAATTGTTTGATTTTTTTGGAATATATTTTGGAGAGAAAAAGAATTGCCCTATGATGAAAAAACGTATGATGAAATTAATGTCGGTGATAAAGCAGTATTTACAAAGACAATCTCGGAAGCAGACGACTATTTATTCGCAGGTATAACGGGAGACTTTAACCCAATGCATGTAGATGAGGAATATGCTAAAAAAACCCAATTTGGCGGGCGAATTTGTCACGGTGTCTTAAGTGTTGGACTTATCTCAACCGTTTTAGGAATGAAACTACCTGGACCCGGGTGTATTTATGGGGGCCAAACGGTCCGTTTTACACTACCAATACATCATGGCGATACAGTTTCCGCTCACGCAGAAGTTATCGAAAAATATACTAAGAAGGAAGGAAAGCTGAAATTTTTAAAGGTTAAAACAACTGTCGTCGTCGATAATTGCGTAAAAGATTCGAGTCATGACGGAAAAGAAGCGACAGTCGGTGAAGCAACCATTTTAATGTTGAAATAATCAAACTCCTCTTTCTTTTTTTCAAAAAACATAGGATTAAATATGAAAATTTTCTAAAGTTACCTGGAAGGGGCAAAAAAAATGTGGAAAAAGCTAACCAAGATTAAAATCATACTCCGACAGAACGTGATCGGCATTTCCGTTATAATTCTATGGTTTTTAATCCATTTCATAGCGTTTCTCATAACTACGGGTGGAAATTCATCACTTGCATTAGCATACACCTTTTATTTCGAGGAAATTCTTAATGGCTACGGGAATTTTTATCCAATAATTACCGAGTTCATAATTTTCGGTTGGATTTTTATGCTAATCACCGTGGAGGTTTATAGGAAATACCATCCTGAACAGACATGCCTTGCTTTATCTCGATCAATGAGGAATCATGCTGTAATAATTGGTTACTCCCACTTTGGTCAGCGGATCAAAGAATATTTGGATCAAAAAAATAAGCACAGCGTGGTTATTGAGGATGATGAACAGCTGGCCCGCGAATTGATCGAAGCAGAGGAACCTATAGTACCTAAAAAACCCCTAGATAAGGAAATCTTGGATGATGCAAATATTAAAGATGCCAAATTGATTTTAAACACGAAAGATGACCTTGAATCTTTGGTAGTAGCGACTGACTTGATCCGAGAAGTAAATAAGACTTGCAAAATAATATGCAGGTGCTATGACGACTCATTAGCAAAAATCCTCGAAAAACAGCTAGGCTGCGATACAATATCAACTTCACGCTACGCGTGCCAGGTGGTATTTACCGAAATTGAGAAAGGGAAGGTAGAAAATTTAGTCATAATCGGCTGCAATCACACCGCAAGAAGGCTCATGAAGAAGTTAAAAGCAAATGACATTAATTATAAAGTCATCGAGAGAGATAAAAAACGCGTTGAAGATATCATAGATGAGGAACCAATCATCATTGGTGATGCGAAAGACTTAGATATTTTAAAAGAGGCTGGCGTGCCCACGGCTGAGCTCGTGGTTACGTTAATGGATGCATCGGGCGAAGTATTAATTATTGTCGATCAAATCAGAGAACTGAACAAAAATTGTCATTTAATGTGCAGGTTCTTTCATGAAGAAGTGGCCGAACTATTGGAAAAACCGCCTTTCAATGCTTACGTCATATCTACTTCCAAAAATACCTTGAATAAACTAATTGAAAGCGGAATTTTTGATAAATTATAAAATCCAATCAACTTTTTTTCTTTTAATTTTCAGGACTTACTGTCAAAATGAATGAATCAATCCGAACAAACTTCTCCACTTCACAGTTTCTTTGAGTCTTTAATAGTTCGCTGAAGTAGGCACCCCAAAATTCGCTATATTTCTCACTATGAAAATCATGATAGAAGGTTACATGAAAGAGCCCTTTACTGCCAACTTCAATATCAACTTTATAGAAATAATTTCCGGCCATCCACATTACTTTAATTGATTCCAAAATCTCTTTAACTGATAATTCATCAATTTCTTTCCGTTTGTACCATTCAATTACTTCAACTGCAATGTTTTGATGTAATGCCTTCTTATGATCTCCAGAAATATAAGCCAGATATGTAGGTTTGCCTACAGTAACCAAATTTAATTCATTTCTTGATTTGTTCCATATTTCCTGTAGGTCATTTTTCTCCGGATTTAACTTCTGATCGAGTAGTTTGAGTGCCTCTTCAATAACTGCAGCCTTATTTCTGAAGATTTTTTTGTTTTTAGCACCCATCATATTCGTAAATTTCTCAATTAATTCATAGGTACTCTCCGAAATCGTTGTATGAATGGATATTTTTTTGACTTTTTTGCTCATTTTATCACAACTACTACAGATCTCAATATTTTCAATATCTAGTCCTTATAAAATGGTCGAAATTTGCCATTTTAAAATCAAAAACTTATGGATTCAACATACAATTATACACATACATACATAAATATATTAATATATGGACACTTACAAATGCTTCTATGGACATAGAACACGAAAATATGTCCATAATAAAAAATGAACCATAGAAAAAATGAGTTAGGAAATTTTTGGAGGTCAAATTTGGAAGGGTTTTAAATATGAATAAAAGAATTACCAAATTTAAAATAGTATTAAAACAAAATTTGGTATTATTTCTGATTTTGAGTTTATGGTACATCATTAACTACATCGTTTTTTACATAATAACAGGGTATAACCCTTCAAAAGCTTTACAATACACATTCTACCTTGCCGAATTGCCGGAATATGGTTTTTTTTATGCGACTATTTCTGGATTTCTTATTTTTAGTTGGATCTTTACTCTTATAACAATTGATCTCTATAGGAAATACCATCCGATACAAATGTGTATAAAAATCTCCAAATCGATGAAAAACCACACAATCATTATCGGGTATTCACATCTTGGCCAACGTGTGAGAGAATATATAGATCGACTGAATAAGACCTATGTCATCATCGAAGATGACAGGATTTTAACCGAGGATCTTATTGATGAAGAGGAACCGATAGTTCCAAAAAAAGCATATGATCCAGAAATTATAGAGGATGCAAATGTGAGAGATGCTAAATTGGTTTTAATCACGAAAAACGATCTCGAAACTCTAGTTGTTGCCACTCATAATATTCGGGCGGAAAATAAAGACTGCAAAATTATCTGTAGGTGCTTTGATGATGCAATAGCGAAAATTTTAGAGAAGCAGCTGAAATGTGAGACGATTTCCACCTCCAGATATGCCTGTCAAATGATATCCTCGAAAATAAAAGAATGGGGATCTAAAGATGCGGTTTTAATTGGTTGTAATCACATTACCCGGAGATTGATGAGGAAATTTAAGGCAATTAAACTACCTTATAAGATAATTGAGAAAAACAGAGATGTAGTTGAGGATATAATTGATGAAGAGCCGATAATAATAGGCGATGCAAAGGATAGCGATATTTTAAAAGAAGCAGGAGTATCTACAACCAATCTCATCATTACCTTAATGGACGAGGTTGAAGAGGTACTACTCATCACTGATGAAATTAGAGAAATTAACAAGAACTCCCACTTAATTTGCAGAATTTTTCATGACGAAGTCGCTGAGGTACTCGAAAAACCGCCTTTCAATGCTCATATTATTTCTACTTCAAAAAATACCTTGCAAAAACTCATCGAAACTGGAATCTTTGATCAGCTCTAATTCTCTTTTTTTAGGCGATTTTTTATAGTTATGATAAATTTTGAGTAGACAGCTCGAACGATAAATAACTTAAAAAAGACTAAAGTATCACTTAACTCTCAGTTTTAAAGAATTTGGAGTTGAACCAATGTCTGAAGAACCCACCGAAGAATTATCTGACGAAGAACGCGCCGTGTTGATGGAAGTTGTGAGTGCTGGAGATGAGGGGGCTACTCCAGAAGATATTGCTAAAAAATTAAAAATGCCAGAAGAAAAAGTTATTGAAATTTTAGAAAATTTTGAGAAAGAAAACTGGTTTTATTCAGAGGAAGAAGAAGAATAATAAAAAATATTAGAAATATCTCTGTTTCAAGACTGCCATGTGAATTTTGAGAATGTTTAATGGCGTGAGCAGCCCGAATTTGTAATCCTGTTGGTATTTAGTTCGCAAGGCGATCCATGTTTTTACATATTTGGAAGAAATATTTCGATCTAAGAAGAACTTGAGAAGTACAGGGAGTGGTGGGGAATCATGGTTGACATAATAATAAGCCGCTAATAGACTCCATTTTGCAGTTTCCATCTCATAAAGGGTGGCCCGTTTGGTTACAGGATAAATAAATAACGCAAAAATGCTGGTGACGACATTCATTAAGATACTCTTGAGGAGTTGTATCATTGATACGTTTGGAAAAGTCGCCTCTTTTACTAGATTTTTTCCATACAAAACCTTCGCTCGACACAGAACGCTACCATAAACGATTTCATTCGGAGCCAGAACAGTCGCCATCAATTTATTAACTTGAAACGTTTTGGCAAAATCGCCCTTCAAGAAATCCTTCTTCCGCGTAACAAAATGAGAGATAAACATTCCAGTGGATTTATCAACGCAATAGAGGATTGTCGAAATAATTCCTTTGGGAGGAACTAAATAATTGTATTTAACTTCGTAAGCCATGATGAGCCTGTGGATGTATTTGATTTCTTTCTTCGTACAATCATCTGAAACGATGAAAAGGATATCTGCATCACTAACTTTCGTGGCATACCCCTTTACGATTGAGCCAAAAATGATCACGGAAAGTAAACGATCCCCAAGGTATTTTTCCAGTATCTGAACAACGCTACGGATGTACGCATTAGCTTTTCTCGGAATATTCAAGGTATCAAGATTTTTTAATTGCAAACTACCAGCTTCTTGGAGGGTCTACTGTAAAAATGTATTCAAAAAACCTATATTATGAGTACAACCTTCCTTAGTATTAGAAGTTTATGACAAACTTTTTATCGACAAATTTACTAAATCAACACGAGATGGAAAAATGCAGAGCGGGAGATACTTAATCGTCCTGATTTTCTTTTTCACCTTCCTGACGGCGTTAATATTACTCGTATCGCCAATTAGAATGTATAACGCGAAAGTGACGAGTTTTTATACCACTTTCCCTGGGGGAACCGCCCATTACACCCAGTTACCCAATAATACACTTACTTATGCACATATTATCATTGATAATACGGGGGCAGGAGCCTATGATTTGGTCAATCTTTATTTCGAGGTCCGAATCAGGGCGGACGTTGCAGTTGGGGGAGATATCACCTTAGTCAGTCGGTACTGGGATAAAAACCTTACCGTGCTTACAGGAAATGTTACCACAATTATAATTAGTTTTAATGCAACTTACCCTCATCCACAATCTAGACGTCTTTATATCGAGATACTCTGGGGCATGGATGTACACGAAGAACGAACTGAACGTTTAGCGGAATTAACTATAGGAACAGATCAAGAAGAAACCTTTTTCAACTTTCAGAATAACTTAATGATAATAATGGCTATTTGTACGGGATTATCATTATTCATAATTATAACGGCATTAAAAAGAGATTATAAACATTATAGAAGTCGGCGAGCTCGTCGGAGACCAGTTCCGCTGCCAACCATACCCCCAGAACCTAGCCCCCCTCCTCAGCCTGCTCCTTCCCCAGCCTTGGTTCCTCCTTCAATAGTGGCACCCCCTCCGACACCTCCCCCTTCGGAACCACTCCCGGTTGACACAATGGAACTCATCCCGTGTCCTCAATGCGGCTCAAAAATTGATAAAACACAAATTATCTGCTCTAATTGTGGCTATGAATTGCCAAAATGCGTGGTTTGCAACCTCGTAATTGATGACGACGATGAGATAGAAACCTGTACTGAGTGTGGTGCAGTTGGGCATCGTACCCACTTTCGTGAATGGGTTCATGTCAAGGGTTCCTGTCCCATATGCAAAAAAAATATTTCTTTTGATTGAAATAGGATAACTATGCCATTCCGAGAATACGAAGCAAAAGTTTTCGTGGAAAATGAAGACGACCTTCTACAAAAACTCCAAAAGAATGGAGCCGTACTCCTTAAACAAATTTTACAACGAGATACTTACTATGATTTGGATTATCGATTAACAAAAAAAGATGAGTTACTACGCATCCGCATCGTAGAAAATATTAATACGCACGAATTTAAGGCAGGGGAGTTCTCTTGGAAGAGTAGTCGAGAGGGAACGCACTATGAAGTTCGTGAAGATATATCTATCCCGCTCCTCTCAGCAGAAAATGCTCACTCCCTTGAAATTGTATTAAAGCGCCTTGGTTTTCGGAGATTAGCGTGGCTTATCAAATATCGAGACCGATGGCGTTTAGATAAAGTAGAATTCGAATTTGATAAATTCATAGAAGCCCAGGCCATTAACCGCCCAAAAAAGAAAATTGGCAGTTATTTACAAGCAACGATTGAAACTGAACACGAATACCCTCCCGAACAAATGGACTCCCTCCTTTGGAATTCACTTAATTTACTTGGATTTGATCGTACGCATTTACGAATGGAGAGTTATATCGAACTTTATCTTATAGAATTAAACGAAATGGACTCTATTCGGCGCTTAAAAAAACGAGATATTTAATAATTGAGAATCGTGTAATTATTTAATTGAGATTGGTTGCATTCAAGCAATGCTCTGAAGGTGAGAACGTGGCGAACAAAAAAGAATCCGAAGATCCGGATCTGATGAAAAATTTATTGCGCCAAATGGGATTGTGTGAAGATGAAATTGAAGGCGCGTTGGACCTAGCAGAAAAGATTGAAAAAAAAATAGAAGTGAAATCCCAAACCGAAGCAGTCCCAATTAAATACGAAACTCTTCCAAAAGAAGATCTCATTAAACTAATTAAAGAGAAGAAATCTCAATTAAATCACTTCCAGAACGTGGTAGCACCTCAATTTATTTTATTGATCAAAAAATATAAAGATAGGCTGCTTATACTCGAAGAGAAACTTCGCACAAAAAACGTAAAAATTGAGGAATTATCTCATCAGCGTCTTTAGTATCCTGTTACAACCCTGTTTCCTCACTGTTCCCTTCTGTTTCCTAAAATCCAATTCTTGAATTTTAAAATTCAATTCGTTTAAAGCAACTTTTAAAATCTAAATCAACTCCACTATTTTTTAGAAAACTCAAGGTGAGAATCATGTCATCTAAGAAAAAGATGAAAAAAGCATGTATTTGGAATAGACGTGGTGCGTGTTCCGAAAAGGTAATTGAACGATTAACGGCGTATGAACCTGATGAGTGGAGCAAAACCACGCCTGGGAAGGCCCTTGAATCAGATTATTCCGTTCAATACTGTAATTTCTGCTTGATGTCAAAGTTGGTTGATCAAGTAGAAGAGTTAAATGAAAATCTCGTAAAAATTTATAAAAAATTGCGATCCATCCCATGACCTGATTGAGTGGTGCCATTTCTTGCACGAGAAACGGGTTTATGTAACACGAAGCATCCCGGGAACAGGACTCGACCGCTTGTCAGTAATTGCTAATGTAAACGTGCATCCGGGTCCCGGCCCTCCCTCGCATAAAACGCTACTAAAGAATGTTCGGGATTGTGATGGATTACTTACGATGCTAAGTGATAAAATCACGCCTGAAGTAATTGATGCTGCCGGGCCTAATATGCGCATCATTAGTAACTATGCTGTAGGTTTTAATAACATTGATGTCGAATATGCAACCCAGAAATCCATTATTATTGCCCATACACCTGACGTGCTGACTGAATCTACTGCCGATCTCGCGTGGGCTCTGTTGCTGACCACGGCTCGCCGAGTGGTTGAGGGCGATCAACTAACTCGTTCCGAGCAATGGACGGGATGGGAACCTACTTTCATGTTAGGGACGGACGTGCACCGTAAAATCATTGGCATAATTGGTCTCGGACGCATCGGGCTCGCAGTTGCAAAGCGCGCACTCGCATTCAACATGAAGGTTTTATATTTTAGTCGTACGAGAAAACTAAATATCGAATCGCGTTTAGGTATTGAATATAAACCCTTAGGAGATCTACTGGCTGAATCCGATTTCGTTTCAATCCACGTTCCCCTTACCTCTGAAACTGAGAAAATGCTTGGCACGGACCAATTGAACTTAATGAAATCTAATGCCATCCTAATCAATACAGCCCGGGGAGGAATAGTAGATGAAAGAGCCCTTGTTCAAGCGTTAAAATCTCAAATAAAGGGTGCGGGACTTGATGTCTATCAAGAGGAACCCACCAGAAATCGAGAGCTTTTTAAACTCCCAAATGTCGTTCTTACACCCCATTTGGGTAGCGCCACACTGGAAACCCGGGTAAAAATGGCAGATCTTGCAGTAGATAACCTAATTTATGGCTTGAATAAAAAGTACGATAAAATTAAAGTAGCAAATCCATCTGTACTTTCCTCTTTTTAAATTCCTTTCATGCGGCACTCATGGTAAAAAAGTTTTTATAACCAATCTCCAACTTTACATAAACCATTGCAAACGAAGTGATAACCAGTATGTCTGATAGGAAGAAGGATGATATCGTCTTTATTGGTCAAAAAACTGCGATGAACTACGTAATGGCATGTCTTACAGTCATTCAATCAGGATTCAAAGAAGTAACACTCAAAGCGCGCGGTAAAGCAATATCACGCGCAGTAGATGTAGCAGAAATCCTGAGAAATCGGTTCATGAAAGATAAAATCGAATTAAAAAAAATTGAAACTGGCACAGAAGTTTTAGAACGAGAAGATCAGGGTAAATTCAGCGTTTCGACCATTGATATCGTATTGAAATTAATATAAACAAACAATTAAGAGTTTATTTTTAGAACTCTATCTTTTTTTCTTTTCTTATTTTTACGGTGGGGGAAAAAACTTACATTTCTTTGAGTAAAATAGCCAAAAATTTAAATACATCCATCATCTAATTTAAAAAAGGAAGTGATTATCGTGCCTGGATCTCATGGCAGTCTCACAAAAGCGGGAAAAGTTCGCAGTCAAACTCCTAAAGTTGATAGTAAACCTCATATCAAAGAAATTCCTCGGATCCGAAATCGAAAACATTATATCCATCGGATAGTCGAAGGAAATGAGGCAGGCCAATTTAAAGAAAGAAGAAGACGGCGTTAAATTATTAATTTTTACCTTATTTTCATATTTATTCGTTCAATGTTTCCGGTTCTTCCCCAAATTCATCTTTTTTAAGGTCCTCGAGAAATTCCCTTGTTTCTAAATAAAATTTTTTCACTTTTCTGACATTTTTCAAATCAATTAATTGAAATTTTCGCTCAAGAGGATGGCGTGCCGGAACGAAGTTCTGATAAAATTTAAGCGTGGATTCAGCCGATTCAAAATCGTGATTGCATAGCGCTTTAATAAAATCCATCAGAGTTTGAAGTTCTTGAAATTTCCGCAATGATATTCGATCTTCTGCGATTTCGTAATATTTTTCCGCGTCTTTCATATAATCTAAACAACTATTGAAAGTTCTTAACAATGCAAAATTGAATGCAATCATGATACTCGCAATAGTTGCAGTGTAATAATCGTCTCTCTTATGAGCAGTTTCGGCTTTCAGATAAGCTTGAATTGAATCTGAGTAGTTGCCTAAATAATAATGCGTATGACCAATAAAAAGGTATAATTCATAGATATTTCTATCTAAACCAAATTTCCTAACACAATCTTGGGCGAGATTTAATGCGTAGGCAAATTCATTGTTTAATCGTGCGAGCGTGCATAGTGAAATGATGTTAATAATCTCCGTCTCGGGCTCAACATCTTCCCATTCACGACTATTCTCTAAGATCTTTATCAGCGGTTCTACCTGATCAGATAAGTCATCTGGAAAATGCTTGATTAATTGAACCAAAATATAGATAAAATAAGTGATTAATTGCTTATTTTTTATTTTTAAAAGTTGAATAAATTGTTTCTTCCCTCGATATAGCGATTGTGGGTTCTGTTTTGAAATTAAATATAAAATTCTTGTCGCTGTACGATGCACGAGTTTATTTTTATCATTTAAAGCATTAAGAAGCTCTGGAACCGCTCTGGAAAGCTCATAGATATGTTTTGATTCAGATATTTGGTGCATAAAAATGATAGAATTCTCCCTGATGTTTTCATCTTTATTTTTGATCGTTATGCGAAGCGCATCAACAACGCTCTCTGGTTTTCGTTTAATAAATTCAAGAATATGCCTTATCATCCTTGAACGGAAATCTTCGTCTTGAAATAACTCCAGAATAGCTTGCACGACTTTATCGACGTGTTGATCAACGCGGAGGAGGGCTTTTATTGCCATTTCACGAATTTCTAACTCCTTATCTTTTAATGCTTGTACCAGGAGCCCAATTGCCGATTCCATTGCATTGGAATCTGCCTCTATAAATTGTGTTATGATGGCTGCGGTTACCATTTTAATTTTGGACGAGGAATCCTTTAAGTTATTCACGATCTGAGGAAGTGCTCCTTTGAATTGGTCGTAATAGGTGCTTGCAATTTGGTTGATAATTTTTAAAGAGTAGTATCGAATGGCTTGATTCTTTTCCCCAAGCGAACTGATAAGAATTTGGATAGTGGGTGACATGAACATATAATCACGTTGTTCATCCACGACTTGAGTTAGCATCCACAGACTATTTTTGCGAACAACCTGATCCCCACTCGTCAAGTTCTCCATTAATTCAAGAATAACTAACCTAAAATACATGGGTTGCTCCAATGATGCAGTATAGATCCGTGCTGCCTTTTCCAATCCTTTGTATTTTCCTTGTAGACAATCGCTTACCCACATTTTTTGCTTAACCAATAAAAATCAATTCAACTTTATCTCAATTCAACTCATATTTTAACAATTTAACCCTTCTATAGATTACATAAAATAATATCAATCAATTTAAATAAATTCTTTCGATATGGGATTCATCAAATAGGTGATTCTTTGGTTAAATATAAGACTCCATTTACAGAAATGACAGGTGTCAAATACCCCATTGTAATGGGCGCCTTTGCCGGTCTCGGTAAAGCAAACTTTGCGGCCCCTGTCTCCGAAGCAGACTGTTTTGGAATAATAACCACTCATAACTTTAAGACCGTCCAAAAATTTAAGGCCGAACTCGAAAAAATGCAGTCCCTGACTTCAAAACCATTTGGGGTCAATTTCAGTGTGGGCCCCCCTGGTGAGCGCTTCCGCCATTTTATGCATGAAGATGATTTTATGCCCTATGTTGAAGCCGCTATTGATTTCGGCATAAAGACGATGACGACAAGTGCTTATAAAGCTAAAAGAATTGGTGATAGATTGCATGAAGCAGGCTGCTATTGGATTCATAAATGCGCCACCCTTCACCACGCTGCTGCGGCTGAACGACATGGCGCTGATTTGGTCGTCATTGTTGGAATTGAAGGAACTGGGTTTAAAAATCCCATTCAAAACACGACACTCATCAATATGACCGTGGCAAAAAAGCTATTAGAGGTCCCTTTAATTGCAGCTGGCGGAATTGCAGATGCCCGAGGCTTTCTTTCAGCCTTGATGATGGGGGCGGCGGCTGTCTGTTTCGGAACTTTATTGATGGCTACAACTGAATGCCCTATTTCTAAAAATTTCAAGCAAAGAAAGCTCGTTGAGATTAAAGGTTATGATGATGAAGAATTCCACAAGAAAATTTTTCATCTTTCCCTAAAGGATTCGCCCGTTCCATCGATGGCGGTAAGCTTAATTGATGAGATAGTCCCTGTGAAAGAGCGTATTGCACAAATCATCACCGAAGCTGATAAAATTTTACAACAATGGGGAATCCAAGGTGATGTTCTTAATTTAACCTAATTTATGATTAGGATAATTTGTACTACCCTTAAAACCATAGTACGATCTGTACTACTACCTGTAATTTTTATATAGTGAAAAATCCTTTATTTAATCAGTAGATTGATTATTTAGGAATAAGTGGTTGATAGAGATGGACAAGTTTATTTCTGAGCATATGTATAAAAAGGAAATCGAAGTCTATTGTGGTCAATCCGACATATATCGTGGCAAAGTCATTGCATGTGCTGATAAGGTGCTAACGCTTCAAGTTGAAGGAAAATTGACTTTTATCAACATTGACAAAATAGTCTCCCTCTGGGAGAAATAACCCTCCCTCTTTTTTTATTTGATGAAACAAATTTTCCCCTATTTTTATTTTCAAATTCATTAAATCATCGCCCTAATTATTAGAACCTAAAAAATGATGAAAAAAGAATGACGTAACAATTTATTAATCATTAGATGCAAAAAATTATTCACGATTTACAACAGCTAAAATTAGAGGTATAAAAATGGAAGAAATGGAGAAAGTAAAGAGCGCAGCTAATGAGAATCTTAAACTTGCCCAAGAAGAATTGGAAGCCGCAAAAGCCCTGGAATCGCTTGCAAAAGGTTGGATCGCACAAGCTAAGGCAAGAGATAAGCTCAAGGAGAAGGAAGTCGAATTAGCAAAGCTCAGAGAAGAATTAGCCGAAAAGACCAGGAAGTTGGTTGAAAGAAAGGAGAAAATTCATGAAGATGGCACTCTGGAATTTGCAGAAGGTGAGTTAAAAAGAGAAAAGGCAGAGGCAGTTCATAATGAAAGGGTTGCAGAAATTCAAACAGAAATCGCTAAAATCAATGAAAAAATTGCTGAAAAGGAACTAGAAATTGCCAAAGAACAAGAAAAACTCGCGAAAGAGAAGATGGATGTCGTAAAAGAACGAGAAAAATTGGCGAAGAAGCAATTAGAGTACGTTAAAGCTCTCGAAACCCTGAAGGTTCGCCAAGAAGATAAGATTGCAGAAAAAATCCAAGCTGCCCAAGATAAAGTTAAGAAAACTCAACAGGATTATCTAAAACAAGAAAAAGAAGTATTCGATGAAAATCAAGATGTTTATAAAAAACATGATAAAATTCGGAAAAAAGAAAACGAACTGCAAGATCTTCGACAAGAACTCGCTGTTAAAATATCTGAATTAGAAAAAATTCGCCATGCTTAAATCCAATCTTTTTTTATCTTTAGAGAAATTCTGGGATATTTTGGTATTTTAAGAGGTCTTCTAAGGGCTGCTTTTCCCGAATGAGAAAGGACTGTCCATCCCTTACCATTATTTCAGCGGCATAGGGCCGAGCATTATAATTACTTGCCATAGTGAAGCCATAGGCACCTGCATCGAGTATTGCAATTATATCACCTTCTTCAATTAAGGGGAGGTTTCGGTTCTTTGCAAGAATATCCCCTGATTCACAGAGTGGCCCTGCAATATCATACAGTTTTTCAGGGTCCTGGTCCATTTTATTCGCTATAAGAACTTCGTGATAGGAACCATACATTGTAGGCCGTACCAAATTGTGAAACCCAGCATCAATTCCTATATAATTTTTATGAGCCGTTTGTTTTATGGTATTTACTTCAGATAAAATGACAGTTGATTCAGCAACGATGAACCGCCCAGGTTCTATACAAAAGGTGGGTTCTCCTAGACCTAAATCTTTTATTCTATCTTTAAACAATCCCAAAATTGTAGAAGCATAGCCGTCTAATTCAAACGGTGTTTCCCCTGGTTTATAAGGAATCCCAATTCCTCCACCGAAATCCATGAATTCAAATTGGATTCCTAATTCATCATGTATTTTTCCTGCGATATCTAAGAATTTTTCCGCAGCAAGTTGAAATGGGTTGATTTCCATGATTCCCGAGCCAATGTGCATGTGAATTCCAAAACGATTGAAACCTGACTCTTGGGCTTCCCTATATGCTTGAATAATTGACGTTTCATCTATTCCGAATTTAATATCAGGTCCCGCAGTAATCGCGTGATCATGATGTCCACTCCCAAATTCAGGATTTACACGAAAAGATAGTATATCACGGGTGAAATTTTTCTCTTCCATTTTCCTTTTCAGTCGTTTAATCTGTGACAGTGCATCTAAATTGATAATAACCCCATTCGTCAACGCATATTCAAAATCTTCATTTGTAAAATTATTTCCCGTATAAATTATTTGTTCAGGAGAATATCCGATTTTTAAGGCAGCGTAAATTTCTCCGATAGAAACGCAATCTAAAGATGCACCCTCCTGCTGAAGAATTTTAAGAATAGCAATACTTATGTTAGCTTTAACCGCATAATGTATCCTAATTTTTGAATAACTTTTTTCTAATGCTTCCTTCAACTGATGAAAACGTTGTCTTATTAATGATTCATTTACCACATAGATTGGTGTCCCAAATTTTTCTACTAATTTTAGAGTATCACACCCACCAATCATTAAGTGCCCATCTTTAACTTCTAGATTTTTTTGATTTAGGTCAATCATTCTCGTTCACGTGTTTCTCTCATAAATTTTACAGATTAATCTAAAGGTTGCCATCTACATTATTTAAATTTGCTGAGTAATCGCTACAACGTAATCATGCAAAATTGTTATTCCTTTTTAAATGAAGATAACAAATAATTTTGTGAATGAAACTATCATTTTTACTCATTAATTCGAATCATTAAACGGGAGCTTGCAGATGACGGAAAATGCAGAAAAAGTTAAGGCTTTGAAATTAATTGACGAAGGGCTAAAGCTGCGTGATCAAGGGTTTTTTTCACAAGTTATCAATAAATGGAAAGCAGCCCTGGAAATATACAAGAAATTCGGTGACGAGATGAAAAAAGAAATAGCTGATTTATCTGTAGAAATTGGAAATTGCATGCTCTCTTTGGGTCGAGCGAGTAAGGCTGAAGAATACTATCAGGAAGCTCATAAATTCTATGATGACCTAGATATTCCAAAGGACCTCCGTCATATATCTTTAAAGGAGCGACAGGCCAAAGGATTTGGGGCGGAAGAATCCCCATCTAAAAGTTATGCCTTAAAATTCATAGTGGTTGGTGATCCCGCTGTCGGAAAATCTTCGTTGATTCGGCGACACGCTGATGATAAATTTGAAGAGAATTACGCTCCTACGATTGGGACTGACTTCATCCTAAAAGTTGTTAAATTGGAAGATATGGAAATTACTTGCACCATTTGGGATATAGGAGGGCACGAAAGTTTCATGAACATTCGAAACTTCTATTACGAGGGAGCGGATTGTGCAGTGATCGTTTACGATGTTTCACGAGACGAAACTTTTAAAAATGTAAAGAAATGGTATAACGATTTTACGAAGACTGTCGGTATAATTCCCACGGCAATTCTCGGCAATAAAATTGATTTAGAGCGTTCCGTAAAAAAAGACACTGGGGAAAAATCAGCACTCGAGCTACACGCAATTTTTTACGAAACTTCCGCTAAGACGGGCGAGAACGTGAATAATGCTTTTAGGCATTTAGCCAACCTTTGCTATAAAACGTAATTCTGTATTCTTCTTTGAAAATTAAAAACTACTCTTTTTTAGATTTTAAACATGCTTGCGCAATTAATTTAAAGGCATTTTCTACATTTTCCCCAGTCTTCGCCGAGGTTTCGAATAAGGCTACCCCATTTGATTCTTCCATTAGTTTTTCCGCAATTTCCGGTTCAATCTTTTTGAGATGTTCGAGATCAACCTTATTTCCAAGCAAAATAAAGGGTAATTTTTTGTTTATTGTATGTTCCATATCCTCTAGATAATGAGTGATGTTGAGGAATGTCGCTGGTCGGGTCACGTCATAAACAAGAATCACTCCGCTCGATCCTCGGTAGAACATTGTTCTTAAATTCGCCCATTTATCTGAACCACCAATATCCCAAAGCATTAATTGTACCGGCAGATCCCCTAACTTGAAATTTTTCAACGTGATATTGACCCCCATTGTTGCTATATAATCCGCCTCGAATTTTTCATTCACGTACCGATCTATTAAGGAAGTTTTTCCGACTGCATAATCTCCCACAATGCTTATTTTAAAGAAATATAAGAATTTTTTCTCCAATTTAATCACTTTTTATCTATTTGTTAGGTATCGTCTTCATTGGTTTCTGGAGGTTGCTTGGATTCTTCGTCCCAAATCTCAAACTGATAGGAATCAGTTCCAGCATATTTACCAAATATAATTGGAACTACCTTAATATCAATTTTATCTTTCAATAAATTGTATAATTCTAAGATATCTTTCTTCTTTTGTTTCTCGGCCCGAATCAGGGCTTCCTCTTCTGAGAGTTTGAATATATTCATATATGAGTTTTTATAATGCTGAGTCCATGTGCGGGTTAATGCCTCCAGTGTAATAGTGGTGGCATTTTGAGCTATTAACTTGTCAAAATTTTTGAGGATTTTTGATCCATGACCCCAAAACCAAACACTTTCCCTAATCGTTTTTCTAAGAGACTCTGCTTTCTTCCTTGTTCTTGGGAAGGGAATTTCCCCCCGTCTATATTTGATATAAAACCTTGCATTGAATGTCAAAAACACTGCCAAGGCTATTGTAATTCCGAGTAGGAGATAAAAGAGCCAATCATAAGTTTCTGGCGGAATTGCTCCATCTAAAACCCCATCATCATCCGTATCCGGATCCAGCGGATCAAGCCCTTGCTGAATTTCCTCCAGATCGGTTAGAAAATCTCCATCTGAATTGGGATTAGTTGGGCACGTCCCAGTTATGTTTATTTCCTGCCAATCACTGAGTCCATCATTATCTGTATCTACATCATTCGGTAATGTGAAGTAAATATTTAGTTCTTGAAAGTTCGTGAGGTTATCATTGTCATCATCAAGAAAATAGCTCCAACTATCTAAAAACCCGTCATTGTACGTATCAGGATCGGTTGGAATTAAACCTAATAGAACCTCCTCTCCATCAGTTAAATTATCCCCATCGGTGTTCGGATTAGTTGCATCCGTAAAATAGTAAAAGAGTTCCTGCCAATCGCTCAAATTATCATTGTCCGAGTCCCATGCGATGGGATTTGTATGATACGCAAAGAGTTCAGCTGGATCGGTCAAGTTATCAAAATCAGAATCAACGAGAAATTGATTTGTTTGATATAAGGAAGTTTCGAAAATGTCAGTAATGTTATCGTTATCATCATCTAAATCATCTATGTCTGTGAATCCATCTCCATCCGTATCTATCCAGTAGACATTCACAAATTCATTTCCCATTGTAATTAGTTCGCATTTACCATCGTTGTTGATATCAGCAAGCTCAACACCATTAATTGCGTAAGCAGAGGGAATCCCCCACACGGTTGAATTATCTTCTCCTTCCAAAACATATGTATAATTCAAATCGCCACCAACAGCGATCGCGATCTCATCTTTTCCATCACTATGAATGTCTCCACAGGAGATATCATAAATATTATTTGAACTAGTATTAAACTGCCAAATTATATCAGCGGTTTCACCATTAAGAAGAAACACTTCCCCTCCTGGAACGAGATTATTTTGCCTACTTCCAACCACAATTTCATCCCTTCCATCTCCATTTACATCCCCAAAATCTGCAATAGAACAGTAAGCACTTGTGTTAAGATTAAAATCCCAAATATTACTCACAGCCCCAGTTTCCCATCGATTTAAACTCGTACTCCCATTCCCGCTATTAATACCACCAACAACGAATTCTGGAACACCATCATTATTAATATCTCCAAAATTGATATCAAACCCTTGATTTAACCCCCCAAAAAAGGGAATAATTGAACCCAATACAAAATCCCGATCAAATTCAGCATTGGTTTCACCATTAAACACGTATACAATCCCTTGATTATCAAAGAAAAGAACCTCTTCATTTGAGGTATTTCTAATGTCTCCCGCCCCAATACCTATAATTCTTATCGCAGGTATCGAGGACAAGCTATAACCTCCGGAAATTGGTAAGTGTGTGGTGAAATTAAAAACCGTGATGTTCTGTATTCTTGGAAATCCAGGATCAACAACTTGGGTCGTAATTATCTCATCTTTACCATCCGCCCCAATATCTCCAAATGCTACACTATAAGTTGGACCTGAACAGAAATAGTTCCATAAGAGAGATCCATTCAAACCATTTAAACAATATAAAGTGCCGTTTTCTCCTACAACTGCTATCTCCAGTTGACCATCCCCATCTCCATCCCCCACTGCAATTCCCCAAAGAGCATCAAAATTCCCATAAAGAGATGTATTAACGGACCATTGCAGTGTTAAATTGGCTCCCGACAGTAATTTTAAAGGATTGTTGGTAAATTCTTGAGATTCATTTATTTTATTTTGCAATTTATCATTCAACAATCCAATTTGAATTAGAAACACTCCGAAAAGCAATAAACTAATGAGAAAATAAGTCGATATTTTGAGTGTTTGTCTGGGACTCATTTTACTACTCCACCTATTTTGAGCTCTAATAATTATTCTTTTCTATATAATATGATAAAATTGATAAGTTCTTATTCGAATTCTAGAAAGCCACAAACCATATTTACTTTTTGAAAAATTTTCAGCTAGTCTTTCGGAGTCCTCTACCAATTCGGATTCAATTGCCAAACATCCAACATTCTTTTTCTAAGTAACAATAAAACCATTATTAAAAAAAAACAACTGATAAATAGAAGCCAGGGCATAATTTACAGCCCCTTTCTATTGTAATCATTCCAGTACCTGTTATTTAGCATGACAATTTTTTTCAAGATTTAATCATGAATACCGATATTACTATGATAACCTTCAAATTAATTATAAAAATTTATAAATTCCTATAAAAATCTATAAATTTCTATGCCAATTCTCCATCTACCCTGAGAAGAGTAGACCAGCCCTAAGGTTATCAGGCTGTGCGCCCGTCGCCGGGTTCAGTGCATCCATCATAAATTTGTGTGTTGCCAAGAGAAATTTCTTGTGTGTCGTTGGATCCGGAGCCCTGAAGGGAGTTACCCCGCGCTACTCAAAGTTCACGTGAGTTCTTGTCCAGTTCCTAGGAGGGACTGCTCGGTTTCAAACGGGGCTTTATGATGTCCCCGACTTGTGCGAACAACCGCTGGGACTTAGGGGAATTACTTCCTGAAACTCAGGCTCTTTGAGTAATAATCCCTCACCAAGAGAAGTTGGTGTGGTCAGTTAGGTAAACGACCCCCTCCTATTTAAACTCTTGGGATCTGTTTGCGCATTTCTCCAATTTGCGCATTTTGCGTGATAGATTTTTAGAACTTTTTATAGAATTTTTAAATTTTTTATTCCCTTTTCCGCTTAAAAGCTTTTTACGTAAGTTTCACCTTCTGCTTGAATAGAAAGTGGCACGTGCTCACTGTTCTTAAAACGCTTAAACTGAGCTCAATAACACTTTCAAGAGAATCTTGGGATCTTGCCCCCGGTAGAGGGAAGATTCAAGGACTTGGTTTATTTCCTGGGTTAACATCTCCTGGGTCCGCTGATATTTTGCAATCATGTGCTGGTATCCCTTGATTTTCCGCTGAATTTTCGCGTGCAATTGCTGGAGAACTGTTTCATCCGTCACTTGCCAGTGCCATTCTTGATTCCGCTTGAGCATGAACCAAATGATCACTAGTAATTTCCTGGCGGCAGCACAAATGGCCCGCCAGAAGGAATCCTGTTTTGGATTCTGATACTTGGATTTAATGAAGTTCCATAATTGATTGGATGTGTTTCCTTTTGAATGGATATTTTGACATGCTAGAGTTAAGGCACGGCGGAGATATTTATTCCCGCCTTTGTGAATTTTGCCGGTAACCCGTTTACGGTGACCTGATTGATAGACTCTTGGGGCTAACCCGGCCCATTTTACTAACTTCGCAGGTGTGGGAAAATAGGAGATGTCCACTATTTCGGCTAAAATAACAGCCGCCGTATCAGGACCGATGCCAGGAATGGACAGTAACAGCTTCATCATTGCACGAAACGCCAGATTCTCTTTAGCCACCTTCACATATACGAGGCGTAATTGGTCTGCCAGACTCTTCAGCATGAGAAGCCGCGTCACATCAGTCCTGAGGGTTATTTTTTCAATTTCGCCCAGTCGATTTTTAAATTGAGTAACTTCACGGACAATAAACGCAATATTATCCGTGCGTTTCTTCTTGGGATATTCCCGTTCGACGACTGAACGCACTTCTTCATCCAGAAATTGGTGCATCACCTGTAATCCCCAGTGGGACTTGAGGAAATGCTTGAATTGCTTCTTGATTTGGAACTCTTTTTGATGAAAGAGCTGGTGCAACCGCTGTTTGATTTTGGTCTGTTCATTAATTAATTTCAACAACTGGCGCATTGCCTTGCGGAGCTGCATGGTCTCTTCTGGCGAGATGACCGAGGGCTTTAACCGGCCATCACGGTGCGCCAAATAAATCCGTCGGGCATCCAGCTTATCAGTTTTCTTGCCCTGCGTATCTTTGGTCTGGCGCGGATTCGCCACGAGCACCGGAATTTGCGCCTCCAGTAAGGCATACAGGAATTTGAAATGGTATTGGGCGGTGGATTCCATCGCCACGCTCCAGGCTTGATAGCGCCGACACCAGGCAATCAGGTCGCAGATGCCGTCTTTCGTATTGGGGACGGTTCCCTCTTTCAAAATACGGGTCTCGGAACCAATGCAATAGGCGAGTACGCTCTTATGCACGTCCGTTCCCATAATGACGCCGGATTTCCGGCGTCCTTCTCCTTCCACTAGTTCAATAACCTTTTTATGGGTCTTTCGACGTACCATATCATGCACCTTCAGGGTGTAGTAGTGAGAAGTGAATAAATGGATTCGAATCAATTTTTAAAGCGACTTCAACGAGTCAATGGGATGATCCGACAATCCATCGCGCACAGTTTATAGAAGGAGTTCAACCGATCGTGGAACGGTTGTCTCAAATTTCTTACGTGGCGATCACTTCTCACTACTTCTCCTAAGGGACAAGTCTATAAAAAAAGTTCTCTGGGAGATGAATTCGGAGAATTTGTTGATCGTTTATAGATTTTGGAGATACAGTTTGAACGATATTTTGATCTGTCAATCTAATTTTACTCCACTTAATTTACCTCAAATTCGAACTTTAAAGGACACCTGTCTTTTTTTTAAACTCCATAAAAAAATTTTTAGCGACTTTTTGCATTAATTTAACTCCACTTTCAGTGGATTAATCGGCTTTTTCGGTATATTTAAGAACTAAAAGTTGAAAGAATTTATCCGTAAACCCACTTTTTTGAATAAAAATAATTCCCTACATTTGTAGAGATAATGTTCGATGCGGAGTGTAAAAAAATGCGGCTACATTTTTTGAGAAAACACAAATCTGTATTCTTACTTTTATTGAGTTTTATGTTCATAACCATCTTGTTCACTCTGGTCATTGGTTTGAATGGAACACCAAACAATAATTCATATATAAATGACGGTTGGATCGAGAGTAGGCAAACTTATACTGCCACCGTTTATACCAACGCGTCAGCCTATCAATCTGACATGTGGGTAGAAATGACTGTCTATTTCGAGGATGACATGGGCTCACCGGTGGTGAACGGACTCGTGAGCTTTCAGATCGATGATAATACCTCTACTACCGTACATTTTGATACTTCCCTTACAGACGGTTCGGGATGGGCAACCAATACTTATCATCTCCCGTCACCAGCTACCGAGGGGACCTGGTGTGTCTACATCTCTGCGGACGATCAAGGAACCCCACCAGAAATGGCTT
>JABXJT010000160.1 GCA_013375455.1 Candidatus Helarchaeota archaeon | reverse complement strand
ATAATGGCTACGACCGCACCTGTCGCCGCAATCACAACAAGAATGCCACCAGCGGTCTTATCCGTGATTAGCAAGATGCCTCCCACAAGTCCAACTGCTCCCACTATTAGTGTTATGATAAATCCATTATAATCGTATCCAGGAGTTGCCCAGGCAATGATCCAAAAGACCCATGCTACTAAGAGAGTTATCCCGCTGCCAATGATTGAAAAGATTCCTCCAAAAATGCGTCCGCCTTTCGTCATAACTCAATCATCAAACCTTTTAGTTATTACTTTGTATTTAGGAAATTTTCGCTTAAAAGGTTAATTATGACCTACTGGATTTCGATAAGTAAGGCTTTCGGAAGGTTGTGGGTTCTTATAAGCCATATCGACGAAAGTTTTAGGATTTTAATAAGGTTTCATAGAATTGAGGAATGCGTCGTTCGATTTCTAACTCAAGATCAGTTTCAACTTGAATGATTGCTCGAATTAAATATTTTTCTTGCTCTCTGGCAGCTGGTTCTTGGACTATTACATTACAATCTTTTTTAAACTTAATTCTATAATTCTCAGGAATCGGGATTACCAAAGAAGACTCGGAGATCTGAACTCCCAACAACCCTAATTTCGGAGAATAGACGATGAGCATTGTCTCATTATGTTCCGTTGTTTCAACATCAATGATATCCAGCCACTCAAAAATCCCATCTATATCAAGATCCTGCAATTTTTTTTCGCTTTTTGTAAAAATTGGAAAGGGTTCATAAAGAAGCTTGTTAATTTCAAAGATTTTTGCCATCGTTTCATCATACTGATCAAAGAATTTCCCATCCAATACGTGGATGGAATCCATGAATTCAGAAAATTCTTTGGAAACTTTCGGCTCTCGAATACCTTGAATGAGAAAGCATTTCCGTACTTTTTCAATTAACCCTTCGGGGAGTTCCTTTTCCCCCAATTCTAATTTATACTCAAGAGCTTCCCGATAAATCGCGAGTGCATAATCGGTCATTCCCAAAGCGTAAAAGATATCACCAAACTCCTCGAGTATCAGGGGTGATTTCCGAGGGTTTTTCTCTAATAAGTCTTGAATCGGTTCGAGGTTTTTTAATGCCTCATAGAACTTCCCGGTAAGAAATTGGACGATGGAAATGCCCAGTAGGCTTTTGAGCCGAATTTGAGCATCGCCGAAATCTTTCGAAACTTGCGCGACGAGCTCGTACTGTTCGAGCGCTTCCTTCCAGCGATTGCTGAAAACGAATATTAAAGCGGATAGCAGCATTGCCATTAAAATTAAACTTTTTTTGCGACGAGCGATGAGGCCGAAAAATACGGTGTTATCGAAGAAACGTTTTGCTTCGGGAATTCCTCCGATTTGAACGCTGCTGAGCGCATGGAGAAAGTTCGCTTTGGCGAGTTCATCAGCTATCAGTAATTCAGGGGTGTGATGCGTGATGAACTTTGCTTTTTCAGCGAAATATAGATTCGTTAGAACGCGTTCCACCTCTTTTAATAAGTCCATTGCCTGAATCGCTTTGTTTTTAACGATAAATCGCTGGGCAGTCTTCATTTCTCTTCTTAATTCAGCAATTTTCTCCAATAAGGGATAGATATATTTAATTTCCGCTTTTTGTTTCGCGCTCAGCCTATCCCCGATGTACACACGTTGTGCTAACCAAATTTCTTTTTTAATCCGCTCCTCAGCATCATCCTCATCAAAACACTCCTGAATTTCCTCTTGAAAATCCACCTTCTCCTCCGAAACGCTGATCGCGCGCTCAATCAGCCACGATAATTTCTGATGCGGAGGATAAATATCTTTCCGTTCAAGCACGTACTCAATCTCTGCCTTTTGCACTTGCTTCCGTAGATTGAGAAAAAAGCGTTTTAACGCGTGATTGACTAGATTATTTGCCACTTTGAGCAAGAAAGCTCCGCACGACAGCACTTTAATTGGACTTTTTTGTGTTTTTTCCATGAATTCACTTAGTTTAAAATCGTCTGAAATGACATACCCCTGCTTATAAGCATTTTTTAATTTATCCGAGAGGACGGCTAGGGATAAATCTGGATCTTGAGGTATTAAACGCGAACCGCGATATTTTTCTTTTAATTTTCTAATTTTCGCTCGCTGAACTGGCCTTACCTCGATAATCTCTCGAAACGCGTCCGATCTCTTTTGTGAAAAGTACACCGATTTGATTTCCTTGAACACCTGTTCCGATATAAAAAAATCCCACCCCAGATCTCCTTTCGCTCGCTTAAACTTCTCAAAAAATTTTGGCGTATCTATCAATTGAATCGTAATGAAGAAATTGGCATCAAAAACAAAGTATTCACTCGCATCCGCTGCCATCTGATCAACTTCTGCTTTGAATATTATTATAATTCATACAATCTAATTTAATCTATTTGGTCGAGATCGAAATGAATATAGGCGATCACATTCGTGCAGCTCTATTTCTCGCTGGAAAAAGTACCAAGTATTTGGTAAATGCCGTGGTCAAGCTCATTAACAATTTTGAACGAACCTTTGGGGCTGAATTGGAAGATTGGCACGGGGACATAACCATTTTTGAAAATGTAGGAGAAATCATTGAAAAAGTCTTTGAATAATAATCTCTCTTTGGATACACTAGCTTCTTAAACCATCATTTTTTAAACAATCTAAAAGTTTAGTGAGATGATTATATGGGTTTGATTCGAAGAAGAAGAATAAGAAGGAGAATTCGACGTGCACGAAGACGCGCAGTCGTGGCAGGTGCAGTAGTAGGAGCTGCGGCAGCGGGTGCATCTTCAGGTTCGGACAAAGAAGTAAAATCGTTCTGTACTAAGTGTGGCGCGAATTTGGAACCTGAAACGAAATTCTGTGCCAAATGTGGAGCCCCAAAGGAATAAAGGCCACAACTTCTACTCTACTTTAAGGATTAATAATTAATTTAAGCGATTCCTTTGCTTCGTGGGCTAGATTTATCGCCTTATTGATCTCCTCGAGTTTAAAATGGTGCGTGATCAATTTCTTCATATCTATTTGCTTGTTTTCAATTAGATCCAATCCAATCTGGTAGTAATCAGGCGAAGAAGAGTAAGATCCAACAAAATCAAGCTCTTTGGAATAGATTAAGTTTGGATTGAAATAAATTTTACCCTGGTCGTAGGTTTCTGCAAAGAAAAGGTAGTGACCACCCTTGGATATCAACTCAAGTCCTTGTTGATAAACGGATGAAATTCCAACGGTGTTAATAATGCAATGAACGCCGTGGTTGTCCGTTTTAGCCATAATAAATTCTTTGAGGGCTTCTTTTTTTGGATTGATCGCGTATGAGGCGCCGTTTTCTTTGGCTTTCTGGAGGCGGTATTCCACCAAATCGGTTGAGAAAATGTCGCCACTATTATAGGCTTTGAGGAGCTGCACGAAAATCAGACCAATTGGGCCGGATCCAATGACCAAGACAGAATCTCCAGGGTGCATTGCAACTCGATTTAACCCGCGCAAGCAACAGGACAAGGGTTCCATGAAAGCCCCTTCATCGAATGAAATCGAATCTGCGAGTCTAAGAGTGGTATTTTCTACATTTTCCCGAGGCACGCGTACGTGAGTAGAAAATCCACCTGGGTCCAAATTCGTTTTGAGATATTGATCACAAAGCGAATCATGACCTTCTTGGCATAGCTTGCACACGCGACAACCGGCGTGGTGCGCCAGAGCTACCCGGTCGCCTGGTTGGAAGGTTGTAACTTTTTTTCCGCATTCAACAACCTTGCCCGATACCTCATGCCCAAGAA
>JABXJT010000026.1 GCA_013375455.1 Candidatus Helarchaeota archaeon | reverse complement strand
TGAAATTGAGGAATATCACCGCTTTTGCGGATTCAAGAGGGGCAAAATTCCATCACATGATACAATCAGTCGCTTCAAAAGGATTTTACCCATCAAACTGCTTGATAAGATTTTCTTTAAGTTGGATGAGGAATTAGCTGCGTTGGGAACATTCGAGAAGGATGATCTGGCCATTGACGCCACTGAAATTCTTACGTACTCGAATTCTTTTAAGCGAACGGATTCCGAGGCGGGGATCGGCCATAAATCCGATAAACGTCATTTTTATGGCTATTGGGAGCTGTTTACAGTTGGCACAAAATCGGAAATGATACGAATCCCGCCTTTAACGAGCCCGGGAAACAGACACCAAATTCTTCAAATGAAAGAGCTGTTATCCGAGTTGTTAAGCCACTCTCACCTCAAATATACCCACCTTTTGGCGGATGGAATCTTTGATACCAAAGAGATTCAGCAAATCATCCTGGACGATCTTAAAAAGTTGCCGGTGATCAAGTATAATCCTAAAAAATCTAAGGCTAAACGCCTTGAAGACTTGCCAAACGTGAATTGGCGCTTCTTTAATCCTCTTCTGGCAGACATTCCCGCCTACCACAGAAAATATAATGAACGAACTGCTGTAGAACGCTTCAATGGGCGGTTAAAAGACGGGACCTACATCCGTCGTTCTAACGTACGCGGCCTCCAAAATAACCATAAATTCGTCTATTTTGGCATAATAAGCCTGCAATTGATAACATTGACCCTCCAATATCTGATTAAAAATACTCAGAAAATATATCAACTATCCTTAAAGAGCTTTCTTGGAGGTAATAACTAAATCAGAGAAAAGAAAATATTGAACATTTGCAATTGTGAGTCCACGAGCAAGGGAAACTCCTAAATTTTGCTTTCTAACCAAAATGAAAATTCAGGGCAATTTTTCGACAAAAAAAGTTAAATTTTAGTTTTGCAATTCCCTCTTATAAGAAAGTAAGGGGTGATATATTGTTAAAGGGAAATAAAAAAATTAAAGTTATACTTGTAATACTTTTAATTTCGATTCCTTTGGTTTTTTCTCCGAGAAAACAAAATATATTCGAAAATATCGATGAAAACTCCCCTAATAATCTTAAATATTCTTGCGAAAATATTTCAGAAAGATTGAATGTGGGGCTAATCCGCCTAGATCAACCCACTTATCAACGAGATCTCGAATATCTTTGTAATATTGAAAACATTTCTGCTGTAATACTATTAATGAAAGATGAAGATGGTAAAAATTATGTTGATTGGCCCGTTATTTCTGAAATGATCGCTTATGCAAAGCGAAATAAATTAAAGGTATATGCAGCCATAGAGGTATTAAAAGATAAACTCACTTTGATTCAAAAACCTAACTGGGCACAAATAAGTGCGATTGGAGAAAATAGTGAAATTTTTGTTTCTCCTTATATCTTAGATTATAAAAATTCGCTCATAGATTTAGTTCAACGGATAGCAGGATTAGACTTTGATGGAATGGTACTAATTGATCCATCATTCCAAAATGAATATTATGATTTTAATGATCTCATTCAGGAGAATTTTACCCAATTTACAGGAGTAGGTTGGAATGATATGAAAACTTTTATGCAAGGGTACTTTTATGCAAATACTCCCAATATGATTTCTTCTGCTGAACAATATCTAGAAAATTATCAAGTAGAGGTTAATGTCTCAGATGAATATGTTTATTTCGACGATCATCACTATTTTCCAGCGTATATTGAATATTCAGACGGTGACAATTATTATAATTTATCAATTTGGGAAATAGTTGATTCAATCCAAAATAGTTCCCTCAAAAAATGGGAACAGTTTAGAATTAATATCATTCATCATTATATTTTGGATTTAATACAAGCAGGAAGAGCCGTAAAATCTGATTTTGAAACGATTCTAGCATATGATACATCTATTTCAGGTATGGAGAGAGGCTATAATAGCGAAATTATAGATTATCTTAATGGTACTATGGACGCATCTGAATTAAAAGATTTTGTTTCGCGAAAAGTCATCTTTATGAGAACATATTGTGAATATGTATGCGCAATTATTGCAATGGAAGCTTGGCAATTCCTTTTCAGTATGGCAGTCGCAGCGCTTTGTACTGCTTTACTTACTTGGGCATTGGATTTACCAAATGTGTTACAGTTGATAGTAGGCACACTAATAATGCTGGCATTTTGGATCTGTGAAGCAATGATATTTTCCCCCAGTGCAGTTGAAAATTGGATATGGGAAGCCGCTACATTAGAACCAACCGCAGGACAAATAGAAACGGCATATAAGGATTGGAAAATTAACCACATAGTAACATATGAACAAGCAGCTGAAGATATTACATTACTATTTGCAAATTATGTTATGAATAAATTCCGGCAAAATTTTGGTAGAGCTTCATATGAAACCTTTTCTAGCATTTGGCCACCACTTTTACCAAAAAGAATTTGGATTATACCTCCATTCCTCTTTATAGATCTTGTTGCAATAACAACAAGGGCATTTAGGCGCTATGTTGAATCCAATCCAACCATAACTGATATCCTTTACAATCAATTTCCCCAAATGTTCTCACAACAAGATTATGTATATGGGGAAGAAAGTTTGTTTCATTACTTAAAAGAAGAATTTTTAGAAGACAGTATAATTTCATACTATATCGATTCTAATACTTATGAAAATACAATCCTTAAACCCGGAGACACAATTTACAATCTTTATATCCACAATACTGGGGATATTGAATTAGATTTTGACATAAATGTATTAAATTTACCTCATGGAGTTACTTGGTCTATCGATTCTGTTTCTGGTTATGGATCCCATCAAATCTCTTCCACTAGCGTGAGAATTTTCAACGGACAAACTGGTCTGGTAAAAATATTAGTATCCGCTGATGACACGACCGTTCCAGGAACTTATCTATTTGAAATAGAAACAATACCACTGAATATTCTCCTAGCTTCTCAATCATTAGATTTTAATTTGCACGTCAAAATCGAAAAAGGTGTCGATGTAGTAATAACTCCTCTTTCACAATCAATTGAACCAGGCTATCCGGCTACATACTCAATTGAAGTAATAAATTTGGGAATTTATGAAGAACAAATTGATATTGAAATTCTAGGAATTCCAGCAGAATGGATTTATCTTTCTGACAGTGCAGTTACAGTTCCTAGTGGAGGATCGGAATTTATTACACTTACAATTATACCTACAAGGCACTATTCTACAACCCCAAAGAATTATGAATTCCAAGTTAAAGCGAATTTACACCGAGATACCTCAATTTCCACCTCAAAATCTGCCAATATTGAAGTTTTACCTTTCTATGAAGTAGAAGTGACGCCTTTTCCCTCCATACAAGAGGTAGAACCTGGAGAACATGTCTTTTATTATCTTTCTATCAGAAACTTGGGTAATACCCCGGATAGCTACAATGTAGAATTACTTAATTTGAATGCTGATTGGTACTCTCTTTCTTATGATACAGTCACTTTGAACCCAGGCGAAATTTCACCTCTAGCTATCACGATTTTTCCACCAAGACTATGTACGACGGTCCCTCGAGATTATCCACTCATTCTAAAAGTTATCAGTCAAACTATTCCTTCTGTATATTATCAGACCTCTAGTGTCCTAAGAGTCCTCGACTTTTATGATATGGAAACTTCAATCGATCCATCATCCATAACAACCGAAGCTGGTATGAGTGCCACATTTTCTTTTGAAATCCATAATATAGGAAATGCTCCTGACATTTATGAGATTTCTATTTTTCCTATTGATTTTGGTCAGACATATGAAGCAATACCTTCCGAATTACCTCTAGAGTGGGTATCTCTTAGTCAAAGTTATATTTATTTGAATCCCTGCGAAAGTGGAACAATCGATATCACTATAGAAGTTCCACATGATTGGAAAGGAATGGAAGATACCAATTATACTTTTATCTTATTATCTCATAGCCTAACATCCATGTGGTTATTCTCTTTTAATTTTGCTAACTTAACCATTATTTCCACTCCGAAGAGTATGTTGCTGTATATTTTACATGAAATTGCAGATTTACGGACTGAGGTCGATGACCGGGTCTACTTCCTGTTCGATTGGATTATCATTAACCGATTGGATGCCGCTGAATGCTTACTGAATGAGGCGTTAGAGGCATATCTAGACGAGGCGATTCCCAAGTCGGTGGTCCTTGATAAGTTAGCGAAGGCCAATATTGAACTCTCTGACGTCATCACCATCATTCTGGACTGGATTGGATTAATTTCGGAAGAGGATGGCACCTTCATCTCGACATATCTCCATTCGATTCGCGATCACATCACCTTGACGATGGGGGCGACGGTTGGGACCGAAGAAGCGATGAAAGTGGCGCAAATTGAGGCGGAGATTGAGCAGCTCGCGGATCAGATCTTTACTGAATATTGCCTGTTGACAGCACTTAGGATTGACCTAAAATTATGGGCGGCGAGCGAGAGCCTCGACTCCGCCTTGCTGTGGATGGCGGTGGGGTGCGGGGACATCGCCGAACTTCACGTCATCCTGAGCATATATGCATTGGAATGCGCGAAATGCCAGATCATCGACTTCAAGGCGGAGGGTAGGATTCCAGCAGACGAGGCGGATGCGCTCATCCTAACCATTGATGGCTTCATCGCTGAGTTAGAACCATTGTATATCCACTATGCCCATGAAGGTGACTTTGGCGGCGGTGACATGCACACCCACCAAGGAACGGAAGAGAAGAGTAATGAAGGGGAACTGGACTCCAGCGGGACGGGTGGGCAATCCGACTCGCCAATCACGGAGATGCCAACCCACTAATTACCCTCTTTTTCAGAGGATAAATTTCTATATTAGATAAGCGATTTATGAATTAATGATGACTCTTCGAAAAAATTTCTTTACTTTGCTTCTGGTTTCTTGCATTTTAGGATGTAATCTTGTAGTTTTGTATCCAATTCACGCGACCACATCTACCACGCTGAATAACTTCGCAAGCGATTACGAAATTGACGGCTTTGTGAGCGTCTGGTATTATAACATGACGGATCAGCAGGATATTTCGGTTCGGTTTGATTCCACGACTTTACGGCTCGTTACGGGCATGCGCTTGACGTATCGAACGCAAAACCTCTTGAACCCCAAGGCCGATTGTAACGTTTCCTATAAATTTGAATCGGGCGAGTATATCTATTACAATGATGTTTTGCCGAATACCACGGGAGAGAACTGGACCCACGCATTCTATTGTCAAGGCGATACCTTCCTCATGACGAATTCTTTCTTCTACATAGATATGGGCTGTGCCTCAGATGATCCGTACATCCAAGTGGGATTTGATAAGGATCACAGTGGGCATAGCATGTACTCTCTGAATGGAGGCCCTTGGACACCTGCCACGGTGGAATACCTGGTGGAAGCCATTGTGGAGAACGTGACCACATTGGGAGAGGGAGTCAATATTTCTGGGGTCATAACCACGGATGACGATTTCGTTGACGGGTATAAAGTATCATTGACATCAGGGGATGATTGTCATTTCTATGTGAGGCCAGCTACAACAGGGGAACATTTCAATATGCGATTTTTCAATGTAAGCACTAAACTGACAAGCGATGCCAATGCGTTGTGGTTGGAAGAGGGACCCACGGAAGAGAAGAGCAAGCGTCACATTCCAGTCGCTGGAGATTATATATTACTGGTCGAACCCGATGTGGATGGAAGTGATAACGGCACGTATTTTTTATATTGGACCTACGATCCTGAACCCCCCACTGTTGCGGCACTCCCCCCCCTTGTTACAAATGGGACTGTTCAGCTCTTATGGAGCAGTCCACCCGATATCGATATTGCCTACTATAATGTTTATCGAGGAACGTCTGTAGACTTTCCGATTAATTCTTCCCATCTGGTCTCAATCCCTGGGACTGTCACCCAAAATAGCTACAACGACACGAAGGTGCTTTTGGATGGACAATATTTCTACGTCGTGACCGCCACCGATAACACTGGGCATAAGAGCGCTCCGTCTAATTTAGTAAATACCACGCTGCTCGATACCGTTAATCCAAATCCCCCAACAAATCTTACCTATCAGCAATTGGAGGGGCGTATAATCCTCAATTGGTCTGCACCGAATGATCCAGATCTCAGTTTCTACTCCATTTTTCGCGCTCCAGCTCCCATTCAAAACGTATCCCTCCTCAATCCGATTGCGAACACCACCTCGACCAGTTGGAGTGATTCAGACCTCCCCCCTGGAACATATTACTACGTCGTTGTTGCAGTGGATATTAACGGGCTCAGGAGTAATGCTTCAGATGCAGTATCGGTAATCATATCCAAGCCACCTTCACGTACCCTCCTGATAATCTTGATCTGCATCCTCGCTGGGATTGGAAGCGTGATGGGTTATGCTTTTTATGATCGAAGAAAAAACCCGAATAGCAGGTTCTACAGATTTAACTTTAAAAATTTTAAGAAGTTTTTCAGCCAGCTTGGAAGTCATTCAAAGGTGAAGTTCAGAGCATTGGGGGAAAAAATTAAATCTGGATTATCTAGATTGAGGAGTCGATTTCGAAAAAAGGAAACTTGAACTTGGATTGTTTAAAATCTCCTTTTTCCTCTCCTTCTGAGTTTAGCAGACAACTTGAGCTTCCTCGCGCTATCCTCTGGGTTGATTTTCTGAAGCAACAATCACAAGGAGGAAGGGTTTACTTCGATTCCAGAATTCATCCGGCAGGCGATTCGGAAAAAATTGGAGCGTGCTGCGACCAAATAAACCTGATATTCTTACTTATCTATAACCTCTTCAATGACGTCATCATCGCGGGGGAGTAAGATAATTAATTCGTTAGAATTTGTTATGTGTTTTTATTTTTTGTAAAAAATTTCTGATCGTAAATTTAATTAAAATCCTCAATCTTTCTTGGCTTTATCTTAAACCTTTAATATTCAATTAATCTTATTTTTTCTTTTCATGCTGTGCTTTAGGAGCACCACAATTTGGGCACTTTGGTAGCCTACATCTCGGATTCTCGTACTCCTTATTGCATTTCTTACATATCCAAACGGTAATAATAACAACCTCCGATTTAATCATTTTGCGTTAATATTTCTTATATTTACTTATTTCAATAATGAGATGCGTTCAAAAAATATTTAAAATTAATGATAGAAATGATTTTCTCAATTTTCCGTTTTACCCCTAGGTTGCCCAAGTATATTCAATCCTAATCCTCCACCCAGGTTTCATGCCACTTTTTCAACGTTTCCATCAACTGCATGCTTTCCATTTCAATCCCGCTAGTAAAATCAAATCGACGAAAGCTTTTCGTACCCATGAATAACCCTGAACTCTTTTCATCATCATGCGGATTATTATAAATGATTTCACAGACTTTAAATGTTCGGGAACCCCTTCTAGAAACATAGGGTTGAATGGACTCTATCAGATCAATTGGAACCGAGAAGTATATCTTCTTTTTTTTCACGCTGAGAAAAATTAATTCTTTACTCGTTAATAGAATTTTTCCTTTCGCTTTCCACGGCCATGATCTCCACCGTTTCTGCGCATAGACAGGATCCGAGTAAGCCACCTTTTCGATGACCTTTAAGATTTCCCCCTTGGGTACAATATTCACAACCCTTAATTCTTCATATAATTCCCCCTTCTGAATTTCCGAACTTTCTATGATTTGGGGATTGAGGTTAATGGGCTTCACAATCCAGATAATATTTAATGCCGCAATGATGATTGGAAAAATCCATAAATATTTCAAATACCCCCACGATTCTACACCCATTGATGGAAAAATCAATGAAAAAATGAGATCAAATGTACAAATTAGAATGGTACAAATAGTAATGACGACACAGCTCGCAATTAATGCGGATCTCTCCCGACTCGTTAGTTCCATCTAACCATGCCCCCTATATTTGCTAATTGAATCATAATCATGGGATGCTTGCTGCTTACTTTTTTCATCTAACCCCTTCGCCATTCCCCTTTTTTAGTATCTTCAACCCCATGAAAAAGTAGGCATCGAATGCAGCCAAGGTTAGGATCCAGATCATGAGAAACAAAAATTTTGGGGAGTCGAGAGCCATAATTACAAAAAATATTGAGAGAATGAAATAGAAAATCCCACTGATTAGATAAAAATTGGGGGAGTAGGATTTTTTGTCCCGCGGCAACACGCCTACAAGTACTAAAAGTAAAAGGAGTAGGGCACAAATTACCAAAACAAGACCTCCGATCGCTCCTATATTGTAAGAATAAACAAATACATAAAACATCACGGCTAATATACCCTCGATGAGAAAAGTTAGACTCAAATAAATGAACGCTCTTTTGAGATCAAAATTCATGTTTCCTGCCCTTCACACTCTAAATATTTTAGATCCTCCTCTCTATATATTTCATTCTTTCTAGTCTCCAACTTTCTCTTAAGTCCCCTCTCCATCATCAGATATGATTCGCTTCACATGAAATAGAAGCACAACCATCACACTAGAAGACACAACCCATAAATAAAATCCGAGAAGTAATCGTTCCAAATTTATGCCTAACTTCGCATAATTATCGAAGAAAAAGAAACCAAATACTGAAATGAGAAATGCACTCGTATAACTAATTATAATAGTATCAAAGGAAATCGCGAAAAACTTATTTTTATTCTCCTGTAATTTAAAAAAGAACAATATTATTAGGATGATACCCATTATAAATAGGCTATTCACAAGGAGTAATGAGATTTGACCTGAAACTAATTCTATTCCAGAATAGTAATAATACGATGTAGGGATCGCGTGAGTGGTTGCCCAAATCCCCCACGTTAAAAAGTGGCTCGCCAAGAAAGTGCCGTAGGCCACGAATTGAGTTAAAATCAAGAAATTCCTTCTTTGGTTCCGCTCTTCACCCATCATTCTCACAATCCTTTTATTATTTGCTATTTCCTACTAGAAATCCTTTCTTCAAACTGGGTTAAGATCTTATTTTGGAGATCAGGCGGCAATCTCCATAATTCTTCCATAATTTCATTCTTCTCGTGATCCGCAATTAGTAATTTTGATACGCGCTCTTTAATTCTTGGTGAAAGGACTCCTATTTCACCCCTTAACAGGTTCATCAAATCGGGAGCATCTATCCTATCTAATGCCTCAATCGTAATGTTTTGTTCAATAGCCGTTCGTATTTTTTCGTTTAAGTAAGGAATTAGGCTTTAAAATACTTTCAAGCAGAGCTGAATTCCCAGACTATATTTTATTGAGGGAGGCGGATATAATTAAAGCGGAAGTGGAAGTAAAAGCATCATCTTCTAACTACGAATCAGAGAGTGTTTTCTTAAATTCGTCTAAATCGCTAAAAAGACCCATGTTATCAGGAAATTCCATACCTAAAATCTTTTGAATATCCAATATTAGTTTTATAACATCATACTGTAAAGGCATTATATTTTTTCTCACTGAAATTTCTTCTCCTTCATTTACTTTATCATACAGATTTTTCTTAAATTTCTCATCTAAATGTTTTATAATAATTGGCAAGTCAATAGGAAGATATAAAATATTCTCGACTTCATTTTCCTTAAGAAAATCATTTAAATCCTTTACTAACGCCGGTAGTTTTACTATTTCTGCGGGTTTGACTATTACAGTAGCATCTGGATCATAATCCCTCAGACTCCTTAATTTAAATCTGATCTTGCTTAATCGGTTCACTAAAGGAGCGAAAAAGTCTGGTAAATGGGATCTAAGCAGGTCTATTCTTCGTTGTTCTGTCGCTTCCTCATATCTCCTTTTATCTCTCTCAACTTCCCTATTATATACTCTGTCATCTCTTCGTTTCTCAAAGAAATAGCTGACTAAGTAACCAATTACAGACCCTACAATTGTGAATATACCAACAAGAATAATCTCAAACATTTTAATTCCTATAAACAATATAAAATCATAAAATAAAAACATAAAATAAACTAATTATCATCAGTTTAGGGGAAACCTAATGACAAAATCAGCTCGCAGAAAGGATAAAGTATTAGGGCGACCAAAATATCAGAAAGCCCTCGATCTCCTACGAGTAATAGGAAATAATGCGGTTCATCCAGGAGTAATAGATATAAAAGATGATAAAGACACTGCGATTTCTTTATTTAATTGGTTAAATATGTTGGTAGAAAACCTGATAACAGAACCTAAAAAGATCGATGAATTCTATGATAAACTTCCTAATTCTGCCAAAACTGCCATTAAAAAAAGGGACTCGAAATAACTGGATTTTTTGAAATCTCAGTTTTTAGAACTTTAATTACCACTAAACTTGGAAGCAACTCAAAACTGAGTAAAAAAATGAGGAGGGACGTCGTGAAAGGCTAATTTCACGACAATATTTTAATAATACTTCCGACAAAAACATTATGCATCACTGATACAAAAAAATAATGAAAAATTGAAAGAATTGGGAAGGAAATATAGATGAGTAAGTATGAAGAATTCAGAGAAAGATATCCTGATTTATTCAATCAAATGTTAGACGCTGCAAGAAGGGCAATAAAAGAAATTATTCCAAAACTAAAGAAAGAAAGGGGAGAAAAATGGTATGAAACCGAATCTCTCGAAGATCTAAAAGAAATCATCCTATCAAATGCTACGGGAGAAGTAGAAGAACTATTGGATAGGTTTTTTACGAACGTGCTATCCCGAAGACGTGCTGGATGGGAAATTGATGATGAATTAGATTGGTGGGATATGTATCTTTTCGCCATTTTTACAACTCATACAGAAAAACGAATGCGCATTTCGATAATTAAGAATTTACTTAGAGAATTAGGTATGCGCTGAATTAAGATGATAAATGAAGAGGAAAAATTTATTTGTGAAATATGCGGAAACGCAGAAGATATAGCATTTGATATATGTCCAAAATGCAAAAAACCCTCAAGGTTATCACCCTTTTTTCCCTACGAAAATACTACCGAAGATGGGCAATTTCAATGCCTGGACTGCAAATATACACAGCCAAATGCTTTTCTGATATGCCCTTCATGCAAACAGCCAACTCCACTCAATGAAGATTATTCTATGCACTTTTGAAATATCAACCATGAGGCTTATATATAATAAAATATAAATAATAACAAAAAGAAGGGTGATAATTTGAATCAAAAAATTATAGCCCTTGACTTATTTGCAGGCTGCGGGGGCCTCTCTAAAGGCTTTGAGAACGCTGGAATTTATGTTGCGGTTGCAAATGAAGTTTGGGAACCTGCAATAGAAAGTTATCAACATAATCATCCAGATACTACTATGATTAGGGGAGATGTAACTGACTCCAAGGTAAAAGAAAAAATAATTCGAGCTGCGAAGAAGGAAGGAGTAAATTTGGTGATTGGAGGTCCACCATGCCAAGCTTTCAGCACATCAGGGTATAGAAATTGTTTAGATGAGAGATTTTATCTTGTTAAAGAATACATTAAAATCGTGAAAGAAATAAAACCCAGTGTTTTTGTTATGGAAAATGTAAAAGGCATTCTATCATCGAAAACAATTCGCTCAGATATAAGTTCTGGCGAATTAAATGAAGTACATAATACTATAAATGAAATTTTTAGGTATAAACAATTAAAACGCTATAAAGCACAACGATACTTAACCGAAGATGAATCAGAAGAATGGAATCGCGTGAGTAATGACTATAAAATTAATTTAAAAAAGATGAAAATTTATGAAGAACCAATAAGCGATAAAATTGTAAAACAATTTAAAAAAATGGGTTACCATATTTTCTGTGAGGTATTAAATGCAGTGAATTTCGAAATTGCGCAGCATAGAGAAAGAGTTTTTTTTATTGGTTTTAAGAATCCGCCAGATTCTGCTGTATTTCCTAAAGGCTCATCTAAAATAATTCCCTGTCGGACAGTATTAAAAGATCTTGAAAATAAAAAAGAGAATGAAGTGCCTAATCACGTTTTTACAAGACATAAACCCTCATTTGTTGAGAGACTTAAAAAAGTAGTACCAGGGAAAAGTTTAACAAAATATCGAGAAGGCTTTTTTAGACTTGAACCTGATAAACCTTCACCTACTGTTAAAGAAAATCACGGAAGTGTATTCATCCATTATAGCAAACATAGATGCGTGACACCCAGGGAATTAGCAAGATTACAATCATACACTGATAAATTCATATTTAAAGGAACCAAAAGTGCAGTTCTTAAACAGATCGGAAATAGTGTCCCTCCAAAATTGGCAAATACGATAGCATCTCATCTAAAACAATTTTTTAATTAATTGATTCGTGAAAGCCTGGTTTCACGACAAAAATCTATAAAAAGGTCGTTTTTAAAATATAAATTCAACCTCTATAATTCAAAGGAATCTGAAGAAGATGCCAATCACTTCCATCAATATTCAGCACTTTAAAGGCATAAAATCTTTAATTCAGGGTAATTTAAAACCAATAATTGGCATTTGGGGAAAAAATGGGACAGGAAAATCAACAATTTTACAAGCACTAATGCTTCTCAAGAATTTAGCTACAATTAAAGATACTAAAGAGGACTATAAACTAATATTAAACACTAATAATTTGAATCTGGGGACATTAGAAAACATTTTACATAAATACGAAAAAAAACCAATTAAGATCGAAATTAAAGTAGATGGCGGCAATCCAATAATATGGGATTCTCAAGGACCGGCTGCTGTAACGGGCATGCCTAAAAAACCAGATTTTGTTTTCTTTGAAAAAATTAGATATTTTCCTCCTTGGAGAAGAATAGCCTATAGGACTTCAAATATTGCTCGTATAATTCAGAGTGATTTTGTAATGAATATACAAGATATTCATTCCTATATTCACTGGTTTCTTCACCAAAAAGTTTTAGATGTAAAAAAATCAAATATCAATTTTAATGATTTAATGGAACAAAAAGTAATTGTTGATTTAAACTATTTACTCACAGCAGGGGGGGCAAAGGAAGATGTTCGATTATTACAATCCCGAGTTTTAGATTTCTGAATGTTTTATTAACTTTAAATAGTCGTATTCTTTTGATGGTTGTAAATTTCTGAGAAAAATTTTTACAAAAGATATTAAAGTTCTGATAATTTTTGTAAATTCAACGTATTTAAACGAAAAAAGAGAGAAACTTAACAACATCACTCTTTATGTATTTTATTAAGGATGCACTGTGGATTATCTATGCATTTATATCCAGAAATTTCATTAAAAATTTCGTGTAAAGTTTCTAAAAACTTAATTCCTTTATCTGTAAGTCTATATCTTAAATTTTTTCTAGTTCCACTTTCATTTTTATCTAGTTCTATAAGATTATAGTTATCCAATTTGTGAATTGAGTCATTAACTGTCTTATACCTAGGAGCCTTTTTTAGAATCTCCTTATATTGTAACAGCCTAAGAATGTCTTCAATTTCTCGCGTTGAGGCTGGAGAAGTTTCCCTAATTACTTCTAGTATTAGCAATCCCACCCCATTGGACAACATATTGATAAAATCAATGATTTTACAAACGTTGGGGGGTTTAAGAGGCATCTTTAGATATTAATAAAAAAATACTATTTAAATAATATTATTTTAAATAATATTTTTTATTTAGTTTAATTCAAGAATGGTATTTAAAACAGCATAATTTAAATAATATATTTAGAATAACAAATTTTGAGAAATCAAGAAGTTCATAGTGAATTAAGATGAAATTATTTACTTCCACAGGAAAAAAAGGGGAGAAGGGTGTAGACGAATATTTTGGAACTTTGGTTTTCCTTTATATTATTCACGAATTATCAAAAAAATCCAAATTTGGGGCAGATATTCGCAAGTTGGACGAAATGGTTAGAAAAGTTAAGGAAATGGGGTTTCCAATAGATTACAATCCCCAATTCAATAAAAATAATAATTCACCAGTCATTTACAGTTTACATATAGGGAAATTACGAGCCCGCAAAATGATTTTTTATAATTATATCATCAAACCTAATTTGATCATAGAGAGGTATAATAAATTGACTAATATTAGCATGCTTCCTTTAGGAAGATCTATTCTACTTTCTGAGTTTCTGATTAGTATGGAGTTTGAAAGGTATGCATCAACTTGAATCTGATAAAGAATTACCGGAATTCGATATAGACCGTATTTTTTGTGAAGCAGCAATGAATCAAAGCCACTGGAAACTTATTAAGCGTAAAATGGAAAAAAAAGGGACCAATTTTCTGATTCACTTAGCCATATTCGTTGAACCTTACTTGAAATATATATTGGAAGGTAAAAAAACTGTAGAATCACGTTTTTCAGTAAATCGAATAGCTCCTTATAAAAAAGTACATCGAGGCGATATAGTTTTATTGAAGCGATCTGGAGGACCTATTGTTGGACTTTGTATGATTACTGATGTGTGGTTTTATCGTCTTGATCCCAAAACATGGTTAAATATCAAAAAAGAATTCTCCCAATATTTATGCGTACAAGATCCAAGCTTTTGGTCTGCACGTGAGAATGCGTCTTATGCTACTTTGATGAAATTAGGCCATATTATTCGAATTGAACCAACAATTTATAAAAAACGAGATAGAAGAGGTTGGGTTGTGTTAAATTCAAGGGAGAAAACTAGTAAATTAAGGATTGATGATTTTTGAAACCGGTAATATTAGGATTTGCAGGAGGTATCGGTAGTGGGGAATCAAAGTTATCTTCAGGCGTTGCTGAAAAATTAGGTTTGGTTTCTAATTGATTATAGTTCAAATTGATTGTATTTTCGATTTGGACTTCTATCCATTCTAAAAACTGTGCTTCTGTTACACAAAACTCCGCTTCTGTTACACTAAGATTGGATGCTGGATCAATTTCCCCATACCTCTTCCCTATTATTAGGAGAAAGATATCGGCGGATTCTACAGCTTTTACGCTAGCTTCAAAGGTATTTACATTATCAATCGTTTTTGGAAAGGTTTTAGGATCTTCACTTAAAATAGGCTGAATATAATTTTTAGAGCTTAATCTTTCTTGGATTAATTTACGCAAAGTCGCGTTATCTTTTACTGTTGAACTAATAAACAATTTATAATCTTTCTGGGTTTGAATTAATCCCTTGCCAGTGGATTTTTTATGAGGAACAAAACTGATTCGTTTGTTAATTTTAATTGGACTTCAATAAAAAACTTTAAAAAGAAATGTATCAGTATGACATAAAATTAAAAAATAATTATAAAATTCCTTACTTAAATAAAAAATTTTAATATTCATAACCAGTAAATGACTTCTTTGAGTTTAGGTAGGGACTTCGCGTTATTAGAAAGAATCCTTATGATGAATCTAAGAAATTCAAATTTTATTTGTAAGGGCTGAATTTAATGTGGAAAACTAGTAAATTAAGGATTGATGATTTTTGAAACCGGTAATATTAGGATTTGCAGGAGGTATCGGTAGTGGGAAATCAAAGTTATCTTCAGGCGTTGCTGAAAAATTAGGTTGGAAGAGGTTAAGCTTTGGAGATTTTGTAAGAAGCGTTGCAACAGAACGAAAATTAGATGATTCGCGAGATACATTGCAGGAGCTTGGTGAAAAATTAATAGATGAGAATGGGTATGAAGGATTCTGCAGGGATTTTCTATCATGGGGGCAATATAGAAACAATGGAAATCTTGTTATTGATGGGATTCGTCATAAAGAAATATGGAACACCCTGAAAAGGATCACTTATCCCTCAAATACTTTACTTGTATTTGTAGAGTTATCATTCGATGAGAGAAAGAAAAGATTATCTGAGCGTTCCCCAATGGATGCTAAGAATCTGGGAAGATATGAATCCCATTCAACAGAAAGGGAAGTAAAAGATTTAACTCTATGTCAAAGAGCTGATTTACATATTAATGGAGAAGAATCCTTAGATCGACAAATAGAAGTAGTGATTTCCTATTTAAAAAAAAAGGACTCAGATGAAAGAATACACAGAAAAGAAGTCATCTCTGCCATAAAACAATATAAAGCAATGGGTTATAATACATATCCTGAAGTATTAGGGAAAATTGGAGGTGCAGATCCAGCTCTTGTTGAGGAGCTTTGGAATAAAGAAAAGAGTAGTAAAACGGAAATACCTCCCTTAGATATGGATGACAGTCTTAAAAGTCGATTAATAGCTCGTCATCTTAGTGCAAATCTCCCTCTAAAACTTCCTGTGTCAAATCCTATAATGTGTCAATGGTGGTTTACATTGGATACGGTCGTCTCTTTAGCAGACCTTGTATGGATCCTGGCTGAGAGCCGTCCAACTGCTTTTTTAGGAACACCTACAGTAGGTTATCATTACGCCCACTGTTTTAAACAAAAAACCACGATTCTAGATGCAGATAGAAATGTAATTGAATCATTGATGGATTTACCTGATTGTGCAACTATACAAATATATGATGTATACGATGAATTAAACACTGCTATAAAGGGTATTCATAAGGTAGTGTTAATAGATCCTCCTTGGTATACACCTATTTTTTTCTTTTTTCTTGAGCGAGCAAGACAACTTCTACAGGAAGAAGGTTATATTTTATGTGTACTTCCGTCAAAATTAACACGTCCCGGTTTGATTACTGAGCGAACCGAATTAATTCATCAGTTATTAGAAAAACATTTCGAAATTGTCTCTTTAGATACTAACTTTGTTCGCTATCGTGTACCTGATTTTGAGGTTTTCACATTAAACTCAATTCAAGAATTCTCTGGCAGATGGTGGCGAAGTGGTGATTTACTCACTCTTAGAGTTCATAAAAATTCTTATCTTACATTAGAGCCGCAGAAAAAAAATGAAATGAAAATCTTTTATCAAAATCCTTCGAAAAAAAGATTTTTTTTAGCTGTAAATAATACAGATCCTTCATTAGTAAATATGATTGAGCTAGTCGAAGGCTACGATAGATCTTTGAGTTCAAGGCGACTTCCATTAGAACAAATTGCTATATGGGGTTCCAATAAAAAAGCAGTTAGATTAAAAGATGAGAAGATAGGGGAGTTAATCCTAGAATCATGGGCTAAAGGTAAAACAATCCCGGAAACCATTAAATTATTAAATGACCAGAGAAGCGACCTAGATGGAAATCAGATCGTTAAATTATTTAATAAATATTTAGAAATATGGAAAGGCGATGATATTCCAGTATTAAAAAGAACGCTTGAGCAACGTGAACAAATTAGAAAAGATTCCTTATCATGTCTGGCATCAGTTCCTACAAGACGTGAATATGATTTTCAACCGGATGGCTTTCGTTTGGATTTTCAAAGAGATAGAGACCGAATTCTTTGGTCTCATTCATTTAAAAGATTGTCTAATAAAACTCAGCTTTTCCCGGTCGAAATTGATGATCACCTACGCAGACGCCTCCCTCATAGTATAGAAGTGATGCAACTTGCTTTAACTATCGCGGCCACATTTGGATTAGATCAAGATTTAACTGAAGCGGGAGCACTTGGGCATGATATCGGGCATACTCCATTTGGTCATGCAGGAGAATACACCTTAGATAAAATAATAAATGAGATAGACTCTAATTTAGGTGGTTTCAATCACTATGAGCATGGGGTGGATGTTGTTCGTTGGCTTGAAGATGTATATCAATCTCCTGGAGTCGGGGGTATTCCAGGTTTAAATCTTACATTTGAGACTGTTGAATGTATTTTTAAACATACTTACAATCGTAATTATGAGGACCGTTATGCGCAATCTAATCTTTCAAGAAATACGAAGTATCAAGATTTGAGAGATGATAAATCCTGTCATCTCGAAGGACAAGCAGTTAGAATTGCAGATAAAATTTCATATTTAATTTCAGATCTTGAAGATGGAATTCGGATGAAATTAATAAAATTAAATGATCTAGTAGAATGTAAGTTTTTTGAACGTCCTCCAATTGATATTATACCAAGTCCTGGTGAGTCTCTCTATGAAAGATTTATTTCCCAGCGACGAGCAATCCTTAAGGTTATCATGGAAGATGTAATTAATGCTACAGATAAAAACTTAGCAAATATTAATAGTATTGAAAAAATACGCGAGAATAGAGATTATTTAGTAACATATTCGGAAGATCTGAAACCAGATATTCATGAATTATGGGAAAAACTGCAGGCGGGGATTCTTCACAAGGATCCTTCTGTAATAGCACAAAATTTGTATGCAACAAAAATAATAACAGAGTTACTACTTTTATACACCATATCACCCAAGTTTGTGAATGAACGATTTAGAGGGACATATCGAAAACTTAAAAATTCAGATTATATAAAGTATTATATACAAAGAGTTGGCGATAATAAAATATGTATTCCCAAGAGATTAATAAAATTCAACTATGACAAAATAATTGGCATTACTTTTGAACAAAAAAGAGATAATATACTAATACCTATTGAAGATTTTATTGGAGCTATAAATTATGTTGCAAGTCTTACAGATATTCAAGCAAAAAATGAACATCAAAAGTTTTTACGGTTGTTTTTACAATAAAAGTTTCATTTATAAAGAAAATTAGGCATATATATTCTAGTTACATACAAAAATGGAAGAAAATTAAAAAATCAACGGTTCAAATAACTAGTTTTCTATTCTAAATATTCTTAACAAAATTCAAATAAAAAGGAAAAATTAATATAATCAACACAACATAAATGTTGTGATGATCCCCGATTTCGATGACAATGGTCTACTTCCACCTGGAATACATTGGGCAACTTGGAATGAACTATATGACAAATTTGGTACAACTGTGCACAGAAAAAGGCTCCTTGTAGGTTTGAGAACAGCCCTTCAGTCTTTAAAACAAGCAGGTTGTCGTCGTGTCTACATTAATGGAAGTTTTGTAACTGCGAAAGAAATTCCTAATGATTTTGATGCCTGTTGGGATATAGATGGAGTAGATATAAACCTTCTTAGACAAATTGATCCTATTTTGCTTGATTTTAGAGATAGACGCGCACTCCAGAAGACAAAATATCTTGGCGAATTATTCCCGAATATTCAAATGAATGCTCCTGATGGAATTACATGGCTCGAATTTTTTCAGATAGACAGAGAATCGGGGAATAGAAAAGGAATTATAGGCATAAATTTGGAGGAATTATTATGATTAAAAATGAACTACAATATCGTATCACTAAAACTCAAGTAAAAAAATTCATAACACAACTAAACCAACTTAAAACCAAAGAAGACGATCTTGATCCCATTCTATTTCAAGCTGAAAAAGACGCAATAGAGAGTCAACTTGAAGAAATGCAGAAAGAACTAGAGGAATACGAGCAACTTCAACGAAGTAAGAGCCCTCCTTTATTAGAATTACGTTCTATTGAAGAGTTACCCCGCGCTCTAATAAAAGCAAGAATTGCGCTAGGACTAACTCAAAAGGATCTTGCTGGTCTTATTGGTGTGAAAGAACAACAGATTCAAAGATGGGAAGCCATCGAATACTCAACTACTAATTTAACACGTATAAAAGAAATAATCAAGATCCTTAATATCGTTACCCTAAAAAATGTTCATTTACCAAGAGAAAGTGTTTCTTTATCAGATTTTTTTAAAAAGATGAAAGATGTCGGTCTGGATCAGAAATTTATTGTTAAACGTCTATTGCCTCCTTTATTGGCGTCCCGTTTCGAAGATCAAGACAAACGTATTGCCCCAGATCTTCTGGTACTTCAAGCTTCTGCTCTCATCGGAAAAATATTTCATTGGACTCCTGAAGAAATATTAAGTGATACGCCTCTACAACTAAATACAGCCCTTATTCCAGAAATACGCTTTAAATTGCCCAAACGGAGAAATGAATTACAGGTTAATGCATATACCGTATATTCTCATTACATCGCTCTGCTTGTAGCTCAAGCGACAGAACATTTAGCACCAAAATCATTACCGACAGATCCATATGAGATTTACCATACAATACAGTCGCAGTATGGTGCGCTGAAAATTGAAAATGTAGTTCGGTATATATGGGAGTTAGGAGTTCCAATAATTGCTCTTAGCGATCCAGGAGCTTTTCACGCAGTATGCTTCCAAATACAAAATAGAAATATTATCATACTGAAGCAAAAGACGTTATCCGAAGCACGTTGGATGTTCGATCTACTTCATGAATTCTGGCATGCAACACAAAAGAGGGGACACATAGTCCACTTAACACCTGAATCTGGATATATTTCAGGTAATTCAGAAGATATAACAGCAAGCCAATTTGCAGCGGCAGCATTACTTGGTAAAAATCCCCAAATTCTTGCTGAAAAGTGTATGCAAGAATCTTATAATGATGCCAGACGAATGAAAAGGGCAATATATTCTATCGCAAGGAAAGAAGGCGTGCGCACTGATGTTCTTGCCAATTATATTGCATTCCGCTTATATTTAGAAGGGGATAATAGTATATGGGGCATAGCAGAAAGCTTGCAGGAAAAATCACGTATTGATTCACGAATTATTATCAAAAATATTTTTTTGGAATATGCCGACCTTGGTGCACTCTCAGCTCCTGACCTCGAACTATTACGTAAAGCATTAATTTACGAAGGTGAATAAGTAAATGGGTGATGAAGAAAATCTACCTGATTGGCAACGGACAAAACCCTTAGGAAAACTTACCTGCACGAGTTCTAAGTGCGAGGAAGGATTACACTCGTTTCTTAGAAACTTTCGTGGTAGGAAACGAACCAATGAGATGTCATATAGAAGTGAAGCTTGCACAAGCTGTGGAGTTAAAATTATTGATTGGGAAAGACTCGACGAGAGAGATTTGAACGATGTAAAATATACAATCGAAGCTCTCAGGAAAGAATTGTTTAGGCGAAGGTATTGGGCAAGAAGGATCGATAAAAAGTTGCTAGAACCTCTGTTAGAGAAGGAATTATCCGAAATAGAAAAGAAAGTGGAGAACCGAATTAGAAAATATGTCAACAAAAAATTTAATGATAATCCTTGGGATGGGAGGCAAACTCCTCTCGAAGGTAACTTAATTTATTTTGCACAACATGCAACTGCGAGTTGTTGTAAAAAATGTATCGAAGAATGGCACGGAATTAACCGGAATGAACTCCTAACCGAAGAACAAATAAAATACCTCGTAGGATTAATTATGGTTTATTTCGAAAATAGAATGCAATCGCCTCAAGCAGAGGGTAATCGAAAGATTACACCCTAAAAATCATTTAATAGAGAGGTTAATCTTATTGGTCAAATCTATCAATATGGAACATTGTTCAGAGGATTTAAGACGAAAAGCTGTTGATTTAAGTCAGGAAAAAATCCTTATAAGTAATTTTCACGGTACAGAGCAAGAATCTGACTTAACAGAGCCAGCAAATTGTAATGGTTATGGGCGAATCCGGCATTTCAAATTATTCACCTCTGAGGGTTGGCCGCAAAACCCACTCCCAATCGAACCTGCATATAAAGCATTAGGTCTGCCAGTTACTCCTATGATCCGAACCCAATTGTTTCAAATAGCAATATGTAACTGGCGGTGTTGGTATTGTTTTGTGCCCGATGATCTTCGGTCCGCGGCCCCCAATCACTCAAGATGGTTTTCAGCCTTTGAACTTATTAATTTATATTTACAAGAACCTAATCATCCAAGAGTCATTGTGCTAAGTGGAGGACAACCAGACTTGGTTCCAGAATGGATTCCATGGATGATGTCCGCTCTTCGCCTAAGAGGTTTAGAACACAAGACCTATCTCTGGTCCGATGATAACCTAAGTACCGATTTTTTCTGGCGGTTTCTGAATAATAATCAACTAGGAACGATACAATCTTTCAGAAATTATGGAAAAGTGGGTTGTTTTAAAGGGTTTGACCAAGAATCCTTTTCTTTTAACACGACAGCAGATCCATCTCTCTTTTATAAACAATTCGAGCTGATGAAGAGATTTGTCAATTTTGGAATTGATATTTATGCATATGTAACTCTGACTACACCTTCAGCTGATTCTATTGAACAAAAAGTGCGTATATTTGTTGATAAATTGCAGGAGATTGATGTAAATTTCCCCTTAAGAACCATTCCGCTAGAAATTAAGGTATTTACCCCTATACAGTCCCGTATTAAATTTGCTAATAAGATCGCATTAGAAAACCAGCAAATAGCAGTTAGGGTATGGCAAGATGAATTAAGGAACAGGTACTCAAAAATTGAGCTTACAAAACCGATAACTGAAGTTCTCTTTCAGAAAAAAAATTGAGGGATTTAATAAATAATGCTTTTTTAAGAAGATTAATTTTTTAATTTAAATTGGCAACATAGATGAGGAATTGCGTTATCGGTTATAGAACGCATTAATTTCAATATTTTGTGATTTAATGAGAGGAAGAACCTACCTTGATGATAGCGAATTTAATATACTAGATCAAAAAAGCTGAGAAAAAAAGGTTAAATTATTAACGGCTCGAACGGAACGGAGTTAATAATCATCCAGTGTAGAAGATTCGTCACTAAGATTTTTTGATGATACATCTTTAAGGTTAAAATCCAATTTAAAGGAAGGAATAATGAAATTAGAAAGAAATTCCTAAATGGTAATTCTAATACTCCACCGTACCAATATCTTCCCTCTATTCCTCTTTAGTTAAATGGTCTAATTACCCATAATCAATTAAAGTCCAGGAGTTTATATATGACCGTGAAAAAGAAAGTTATATAGAATTAACTTATTGAGGTGATCATCGAGTTTAAACTGGAATTATTTCGCTCATCGGTAACGGGTCTACTGCCTTCGCTGTCATTGAGGAGTTTTAAGAACTTACCAACCACCTGTTGAGATGTTATGACTTGTCTGGTCCTCGAAACACCCAAAAATCAGTTCAGACATTGCGTTCATACGCGGTTGCGCGAGTTTGGACGATTATTGGGATGTTTTGGAGGGCATTGTCTAGTATAGATAAAAAAACAAGTACTGCTAATCAAATCACATTACCGAAAGAAGTAAGGGATGTATTGAAAATTGAGTCGGGGAATGTTGTAGGGTTCTATCAAGAACCAGACGGGAAGATTACATTAGACCGATGACTTCAAATTTAAAATGATCTCTGTTAAATGCCATTTTTGTACTATTGAAAGAGGAGTAATGAAGTGGAGGGTGTCAAGAAAATTATAAGTTTGCTCCTTTGAAGGAATAGCATGAAACAGATAATCAAGAAGGACCGAAAGATACCTCAAAGGAAAATTAATTCTGATTTAATATAAATTACAGGGGGAATCAATAACCAAAGTCTTCAGTAAAAATAAAATTAATGGTTATCTTGGTTTCATCATATATTTATTTGAGGCTTTTTACCTAATGGAACAATTTGGTAATATTAAAATTATCAGTGGAAAATTTGATTCAAAATTTCCTTATTGTCGTGCTGTTTTTATTGATGATAAAATAAAAGCCGTAATTGATCCAGGTTCAGGTCGCGAAATTCTTTTAGATATAATACGAAAAAATAGAATAAACTACCTCTTTAATACCCATTATCACTACGATCACATCCATTACAACTACTTATTTTACCGGTCGAAAATTTTCCTCAATAAAATAGAGGCTGAATGCTTTATTGACCCATCCAATATTCTGAAACGCGTGGGAATTTATCAGGTGCACGGCCAAAGAGCCATTGATGATTGGTTGCACTATACACGACAAATAAATGCTAAAAAAACCCCATTTTCTCCCTCACGCAATCATGCATGGTATTTATCCACCTGCAGATTAGATGGAACATATGCTTACGATGAAACTTGGCAATGCGGCGATACCGAATTCAAATTCATACATACTCCTGGACATTCTAGTGGCTTTTGTTGCGTTTTATTCCCAGGTGAGGAATTGATTTGTACTGGCGATATCGATTTAACTCCATTCGGCCCCTGGTACGGTGGTACTGACTCAGACATTGATGAATTCACTGCATCCTCTCGAAAAGTTGCTGACCTCGAACTTAAATATTATGCTACAGGCCATGAAATGGGCACCTTCTCCCACGCTGATTTTGAAACGCAGTTAGAAAAATATTTGAAGAAAATTGATAAGCGCGATACGAAAATATTATCAGCTCTGGAATCGGGATCCATGACAATTGAGGCTCTCACTAAATTAGGGATGATTTACGGCGGACCTAAATATATTACAGATCCTTGGGTATATGCCTGGGAACAAGTTACATTATTAAAACATTTGGAACGATTAAAGAAAAATAAACGAGTCAAAAAAGTCGATAATTTGTACGAAACTCGGTAAGAGCAGATTTCTTCTCTGTAAATTAGCGGATATTTACAATTTTTCAGGAAAATAGAAAGTGCAAAGTTTAATAAAGGATTACAAATCAATTTAATGTATAGGTTCCTTCAAAAGGAGTGCGCATGTTACACACGATATATATTATCGAGAAAAAATCGGGTCGTGCTATTTTTTCGAAATCTTATGAGTTTACGATAGACGAGTCCTTAATCTCTGGCTTCCTCAGCGCACTCTATGGATTCGCTCAAGCCGAATTGGAGGACAAAGGCGTAGATAATATAGACATGTATGGCAATAGATTTGTATATGCAGATGATAGGGGTTTATTATATATCGGGGCTGCGGATAAAGCAGATAGTGCAACGATGCTGCACGAACAGCTAAATGTCATTAAGGCTTCTTTTAGTGAAGTTTTTAGTATTCCTGAAGAAGAAGGATTTGATAAGCTAAATTGGGATGGAAATGTAACCACGTTTAGAGCTTTTGAAGAAACGCTTGATATGCTAGTCCAACAATGGGAAATGGCAAAAAAAGTGGCCAAATCCGCCTACATGATGGATTTGATAGATGTATATCAAAATCTCTTGCAAGCCTTGGCAAAATTTCCCGAATTTGCTCAACTGAATTTGGCAGCCGGCGAAGAATTAGATATTTCGAAGATGGCTTTCGAGGAAGGTACGGCAGATATGATGCTGCTTGCACAACTCGACGAAACCTCAATTAAAGAAAATCTTAATAGTATCTTGGAAAATTTTGTCTCGATCTTGCAAAAGAGTATGAATAGAACTACCTATTTGCAGCGGGTGCATGAATTTATTTATCCCCTTCTGAAGAATGATTGGGAGCGGATCAAGGAAGCCAAAGCAGATAGTTTAATAGTTCAACTCTTTCTTTAATTTTACTTAATAAGGGATTTTAGTCCAATATGATACAAGGTAACGAATTTGTGTCAAATCTTTTAGTGATTTTTATGGAGACGTAGTCGCCATATGAGTGAAAATAAAAAGAATAACCATGGAATTATTCATAAAATCAAAAAATTTCGAGATAAACTCAAAAAGTATGCTGAGCTTACAGAAGTGGGTGAAATTGCCAGAAGATATTTCGTAATGAATGCGTTCGATGGTGCATTAACCACGCTTGGTATCATCATCGGATTTTTTCTGGCGGGAGCATCTACATCAGACGATGTCAGAATCCTTGTGATTACGGTTTTGGCAACCGCATTAGCAATGGGGATTTCAGGCATTTGGGGCGCCTATTTAGCGGAACGTGCAGAAAGAAAACGCGAATTGCAGCAATTAGAACGGTCAATGATGACTGATTTATCCGATTCCGTGATAGCAAGGGCCACTAGATTTGCAGTCATCCTTTCAGCCGTCGTTGACGGAATATCTCCGGCTCTAGCGGCAGTTGTTGGAATACTTCCTTTCTTCTTCGGATTGGCTGGTGGTGATTTCGTTGTTCTATTTTACATTTCAATTGGAATGAATCTCGGGATCCTTTTTCTCCTAGGAATGTTTCTAGGAAGAGTTTCAAAAGAAAATGTATTAATAATGGGCATCAAGGTCATTCTGGCAGGCGTAGTCGTCACTGTCATTCTTTTCATTGTCAATTTAATAGCAATGTGATTTTCTCTTCTATTTTAAAAAGTAGGCCTTGATTACGCCCCGAATTTCTTAGCTTTATCCATATAATCTAAGAGAATGGGAATGATATCATTTCCCCGGATTCGGTGGAGCATCCCCTTCCTGGCTTCCCGCTCCGTGAACAAATTCGCATCATCTTTGAAAATCCCAGGACCAGTGATCATTATTGGTGGTGGGTCAGCGGTGTGTTTCCCTAATTCGGTACTCACAGTATGATCAGACAAGATTATGAGAAACGTTTCCTCGGGCAAATGATTATAGATCCACCCAATCATCGTATCAATTCGCTCTAGGGTTTCAATTTCTTCTTTCAGCATTTTATCATGAGCCACTTCATCAGTTCCCTCAAGGTGAACTAAAATAAAATCATAATTCGGTAAAATCTCTATTGCCTTTTGCCCTTTAGCCATAAAATCTGAATCGATATAGCCGGTGGCGCCAGGTACATCTACGATATCTATACCTACAAGCGCTCCAATTCCCTTAATAAGACTAATCCCCGCAATAACAGCTCCTTTTAATTGCCATTTCTCATAAAAATTTTCGAAGTTTGGGGTTTCTCCTGCCCCTCGAGGCATAATTAAGTTACCTGGTGGCTTGCCGTCCTTCCTTCGCTTTTGATTCACTGGATGTTCATTTAAAACCTCATAAGATTTGAGAACGAATTCGTTTATCAACTTGCTTGTTTTAATTGACTCGGATTTTCCATCTAATGAATGAGATTCCAAAACTTCTGCTCCTTCTTTCCAAGGGTCTGTATCGCTAACATTTGCAGAAAGTCCCGGACCACGAAAATGTAACACGCACCGGTAATCAGCCCCATTCCTGAATGTAAATTGGATATCTGGATCTGAAAGAGTAATTTTTTCATTTAATGCCTTCTCCAATTCATCAATTCCCTCACGGATGTAGTCTGCCGTCCGATTCAAGAGAATCAGATTCTCATCTACCGTACAATAGTTACAACGGAGCGATACATCACCCTCTTCTAACTTAATTCCTGTACCCGCTACTTCTATTGGCCCTCGCCCCGTGTAAATTTTATAGGGATCATATCCTAAAATGGAAAGATGGGCAGTGTCAGAACCTGCTCGGCGCCCCGGGGCATTCAAGGGATCAAAAATACCGAGTATGCTATTTTTTGCAACATTGTTTAAATTAGGAATAGTCGCAACTTCTAAAATAGTTTTCCCACTCAATTGTTTTAACGGTCTATCGGCGATCCCATCGATTACTATCATTATTGCTGGCAATAAATTACCTCATTATTTTTCCAAGCTAACGAAATTCTGTTCATTTCTGCTGGGAATAAATTTCTTTCATTGAGCTATTATTTCTTTGGAGAATTGCTCATTTAAAAACTTCTTGAAGGATTCAAAATCTCCTTCTAAATGTACATAACTCTCATCCTTTTCTTGCATTTCTTTTAAGGTTGAAGGCATAGTTGGATTGATCCCTAAGATCTTTTGGATTTCATCAGGAAATTTTGCGGGATCGGCAGTTTCAAAAGTGATACAGGGAAGTTTTGTTCTGTTTTTATCTAAATACTTCATCAGACCACCCCAACCAACTGCGCCGTGTGGTTCAAGGACATAATCGTATTTCTCGTAAACATATGCAATTATTTCTTTTGTTTCATCGTCACTTATGCTAAAACTGTCTAAATCTCGCCTCAGCCAATTTAAGTGTGGCATCCTAGGAATGTTTCCATCTTGATCCATAACTCCTCCGAAAAGATCAACGATTCTGGCCAGATTTGATGGATGACCTACATTCATAGCATTACTTAAACATTTTCGAGAAGGTATAACTTTTTCATATTTGCCTGTTCTCAAAAAAACCGGCACTGCATCATTTTCATTCACGGCTGCGATGAATTTTTTGACCGGTAATCCCATATGTTTTGCGATAAAACCCCCCATTAAATTTCCAAAGTTTCCAGAAGGTATTGAAATAATGATCTGGTCATAGGATCCTTCTTTAATTTTTTGCTCGTTCACTCGGAAAAATGCCCAAAAATAATAAATACTTTGAGGTAACAACCTTCCCACGTTGATGGAGTTCGCAGATGACAAGTTTAACTCCTTTAAATCGGGATCAGCGAAGGCTCTTTTTACAAGTGCCTGACAATCGTCGAACTTACCCTTGATCGCCACCGCGGTCACGTTTTTACCAAGGGTCGTCATTTGCTTGCGTTGTCTATCCGATACCTCATCTATCGGAAATAGAACTACAACCTTTATGTTATCCATCCCATAAAAGGCTGATGCAACCGCACCTCCAGTATCCCCAGATGTAGCGGTGAGGATTAATAATTCGCGGTTATCTTGCGTTGTGAAATACTGCATTAATCTTGCCATTGTTCTCGCAGCAAAATCTTTAAAAGACGCCGTAGGACCTTTATCTAGTCGTAAAACGTACCAATTTCTGTAAACTTGTTCTATTGGAACGGGAAAGTTATAAGCATCCTTCGTTATATTCTTTAACACATTAACAGGTAGCTGATCGCCAATCAGCTTTGATAAAATCGCGTAACCCAATTCCTGATAATTTAACTCGGACAATTCAAGTAATTCTTTTTCTTGGAATTGGGGATATTCATCAGCAGTATATAACCCCTCATCTAGGGCTAGACCTGTTAATAATGCTGTCTTAAAATCCACCTTTGGCGTATTATAATTCGTTGAGTGAAATCGCAAAACCATAGAGAATCTTCACCTATTTTAGGAAAATCATCTTATTTAAAAAATGTGTAGGGGTTTATTTAGTTTTTTTATAACAACGAAGAGAAAATGTTACTTCGTTATTTTCAAAGATCCATATCCAACAACAGAGTTATAATCGCCGCTAACTTCGCCTGAATTCCCATATTTTAATAAGATTGCTTCTTTTGCTCCTAGTTCACGTGCGGCTTTTATAACTGTTGAAGTTGAACCATAGCCACACATGGAAATTCCATTCTTTTTTACTGTATCATACAGTAATTCTTCATCTAACTTCAGAATAGCATCAATTGCCTTTTGATCTTGCGATTTCGCTGAATCTGCAGGTTCAAAATGTGTGAAATCAGTTGATGCAATTAATACAACGTTCGTTTCTTTCGTCGCATCGGCAATGGCTTTTCCTATGGCTTGAAACGCAGCCAGCGAGCCGGTCGAAAGCATTATGGGGATGAATGAAATGTCCCCGTATACATATTGTAGGAAAGGAACTTGCAGTTCAAGTGAATGTTCCATACTATGTGCTCTGGCTGAGTCTGAAATTCGATCAGAATTTGCCAAAATCTTCTTTGCCGTTTCGGTATTAATTTTGGCAGTGCCTAAAGGCGTTTTCCAACCACCTTCAGTTTGGATTGAGGCGGGAGCTGCCCCATATCCCCGATGATCGATGCCAACTACGATGAATAAATCAGGCTTTCCATCAGATGCCAGATCGGCGTATGCATGCGCAGCAATCGCCCCTGAATACACGTATCCAGCATGGGGACTCACGATTGCCACGATGTTTCGAGGTCCATTTGAATTCACCTCAGGGCTCTTTTGTGGGCCTCGCTTATCCTTTTCAAAAAATTTCTTTAGAGAATCTTTCAACGCGGATTCTGACCCTTTATACCAACTTCCCGAATACATTGCTTCCCTGATCAAAGAATCGACTCCATCTATGAACTTTCAATTAATTTAATTTCGCAATTAAAACTACTTCAAATTATCTATTTAATATAATATCATAAAAAATAGGATGTGAATGTCTTATTTCAAATCATAGAAGAAAATCAACTAGACTATGATAAAAGGATTATGGGTAAAAAAGAAAAGATTTAGAATTCTCCACTGATTAATAATTGACCACATTGCCCACAAAAAACTGACTCTGGCAAAACTTCTTCTTCACAAACAGGACAACGTTTCGGAGGTAATTTTCGCGTTATTTTTGGGTTCTTTTGGATGATAGGAGGCGGTAAATCCCGAGGAAGATTCTCAGGCTCTGCTAATATCTGGTCTGCAATTACTTTTACTCGACCTCGATGACAATTTTGACAGACATACTTGATCTTGTAGAAAGAGCGCGCCGTCGACCTGGCGTGTTTTCGTAACTGCTCTTGCAAAATTCCTCCACATACATCACAGATACCAACCGTTTCATGCACGTACCACTTCCATTCTCGAATGGCATTTTCTGGAAAAAACTTTTTGATTATTATGTGGTCAATAGGGCAACGTGCAACTACTATAAATTCACTCCGTCTTGGATTTTTAATAATCTTGATGGCGACGCAATGGTTTAGGCAGATAGGACAAGATAGCTCTTCAAGATATTCATTTACTGGATGAACTAATTTTTTAAGCACTAAATTTTCATTTATTACATTGTATTCCAAATTATCTCCCTGATGCCAACGGAGCACGCGCTCCACGATATTTTTTGGAAGGTACACGTGATAATACTTACTTTTTCCGCGAGTAATTTGCTGCAACTTCAATTTCACATCACCTTTAATTCACATTAAATTTCATATGAAACTATTTTCATATGAAAAATAGCTGTAATTCTTATAAACTTTTGGAAAAAATCTATGTTCGAAAAATAGCTTTCTACAGGGGCTTACCGAAAAATGAGTTAATATCAAAGATAAATTCCACTTGTTTCTTACATTGCTTGCAAATACAATGTAAAATATCAAACATTTTGTTTTCATTCTCTATCAGAGATTGCATTTTCACTAGAAATCTTCCTCCACATTCGCATATTGCATCATCAACAATTTGGTATTCCTCTGGGATGCTATTAACGATCCGTGCAGCCTCGAAATCTCTTGACATCTAAAATTCATCCAAAATATCCTTCACATTGGATAATCATCGGTAGTTTAAAATTCATTTGAAGTTATTTTAAATTATCAACTCAACGAAGATCATAATGGAGGATTGAAGTAATTGGCCGATGAATTGAAAATATACTTGTTTCGGCACGGGCAATCCGAATTCAATCGAGATAAAAAGTTTACTGGGTGGCTAGATATAGGATTAACACCCCTTGGCATTGAACAGGCGAAAATTATCGCCGAGAAGTTACGTGATAAAGATTTCCAAGTAGCTTACCAAACTAGATTAAGCCGTTCAAAGGATACTCTTATTGAAGTTTTAAAACATCACCGAAACGTGGAGGTTCTTGAAGATGATCGAATGATCGAGCGATCTTATGGTGATTTACAGGGAAATAGCCATAAATGGTGCATAGATACCCATGGAAAGGAACAATTCGATATCTGGCATCGGTCCTATGATGTCCCACCCCCTGGTGGTGAAAGTATTAAAATGGTCGAGGATCGGGTATTAGATTTCATCAAAGATTTACTTGAAAAAATGAAAAGAGAACGGATTAGCGTTGCAATTTCAGCTCATGGAAACTCCATGCGGCCTTTTCGCCGATATTTTGAGAGATTTTCCGTAGATGAAATGATGAAACTAGAAAATCCATATGATGAGTTTTTCGAATATACAGTTTCTATAGAGTAAAAACCCTATGGTCCATAGATTTTAAGCCGTTTTGTGGACATTAAAATTAGATTCATTAATTCTATTGCCCTGAAAGTACCCAAGGAACCGTGAATGCAATCTAACTCAGAAAATTTTTCGACTCTATCAACTCTTACAAACGGCCCTTTCATTAGAAGGGGAATTGGGTGACCTGAATGTTCGCGCATGGGTGCTGGCGTGGAATGGTCGGAAGTAATGACTAGTGTATCATCTTCTTCCATTTTATCTGTAATATAAGGAATGCAAGCATCTATTTCCTCGATAATCTCTTTTTTCCTGAGAGAATTGCCGTCCTCACCCGCTGTATCTGGGTCTTTAATGTGTAGAATTGTCATATCGTGTTTTTTTATCAAACTTGCTGCTGTTTTACATTTATCATTTATTGTCAGTTGTTTACCAGATTTTTTCGGTTCTTCTACAGGAATTCTTAAAAATCGCGCAATTCCTTTGTATAAAGGATAGGAAGATATGAAAATGGGACTTTTAAATTTATATCTATCCGTAAAAGATTCGTAAAACTTAATTGCACCTGCCCCACGTGTTACAATACCAGTAGCTCCTGTATCATTGTTTTTTGCCAGTGCTTCTTGAGCAGCTTTAATGAACCAATTTATGAAATTGGCAGTATTTTGAGCAGTTTTTTCATTTGAAAGGGGAACAACCTCTAGAATCGATTGTCCAATCGCTCTGGGATCGCTATTACTAATTGCCGCTGATGCATCCTCACCACTTATAATCAATGCTCCTCGATATCCTTTGGTATGGTGGATTTTGTAATCTAAACACCAGTCTTTCTCACATTTTAAACCATTTAACCGCTCCATCAATGGTTTAGCTTCATTGTCACGAAGCCTACCTGCTCTTCTATCAATTACTATTCCATTTTCATCGATCGTTGCAAAATTAATGCGGATTACGATGGATCCTTGGGGTACGGTCAATCCAGCCCCTAAAGCTTCGAGTGCCCCTCTACCTGGATATCTATCTAATCCATAGCCAAATAACGCCAAATGTGCCGGCCCTGATCCCACCGGAATATGTGGTTCAATGGTTGGATAAATTAAACCACTTGCCCCTTCCTTCGCAAGTCGGTCCAAATTCGGAGTTTGAGCTGCACTTAAAGGTGTCCCTCCAAGTTCTTTTATATGTATGTCTGGCATTCCATCAATAATTACAAAAATTACTCGATAATCCGACTCCCTCACGAGATTTTTGTAGAAAATATCCCAAGTATCCGGAATTATAGTTTCCATTTAATTAATATAATCGTTTCAATAATAAAAATCATTGTCAATTAGTCTATTAAAATGTGAAATTGCAATGAAATCACGATTAGCAAAGTATGTCGACAACATTCCAATGCAAGCTTCAGAAATACAAGCCCTTCTAAACGAGATGAAAGAAATTTTTGAAAAGGAACCAAATATAATTAAAATCCAGAGAGGCCCCTGTCTTTTCATAGGGGATACACATGGCGATTTTAATGCTTCATTAAAGGTTATCCAAAAATTTCTCAAAGAAGACGATTTAACCCTTGTTTTTTTAGGAGATTATGTTGATAGAGGCGCGCAACAATTAGAGAATGTTTTATTCCTATTTCTCATCAAGAAAGATCATCCCGAGAGAGTAATCTTACTGCGAGGGAATCATGAAGAGGAACAAATGAACATCAATTATGGTTTCCAATCTTTATTATCTCAGCAATTTGGCAAGGAGGGGGAGGAGCTTTTCACACAATTTCAACAAACATTTTCACATTTAGCGCTCTCCGTCTTAACGTGGAATCGCGTTTTTGGAGTTCATGGGGGCATTCCTTGTTCAATGAAAAAAGTGGCTATTACCTTAAAAGAGATAGAGCTACGCGAACGCGGGGCGACCCACCTTGAACAATTTGATTTCATAACGGCTCAAATGTTGTGGAATGATCCGAAAGAGCAAATCAAAGGAGCCGTGCCGAGCGGACGGGGGATTGGGTTTTACTTTGGAAGGGATAAATTCGAGCAATTTGCTGAAACCAATGATATCAACTTCGTAATCCGGTCTCATGAGGTGTTTCAGAGCGGCTACAAATATTTTTTCGATAAGAAATTGGTTTCAATCTTCTCTGCATTAGATTATGTCTACATACACGGAATTCAGGCAAAAATGGTGAGAATAAATGCTGATGGTTCCATTAACTTGAAGAATATTGCGGATTGAGAGGTAAATTTTTAACATATTGAATTTATTGATGTTGTACATTCGGAAAAAATCAAAAACCTTTAAATAGGGTGGTTCTAGAAGATCCTCCGCCGATTGAGGTAGAATGTGATGAGGTCTCGCGTTCATCAAAATTATTGATTCTAAGCAAGAGCCTACCTCAGTCTGTATGCTAAATGATCTTCTTTTTGCCCTTAACTTCATAAATTGTAAATTAGGAGGTCTAATATGCCAAAATTAAAATTTGCTATCCCTAAGGGGTCCCTGCAAGAAGGGACGATGAAATTATTGCGTCAAGCAGGTTACAAAATAACTGCAGATAAACGATCGTATCGTCCGGGTATTAATGATTCTGAAATTGAGTTAAAAATTCTACGTCCCCAAGAAATCCCAACTATGCTCTCACAAGGCGCTCATGACATTGGAATAAGTGGGGAAGATTGGGTCTTAGAAACCTCTGCAGAAGTCGTCAACTTGCTGGACCTGGAATATGGCTTTGTTCGTTTGGTTTTAGCGGTTCCTGAAGAATGGATTGCAATTAAGAGTCTCTCTGATTTAATAAAAGAATTTGGGTCTCAAAATAATCCATTACGGATTTTTACAGAATATCTCTCCACGAGCTCTAAGTACATACAAAAAAATGAAGCCTATCAGAAGCTTTACGATGATAAAACTCCAGAAACAATAACGCCATGGTTCAAATCGGGTGATAATCCTAACGTTAAACTTATCTTATCTTTCGGGGCGACTGAAGCAAAACCCCCCGAAGATGCGGAAGGCATAATTGATGTCACTGAAACTGGAACGACTTTAATTGCGAATAATCTAAAAATTATTGAAGATATGAGTAGTTCTAATGCCTTTTTACTGGCAAATCAAGACTCATTGCAAGACCCTTGGAAAAAAGAGAAAATCAAAGATGTTATAGTTCTCTTGAAAGGCGTTGTCGAAGCAAGAAAGAAACTCCACATATTTATGAACATAAAAAATGATAATATACCGCAATTACTCGACAAACTTCCCGCCTTGAAGCGACCAACAATCTCACCACTCGCCGGAGTGGATGGTTGGAGTGCGCTTAATACAATTATTCCTAAGGATGTTTTTCTCAAATTAGTCCCTGAATTGCGAAAGTACGCTCAAGGCATTGTTGTTAATGAGGTAAGACAGATTTTACCCTTTGAACTTGAGGAATTCAACAATATTGACCTGAAGGGAGATAATGAATGATTAAAACTATGGATCTGCCCACTTTCAAAGAAAAATTCTTACAGCGCGTGAAAACGCGGGGTGAATCCCAATTTGAAGAGATCAAGACTGAGGTTCAAACCATACTAGACGCTATCAGGCAAAATGGCGATACCGCCATCATAAAATATGAAGAAAAATTTGATAATGTCAGCATTTCTAAAGATCAAATGAAGGTTACCTCTCAAGAAATTGAAGAAGCCTATTCCCAAGTAGAATATCAAATAATAAACGCCATTAAACAGGTTATTAAGAATATATCCACCTTTCATGAGGCCCAGAAGCGAGATACATGGTATGTAGAACCCGTTAGAGGTGTTTCAGTGGGTCAAATGATGCGCCCAATTGAGAGAGTGGGAGTCTATATTCCAGGCGGAAAAGCTCTTTACCCTTCCACTGTTGCAATGACCGTGGTTCCCGCGAAAATTGCTGGCGTAAAGGAAGTAATCATATGTACTCCCCCTCGTCAAGATGGATCAGTGAACCCACTAATTCTTCTAACTGCACAAGAAGCTGGAGCAGACGCCATTTACAAGATTGGAGGGGTACAAGCAATTGGGGCAATGGCCTATGGAACCGAGACAATTGCTCCAGTAAATAAGATTATTGGCCCTGGAAATAAATACGTTAATGCCGCAAAAATAATTGTAAGCACCTTTTTAGGAATTGATTTACCAGCCGGCCCTTCTGAAGTTCTTATTATTGCAGACGAAACAAGTAACCCCAATTATATTGCCATTGATCTCATATCTCAAGCGGAGCATGACGAGAATGCGTATTGTTTTTTGATTACCACTTCAAAATCTTTAGCGAATCAAGTCGAAGACGCTTTAAATCAACAAATTTTGAGTCAACCCCGCAAATCAATTATCAAAAAAGCATTAGAAGCGAATGGATATATTATAATAGTTGATAAAATAGCACAAGCTATTGAACTTAGCAACCAAATCGCTCCAGAACATTTAGAAATACAGATAAAGGATGGAGAATCCATACTTTCAAAAATAAGTAATGCGGGAGCTATCTTTTTGGGAAAATACTCGCCGGTTCCAGTTGGAGATTATGCGGCTGGATCAAATCACGTGTTACCAACGGGTGGAACCGCAAAAATCTACTCAGGTCTTTCTATTTTCAGTTTTATGAAGGTTATTGACATTACTAAATGTTCACTTGGAGGTCTTCAAACCCTTTCCCCTTGGATTCGTATATTGGCCGAGGTCGAAGGACTTGACGCTCACATTCAAGCCATTCAGATGAGGTTAGAGAAATGAATTTAGAGCAATTGATTAGCAAAAACTTGAAGAATTACATCAAATACACATCAGGGGCATCAGTTCCGGATCTATTGGACCGTTATAAAATCGATGAACAAACAGTTATAAAGCTAGATGCCAATGAAAACGTGTTCATTGAGCTTGATTGGCTTCGAGAGCGAATAAATGAAGCAATTCAATCTTGTATAGTCACGAGATATCCCGATAATCTTTATGTGGAGGCACGAGACTCATTAGCTAAATATCTCAATATAAAAACAGGGCAAATTCTATTAGGAAATGGCTCTGACGATGTTCTAGATGCAATTGTGCATACTTTTTTGGATAATACAAGCGAACTCATCACTGCAGAACCGACCTTTTCCATGTATGAATTCCTCACAAAAATTATTGGCGCAAAATATGTCGTGACCCTCTTAGATGAGAATTTTGAACTCAATCCAGAAAAAATTCTCGCAAGTATGAGTGATAAAACAAAAATAATCATCGTTTCATCTCCAAATAATCCTACTGGAAATCAGTTCTCTTCCGAAAAGCTGAGGGAAATCATTGAGAACACCGATCGAATCGTGGTAATTGACGAAGCCTACGTAGATTTTGCTGAGTACAATCTATTGAATTGGATCTCCAAATATGATAATCTCATTATCACTCGAACTTTCAGTAAATCCTGGGGATTGGCGGGCCTGCGCGTAGGATATGCGGTCAGCAATGAAGAAACAATAACATTTCTTAAAAATGTACAAAAACCGTACAGCTTAAACATAGTTGGACAAGCAATCATTCCAGAAATCATTAATTCAATTGATTATATTGATGAAACAATTCGGAAAATTAAAAATGAACGGAAATGGCTTGAAGCAGCATATCAAACAGTAGATAACATCAAAATGTATCCTTCTGTAACAAATTTTTTCCTCCTCCGGATTTTAACAGAAAAGTTTACCACCAAAACCTTGATCGAACAATTAATTAAGAAGGGAATTATTATTCGAGACCGGAGCGACCAGCCATTACTCCAGAATTGTGTTCGGATCACCATCGGAACGCGTGAAATGAATGAATCTGTTATTAGTTCACTGAAAAAGATTTTAGGAGAGAAATGAAATGCCTGAACAAAGTGAAATACCTCCACGAAAAGCTTCCTTACAAAGGAAGACTTCAGAAACAGAAGTTACGGTTGAACTGAACTTGGATGGAACGGGAAAATCTGAGATTAAAACCAATATCAAATTTTTATCTCACATGCTTGATTTATTGGCAAGGCATTCCCAAATCGATATCAAAATTGATGCAAGTGGTGATTTGAAACATCACATAGTAGAAGATGTCGGAATCCTTCTCGGACAAGCACTAAAACAAGCCCTTGGCGATAAGCGTGGAATCACAAGATATGGATATGCATACATCCCAATGGATGAAGTTCTTGCAAGGTGTGCCATCGATCTTGGAGGTCGCGCATTCTTGGTAAGCAATATGGGATTGACTCAAAAAGAGATTGAGGATATTCCCACGACTTTACTCGACCATTTCCTCAATACTCTCGTAAAAAACTCAAATGTCAATCTCCACCTTGAAGTGCTTTATGGTACTGATGAGCATCATAAAGTCGAAGCATGCTTTAAGGCACTTGCGCGTGCTCTGAAACAAGCGTTAGCTCTCGAATCAATAACAAGTGGAACAATACCAAGTACAAAAGGTATTTTGTGAGACTGCCATCGATTCCATCTCACGATTATCTTTTATAAGTACAATTAAATAATAGTAACTACAACATCTCAAATACAATAAAAAATGGGAGATGAAGATGGAACAAGGAGATAAACTCGGATTAGTTGGAATGATCCTCGGAATTAGTGCTGCCTCGAATATAGTCTTATATTTTGTCTTTTCGAATATTCCATTGTATCAGGCTTTTTGGGGACTATTCATGATTATTTTTTATGCAACCATTTATGGTGGCGGATCTGTCGGCTTAATTCTATCCATCATTGGTACTTCTAAGAGCGGTTCAAAATTTGGAATTATAGGGATAATTACATCTGCCATCGGCATAGGAATTTTTAGCCTGGTTCTTTTTGGATTTGGATGACTTAGAAATATCTATTAAAACGTAGTTATTTCTTTAATCTCTTTTTTTTCAGGATTTTCATGAAAATTGTTTCTCTTAATAAAAAAGAAGCTATTTTACTATCGGACAGGTAATTATTAGTACCCCATTCTCTAATTTTGCCTCTGTTTCATTTGGATCGATAACTTTTGGCAATGGAATGATTTTATTGTCAATGGTTCTGTCTTCCCCCTCAATTACTGCCTTTCCTGACAATATGATTCGTTCTGGTGTCACGTCTAACTCGATATCGTCTTTCGAAAATCCTGGAACATCTAATACAACTTGGATGTTATCTTCATCAACTCGGAATTTTGGGACGGATAACCTATATCCAAACGCCTCTATCAAAGAAGTTAATTCAGTCAATTCTGAAACACGGTCTATATTGATTTTCGATTCTAAACCCAACGATTTAACAACATTCTTCAAATTTTCCACGTTTTCTTTGTGCAATCGGTCCAAAAAAATTCTCGCATTTCCGATTCGTTTTGTTAATAATTCTTCAACCTTTTTCTTTGCATCTGAAATGAAGTCAAAAAAAGACACGTTCAAATCTCCCTATTTTATTTTCACACGAACAATTTTTTCTTCATCTTTAATAGCGGTAATTTGCTTATCAATAGATTGCAATGTATCCTGTATGACCTCTTGCAATCTCGTTAGCAACATGTAAATTTCGGATGATTTTTCTCCAGAAAATTGAGCACGAACCATTGGGAATCCATCAATTAACGTTGTAATATGCGGCAGGTGATTTTGAAGCCAAATTTCTTCAGATTTAATGATATCTAACTCATCCATTAGGGGTCTACTAAAATTAAATACATTATCAATAAAAATAATGGTTTCAATGAAGGATTTCAACCCTTGTTCCAATACCTCTTCACCAACCTCAGTTATTTGATAATACTTCTCTTCAAGATATATATATCCTTTTTTCTCATTTAATCTTGCCAAGACAGGATAAATTGTTCCAGATTGCGGTTTCCAATTTTGAAATTGCTCCGATAATCTATTGATGATGTCAACTCCCCGTAGTCTACCTTCCTTTTTTAACGTGAGTAAAATTAGCAATTCTACTAAACTAGAAATCCTTGATTCTTTATCTGGAAATAGAAACATGTCATCTCCCAAAAATCATGTTAAATAAGTTGAAAAAAAATAGTTGTAAAGAAATAAGGAAGTAATACCCTTATTCCTCTTCTTCTTTCATTTCAAAGAGAGCTAAAAGTTCTCTGTAGTCATCACCGAGACCAGCGACGTCCATGATGTCTTCAACGCGATCTTTCGTTTCTGGAAGACCCAAATCTTCCTGAATGCTCGTTAAGCGTTCTTCATCAACGCCTAGCTTCTCGATGACTTCTCTTGCTTTCTTTCGCTTGTCTGGAATGTCAGCTCTTTCGATTAATTCCTTAATTCGGGCCCATTGTTCAGTGATGCCCAAGATTTCCATGACATTCTTGAATTTCTCGACTCTCTTACTAACTTCTAGTTCTTTCATGACGGCTTTGATTTTTTCGTCCAAGTCCTTCAATCCTAATGTCTCTCGGATCGAATCGAGGCGCTCGCCAAGTGTTTTGGTTGCGCCACCTTCTTCACCTTCTTCACCTTGAATCAAATTTTGAATGGATTTGAAAGGTGCTAAAAATAAATCAAAGATCGTTTGTTTTTTCTCTTCTTCAGCGCCCATTTTACATACCTCATATTTTTTTATTCATCTATTATAGACCTCTACAGCTTCCCGTAGAGATCAAACTCTATGATGGATATTATTATAGTTGTATTTAAGTCTTTCTGACCTCTATATAAAAAACTCGACCTCTACATTCTATATGGAGCTTACTTTCATTGACTTCGAATATTAATTTTTTTTCAATAATTATTATTTTTCAAGAAATAACCGTAAAGTTCCAATCAATATACCTTTTCAGGATCAAAAATCCTTTCACCAATGACCTTAAGTTCACCATTAGCATTCAATTTTCGATGAAAACAACTTCGATACCCTTTATGACAGGTAGCGACCTTTTGTTCGATTTTGAAAAGCACGGCATCACCATCGCAATCAATTAAAACCTCTTTTATTTCTTGTACGTGGCCTGATGTTTCCCCCTTTTTCCACAACGCTTTTCGAGACCGACTAAAATAATAGGCATAGCCAGTCATAAGTGATTTAACTATGGCTTCCCGATTTGCAAATCCACACATCAAAATCTCATTGGTTTGCCAATCTTGTGTTATGACCACCACTAAACCATTCGCTTTCGAAAAATCTAATTGTTTCACGAATTGTTCAGCGCTTGTTAAGTCCCATTTCATGCTCAATATTCACACACCCTAACTTGCTTATCGAACTGGAAGTTCTTAAAACAATTTCGAAATATTTTGAGTAAATGAATTACAATTTTATAAACAAGCAAAAAATATTAATCTTTAAATTCTTATATCAAAGTCATATTTCCGTGTTTTATCCCAGACTAAAACGGAAAACGATTGAACGAAAATAGAACTGGAACGAGCTGGAACGTGAATCAGGAATGCCATACGTGTTAAAAGTGGTTCTCGCTGGAGAAGGTGGCGTTGGCAAAACAGCACTTTGCACCAGATTTACTAAGGGCATCTTTTTAGAAGGCACAAAAATGACAATAGGTGTCGATTTCTCAGCTGTTAAAGTTAAAGCAGCTACTAAGTATGGCGAAGAACTCGTTACTTTACAGATCTGGGATTTTGGCGGCGAAGAGCGGTTCCGATTCATCCTCCCTGGATATTGCAATGGTGCAAATGGGTGCATTCTTTGTTTTGACTTGACGCAGGATTATACGTTCCATAACCTTCCCGAGTGGATAACATTAGTGCGCCAAGCAGTTCCAAATGTTAAGATGATTTTAGTTGGACTGAAAGCCGATTTGCTAGAACAGCGCAGAATAACTAGAGAAGTTGCAGAGGGAAAGGTTCGGGAATGGAGACTGAATGGGTACATAGAGGCCTCATCTAAATCGGGGGAAAACGTCCCGCATATTTTCGGATTAATTACCCAGGAAATGCTCTCACTCTATTATGGATAAGATCCATTATTCTTGTCTTTTTGCGAGAAGTAACGCTTCCGAGTAGGAGAACTTTTTTTCATAAAGTGCTTTCCCCATAACGAGTGCTGCCACTTTTGTTGATGCCACTCTCTTTACATCTTCTAAAGAGCTAATTCCTCCAGCGGCAATGACGGGAATCGTGACCGATTTTGCCATCCGATCAATGCTTGGAATGTCCGGGCCTTCCAAGGTCCCATCCGATTCGGCAGAGGAGAAAAGAATCCAACCCGCACCTTTCTGTTCCATTATTTTACCGACTTCATAAACGTTTAATTCCGTGCTTTTCGTCCAACCATTAGTGAGAACTTTTTCAGCCCGATAATCTAAAGCGATAACCAAATGTTGAGAGCCTATTTCCGTTGATAACTTCGATACGAGCGAAAAATCCTGTATAGCCGCAGTCCCAATAATGACTCTTTCAACCCCCAATGAATACAGCTCGGCTGCCCTTTCAAAAGTTCTGATTCCCCCACCAACCTCCAATCGGGAGGTGGCTACCTCAAGCATACGTTTGACTATTGGTAAATTACTTTTTTCACCGAATGCCCCATCCAAATCAATGACGTGGATTATCTCCGCTCCGAGATTCTCCCAGTAATAGAGCATTTCTAATGGATCTTCAGCATAAACCGTACTCTTATCTTCTAGACCCTTGAAAAGGCGCACGCATTTTCCGTTCTGAAGATCAATCGCTGGTATCACTTGCATTTGATAATAAGGAGAAATTAAGAGAATAAAAAGTTTCTTTCTTTGTCATCAATTCTACATTTAATAGACGAAAAAAACCCATTCTCAAAGGAATAGATAAAGTAAATTTTGAAATCTTTCTAATATTAAATTCGATACCATTTTCAAATTTCTCCTTTAACCATCTTTTAAAAATGGTTCCTTCGCTCTTTTCATTTTAGAAATTATTTTTTAATATGGTAATATACGCAAATTCAAAATTTGGAGCAAAAAGCGTATATAAAATGAATTTCAAATTTTAAAAAACAGATTATTATTTCTTAAAAATGAGTTGAGGAAAGATGGCGATATTAAACGAATTATTAACACCTGCAACTCTCCCGTTTATTATCGTAGTACTGGTCGTAGCAATTGTCTCTATCGCTATCGCGTTATTTTTAACTTTAAAAATTAAGGCTCTATCTGAAGGCACTCCCAAAATGAAGGAAATCGCACAATATATCAGAGAAGGCGCTAAAGCTTATCTTAAACGCCAATATAAAACGATTATCATTATTGGTTTAATCATTGCTGTTGCATTAGCCATCGGGATTGATTTACTAATGAGTCCGAGTGCAGGTATTTTTTCGATCGTTTCGATTGCTTTCTTAGCCGGTATGGGATGCTCGCTTCTTTCCGGATACATCGCCATGTACACTGCTACTAATGCAAATGTTCGCACTGCACAAAAAGTACGAGAGGAAGGAATGGTTGGTGGTTTAAAAGTCGCCTTTAATGGAGGTTTAGTAATGGGTTTAGCGGTAGTAGGTCTAAGTCTCCTCGCCGTAATAATCATAATGTTCGCGGTAGCTCCTTTCATTACCGATCTCCTTCATTTAGGTAGAAGCATAATTGGTCTTGCATTCGGAGCTAGTTTAGCCGCTCTTTTTGCCCAACTTGGTGGCGGCATTTTCACGAAAGCAGCGGATGTAGGGGCAGACCTTGTAGGTAAAGTTGAAGCAGGAATTCCCGAAGATGATCCTCGTAATCCTGGCGTCATTGCAGATAATGTAGGCGATAATGTAGGAGATATAGCCGGTCGTGGCGCTGATTTATTCGAATCAATTACTGGTGAAACAATCGCGACGATGGTTCTAGCTATTATATTATTTGCAGTCGCGCCTCCTGGTTATAAAGTATTTGCATTACTCTTTCCGCTTGTTGCCCGTGCCGGTGGGCTTATTGCTACCCTTGTTGGAAAATTTTTTGTTCGTGGAAAAAATTCAGATGAGCCTTGGAACATTCTAGTGAAGAGTTTATATGTAACAACAATTGTCGCTGGTGGTATCTTCTTATTGATTTGCCTATTAATGTTCGAATTGCCTGCGGCATGGCTCTTCTATGGTGCTGCAGTTATAGGGCTTATTGCCGCTGTACTGATAGGTATCGTGACTCTTTATTACACTGATGAGCGGTACCGTCCCGTTAAAAGCATTTCTGATGCATGCGACACTGGCCCCGCTACCTGCGCAATAACAGGAATGTCCGTCGGTCTTGAAAGTACTGCCCTTCCTATTATAATTATAGCGGGTGCACTACTAGCGTCCTTCTATTTAGGGACTGCGGCAGCCCCTTCATTAGCTGCAGCAGGATATGAAAACATATATGGTAACCCATTTACCCTTATTAATGGGGGGGTTTTTGCGACTGCACTCGCAACGATGGGTATGCTCTCAATTTGCGGGATTGTTCTGAGCCTAGATGGGTTTGGGCCCATAGCTGACAACGCCGGTGGAATAGTGGAAATGGCGCAATTGGAAGAGAAAGTTCGCGATGAAACTGATAGACTCGATGCTTGTGGGAACACGACGAAAGCCTACACGAAGGGTTACGCAATTGGATCAGCCGCACTTGCCGCAATTCTGCTGTTTGAAGCATATATAGGATTAGCTGATGACGCATATTTTAAAAAATATGCTGTGCATCTGTCATTCGGTCTCGAAATACCGCATGTAATCATTGGACTCATTATAGGTGCGCTTCTCGTATTCGTTTTTACTGCGTATGCAATGCGCGCCGTTGGAAACGCTGCAGGAGATATGATGAAAGAAATTAGGCGTCAATTCCGCGAAATTCCCGGTTTGAAAGAAGGGAAGGAAGGCGTCACCCCTGATTATGCAAAATGCGTGGACATTTCTACGAAATCCTCCTTAAAACAGATGGTCCTCCCTGGAGCCCTTGTTGTAATAACCCCTATTCTTATTGGAGCCCTGTTAGGGGCGATGGGTGTCGGGGGATTTCTAATGGGTTGTACTGTCGCTGGAGTTCTAATGGCGCTTTATCTCAACACGGGTGGCGCTGCCTTTGATAATAGCAAGAAATTACGCAAAAAAACCCGAGATAAAAGCCGTCCTGAAACCATTGCGGCCTATAATGCCGCCGTTTGTGGCGATACCATCGGTGATCCTATGAAAGATACCGCAGGTCCTTCAATTCACATACTGATAAAACTTGTTGGAACCATCTCGCTCCAATTCGCAGCATTATTCGCAATCCATTATCTCATAACAGTAGTCCTTTAAATCCCCTAAATTTTCCATTTTTCTTACTTAATTGAAAATATATTTCGATTAAAAATATCCTAATTCAGGATAGATCTTCCCTAGAAATGATTAATTTGCGCTGAACATTAATAATTCAGGAAGATCTAATCCAGTTGAACAATTAGATAATTATTTAGTCAATTAGATTTCTATTTAGTTGTTTAAATCTCTATTTTTATCAATGGATTTTTATATAACCACTTATCTGTTTTAATTGAGTAGTGTCGCTTTTTAGTTATGATTTGTTAGAATTTTTCTTACGAAGCAATGAGAAATAAAAAGCGGTTATTACTCAAATAAAATAAGAATTGTAATTGTGGAGTTGTTGAGTTAATGTCAAAACATATTAAAATTCACGGAATTATTCATGGAGATCCTGAGTTATATTCATTCGTGAATTCGTGTGAGATCATTTTTGCCTTGGAGTTATCAGAAGCTGTACCCGAGCTCGATAAAAAACTTGGCGACGTGATCGTTGTACATTACTCGTCAAGTTATATCACGTATGTACGTAGGGGTGACCGGATAGAATGTTTGGGAAAACTACAGAAAAGACATTTAAAGAACAAAGATACGACGGTAACGTGGATTGAGGCGCACCAGCTCTATAACGAGTCGCTCCATTTCAGCTTCGATTATTAAAGCAATAATTATTTCAAATTGTTAATTATAGTGAAGTGTGTTTATGACCTTATTAACTGATTTACTGTCAGCGCAATATTTGCCCTTTATTCTCATCATTTTGATTGTAGCGCTCGCTTCCATTGGATTTGCATTATATCTCTTTTTTAAAATTAGAGCATTGCCTGAAGGCACGCCAAGAATGCAGGAGATCGCAAAATATATTAGAGAGGGGGCTCAAGCATATCTGCATCGTCAATTTAAGACCATCATAATAATCGGGGCAATTATTGCAATTGCCTTAATTGTTGGAATCGATTTGATGAATTGGCTCGCCAGCAAATTCTCGATGGTCTTTGGTGCTTTCATCATTGGGACGGCTTGTTCTCTCATCGCAGGATATATTGCTATGCATACTGCTACAAATGCAAATGTCCGGGTTACTAATAAAGTTAAAGAAGAGGGCGTGAGCGGCGCATTGAAAATCGCCTTCAATGGTGGATTAGTAATGGGGTTAGCGGTAGTGGGATTATGTCTCCTATCAGTTATAATTATGATTCTCACTATGGGCGCTGTAGTTTCAGAACCTGCCGCCATTGAAGGTAGCATCATTGGATTAGCTTTTGGTGCTAGTTTCGCTGCTTTGTTTGCTTTGCTTGGTGGTGGGATTTATACAAAAGCTGCCGATGTGGGAGCGGATTTGGTTGGAAAAATAGAAGCCGGGATTCCCGAAGATGATCCCCGCAATCCTGGCGTCATTGCCGATAATGTGGGTGATAATGTGGGAGATATTGCAGGTAGGGGTGCTGATTTATGTGAATCTATAACAGGGCAATTCATCGCAACTATTGTTCTCGCTGTTATTCTATTTGAAGCAATTGGCCCACCAGATCAATATCTAGCAATGCTATTTCCACTTGTTTCTTGTGCCCTCGGACTTGTTGCAACTCTAATTGGAAAATTGTTTGTGCGGGGAAAAGACACTGATGAACCTTGGAATATATTAGTAAAAGGGATGTATGTTACTACAGTTATCAATGCGGGATTTTTTTTGTTGATATGTTTTTTAATGTTTGAGGGGAATGCTGCTTTATATTTCTTCGGTGCCGGCGTTCTAGGTCTGGTTGCCGCCTTATCAATTGGATTTGTGACACTTTATTATACCGACGAGCGGTACCGCCCTGTTAAAAGCATAGCCAAAGCTACCGAAGGAGGCCCTGCAACAACAACTATTTCAGGACTCTCTGCGGGGTTGGAGAGTGTAGGTATCCCCGTCTTTATCATGATTGGTGCTCTTATTGGATCCTATTTTCTGGGACAGGCTGCTGCCCCTGCATTGGGCATTGCCTCAGAAGAAGCCGCAACCTTTGGAACCGCAATTGGTGCATTGGGCTTATTTTCTGTTTGCGGAATGGTATTGAGCTTGGATGGCTATGGTCCAATAGTTGATAATGCGGGCGGAATAGCTGAAATGGCACAATTAGAAGACAACGTCCGTAAAGAAACGGATCGCCTTGATGCCTGTGGGAACACCACAAAGGCCTATACCAAAGGATACGCCATCGCCACGGTCGCTCTTGCTGCAGTTCTTTTATTTCAAGCCTTTAATCACGTAGTAAAGCAAAGAGCTACAATTGAATTTATTCTGACAGATCCATTATTGTTAGGCGGTCTTTTCATCGGTGCGGTTGTTGTCTTTGTATTTTCTGCATTTGCCCTGCGAGCGGTTGGGGAAAGTGCCCAAGATATCATTAAAGAGATACGACGTCAATTCCACGAAATTCCGGGGCTTAAAGAGGGTAAAGAAGGGGTTCATCCAGAATACGCTCACTGCGTTGATATTGCGACGGTATCTGCATTAAAACACATGATCATTCCTGGAGCTTTGATAATTATTACCCCTTTAATTGTTGGGTTTGCTTTGGGCGTTACGGCGGTTGCGGGCCTTCTAATAGGTGCGATAATAACTGGGTTAGCGATGGCTCTATTCTTAAATAATGGTGGTGGAGCACTTGACAATGCCAAGAAATTACGTAAAAAATTACGTGATAAATCCGATCCCCAATCAATGCAATGTTATAATGCTGCTGTTCAAGGTGATATTGTCGGTGATCCAATGAAGGATACGGCTGGTCCATCTATTAACGTCGTATTGACATTGATTTTAACCATTGCACTTCAATTTGCTGTAGTATTCGTGATATATTAAACTTACTTCCCCATTTTTTATGTTCAATTCAAAATCTGTTAATTTTGAATTAAAAGATTTGGAATAAAAAAGGTTGTTGGTTGATCACTTTACAGTAACATTACCAATTGCCTTATTATGTTTATGGGCTTAGTGCCAAGAATGGTAACTGAAGAATACATCGAGCAAGCGGTAAAATTAGATATGATTTAGCATAAAATTCTATCTCACGGCAATATCTTGATTTTTTAAGTGATAGGTGAATCCGAAATGACCGATAAAAAAGAGATAAACGAATACATGCAAATGATAAATAATTTTAATTATAATTTTTTACATCATTCTCAAACTGTGGAAAAGGTATTACACGATTTATCGTCGGAGATAAATGGACTTTCGCACGATGAAGCAAAGAGACGCCTGCAAGTATTAGGGGTTAATGAAATACCTGAAAAAAAAGGTAGACATCCTATTTTACTTTTTCTTAAACAATTTCATAATATTTTAGTCTATGTCCTTCTTGTCGCGGTTCTCATTTCATTTTTCGCAGGACATTTGATTGATGTTTATGTGATCCTGACTGTAATTATAATTAACACTACAATAGGATTTATACAGGAGTATAAAGCGGAGCGATCAATTCATGCATTAAAAAAGCTGATTGTACCTTATGCCAAGGTTTATCGAGACGGAGAATTACATCGCATACACTCAAGAGAATTAGCATGCGGTGATATTATTTTATTAGAGGCAGGGGATAAAATTCCTGCAGACGCAAGACTTACAGAAATAAAGAATTTTCGCACGATAGAATCATCACTGACTGGTGAATCATTTCCCGTGGATAAAAAAATCACGATTTTTCCTGCAAATACCCTTCTAGCTGACCGGAAGAATATGGCATGGATGGGAACTTATGTTGCAAGTGGACAAGCGAAAGCGGTTGTAACTGGCACGGGTGTTAATACTTCGATTAGCAAAATAGCTCAAGATATAGAACGAATAATACGCGGAAAAGGACATTTAGAAAAAAAGGTATCTAAATTAGTAAAGCAAATTGGGATAATTGCAATTGGAGGAGCAATTATAACATTTCTTATAGGTTTTTTTATCAGAGGATTGGCCATATTCGAGATATTCTCATTTGCCCTAGCTTCTCTTGTCTCTGGAATTCCTGAGGGATTACCCGCAGTCCTTGTAATAGTTCTCACTATTGGAGCAAATCGTATGGCTAAAAGAGGTGCGATTGTTCGACGATTACCCGCCATAGAAACAGTTGGTGCAGCAACCATTATCGCAACAGATAAGACTGGGACACTTACGGAGAATACTATGAATGTCGAAAGGATACTTTTATTGGATGAAGACGAAATCCTGGTGACAGGGAGGGGCTGGGAACCTATTGGAGATTTTTTACATAAGGGTAAAGTTATTGATCCATTAGAAAATCCTACTTTATCAAAACTTCTGTATATTGCAGCTGTTTGTAATAATGCACGGCTATTAAAAGGAAAAGAGGACGATGATCCCTATAAAATAATTGGAGATCCTACTGAGGCTGCGCTTGCAGTACTTGCAACAAAAGCAGGATTATCCAAAGAAACATTACAAAAAAATTTGGAAAAATTAGACAGTTTACCTTTTAATCCTGAGTTAAAGTATAGGGCATCACTTCTAAAATTTAGTAACAATAAGACAAACGAAATTTATGTGGTAGGTGCCCCCGAAGTTGTTCTCACTCATTCCTCCTTTATTACTCAAAAAGATAAAATCAAAGAATTAAGTCAACAACAACGCCTAGCTATTCTAGAGCAAGTAAAACATCATGGTAAAAAGGCGATGCGAGTGCTTGGTTTAGCTTATAAAAAAGTACCAGCAAATCTGAACAATCTATCAAAAGACTTAATTCATGACCTTGATTTTGTTGGTGTTATCGGTATAATAGATCCACCACGATTAGGGGTAAAAGAAGCAATTGGTAAAGCCAAGAAAGCTGGAATTCGGGTTATTATGAAAACGGGTGACCATAAAGATACAGCTATTGCAATTGCCAACGAAATCGGTCTTATTGATGAAAAAACATTAAATAATAAATATCCTCTTGCTCTTACTGAGCAAGAATTATCTCAACTATCTCAAGAAGAGTTTGAAGAAACAGTAAAATACGTCTCTATTTTTGCGCGATTATCACCAAATATGAAATTAAGAATTGTTGAAACTATCCAGAAACAAGGGCATATTGTAGCAATGACCGGCGACGGTGTTAATGATGCACCTGCATTAAAACAAGCTGATATTGGTATAGCTATGGGAATAATTGGCACTGAAGTAGCAAGAGAGGTTAGTGAAATTGTGCTAGCTGATGATAACTTTGCTACTATTGTCGATGCAGTAGTAGAAGGAAGGATTATTTTTACTAATATTAGGCAAACGACTGCGCATTTAATAACGACTAGCATAGCCGAAGACATAACCATTATTTGTTCATTACTATTAGGGTTCCCTTTACCATTGTTACCTATCCATATACTATGGCTTAATCTTGTTACAGATGGTACTGGAGATATTGCTTTATCTACGGAACCAGCACATGGAGATATTTTGGGAGAATCGCCACGAAAATTGAAAGAGAATATTTTATCAAAAGAGATATTTATTTTCATCGCAATGTTTGCAATAATCATGGCTATTGGTGATATTTTCTTATTTTCCTTATATTACAACCCTGCAAACCACGATGCAACAATAAAACTAGCAATGTCAGTTGCCTTTTTATCTATGATGTTTTCTCAATTATTCAATTTATGGAATATGAGATCCCTAAAGCAATCGATCTTTAGAATAGGGTTTTTTACTAATAAATACGTTAATTTAGATTTCATCATCTCCATTGGATTCGTTTTGCTACTTTTCTATTTCCCCCCAGCAGCATCTCTTTTTTCCTTTGTACCGCTTGGATGGGTGGAATGGGTTCTTGCCTTAGCAGCTTCTTCATGCGTTTTATGGTTTGGTGAATTATATAAATATTTGAAACAAAAAAACTCAAATAATAAGAGAGGAGTAAGAACCAAAGTGTAGGATAAACCGCATTATAAAATGGACGTTCAAGCAGTCATTAAAGATTGATTGCCTTCATCGATCTTAACGGTTAATAAAAAACATTCAATATTCAAGAGAATTAAAAAAGATGGTTAGTAAATTATTTTACAGTTACTTTTATTACTAAATGCCTCCTCGTTTTCATTAGACTAGGTGCAAAGAATGGTAACTGACGAAGAAATCGAGCAAGCGGCAAAACTCATCCTTAAATCAAAATATGCCATTGTCTTAACGGGTGCGGGCATCAGCACTGAATCGGGAATCCCAGACTTTCGGAGCCCCGGAACGGGTTTATGGACAAAAGTTGATCCGTACGAGTTTGGAACTGCATCTAGTTTTAGTCGCAATCCATCAAGTTTCTTTGAGTTAGCCCGTCAATTAGCTCCCAAATTATTTTCAGCCCGCCCAAACAAAGGTCATAGAGCGCTTGCCAAGCTAGAAAAATTGGGATATATAAAAGTCATCATCACTCAAAACATTGATGATTTACACCAGCGCGCCCATGCAAAAAACGTCATAGAAGTTCATGGGAATCTACGGGACGCGTACTGCTCAAACTGCCGAAAACTCGTGCCTATCTGGAAGTTAGTAGAAGATTTCTTTGGAGGTAAAATACCCACTTGTGAATGTGGGGGCATTCTTCGCCCTAACGTGGTAATGTTTGGTGAACAACCCCACAACATCCCGGAATCATTCCAACACGCGGAGAACTGCGATCTCTGCCTGGTAGTTGGGTCTTCCTTGGTTGTCATGCCCATTAACATGGTCCCACAAATCGCGCTAAACCATGGCGCGAAGCTAATCATCATTAACCATGGTCTTGCGGCAGATACACATCTGGATTCGCAAGCCGACCTCATGATTCGTGAGAAAGCGGGAGTCACCCTCCCCAAAATTCTCGAAAAAGTAAAGGAATTAGCTGAAAAGAAAGAATAAAATTAAAGATTTGAGTCTAGTTTTTTATAAATCAAATTTCACGTAAAGAAGAACGTCTTACTGATTTTAATGAAAATTGAGGAAATAGGTTAGAATGGATCCATCTGAATTAGAACAGCGGATTAAAATTGCGGCAAAAATAATAAAAAAGTCTAAAAGAGTTGTGGCTTTCACGGGGGCTGGAATTTCGACCGAAAGTGGCATTCGCGACTTTAGAGGACCCAATGGTCTATGGAAACAAGAAGACCCAATGAAATGGGCGCATATCAACGCCTTCATGAGTGATCCATCCGCCTACTGGGCACGCGCCGCTGACCCAAATCGGTCCTTAAAGTTTGATGAGGTTGAACCAAATTTAGGGCACAAAGGTCTTGTGGAACTGGAGAAACTGGGGAAATTAATTGCGGTAATCACGCAGAACGTAGATGGGCTTCATAAAAAGGCGGGAAGTTCAGAAGTGGTCGAGCTACACGGAACTGTAGTACATGCACATTGTCTAGAGTGCGGGGCTGAGTATCTGAGGTCCGAAGTCATCGAACGAGTGAGGAAGGGAGAAAAAACACCTCGTTGCACCAGGTCCGGGTGTAATGGAATCTTAAAATCAAATACTATCCTTTTCGGCGAATCGCTCCCAGAGGCTGCCTTGATGCGAGCTTATCAACTTTCAGAATTATGTGATTTGATGATTGTCTTGGGGAGTTCTCTCGTGGTTTATCCGGCCGCCCAACTTCCAAATGTTGCTCAAAGGAGCGGTGCTAGTATAATTATCCTTAATCTTGAGGAAACTGACAAGGATTATATTGCAGATGTATTTGTTAACGGAAAGATTGGAGATATTCTACCAAAAATTATTGAAAAATACAAAGAATTAGAGGGATTATAAAGCGCGAAGAAAATCAGGGCGTAATCCTATTTTCTGATCTAATCCCATTTGTATCGTTTTTAAGACTTCTTCCTTCTCTTGAGAGAGGACTCCTCCGATTGGGAGATAATTTGATGCATGGTTGGATCTGAAAATGCATCCATCTAACTCAAGATTCTCTACGAGAAGCTTCATCTCTTCTAGTATTTCCTGAGGCGAAAGCAATTCAAAATCACCTTGCTGGGCTTTCTGGTGCAGTGGCGTCCCGGGAACGAGCATTAGCGTTAATGCTCCTAGATACGTGGGATTTATTTGACTACAGGCGATTCCTGTCAGTCGTGCATGTTCTCTCCATCTATTTTTTCCCCCCAACCCTAGAATGATCGTTACAGATAAGGGAATTCCACTTTCCATTATCATCTGACCAGCTTTCACCTGTTCTGCACTTGTAACGCCCTTGTGCACGAGTTTCAATGTTTCATCATCCCCCGATTCAAGCCCCATATAGATGATTCCAAGTCCTGCCTCTTTTAGCTTTTTTAATTGATCGACGGATTTTTCTAGTACGTCCTTGGCACACCCATAAACCCCAATCCGCTCAAGCCGCGGAAAAATAGCACGAGTAAACTCACAAAGATTCACCAAATCTTCTGTTTTCATGACAATGGCATTGCTATCAAGGAAGAAAATCTTCTTTACATTCTCCCCATATCTTGTCCGCGCCTCTGTGAGGTCGGCTTCTATTTCTTCCATTGGGCGAACAGAAAATTCTTTAATTTTCTTCTTATTGAAGAGCCACGATGCACAAAACGTACAAGACGCGCGAGAACACCCAACAGTCGCTTGAATTAAAAGACTATACGCCTCTGATGGTGGTCTATAAACGGGTTGAACGTATTTCACAGGATTCATCTCAATGTTAAATTTCCAAACTTTCTACGGATTCGCAAAGTAAATTGGTGTCTATTTTATTTATGACCATGAAATATTTATTAATAAATGGGCAGATACTTAACCTACCAGATAACCTATAATAAACTTAATTAAAGTAGAATAATCAAAATTCTTAAGAAGAAAACTTTTAGAATTATGTACTTGCTTCACTGAATCTGGATGAATTTTTCTTAACTGGGCGAAGAGCATGAGCGAACCTGATGAGGCGTCTGAAGAAATCCCATACGTTTTTAAAATTTTACTATTGGGTGACGGAGGGGTGGGCAAAACTAGTCTACTCCGCCGGTTCATTGATAATACATTTGATCCAGATTATAAGACCACGATTGGCGTTCAATTTATGACCCGAATCGTGAAATTCGATAATAAAAGCGTGAAATTGATAATATGGGACATTGCTGGTCAATCCAAACATGCCACTTACCGCCATCTATATTATAAAGCAGCAAACGGTATCATTCTCGTCTATGATATTACGAGAGATAAAACGTTTGATAATTTACCACGTTGGTTACAGGATGCCAAGACAACCATTGGAACCGAATTAAAAGTCGCGGTATTTGCAAATAAGATGGATTTAGAAGAGAATAGGGTCATACAAAAAGAGGCTGGAATGGAATTTACTCAACATTATGAAGCAGAAATTTTCTCTGAAACTAGCGCGAAATCTGGAGCAAACGTGGATGCCGCTTTTCTTGCTTTAGCAAAAGGCTTGGTTGAAAAAAGCGAAAGAGACCTAAAGGGCGAAAGATCCCAAGACGATTTCTGGGGGAAATACGAATGAGTTATTCGGAGCTCATCAAGGCCATTTTCATTTTCGATAAAAAATCAGGAAGGCCCTATATCCGCCGCACTTTCGGTGATTTTCAGGCAGAACCGTTCTTAGTTATGGGGTTCTTGAATGCCATCATGAAGTTTGCGAAAGAAGTAGGTAAATCGGATTTGAAAATCATAGACATGCAAGAATTACGCTTCTTTTTTACTGAAAAACAAAACATTATTTTCACCTCAATTACAACGAAATCAGTTTCTCCGCTCGATTTGAAATTTAAAATCAAGACTATTGAATCCATTTTCCTCGAAAAATATTCACCAGAAGACCTAGCCGATGTCAGTCGTGAAATCGAATATTTTGAAAGTTTCATTCCAGTCATCGATGAAATCGTATTTGGGGATGTTCGCTATGTCAATCAAGAAGTCAGGGACCAAATGCAGCAGTTAATAGAGAATTTGGTGAATCATGAAAATATTTCAGGAGCTGCAATCCTCTCATTCACTGGTATCATTCTTGCATCTGAAATGACGGAGGGTCAGAAAGAGCTATTCCTGAAATTTTTCAGTGGAATTTATGGCGTTGGTGTTTCGGGAATCACTCGGGTGATTATTGATACTCAGAACTTTTCAATTTATATCACTAGTTTAGAAGAGGATTGTATATTGGTCGTCTTTAGCATGAATAAACGGTTTCAAACCCTTGAGAAACAGAAAATCAATGAAACCATTCTGAAGGTGAATGAACTCATTGCATAGAATTGCGTTTATAGATTAAAGAGAAATGATAAAAGTCCACGCATTCAGATAACAAAATTATTTAAACTAATAAAAAGATATAAAAAACAATTTGTTAAAATTTAAAAAAAAGCAACGATAGTTAGGCGATATTCGTGACGGAAGAGATGAACCCCGTTAAAAAGGCAATAAGCTTGGTAGCGGACGGAAAAAACGACATCGCTATTAATATACTTATGGAGGCATTAGATCACGCGGATTGGTCTGTAAGATCATATGCTGCTCAAATTTTGGGTGAATTAGGGAAAATAACCGGGGAATCAGGGAACATTCCACAAGATATCATGGAGAAAGCTTTGGATAAAATGCTTAATAAGATGAAATCAGATCCAGATGGCTGGGTAAGAGAGGCAATTACAAAAGCCCTGGGTAAAATTGGCAGATGGTCGCCCGCAATTTTAAAGCTCGCAATTCCCTCTTTAATTGATGTTTTAACAAAGGATGAACATGATGGAGCACGTGGGTCTGCTGCGAACACGATCGGCACAATAGGTAAAATTTCTCCTGATTTAGTTCAAGATGCAATAAACCCCTTACTTTCTGCATTACAAGATGAAGCTTGGCTTGTCCGATACTACGCTGTTTATGCACTTGGTGAAATAACCCCCAATTTCCCAGATGTAAAAAACAATACTGTCTCACAAATTGAAGAAGTGTGTAATGACGAGGACCCAGGAGTCAGAGATATCGCCAAGGAAACTTTAAAGAAATTAACTAGTTGAATTGGATACTTAACAACTTCTTTTTTGAATATATTTATACATTTCAGGCTCTATCTTTGAATCAACCTCCCTATTTTAGGGATTAGAGGTGATTTGAGTTCCGAAAATAGAAATATTTAGTGTTGGAGGAGTAAATATCGATCTTTGTGCAGTTGTCCCAGAATTCCCCAGAGTAGATGAGGAAGTAGAAGTTACACAACTAGAAGAACTCCCCGGAGGATCCGCCGCTAATTATATAGTAGGCGTAGCACGATTAGGGGTCAGTGCAGGGTTCATAGGTAAAATTGGTGATGACAATTACGGTAAGAAATTATTGGATGAATTCATTCGGGAGAACGTAGATGTATCTCTAATTAAAATAGAAAAAAAGATCCACTCTGGAATGTGCTTAATTCCCATCGACGATGCTGGAAACAGGCAGATATTTAGCTTTCGAGGAGCAAACGCGAAACTCACTCCCACGGATGTCGATACTTCCGTGATTGCACAGGCATCACTTGTACACATAACCAGTCCCCCACAGAACGTTGCTGAATTTGCAGCAAGAATCGCCAAAGAAAATGAAGTGCTCGTCTCGTACGATCCAGGTGGAAAAGTGATCAGGAAGGGGCTTGCCTTTATCGATAAAGCTTTACAAAACACTGATATTTTTCTTCCATCAAGTTCCGAACTTGCCTTCTTATATCCAAAAATAGATGATCTCAAAACCGTTGCACTCACTTTGCTTGACCAATATAGCATTAAAATTCTTGCAATTAAACTTGGAGCCCGGGGCTGTTTGGTAGTCACAAAAAACGATGAAATTCCAGTAAAGGGTTATAAAGTAAAAGTAATTGATACCACTGGCGCAGGTGATGCCTTTGCGGCTGCTTTCACGGTCGGAATTCAAAAGGGCTGGGATCTCCTAAAATGTGCCCAATTCGCAAATGCAGCTGGGGCAATTACAGTCACTCGTATTGGGGCACGAACTGCGTTACCAACTCTAGGTGAAATAGAACATTTTATGGAGAAAAATAAATGATTTGATACGATTTTTTTTTAAAAAAACATAATCCGCAAAAGTAATCTTTTCCGACAAAAATCACCACATGGAAACATTTAAATCCCGCTGAGAGGCAAGTATT
>JABXJT010000159.1 GCA_013375455.1 Candidatus Helarchaeota archaeon | reverse complement strand
TTATTCTTGTTAAGGCATGTTTGCTTAGAGCAATCGAGGCTATGATGGCCATTGGAATTTTAGAAAGCTCAAACATTCTTTCCTCTCTGAAGCTAAGAATATTCTCTCTAATGCTTTCGGAAAACCAAGAGTTTAGATTAAATGTAAACTCGGAAACATATTGCATTTGCATTGTAGATACTAACCTTGAAACAAAAATCATTAGCAAAGCTGAGGCAAGTAGGGCTCCCAATTCTCTTGAACGATATCTTGAATTCCCAAAAAAGCATATTGCTACAATCGCTAAGATGCCTATCAATCCAAGCTTAACGGGGTATAGGAACCATGGAACATAGCCAAAACGGTTTAGACCAGCGAAATCAAAGGTTAAACCGTCGCTAAACCACAACAGTAAAGAAGCAAAATAAAGTAGCAAAAAAGCTACGATTAGAAGCCCAGTGTATTTATTGTCCAAGATTTTTTTAACGATTACATCAAGCTTTCTCAGAGCTTTACCTCGCAGTGAAGCAATAGTGATTATGGCTAAGCCCATCAGCAAATACTCGGAAAATGTAAGAAAAGATACTGAAATGGCTGGGGCTTTGATATTTAAAATATAGTTGAGTAACAAGCTGGCAAATGCTGCTATAGTCAAGGAATACGCTGTATACTTGAGTTGTTGTTTCAATTCTTCAGAGCTGATGATTGCGAAGCATAGTAATGCCAAGAGCAGAAAATATGTGCCATATGGGTGCATTAATGGTAGCGGCGTTATTAAGAGAGTCATTAAAAGGATTTGCTTCGTCTTAGACTGGTCGTTTCGCTTCAATAAATAGAGTACAGCGAATATTAATGTTAAAGAAGCTTCCATTGATAAATGGAAGAAAAGTCGCCTCCAAGTTATATCGCCGTACGAAAACGCATTGGTTTGTCCAATTAACGAAAGTAGTGATGCGTCTGGATTGCTGATTTTTCGTGTAAGAAAGTTGAGCCAGCCAAAACCAGCGAATGTAGCCCAAATTAATGTGGCTATCGCTGGTGTGTGATCGCCGTATCGCTTAAGGTATTGGCTTGCCATGGCGTAAAATGATAAGATGGCAAAGATGTTGAGGAAGATTGTTGTGATTTGGAAGATTTCTACAGACGGTTTAACAATGTAAATTATAGACGACTGATAAATGCTAAATAGTGGGTACAACGCACTTGGATTGGAGAAATCTCCAAGTGTATCTCTTGTGAGGGCTAATGCTTGCAGAAAATTTCTTGAAATGTCTAATCCTGGGAAACTAGCAATTTGTGGATATAGCTCCATGAAAAAATACACGAAAATAAGTAGAATGATAACCAGTATCAGCTCGTTGTTCTTTACAATTAATTCATGGTGTTTGTTGACTTTTGTTTGTTTTTCTTTTCTCGTCACAAAAAGGGATATTATAGACAGAAATGTGATGGTTAATAACGCAGATATCCCCCTTAAATTGGAAGGCAGAATTAGCGCAATTGTTCCGATGATTGCGAGTAATGCTAGACTTAGGGGATAGGCTAACGCAACAAATTCGATACGTGAAGAACTGGGCTTAAATTTTAAGATGCTAAGAAGAGAGAAACCAGGTGCAAAAATGAATACAATTACGTACAAAATTGCGTTTATCGTTTCGACGTAAATGTTTGCTAATTGTAGTATTACAAGTGTGATGCTTGCTAGGATAAGGAAAACGTGTAGTTCAGTGCCGCTTCCTTTGGGCTGGATTTTAAAAATGAACCTTTTGCCCAGAATAGTTAGTGTTATGGTTGCTGTTAGAAGGAAAAAGAGGAAAAATAGTATATATGATTGGGGTGGGGTTGTAAGAAGAAATATTATCGAGCCTGCTAACGATATTATGAGGAGGGAAATAACAAAAGTTAGAGTAGTTTTTGGCTGCATTTGCACCGCCTTTTTACCTATTTAAGTTCTTATTGAAAAATTCTAGCCTTTGCATAAGTATATTCTTTAGATTTCTAAATGCTGTAACATATGACTCAAACAGATAAATCAGACGACACCATTCACGTTTTGGCTTTCTTCTGATAATTAGCCCTGCAACCATCGTCACCAGCAATCCAACCAGACACCACAGGAAAGAAAATAAATTTAGGATTGAGCCCTCAAAGAAATCCTTGAAAAATGTGTACGAGAAATATATAACCATCATATCCAGCACTTGTTTCTTTGGTAATTCAGCTTTTTGAGATTCTTTATGAACAATTTTAGCATATGGAAAAACGTAAAGTGAGGATGGATGTCTTTTATACACACGATATGAAAAATCCTTATCTTCTGTATTAGCCCATTTTTTCAAGTTCTCATCAAATCTAAACTTATCAAATACGCTTCGTCTATACAAACAACAACAACCGCTGAGTATTTGAGCGGTTATAACTCTTGTTAGTGGCTTGGGGTCTATCGAAGCGCCGGATCTATGGATGGCTTTTTTGTTAGATTCGTAGGAGCTTAGTAAAAAGACCGTATTTAATACGCCCTCAATTCTTGAAAATAAAGAAGTTTGATAAGCATTTCGAGGCGCAATTATTTTCGGTTGCACACCCAATGCTTCAGGATGACCCTTTAAAAATTTAGCTACCATTAAGATTACGTTACTATCAACCAGTAAAGTATCATCATCAAGGAACAGGATTGCGTCCCCTCTAAAAATCGTTATGCCTAAATTTCTCGCTGCTGGAAGCCCATCACCGCTTCCTTTCACATATTTTAACTCGCAACCTATAGATTTGAACCTCGAATTAAAGGAATGTGCAACGTTTTTGGTAGATTTAGATAAAGAGTCGTCCACTATAATGACTTCTATTGGAGGATAACTTTGGTTAAGTAATGTCGATAATAGCTCACTTAAATCATTGGGTCTATCTCGCGTCGGGATTGTAACTGAGATTCTTGGAGTAGATGTATTTGTAATCATCTTGGAATCATGTTAGCTAATGAGAAAGTCCGTTAAGACTTTTTGTTTTCGGTCTTTTCGGAGGTTAGGATTATGCCTTCATTTTTATCATTTCTATTCTAGCTTCCTATTTTGAAAATGGAGAATTGCGTATTGTCCAAATGGAAAATGTGCCTTAGAAAAGGCTTTTTCAAGTCTCATTATTATAGTTGTAAGCCATGGATGTGATACCGGCGTGATGAGACCCCTTTTCTTCAATAAGGGAAATGCAAGATTAGTTACAAAACCGATTTCTTGACATAGTATTGATGAAAAACCGTTTTCGTAAAACATGCTAACTAAAGAATTTAGTGGAACAAGATCGTTAAAGAGTATATGAAAAAACTCAACTTGGTGTTCAGAAGATTTAAAACATATCTTATGCCGTTCTTTCACCCATCCTAGTTTTTGTAATAAATTATGGAAAACTGTTGCTAAAAAACAAAATAAACTAATGGTCGGAACGGTTACAATCACGTGGTTACAAGAAACTCTCGCAATTTCCTTTATTGCTTCCTCTCTTTTCCGATGGGTTAAATGTTCGAGCGTCTCGCTTGTACAAACTATATCGAAAGCCTCGCTCCTAAAGGGTAGATTTCCGGCATCCGCAAGAACTAACCCTAAACATGGATGGGTTCTTTTGGCTATGAGTAATTTGTGAGGGTTTATATCTAATCCTACATAATTTGCTTTTCTCCTTGTCCATAGTAGAAATGATCCGTCACCACAGGATACATCCAGCAATCTTTTGCCATGAAAAGAAGCCTTTAAAAACTCAATATAAACAAACAGAAATCTCAACCATGTAAAAATACCATCTCGCGCTAGCCCTTGTTTACCAATGGAGAAAATATC
>JABXJT010000025.1 GCA_013375455.1 Candidatus Helarchaeota archaeon | reverse complement strand
CTGTTTATTATCATTGCCCTTGGAGCGTTATCTGTAAGGCCCAACATGTGGAAAAATAAGGAAAAGCCTGAAGAACCCTTCCCATTAGGAAAGATCAGAATCTTTTTCTTAACCAGCTCACCTTTTTGAGGATGCCTTGGTTCAATAATCTTTGAAGTAAAAGGATTTATTCCTCCAAAGGCACTAAACGAACGCGTCAATACTAATGCCCTTCCTTTTTTAATACCTGGTACAACAGGTCTTCCTTTTAGGAGGATTTTTTCTTTTTTATCATCATTCATTTACCCTGCACCGTCCTGCAAAGTTGGACAAACTCGGACATTTGTCAACTTATGTCCAATAAGTATTTAACTTATTGGGGGAGGGACGGACTCCCGCCCGCCAACGCATATAGCGAAGGGGGAATGTCTGAACGGGGGGCGACGCGAATGTTTCGCGCGGCATTGAGGTCTGAATCTAATTGGAACCCACAGTGCGGGCATTTAAAGATTTTCCCTTTGCGTTGCCCTAGTTTACCGCATCTCGAACAGCGTTTTGAGGTGTGCTTGGCGATGACCCATTCCACGAAGAGCCCCTTGCGCGGCGCAAGGTCAGCGATATGTTCTTGAATCTGGCCGAAGAACCAGTGGATCTGCCACGTCGCGAGGAAGTACCCTGCCTTTTGCTTGCGGGCGTGCTTCGCCCAGCGCAAGTCTTCCATCCGGAGCACGCGCACGCGATGGTATTTACAGGCGGCGATGACGCGGGTTGCCACCTGCCGTGCCAACTCTTCGTGGAGATTGTGTACATTACGCCAAATATGTTTCACGTTGCGGTTCAGATCGAAGAATTTCCGGGCGTGCCGATGATTGATTCCGCGCTCACGGAGCGCGTTCCGATACGCGTCCCGCTCGGCTTGGTAAGCGCTTGCCGCGCGTTGAAGTGTCACGAGTCGCCCCTTATAGTTCGGATGTTTGATTTTTTTGGGATTAGGGATGGTTGCTTTTTTCGCGTTTGATTTGAACCACTCGCTTCGCTTTTCGAGGAGCTCCTTCTGGTCAATGAAGTACCGCGCGATCTCACGCCCCGCTTGCCCCCACGCCTCCAGCCCGGTCTGATCCCCCTTGCCAATGCTGAGTACCGCCAGCGTCTTCAACCCCAAGTCCAATCCCGCCGTGGGATCTTGCATCTGAGGGAGGTCAGATGGCTCGAGGCACTGACTCCGCGGTACTTCTTTCTCAAAGGGGAGGGCGAGGATGAGACCGCCGCCCGCTTTCTTCAGGAGCGTGGCTTTCTGCGGGGCGTAACCCGCTTGTACTAGTTTCAGGAACCGTTTCGGCGTTTTCAGCTCGAACCACATCGGGTTGCCCCTCTCTAGCCGAAGCTGGAGGCGAATCGGTGCTTTCCGCTTCTTTATTTTTTCAAGCCAATGGGTTTCCTCGTCATGTTTTATTAATTCTTCAACACCTTTACGGATTTTCGCCACGGTTTTGGGGTTCTCTCTCCACTGTTTGGGTAACTTTTTGATTAATTTCCGCACGATTTCCTCCATCGTCACTCCTTGCTCTTGGAGCGCCAGTATGTATAAATCTTGGAGGTCAGCATCCCTGTAAACCCGCCTATCATCCACCCCAAAGGGGATGCTCTGTTTTTTAAATTGGGGCAGTTGTACCCAGCCACGCGATGCCCCTTGTAAGGCAGTTAATACCTGCTGGATGGTTGGTACGAGGCGCGGTTTCAAGAAAGTGATGAGCCGATGCTCAATTTCATTAATGGCACACTTCACGAGGAACGCCTTGAACTCCATCAGGTCGCCCGCGCCGAGCTTCATCCTGTTTGGGCGGAAGTTGAACAACAGCTTTATTATTCGCTCTGGCGACAACCCAGCTCGCGCCTCCTTCACTGCGTGGTTGGCAAGAGCTCCAATATCAATTCCCCCCAGTTTTTGCTGGAGGGCTTGCAACGCACCGTCCCGCCATTGCTTTCGCACTTTCCCCCAGCCCTTGATCCCTACATTTTTAATGCTTAATCTGTTTTTCGCCAGAATTTTGGTGATTGAGGAACCCAAACCTGAACCACCGGAGGGCAATGTTCTCCGGGAGGAGTTCAACACGCGCTTCACGAACCACGTCATCCGCCCTGAAAGGATGCGCAGGTAGGATTTGAGGAATTTAGTCATGTCGCGAGTGAACCAGCGTGCTATTTCTACCGCTAGGTGCGGGGGATTGGGAAGGGTCTTGAAACTATCAACCACGAGTTGCATGTATTTTGTATGGAAGCCGCGCTTCAGTAGGTTTCGCACCCAGCGCAGGGTGTTGCCGAGATAAACGCGGGAGAACTGCCCTTTTGTCATTTTTATGCCACTGTGATACAACCCCGCGTAGACTGCGTCAAAAACTTCCTGTTGTGGGAAATCTGAGGCAAAGAACATTGTCAGATTTGGGAGGGGTTGCAAGATCCCCACGAGATGACGCAGGAGGAGTACTTGTGTTTTATGATTCCGAATGGAGAAATAAGCGTGCTGGGCAGCACAGCGCCACGCCCTCTCGTTTAATGGAGAAGGAGTTCCTTTACGCCGTTGCCAGAGGGCGTCCATTGAGGGCGTCTTTCGCACTTCATCATAGAAGTCTTTAGCCGCTGGAAGCCCCTCTCGTTCAAATAATGAGTCGGGGAGGGATGCTCCTGCGCGAATCATGCGGTTCGCGATCTTCTCGAAGCGGGCAAAAGTTCTCGGCGTGATGATTTTCGCCTTGTCGCGAGGTTTTAATCCGAATTTCCGCGTGACCGTGAGTGTCCGAGTCGGCGGAGTGGGGGATGGCTCCTGCACCAAACCATTCTCTACCGTATCCGTCTCTCTGACCGCCTTTCGTGGAGTATGAAATGTGCGCTCCATTGTAACTATAGGGGGTGATTTGATAGTGTCTTCGGAAAAATCACTTTTAAACTCCACTTTAGGAGAAATCTCACTTTGATTAGCTTGCTTTTTTAAGTTGGACTGCGTGAGAGCGCGTGTCTTGCTTTTGAGGAATTTATTGATTAGGAAATTATTTTTTATAATAAATCTTTTGTAATAGTGATACAAGCTTTTATTAGAACAATGATAATAAATTTATAAAAGATGCGAGGAGCTTTGTTTTAAATTGAATCTCCACCAAAAACTACAAAAGTTAAAAGCGATGAAGGAAGACGACATATCAAACCAAGTATTAATACCTCTACTAGGCAAAATGGGGTTTTTAGAACCAAGATTTAAGGGGGGGACTTCTGAGTTTGGTAAAGATTTAATCTGTTATACAGTGGATCAATTTAAAGAAAAAGAATATGTTGCTATTCAATTAAAAAAGGAAAAAATAACCCAAAGAAATATTCACAAAATTAAAAATCAAATAATAGAAGCATTTATTCCATTTCAAGATGCAATTTCTTCAGAAAAAATCAGAATTTCCAAATTCTATTTAATTACAATAGAGCATATAACCTCTAATGCTCAGAAAATTATTGATGAATTTATTACCGAGCAAAAATGGAATATTTATTATAGAGATGGAACGTGGTTAATCAATCAAATCGATGAGAATTATCCCGCATATTTTTCTCCTGAATTTAACTACTTTGATAAATATTTCAAAGCAATGAAAAGTGATTTTGAAACAATAAAAGATATATCTGCAGTTGGTCAGAAACAACCCATCCCCTTGGAAGAATTATATGTTCCATTAAGATTAAGTGAAAAAAGAAAAAACCGAACAATGGTGAATGAAGAGGGAATAGAACTAATTTCAAAAAAAGATTATTATGTAGATGTTGAGGAATATTTAGAAACAGATATTAACGTAAGTTCTGAATATATTTTAAAAAATTATAAAAAAGTAATAATTTTAGGCAATCCAGGGTCTGGTAAGACTACACTTTTAAAATATTTTGCTTTGAGGTGTTGTAAAGAGAATATAGAACAAAGAGAAAAAAGTCAGGTACCAATATATATCGTTTTACATGAATTCTTAGAAAGTGGGAAAAAGTTACGAGAATATATAGACGATGTACTAACAAATTATCACTTTCCCCAAGATCAGAATTTTATTGAGAATATTTTAGAAAAAGGAAAATGTATAATACTACTGGATGGGTTTGATGAATTAGTTTCTAAGGATAACCAAGAAAATATCGCTAAAAAAATTAATAAATTTCTAGAGAAATATCCAAAAAATCAAATTATTGTTACTTCTAGGTTCACAGGTTATCAATATGAGTTAGAGGGGTTCAATAGATTCAAAATCCTGAATTTTAATGACGAACAGATCCGAGAATTTGTCAAAAATTGGTTTAGAGAAAAAGAACATGAAAAAGCTAAAGCAATGATCAGAGCAATTATGAAAAATGAAAGAATAAGAAGTTTAGCTAAAACTCCATTATTAATTTCAATCATTGCTATAATCTATGAAGAAGATAAAGAATTGCCTCAAAGGAGGGTAGAATTATATGAACGATGCATTCAGGTTCTATTAAGAAGATGGGATGTACAAAAGCGATTAAGAAATTTATACGAGTCAGAGAAAAAAGAATTTATTTTAAGAAAATTAGCATTTTACTGTCATAGTAATAACAAGAGAACTATGACTAAGTCTGAAATTAAAAAAGTAATGCGAAAATACTTCTCACAAATTCAGTTGAAGAGAGTAGATGAAGAGCCTTTTCTCAAAGAAATCTGGCAGAGGACACACATCATTCAACAAAATACTTCTAACAATTATGATTTTCTCATTTTATTTTTTCAAGAGTACTTTGCATCCCTTGAATTAAAAGAAACAGAAAACATAATAAATTTTATTCTGGAGCATTTATTTGAACCTTGGTGGGAGGAACCCATTCTTCTCTATGCCGGTTTAAAAAAAGATGCAACTTTTCTCATTAATGAAATAAATAAAAAAATCCGTGAAGATATTTTCTATAATAAACTGCTTTTTTTGGGAAAATGTATATCTAATGCATATTTCACAGACCCAGAAATCAAGAAACGAATTATAAATAAGCTTTTAAAAATTTATGAAACTACAGATTATACACTAACAAAAAAAAGAATAATTAATGCCCTAATTCTCAATAAATCCAATAGAATCCTAAAGTTTCTCATGAATAAATTAATTGAGGAAAAGTGGATTGTTCAGCGACTTATTGCAAAGGCTTTAGGAGACGCTGCAAATGAGGAGATTATCGAACAATTACTTGAAATTTTTACTAGCACTGAGAATTCTGAGGTTCGATGGGGCGTAACGCTTGCACTTGAGCAGATTAAAAGCGAAAAAACTATAGATCCACTAATTGAAATTCTTTTAAGTTCAGAAAACTATGAAAGCCGTAAGAATGCTGCAAGAATACTTGGTAGGATTGGAAATGAAAGGGCTTTAACCCCATTAATACAAGTTTTAAATTCTGAAGATGAATATTCGCTTAGATTTAACGTTGTTAAAGCTCTTGGAGAAATCGGTACTGAAAAAGCCCTCGTTTCATTGATTGAAACTCTTAATAGTGAAGAAAATGATGTGATTCAGCGAATAGTTGTAGAATCAATAGGGAAGATTGGAAGTGAAAAAGCTTTTAGACCCTTACTTCAAACACTAATTTCAACAGAAAATTATGAAATCCGGATAGAAATTAGGGATGTTCTTGGCAAGATCAGTGGTGAAGAGGCTCTTGAACCATTATTAGAATTAGTTCTTACTTCAAAAGATCCTGAAATTCAATTTATTGCAGCAGAGGCACTTATAAATTTAGAAAAAGAAGATATAATAAAGCCAGCAATGGAGGCATTTAAAAATTCAAAAAGCCCTAATATTCAATGGAGCACTGCGTTTTTACTTGCAGGATATGGAGTCAATGAAGTTTCCAAATCATTAATTAATGCGCTACTCACCTCGAAGTCGCCATTTGTGAGACAATTAGCGGCGTTATCACTCGGGAGGTTAAAAAATGAAGATATCATTGAGCAATTAATTGAAGCCTACAATTCTGAAAAAACCTCTGAAATTCGATTCAGTATTGCGTTAGCACTCGGGTCTTTCAGAAAAAAGGTAACTATTAAGCCTCTAATTAAAGTTTTAAAAGAAGAAAAGGATGCCAAAATTCGAATTTGCGCAATGAAAGCACTCGAATGGGCTGGAATGAAAGAAGGCATCGATCCATTGATTGAGACTCTGACTAATGCAAAAGAACCGAGAGTCCGAAGTGCTGCTGCAAGGGTTTTAGGTAAAATTGGAGATGACAAAGCAATTAATGCACTAACAAAGGCCTCACAAGAGGTTGCGGAAGGCGAGAAAGTTTGCGTAATGACCAGAGTTAATGATGCTGCGTATGAAGCCCTTGAAAAGGTATGTAAGAGAATTAAGAGAAGAATTCTTATTTAGAATTCATTAAAGTATATGAACTTATAAAGGTATTTTGATTACCCCTCAGATTATTAAGAACACTATCTTTAAAGGTATGGGTGCAGAATTTATTTTATATATCAGCTTCTAACTTCTTTTTCAATACTTTAATATCCTCAAACCTCCCGAAATGTCCCACTTCAACTTGCTGGCTATGAAACGAGTGGAAATAAAATCAACCTCCAATTAATTTTAGTAAAGGTATGTTCTCTCATAAAAAGCATGTTTATGATGTAAGAAAGGTTTTTGGGGTTTTTATTGAACTGGAGGGACATAAAAGGAGTAAATACCTTTACCATTCTTTAAAAGGAGCGGAAGTGTAATGAATGCATTCAAAGTGAAAAGGGGGAGGGGATGAGGGAATAACAAAATGAAAAATAATTATGTTAGAATGCATTATTCACCCTGCCACTCGCGCTAATCAAATACGAAATGAAGTGCTTAATAAAATTTTTATAGTTCAAAAGTGGAATATATGAATGTAGGGCTAAAATTTTTTAACGGTAGCGTTCGAAATATGTCTATTTTTATGTAACCTAATCTAAAAAGAGGGCGCGCATCGAAATTCTTTTCAATTAGATAATGTTGATTAAAAAAGAGGCAAATAGTTAAAAAGGTCCAAGATTTTTTAATAGTTTCGAAACAGTCAAGCACCCCATTTACCAGTAACTGCAGCTTGAATGCAATCTTCGACTGATCCAAACCACGTGCTAATTTCAGGAAATTCTGCTGTATAGTAATGAATTTGTTTTGCGCTGTTGCTAGCGACGACTTCAACTCCTACAGGTTTGAATTGAGTTAAGGCAGGACACGTATCGACCATTAAAACCCCACCCGCTTGTTCAATGATTTCTCCGAACCCGCGTGCCATTGCTAATTCCTTTAATCCTGCTGGAATGAAAATCCATAGATAAACATCTTTCTTGATGCTTTTTCCCTCTAATAAAAGTGCAACCTCTTTTAATTGGTTCAACGAGAAGTGCGGACACCCCATAATGATTAAATCTACCCTTGGGTCTGTTGCGGTACTTAAAGTGTCGTAAGTCTTCTTAATATCGGCATCTGTTACAGTCACTTTTTCAGTTTTTTTGGGATCAACTAATGTGTTTTCAAGTCCTATACACGCTTCAGGGGTAATCCCCTCGATATGATAAAGTTGTACCGCCCCAGAAGTAGCCATTGCTGCACCCATCCCTTTAAAATTATCCTGTGTGGCTTGTTCCGGTTTAAATCCCGTTAGAATTGGAACATCTAAACTCAACCCCATATTTTCTAGCTCTTCACCGATAAAATAGCCCAACGCATCAAAATCCGATTGCGGAATGAGCTTTACGTCGATTTGAACTACCACTTTCGCTTTCCGATTCTCAGGAACGTGAAAGCCCGCATAGGGGATTTTACCAACAATTGCAGCTGCCAGCGTGCTTTCAATGCCCTCTATATTCCCTAAGGCACCTATAACTGAATTAGCATACACGACCGCAGAACTCTCCATCCAAGCTATGTGATTGCCCTTAACGGGAACATTCCCCACTAAATATGGAGTACATGTAGAGGTGAATACAATCCCTTGCTTCGCATAATGCGCCCTTATATCCCTATTAGCTTGCATGACCTCCTCAGAAACACTAAATTCTCTATAATGGTACGGTTCGATGTTGCAAACGTGCGTGGTCGTAAAGACCTTTAATTTATCTAACTTGACTGGTTTCTTACTGCACAACAATACCTGATTAAGCAAGGGATAATTCCCCCTAATTACTTTAGCAAATTGCTCAGGCACGGCCATTGCCGTATGGACACTTTGAACTTCTATCAACTTTTCAGCTCCTAATGCTTCGCCGTACCGAATGAGCAATTTCAAAGCTTCTTGCTGCGCAATTCCTTGCTCCCCATTCAATATTTTCTCTTCTTCTTTCGTGAGATGCATTTTTTTACCTCCAATATGGGATGATTGTTAAATTAAATCTTATTTTAATAGTAAAGGATCTCCAAAGAGCATTTGCAGCTTATATCTCCCTAAATTCTTATCATGAACGCTTTCCTTACATTCCCTGCACATCCATTTCCCTGGGAGATACTCTATCCACTTAATATAAAAAGAGATGTTCCTCTTAATGGTTTCTCCCCTTTCTATTTTTCCACAGATAATACACCTTATCTCTTCGTTTGCCATCATTCTTCATTCAACCAGTATTCTAACTATTTTTAAATCTTCTATTTCCTCAAAAATTATCTCATACCTTATTAATAAGAATAGAAGCGGTAAAATCACTATTACTCTAATAATTACAATATCCTTAACGTGGAATCTGTACCTAGGACGTTTAATTCTTGCGTTTGAAGTACTTTTGACAATGTTCACAGTAATACCGTTTATCTTCTGATATATATTTTGTCGTTTCAAAGCAATTCGGACAAGGAGGGCCTTCCTTCTTTTTTTTCCTATATAGAATGACGGTCCAAATTGTGAACATTCCTGCCCAAGAAAACGGGATACAGGATAAGAATAATTTCACTGCAATTTCGGGAATCGCTAAGAACCACCACATAATTCCTGTAAAGGAAAAACCTATTATCGCGCATATAAATCGCCATAATTCGTACTCCCTCAAATCCATTTTAGAAAATTTCTTAATTCTGAATAGAAAAGCCCCAAACCCTCCACAAATTATAAGTACTATGCCAAACCAGAGGAAAATTGAATTTTCATGAATAAAATATAGCATAAATCCAAGAAACCCTTCAATTAGGATCAGTAAAAAAAGTATTATTCCGAATTTTCTATCAAAATCCTGAAAACCCGCAGTCAACTTCTCCTGTGTCATAGATACCCCCAAAATCAAGTAATATTTGCTCTAATATTATAAAAACTTAACTATTTCAATTTTTTTATTTTTGTGTCCATCCCTCCTCTCCCACTAACCTAACAAAATACACGGAATACCTACGCAACGTCTTCTTTTTGATCTTAGTTTCATTAACTTTCGTGTAACGGACAAGTGATTGAAAGCGGCGAAAGCGCCCCACCGGCATCACGAGCTGCCCCCCTACTGCTAGCTGCTGGATCAGGGAGGGGGGCACCTTTTTGGCATAAGCAGTGACGAGAATTCGATCGAGTGGAGCTTCCTCTGGCAAGCCCATGCTCCCATCACCACAAATAACGGTAACTCTATCTTGCAAGCCAGCTTTTTTGATATTTTCTCGTGCAAATTCGGCAATTTTAGGAAGGGTTTCAATAGTAAACACGTGTCCTGATCCTATCTCATCCTTCGGTGCTACGATTAATGCACACAGTGCCGCTTGATATCCTGATCCTGCCCCTATCTCGAGTATTTTCTGCCCTTCCTGAAGGTTCAAGGCCTCTGCCAAAATCACGTGCATATAAGGTGCAGAAATGGTGGAACCTTCCGCAAGAAAATAGGCACGATTTGTATAAGCACGCCTCTCCAACCCTCTCGGCATGAATAATTCCCTTTTAAGCGCACGAAATGCATTCTCCACGGCTTCAGAGCGTAATACCTTCAATGGACCCCATTTCTTGTACTTCCGAATTAATTCCTCCTTCTGTGCTTCTAGTTCCAAATTCCTAACCTCAAACAATCCTTTTAATAGCAGAAACCTATCCTTAAACTTTGATACTTATACATAAGTTTTTATCTAATTCATTAATTAAATCAAAATAGAATACTTGATTACCAAGAATTCATATCTTTAGAGGGAACCATACCCTGAGTGGTGGGATTTTTGGGAAAAAAAGAGAAAGAATTTTATTTAGGCACCATTAAACCTAAAAAAGTCTATGATACAATAATCTCTCTATTGAAGGATGCCCCTGCAGATCCCTATTTAAAAAAACGTCTTAGGATGATAATTGCATCTCACACTATCATTTCGGAAATCCCATTTCGAGCCGAAATAAAAGCCAGAACAACCTTTTCGTTTTCTGGAACCGGCATGTCAAACATAACTTGCACTATTTTTTCAGAAGGTACCAAAACCTATTTAACAATTACTTCGTCGATGCCATCGACATTATGGGATGGAAGGATTCATACTCGGAACATTAAAAGACTCCATGGTGAATTGCGTTTTAGATTGGAGGCTAAAGATAAATCAACTGTTGATGAAGTTCTACAGCCATCAGAAAAGATAATGGAAAATCTTTCTCCCATAGAATTTGATGGATTAGAATTAACCTCCTTAATCACTACTTCCCGTATTTTTTTATGTAGAAATAAAATTATAGTTCGTGAAATCGCTCCTTTTAAGATCGATAACATAAATCTTGAGAGAGAAAGAAGTAAAATGTGGATTTATCTCGCATATTCGGGGAGTATATTAATTATTCCATTTATTATTATGAATATCATTTTCTTCATCATTAATCCATATTCAGGTCCTTATTATTTTCCATTGACTTTCTTTCGAATTAGCTTACCATTCATTCTAATTGGTATCAATATGACAATCTTGGGACTTATTCTATCCTACCAATACTTCTTAGTGATCCAAGAGAGAGGCGAATCTATTAATATATATGCAAAAAAGAAAATTTTAAACCAATTAGAAGAAATAATTCATCACTTAAAAAGACAAAGTCCCCATTTAAGGTATTCATTGGATAAACCAGTTCATTTAGATGAGAAAGAGCCACTTCTTAGCCAATCCCCCACAGAAACTAAACCATGTCCTCTTTGTGGTGCGAAAAATCGGTTCACTGAGGAATTCTGTAAAGTATGCGGCGCATCTCTTTGAAGGGATCGAAATGCGCGCTCCACTTCCTCCGAATGCAAAACTCGCAATAGACCACGTTTCCTATATTTTCGAATGAGTTCCTCCTTTCTTGCTTCTAAGTCCAGTTTCTTATCCCCACCAATACCAACCTAGATAGTGAGATCTAACAATGAAAAGTATTACAAAAAAGTATATAAAATTAGCAGATATTACTTGCTATTCTCTTGACTCATCAAAGAATGCTTTAAATTTCCTTCCGTTTTCAACATAGAACATTATCCCTGTTTGTAAACCTCTTATATTGCTTTTCCTGAGGTCTTTCTTTTTCTTCGCAATGACGCCTGCATACATGCCCATTGATTCATACTTTCCTCTTGCAACGGATCCTGCTGCAATTAGTATGTTATCCTCAATCTTATGATTCTGGAGCACGGTGGCTGATATCCCAACCATCACGTTATTTCCGATTTCCCCTGGACCATGCACAATGGCACAATGACCCATTAAGACGTTATCTCCGATATGTAACTCCGTTCCTGGCTCTGTATGGATTACAACTTGCTCTTGAATTGAACAATTCTTCCCAATTTTTATCTTACTCGCCTCAGCCCGAATTACAGCCCCGAACCAAATATTAGTTCCTTCCTCAATTTCTACGTCGCCAATAATCGTTGCAGTCGGTGCAACGAATACTGATGGATGAATTTTTGGCTCCTTTCCATTAACTGGACTTTTCATGATTCTCGATTTTTCAGACATTTTAGGTCAAACTCATATTCTTTATTTGTAAATTGACATTACTAATAGGATCATTTTTGAGAAATTAAATTTTTATCAAGATTATTTAAAGTGATTTCTGAATCGTAAATTTTTTTGATGGATTATTTCACATCAATCGCAAAAATAGCCAGAAAAAATCATGGAATCTCCGATTCTAATACCCATATAACACATGACCTACGATTCGACAGATCATCTTCGTATATCCAAAGTTACCTCTGCATTGTTCCTTCAAATTCATGACTTTGAGATTAAATTAGTTCCATCATTGCAATAAGACAACCTGAGAATATCTATTAATGTACCAATCATGATGAGAAATATTCCGATTATTTTTTTAAAATGGAATTAAAAGAGCGTATCTAAAAATAATGGAACAAAAACGTGATTCTATTCAATCACACACAATTCTTAATAAGACGAAAACTGATGAAATTAACCATTTGTGATACGATATTCCATTTCTAAATACTTCAACATATCCCTAATTAGAGAAGAGAGAACTTCTAAATACTTCAACATATCCCTAATTAGAGAAGAGAGAACTTCTAAATACTTCAACATATCCCTAATTAGAGAAGAGAGAACTTCTAAATACTTCAACATATCCCTAATTAGAGAAGGGAGAATTTCTAATGTAATAGAAAGGGTTGAAAATCATGAGAAATAATTCAAGAAGTAATGCAGGATTTTTTAGAAGATATCCATTTACAATCAGTATTTTGATAATCATCATGACAAGCTTAATCATTCCTGGCTTGATACGGTGGGATCCTCCCTCTACAGTGCAAACAAAACCACCTTCAGGAGAATTGATCATACCAACACTTTCTTCTAACCCCACGGTGGCGGGTGAACCTAATTTCACTCGAGAAAGTCATCCATTCATCCTCAAAAATTATCCCGACTTTTCTTGGAAAAACCCAGGGCAATTTGATGATTATGTTATCGATGGAATCGGTTACAATCCAGCTTTACCAGCACCAGGGACGGGTCCTGAAGCGTATCCAGCGATTTTTAATGCGTTACAAGGATTGAATGAGTCGAACATCCGGATTGCGTATTTGGATGCGAATTATGAGTGGGAGCTCGTTCCCTACCAGATCGATCAGGTCGGCTGGCCCAACATCTGGCAAATTGCAGATTTGAATAAATGGGCCGGATTTGAGATCCCCGGATTACCCAATTGGATGGGTGCCGATGCAAGGGTTGGGATGGGCTGGATCAATGGTGACACCACCAACAGCAAGGGACTTTCTTTCCCAGCTTACAATGATTTAAAACATGATTGGTACCGCATTCCCATCCACACATATGTGAGCAAGTACCAGCCCGATGGCTCTTATACGGACGAAAATGTGAAGATCGATTCCGAATATAAGATGGATTTAGTGTGGTGTTACACGGGTCATGCCAATAGACCACATGACAGTTTCCAGCAGGATGACTCACCTTGGAGGCCCTATTCGGGCACAGCCCAAGAAGCCTTCGTTAACACCACTGATGGTGCAGCCCCCAACACTACTGACGCATCAAACATGGTCTTCATGGGCGACACCTGGTTTAGAACTCCGTCCAATGATTCAGCAAATCCGCAATGGGTTCGCGACGCATTCCCTTACCAGCAAATCAATGGTGCACTTGACAAGGATGATGAGATTGTTTTTTATGCTTATCCCGGTCGAAAAGCGTCAAACTGGCTCTGGTGGAATTATTCCTACTTTCCCCATCGATTCGAGATAGAGATCGTCGATCCCGTAGATGGCGGCCACTGCTGGATGTACATCTACTTCAACAACGACTCTGCATACGATCCCTTTACTGGTGGAATCAACCTCGGAGCGCCCACCTTCACGACCCCTCTCGCTGATTATGTCAGTTGGGATCCTGATTCTCTGACCGTCACTTCTGATTTCTACCAAACTTCGGTAGATGAAACTAATCCCAGCCTACTGGATAATACGAGGCTCTTCGGAGAAACTGATGGCCAATCAATCCTGGAATCATTCAATAAGATGTACGGCTATGGAGAAATTGTATCGGTGGTGCCCATGGATAATTATGTAGGACGAGAGGGTACATGGTATAGCTGGGTAGATGGTTCGGCCAATTCCTTCTCTGAGCTGGTCTGTACGTTGGATAATCCCTCCGTATTATACCCTGACATCTCAGAAGACACGAGCGATCCAAATCGAACAGCCATGACGTCGCCCCAGCCCTATTATGGACGATGGGGATCTGACCCTACTGCAGATTTTAACTATGATTCAATTCCAGATGGCCCCCTAGGTCCTTCGATCCAGAATTGGGAGCAAAATTATGGAGATGGAAGGGCGATCATCGATGGGCCCTGCAGGGTCATCATGTACCTGCAGCAATACCTCATGATGAGTACTTTTATCGATACTTTAATAATTCATACAACAGTCCATGAGTATCTCGATATTTTTACTTCTCTATTGGACGGTCCGCAGATCTACTACCGGCGTATGCAGCTCTCCCCACCCACCGTAACAGAGGTGCCAGAAATAGTAGGGATGGACACACCGACCTATTATATATACACTATGTGCGGGAACATCCCCACCGATCTTAGGGGCGATTATAATCTGACCGCTGCCACAGAGTGGAGCGGTGCTGCGGATGGATTCGATGATGACGTTCCCACCTTTGGGTGGGCAAATGGGTATGGCTGGACTAAAATAGGCGGCTTAAACCCGAAGAATACCACCTATTTTCTTAATGGTTCATGCATTCCAGATGGGAACGATGGAGTGGGGGACTATTACATCTCCCAGGGCGACCCCCTACAGGATTCCATTTCTGATCCATTAGCTAGAGCAAACCCCGCCAACACCCTGCCCGATTGGATCATGCTTACCTCACAGACTCATGGGGGGATCTTTATTTATCTTCCGAAGCGCGAACTTATGGAAATACGGGATAATCATGCCAACGATGGAATGAATGCTCCCAACGCACTAATAAATATGTATTATCGAGACGATGTGTACGCAGCAGAATTTGGTATCTGTATCGATGGAAACACGGAAATTGTAGGAGGGGCCTCCTCCTCCCCGTACACCTCCATGATGATCTATGGGGATTTCAAACACGAGGATGTGGCACTCGGCCACAAGATGTATCTCAGCTATTATTTTCCATTAGAAGGGATCGCCACTTTCACGCCCCAGACACCAGCACCTCAATTCCTCTTCGATACAGTGCAGCCTGACAAGTTAATTTACAGGACCGGTGACACCGTAACTATTGAGATCACGGGGACACCTGACAGCGGTGGCGGTGCTACCACTGATATTACCGCTGATTTCACCGCAGTGGGTGGTGGCGGCTCAGTCACAGCAACCGATACCGGCACCGAGAGGTGGAGCGTTTCGCAGGCCATCTCCAGCGGAACGGGGTACGATCGCATCATTACCTTTGATGCGGTTCATGACCCCGATGGTCCCGGAGGAACCCCTCAGTGGCCAACGAGTTCCTACAACCTGACCATAACTGTTGATGACGTCCCGCCCAGCCCAGCGGGTCAGCTCGATCCATTACCAGGTACCACCTCGGAAGCCTCGGTCCTCCTTGACTGGACTGCGAATCCGGGGTCCGACGTGGGATCCGCTTCGATGGCAAATCCAAGCGGACTGGGCAAATACAAGCTGAGGCGAGGAACAGCCTCTGGCGGTCCCTATGACACCACTGTGGCAGATAACATCCCAATCACCAAGACCCAATTCTTAGATTCGTTCGTGGTGGATTTAGCGACCTATTACTACGTGCTTGACACCTACGATGAGGCTGGGAACTTTAACACCTCTGGCGAAGTTTTTACTACGATTCAGCTTCCCTTCACGCCTGCCCAGCCGGATGATCTCCCCGCCACGATTAACCCATCAGGTGGAATTACCATAGATTGGACGGCGAATCCGGGTGCTATTTACCCACCCGGGGCGGGTGAAGGGTACAGGGTATTCCGGAGTGAAGCACTTTACCTAGATGACGCCTTGAGCGGGACTTATACCCCATTAGCTGCACAACAGACCACGACAACATTCACTGATCCTGGGCCCTTTACTGAAGCTTATTTCTATTGCTACAAAATTGAGAGCAATAACTCCTTAGAGCAGATTCTATCCGCGCCGATCCATACGCGAGTCGATACGGTCGCTCCCGCTCCCGCGGAACTGGCCACGCCCTTCCCAACCTATTATTCAGAAGGGGCAGAGATCGTGGTTTCGTGGGCGGTCGAAACCATTCCCCAATATTCCTCGGGTGGCTTCCCCGGGCAAGACCTGAATGGCATTGCCTACTGGGAAATTTGGCGGCAAGAAAATCCTCCATCCACGTGGGAACTAATTGCAACCGTGCCGCATGGTCCTGCTACCGAGAACCAGCAATTACTTGATATCGCTGTCACGAATGGTTCCACCTACGAGTATCGAATCAGAACTTTCGACGGAGCTGGGAATTTTGCAGACAATGAATATACAAAGACGACAACACTGGTCGTTACCGGCCCCGGGGTTGCAGCAGTCGATGCCGTGACCGCGGGCGCTACCGAAGTAACGCAGGGCGATGTCTCCGTTCCGATCACGGTATACATCCGGAATCCGGGTATAAACGATGTGACCCTGAATGGCATTCAACTGTACTTCTATGACGATCTCATCGACGTAACCTCCGAATATACGGGTGCCTCCGTCACGGGCTTAAGCCAAGTCATCACACAGCTCGGAGGCACGTGGAGCACCACCTTCTACGTGGACGTGGACCCAAGTGCAACGCTGGGGACCATTGACATATGGGCCGAAACGACCTACGATACATCCTATACATCCGGTGGAGGCGCGTACTCCTGGTTGGTAAAACCAGATGCCGACCTTAACGTCCAAAGCGTCAATTCAACCGCTACAATCGTCCATCCGGGCGAAGAGGACATCCCCGTCACGGTTAATATCAAGAACCCTGGGGGGACCCCGGCAACGCTAGACTCTGTCCAGCTGGTCTTCACCCGCGAAATGACTGACATTTCCGACAAGTTCATGGTGGAATATGTCACCTCGATGCCCCAAACTCTCACCGCTGAAACGAGAACAATTGAGCTGAAAGTAACGGTATCCCAAGGCATCACGACGGGTGCCGTTACCATTGATGCCACCTGTGCAGGGAGTGCCATGGGCGTGCCCTTATCCGATACGGATGGGGGAATCTCGACCTGGGACTGGGGCGTTCAAACCTATCCCAAACCCGTCATCGTCAGCGTGGTAGCGGATGCAGCGGTCTACTGGGACGGTGACACCATCACCTTGACGGTGGAGTGCGATACTGGCGCCCACACCGTGAAGGCCTGGTTCGGAAACGTTGATAGCGCTGCGGGGGTGAACGACACGGCCCCACCGGCTGTTGGTACCACCTACACCATACAGCATCTTCAAGTGATTAGTGATCCCCCGGGCGAGGGCACGCATGACGTCATCGTGTATGCGGAAAACGCTACTGGAACCGACACCTACACCATTCCCATCCGGACAGGACAGGCCCCCACCTTCAGCAATTGGGGTCAGATTCCGGATGTCGGAAGCGTTGGAGCCTCCGATACCGTCGATGTCGACATAGATATCACTGATAACAGCGGTCAGGATCCGCCGAATGTCCAAGCCACCCTGCAATATCGCGTGGATGGTGGCGCGTGGACCAACATACCCATGAGTTACGCGGGAGCCGGACATTGGGATGCGACAATTCCGGCGCAATATGGTGGGGCGGTCGTGGAATACCACATTAACGCGATAGATCTACAAGGCAATTGGAACGTCGATTCCCACAGCTACACCATTGCTGCGCAAGGCACCGACCCGGAAATCACGGGTGAGTCAACACACGAACCTGGCAACCCAGGCAATGTCTATACCGATGTTCCTGGAAATGGAGCACCATTTGATACAGGGGTTGCCTATACGATAGACATCGACACGTCAAACCTTGCACAAGATGATAATTACGTCGTGCTCGTGTCTGCATTCGAACCCACCCGCACTTGCTATATCGATATCAATGCTACTGTCTGGCTAACTAATGCAACCAATGAAGTCGTCACGTTACAATTACAATTCAACACGGGAGATTTCCCATCAGGCACGTTAATTACCGGAAAAGTCTACGTGCTTACCGATTTACCAAGCAACCTAGGACGAACTATTTCCTGGCTGAGCTTCCAGCATCTCGTGGAATAAAAAATCTCAACCCACAGTAAGAAAATTCATTTCCCCCTTATTTTTATTAAAAGAATGATTGGAATCAGATAGGTTCTAATTCTATAGAAGCCAAATTGTGAATCCATAAGATTATAAAGCAAAAGGGCTAGAACCAAATTTTAATTAATGTAATAGGTGGTATAATGAGCAAGAAGGTTCCCCCGAACTTATTACCGAAGATTCGGCATCTCTTGGGTCGAATGACGCGGGTTCCTCGATTTTTATATAAAGCCTGTGGATTCACGGATGAGGAATTAGATCGCCCCATTATTGCAGTAGCCAATAGTTGGCAAGAGAGTGGACCCGGGCATGTACATTTACGAGACATCGCCGATGCGGTTAAGGCAGGAGTCCGAATGGCAGGTGGGACTCCCGTGGAATTCAACGTGATTGGACCGTGTTCTGCTTTTGGTTCGGATTTCAGATACGATTTACCACAACGAGATACAATTGCAGATTCAATCGAGATTCAAATCAAGGGCGGATTGACGTGTGAGGGCCTAGTGTGCATTTGCACCTGTGATAAAAGCGTCCCAGGGATGTGGATGGGAGCGGCTCGCTTAAATCTTCCCACAATTTTTATTACCGGGGGCTCGGCATTACCAGGGAAGGTCCGGGGCGAAACGATCTGCTTTCCTCCGGATTCAGAGGTCCTTTACGAGAATCTTAACAAATTAGCTCGTGATGAAATCACTCCTGAGGAATTCAATGAATTTTTTATAGACCTTGAGGATCATTGGCTAGTAGGGTGTGGGGCGTGTCCAATGCTCTCCACGGCGGAAACCACGCAAATTCTATCAGAAGCGCTCGGTTTAGCGTTACCATATTCCTCAATGGCGCTGGGTGCGGAAAAACTTAGGTTCGCTAAAAAATCTGGAATGCAAATCATGGAGCTTGTTAAAGAGAAATTGAAATTTTCGAAAATAGTGAAGGAGAAAAGCATCGAAAATGCAATTCGAGTATTAAATGCTTTGGGTGGGGGTACAAATGGAGTCGTTCATTTGTTAGCCTTGGCATACACGCTCAAATTATCAGCAATAGATCTATCGGTTTTTGATCAACTTAGTCGGGAAACCCCATATTTATGTAATATTGAACCTAATGGGCCGTACTCAACAGTAGATTTTGAAAACGCGGGTGGGGTCCCTTTACTAATGCGAGAGTTGAAGAATCTCTTGCATCTTGATGTTCTCACTGTTACCGGCAAAACATTGGGGGATAATTTGAACGATTTTTCATTTAAAAATATTCAACTGAATCGTGATATCATTGCGTCCATCCAAAAGCCCTTTGCTCCCTCAGGAGCGATTGCTGTATTGCATGGTAATCTAGCCCCACGAGGGGCCATCACGCGCATTTCTTTTAAACGTCGATCCTCATCTGAAAGCTTTGAAGGCCCCGCGAAATGCTTTAATTCATCCGAAGATGCATTAGTAGGGGTTTTTGTAGGAAAGGTTAACTCAGGAGATGCTTTAATCGTCCGCTATCAAGGTCCTCGAGCCGCAGCTATGAGCGAAATACTTGCGGTAGTCATTGCTATCAACATCGTTGGGCTCGAAAATATCATCATCATTAGTGATGGGCGCTTCTCCGGTGCCAGCTATGGTTTAGTCTATATCGGGCACGTTGCTCCCGAAGCGTATGTAGGGGGTCCCCTCGCAATCGTCCAGGATGATGATTTAGTTAAAATAGACATCAAAAAGAGGACATTAAACGTCGATCTCCCCCAAGAAACGATAGAAGCCCGCCTGAATGCATGGAAACCGCCTAAAATGCGAAAGAAGAAAGGAGTCCTAGCCATTTGGGCTCAAATTGCAGAACAGGCTGATAAAGGAGCTGTGTTGAAAACATTCATGTAAAAATAAGATACGATTTGCTTATTACGAACGTTAAGATGTGTTGATGATTAACCGATGAAATCTGGGACATATTTTGTTATTATCGGAATAGTATTGATTTTGGGTGAATCTCTAATCGGATTTTTACTGTTTGCCTTCTATAATGAGATAAAAATCCTCCTCTGGGCCACAGGATTGATAATCATGGGATTTACATTATTGGTACTTATTGTTAGAACAGAATATGATCCATTCAGCGAATTTTCCTGCTGGGCCTTCGTTTTATCAACTTTATTTTTTGTATTAGCATTTAGCCTTTTTCCATATGATTTTTCTAGTCCTATCTTTTTATTGAGAATCTATAATTCCAGCGTGAGCTTCTCAATTGCAATATATTTAACAAGTTGGAATTTGTATGCATTAATTCAAAAAAAACAACAGGAAGGAACTGAAAATGGGATTTGATGTAGTAATTATTGGGGCTGGTGAAGGGGGATTATTTACAGGGGCAATCCTCGCCAAAAATGGTATGAAGACCTTACTTCTTGAAAAGAAGCCTAGGATTGGCGGGCGCGCTATGTGTTTTGAATACAAGCCTGGATATATCGTAGACTGGGGCATTCATTCCATCCGATATGGAAAGAAAGGAATCATTCCTACCATTTTTCGGAAAGATCTTGGAATAAAGCTAGAACTCCTAGATTATGGTAGAGGTAAACTCTATCGAAAGGGTGAATGGGTCGCAATGCCTACAGGTGTTAAAGAGTTCATGACTACCCCCTTGCTTCAAGATGAAGAGCGCGACTCGTTTATTCCTCTCTTCTTAGAAATAATCAAATTGAAAGTAGAAGACTACCTTGACATGAGCATTCAAGAGTACTTCAAGGATAAAGTTCAGAGTGAAAATCTTTGGGATTTAATTCGCCTGATCGCTGCAGCCTTAATGGTCACCCCTGAAATTGAACGTGCTTCCATGGGGGAAATGATATACGGGATTAAACAAGTTGCTACGGCTGGGAAAGGTGCGACTTACCCCGCTGGAGGGTGGAAGGGTATTTTCGATAACCTAATTGAAATAATCTCCGCGAATGGTGAGATCCGAACAAAATCTGCGGTTAAGAAAGTGTTGATTTCTGGGAAAAGGGTGGAAGGGGTCCTCCTTGAGGATGACACTAAAATCCATTCTGATTTAGTAGTTGTCGCCATGCCTTCACAGCAAATATTTTCTGTTCTTTCGGAATCCGCGTTTTCACCGTCATTCGTGTCGCTTTGTAAGAACCTCATTAGTTCAAGTGGATTATCCATTGATTTCGGATTGAAAGAGAAGTTCTCTGACGATAATGGGTTAATTGCCGTTGATGAACCCATGGGTCTTGGCGCCTTCACCTCCAATATTGACCCTTCCACTGCACCCGAAAAGGAACAACTATTCACGTTTGTCCAACACGTGCCACGAGAAATTGCTGGGAATCCTCAACAGGCCAAGCAGGGTCTTGTAAGCATGCAGGAATTGATAAATCAAATGTATCCTGGGTTTAGCCAGCGCATAAAATGGAAACGTCCCTTGATAATACCAGTGATGGACGGAGCAGTGAACTATATCGGACAAACTCGCGATAAACGCCCCAGCGTCAAATCAAACGTGATTGCAGGACTCTTTTTTTCAGGTGATACTTATAACGGACCAGGATTAGGTGGCGACATCGCGCCCAGCTCGGCTCGCCTTTGTGCTCATACGATCCTAAATGATTTAAAGGAACGGGAGAGCATCGCTGACACCCCTAAAGCTCAATTGAAATAATACTTCTATTTTTCATTAGTTTGGTTCACTTACACAACTTTTAATAAAACATTTAAGAAAGGATAAATCATGTTACTGCTTGAGGTTGGTCCTGTAGAAGAAGCACAGTTTTTATTCTATCTCCTCCCCACAACATTGGGAATTCAATTGGGCTTTTATTTTTTATACCAATATTATAAAATCCAAGACGTTAATCTCAAATTAAATCGAATTTTGTTATCTTTTGGGGCGTTTACATTCCTAATGGTCTTTGGAGCTCTTTTTATTAACGTCACACGTACGTTGCAAGTTTTTGGCGGAACCGAAACCGATATTTTTACCAGAATTGGATGGGCATGTGCTCTTTGCTCTCCGATTGGTTTTCTATCATTCATCGCCATCGAAGAATTTTCCTCCATTATGAATCTCAAACTTGTGAAAACAATAATCGTACTAGGTTTCACACCAATTATAGTCGTTCTATTGTCTGGCACTTCACCCATTTTCTTAGGGACTCTGCCATTTGCCGTTTTAGGTGCCTATTACATCATTGGATTCCAGATTAAATTGATCCGAAGGACGATGGGTAATATCCATAAAAGATTTTTACAATTTTTTACGGGAGAACTCCTTAGTTTCGCCTCGATTCCCTTTGCGGTCACGGTTGGAATAGGAGTGTTTGAATCACCCCTGAGTGAAATAGTGTACTTTTCTGGGGTGGGGTTATTAACCACGGGATTCGTAATTCTTTTCATCTCAGCTTATGACTTCCCCCCATTTTATGAATTTGAATGGAAGGAAGATCTCCTAAAATTCTTTGTTATCAATCAGAAGAAGAATACTTGTTTGTATTATTGTAATATAGAGGAAATTTTGCAACAATTGGATGCTCCAATTGACCTTAAAATTGACTTTTCTCGAACTTCAGGGGATAGAATATTTTCGGGAGGAATATTAGGAATAGAAGCTGTAATAACTACTGTAACTGGCACAAAAGACACAAAGATCAATGAAATTCGGCAAGAAGATTCACTAATATTATTAGAATATGGTAAGAATCCGTCCTATATCACGTATGCTTTGATCGTGAAAAAAGATTTAAAGAGCATTCGCCATTTTCTTCAATCATTAACAAGGGTTTTTGAGTTACTATTTAGGGAGGTTTTATTAAAACTGGATGATTTAAAGGAAGATACAGAACGAATTTTTATAGGGTTTGATGGTTACATGAAAGATTTCTTGAAAAGATAAGAGGTGATATTTATGGTCATTGCTGGTCCACTCAGACTTCCATTATTGACGATTGAATGGATCTTTGCGGTTATTTTGCTAGAATTGGGACTCTATTTTTTAATAAAATATATGAGACAAGAAAAACAACTTAGAACCTCCAAAGGAATGGGCTATTCGGCGTTTTTCTTCGATTTTTCATTAACATGGTTCTACTTAATAATTGGAAATTATTATGCATCTGAAAAAATTGAATCAATTTTTCTTTGGGATCAAGGGAGCATGAGAGCTTTATTTATAAATTTTAGTTATTTATGCCTCATTACCGCCTGCCTACTTTTTGCATTTTCAATGGAGAAACATAGAATTTACTTATTCAAGAAATACTTTTTCACCATTTGCTTTCTATCATTAACAATAACATCTTTAATTGTCTTTTTTATTAATTTGGAAATTATTAAAATAATTCCTTTCATTGTTTGGCCTTTATTTCTTGTTTTTTTAACAATTTATCTTGTAGACTTTTTTAAAGCAGGGGTGAAGGCCGAAACAATTGTTATTGAACTACTCAAATTCATACCTGCATTTATCTTATTGGCAGTGGGATTTTTTCTTTCACATGATTATTTCATGCAAAATTTAGCTCTTGAATTCCGGTTGGGAGGCTCTCTTTTACAATTACTTGCACTTATTTCTTTAGCCTATTTCTCAATCGGGCTCCCTGCTTTTGCAGAGTATGATTGGCGCGAAAAAGTAGAGGAGCTTTTGCTGATGAATAAATCCGGCATCTGTCTAATTCATAAATCCTTTACTGATCAAATCAATCATCTTAACGAAGTTTTAATGTCTGGAGCACTTCTTTCTGTCAATATATTGCTCGAGGAACTGACCTCTGCCAAAGTTACGGGATCATCGATCATTAAAAAGAAAGGAAAAACCGTGAACATATTTTCAAGCACGCACCTCACGGGTGTATTAATTAGTCAAGAAGAATTAAACACCATCAATTATTATCTAAAAGAGTTCATCCAAAAAGTTGAAAAAGTCTATCAGAACGTGTTTGCTGATTGGGATGGAGATATCGACGTCTTTGCTCCGGTTGGAACCATGATTGATGAATTTTTTACTTAATTTAAACTTTAATTTCCCGTAATTCTTTGGCCATTTCTTCAGGATTAGTTGGATTAATGAATGTATTTGTCCCCAATTCGACGCCTGCTAAGTATTTTACCTTTTTTTCACCTCGATGTACTGGATGAAACTCCACGTGAAAATGGTAATAGGGATATTCTTGTCCATCCGTCGGACTTTGATGAAAGACCATCACGTAAGGAAGTTTAAATCCAAAGAGGGCATCATATTTGGACCTGATTATTTTGAGCAACGAAGCAAAGTCTTCCTTTTCCTTATCAGAAAGGGGCAATAGATTTTGTAAATGCCGGTTTGAATAAATATGAACCCCATACGGCCATGTTGCATAGAAAGGAAGGAATGCGGTGAAAGAAAGATTATCATAAACAATTCTACGTCCATCATCCCGCTCCTTTTGAAGAATTGTGCAAAATAGACATTCTTTCCGCTTCTCCATATAATGTTTGGAAGTGGCTAATTCCTGTTGAATCTTTTTAGGGATGAATGGGAATGCATATAATTGCCCATGGGGATGATCCAACGTGACGCCAATGGCACGTCCTCTGTTTTCAAAAATAAAGACATAATTTATATCCTTCCTCGAACCCAACTCTTCATATCGGGACCTCCACATCTCGATGATTTCTCCAATGTGGTCCGAATCTAGTTGGTGAAGCTCAATATCGTGATCTGGAGTGTAGAGGAGGACTTCACATACGCCTTTGGCAGGTTTCACCTGATAGAGATCCTCCGATTCTACATCAGGTTCGGGTGGATCAAGCATTAATGCAGGGAATTTATTCGGAAGATGAAGGGCTTTCCATTTTCCATGCCCTGATACTTCCGGACAGCCGGGACAGAAGGGGCAATCTTGGGTCTTCGGAAGAAGAGGACGTTTCGTTCTATGCGATGCCATTATAACCCATTCTTGGAGAATTGGGTTCCACCGTAATTCACCCATTTAATACACCACACGCATTTTGAAAGAAGTATAATAATTTATTAATCAGCAAATAATAAATGGTTTGTAACAAATTATTAAAGATTATGTGGGTGGGATATGCCAAAACGAGCGGCACCGAAGAAAAAAACTACGAGTAAAAAGCAAGAGGTAATGTTATTTTTAAAAAATCTACAAGATAGATTAGATAGAGTTGAAATCGCTTTAGAGAAAATTCAACTGGGCACAGACAAAGAGCTTGTTGAAGATGAGCAAAAAATTGTGATTGCAGATAGCATTGTTGATGAGCAAATTACAGAAGCCGTGGCTGGATTGCGTGAGGACTTGAATGACTTACTTGGTCTCATTTTTTCGCCAAAAAGTGATATGTCCTATCTTGATTCTCAGACGCAAGATACAATCAGTGAATTAAGAGATAAGCTTGAAAAATTTAAAAACGAAGTAAAAACTGAAGTCATTCAAGAAATTAAGAGGGAATTACCGGAAAAACCACCTACTCTAAAGGCAGAAGCACCAAAAAAGGCTAAAGCCACAAAAAAAGGGTCGCCTAAAAAGATAAGACGCAAAAAAAAATAGAATCAAGCAAAATCTGCGTGCTAATAGCTTTACCCTTTTTCAATCTCATCAACCTTTAATTTTATTGACCTGTTTTATTAAATTCATAAATTAATAGAAAAAGAATAAAAGTTAATAGTACAAAGTTGTGTTTAACTTAAAAGGAGAAATCAAAATGGCGAAGGGAAAAAAGAAATCCACGAAGAAAAAGAAAGCAGCAAAGAAGAAACCAGCCAAAAAAAAGCCAAGCGAAGAAGTAAAAGAGGAAGTTCCCGAAGAGAAAGCTGCCGAAGAAGAGAAAGAGGAAGCTCCCGAGCCCCCAAAACCTGCTGAAAAGCCCAAACCAAAGCCTAAGAAGAAAGTAGAGAAACTTGAGGAAGCTGAGACAGACGAATATGTTAGATTAGAATACAAAGATACTTTCGATAAAGAGAGAGCCTTCAAACATGTAGAAGCTCTCGCCTTTCCACGCATGGCCGGAACCGAAGGTGAAGCGAAGGCAGCGGATTATATTAAAGACAAATTCAGTGGAATGGGCTTGAAACCAGTCGAAGAAGAATTTACATTCACTAATTGGGTTTCGAAAGTTCTACTCCGAATTTTTGAAGGGATCGAAGGAGGATTAGTCCTTGGTGCCGTGTTACTCATTACCTTTGGTACTCTATCAGCGACTCATGTAGGATTTATTATTGGCGTAATCCTATCCATTGCTTTATTAGTCTTAACCTTTTACAGTTCCATCACAGCACGATTTCACTATAAATATCAAAATACAACTGGTGCTTTCAAGTTGTTTGAAGGGCAGGAGATGAAATCTAAAAACATCATCGCAAAAATTGATTGTGCCAAGGGCAAAGATGCAGCCTCAGGTAACATTATTCTAATGGCACATTATGACACTAAAAGCCAGACATGGCCGATGTTACTCCAAGCACTGCTTTTTTATATAAGCATAATATTATGTATTGCGATCCCCGTTGTTTATATAGGCTTTTATATTTTAGTCTCTCTTGGAATGATTGGAGGAATTCCCGCTTTGACAATTTATGGGGTCCTATTAGCTTTGGCCCTCATTGATGTTGCGACAATTATCATGCTTGCCCTAAATAAAACTGAAAACAAGTCACCTGGTGCTATTGACAACGCTTCTGGCTTGGGCGTATTTTTAGAATTAGCACAAAATTACACGAAACAGCCACTTGAGCACTACAACTTGACATTTGTTGCAACTGGCGCGGCAGAGTATGGATTATATGGGGCTATTTCCTTTATGAAGGCAAACGAATCGGAACTCGATCCCGAGGATACTTATTTCCTGAATCTAAAAGTAGCTGCAGTGCGGGGTCATTTCTATCTCCCAGGACCAGTCGGCTTTCCTCCCCAATTCCCATGCCTAGAAGTGGAGAACCTCTTCAAAAAAGTACTAAAACGACGTAACATCCCAGTAAAAGAAGGATCCAGGTGGAGAATGAGGGTGTTATCTCCTTGGGTTCTGCCAGGCTCTTGGAATGATGATATGATTCCAGTTATCCGAGGATATAATGCAAACCGCATTTCAATTGGTGGCTTACGACGACGATTGGATGTTATTCATACACCAAATGATAATATAGACCATGTAGATATTGAAGCAGTGGATATGGTAGGCAAGGTCACGGCTGAAGTACTGACACGACTAGACCTACGGGCTCGCCCATAATCTAATTCCTTTTTTTTAATTTTAAGTTTGATTTATTAAGAAAATATATTTTCTACTAAAAATTTTGAAGATAGGAAAACATCCGTCTCTCCCCTCCAATCTGCAAAGTAATCCTGATATAATTCCTCGAATAACTTACTCAGCGAAGCTAATTTAGAATGGAAAATGCGCAAATTTTCATTCGCCATTAAAATTATGGTAATATATTTTCCATATTCGAAAATTACCTTTAGATCTTGATGATCTACAACTTTCAACGGAACATCCGTTTTCATCATCTCCATTAGTATGTCTTTGACGCCAGTCAAACTTGTACTTATTAAATCTAGAGTTTCTGGAATAGTTTTATCAATGAAGGAGTAATGGAAGAGTGCTTCACGATTTGGACCAATTATAAAAAGTTCTCTCAATTTATCCTTCCACCCAAATTCGGTAAACGTTTCGAAACTTAAAAAGATGAGTCCCCATAAAACAAGTGTTATTAATATGCCACTATAGGATATAATTTTTAATAATTCTCGCTCAATTAACAAGATAGACGCAATCAATTCCGTATCTAACAAATAAAACAGCCCAAACCCAAGGAGACAATAAAATGCATTCCTCATTTTCCTTCTAATCTCGCCTCTTGTCTTCAATACAAAGAAATTCAAAAAAATCAACATTATAAATATCAGGTTAGGCAGAATCGTGAAATAGGTCAATAATTGCAAGCCTCCTCGATCAAGTAAGAAGAGTCCCAAAATAAGAGAGATTAAGTTAATAATTGTCAATCCAAATTTCGTTTTCCCCCATACCTTCTCCGAAACAAAAACAAGCCCTATCATCCCTAAATATCCCGCCGAAATGCTGATTTTATAAAGAATTGTAAGTGAAGAGGCCGATAGAGAGAGATATGCAGCTTCAATCGTCATGTAATCATGGAACGCAAATAAAATACTTGATGCCGAAAGTGAAAAAAAGAAAATTGCAAATCCTAGAAATGGTGATAACTCAATATCCGATTTCCTCGCCTTCCATATTTTAGATATAAACATTGACGCTATGATAAATATACCGACTGCTAAAATAACGCGTAATCCAAGAGCAGTGAATTGCAAAAGATTTGTAGCTCCTTGCATAAATTATCATCCCCCGTTTTCATTTCAAACAAAAACATCCTCGATTAATTTCCTTGCGGGACGAAATAATTCAATATCCCCTGTCCAATTTGGAAGCGCGTCTTGAAAATACTCTTCAAAATCATTCATGAGCAATGCTAATTTTGAATGGTAAATGTTGAGATTTTCCTCGCAAACTAACACGATAGTCGAATGGTCGCCATACTCGAAAATAATTTTGAGATCCCGATGATCGAACACTTTCAACGGGTTTTCCGTTTCCATCATATCCATCAAGATATCCTTCACGCCTGTCAGACCGGATGTAATTAAATCAGCGCCATCCGAACTAGCTTTTTCAATGAAAGAGTAATGAAAAAGCGAGATCCCATTTTGGTAGATGATGAAAATTTCCCTCATCTTGTCCTTCCAGGCAAATTCAGTGAAAGTTTCGAAGCTGAGGAAGACAAAACCTAACAAAAGGAGGGAGACGAGGGATCCAACATAAGATATGGATGTAATAAGAGATGCCTCAATGCCCAACCAGCCCGCAATATTATATTTCACCAAATCTATGGATAGAATATAGAAAAAACTAAAACCTATCAGGCTAGCGAAGGCCACACCCATTTTTCGCCTTATTTCCCCTTTCGTCTTTATGATTAAGATGAATGCCCACGTGAAAACTAAAAAGAGAATAGGGATCGGCATAGTATAATAAGTAAGTAACTGTAAATCGGCTTGTTCATAGAGAAAGAAAATTCCATAAGAAAGGGCGCCCAAGTTAAATATCGTGAATGCAAATTTCGTTTTTCCCAAAATTCTTTCTGTGAAAAAGACCAGGCCAATCATCCCACAATACGCCGCTAAAATGGCCCCTTTATATAAAATTGTAGGTATCGGTTCAGTGTATTCCATATATAGGAAATTCGCATGGTAATCTAAATACTCAAAAAAGAGACAAGTCATTGCATAAAAGAGAAAAAATAGTCCTAACCCAAGGAATGGAGATAATTCTCTCCCTGCCTTTCTTGCATGCCTTATTTTTATAAAAAACATTAAAGCAATATAAAATACAGCACCAATTATTATAAAACGTAACATGAGGTTTGTGAAACCCCATAAATCCACTTGCATTTCCCATTCCATCCTTAAATTTTCTAAACTAGAATGAATAACCTACATGTTTATTTGATCAATCGCAAAGATAAATCGTTCCTTCTATCTAACAAGAGTTATGTTAACGAAAAGGATTTAAATTTCCCTTTAAAATATAGACGAAGGTCTTATTAGAGTGAATGATCAAAATGGTGGTAAAACTAATTCCAAGAGTTTAGTAAAACTAAAAGACGAATTACATGACCTAATAAACGGAAGGTGAAAGAATGGCGAGTTTTGATTACATGACCCCATGTTCTCCTAGCAATTTTGTCGGTCGAAAACGTGAGATTGATTTATTCAAAGCACAGATGGATAAAGTGATGGCTGGTGAAGAAACAGCCAAAGGGATAATAATTCATGGAAGAAGCGGTATAGGAAAAACGAGTTTGATTAATAAACTCGTTACAGTCGCACAAAATTCTTCTTGTTACGTGATTTCCCACGAAATCCCATTAGTTGGAGCCGAATATGTCCTCGATGACCTGAGAGCAGAGATTGAAACGCTCCCAAAGGGAAAGCCGTTTCAGAAACCCACCAAGCGTGGAAAGAAAGGGAAGAAAGCACCTTTTGTTAAGCGTTCTTACGAGATTATAGATCGCGAGAAATACTTGGCAGAATTCTTCAAAAAATTTACGAAAAAGTTAGATGGAAATCAAAAGAAAGTCGTAAAGAAAGGTATGAAAGGAATAGTGGTTTTTATTGATAATATCGAACGATTTCTCTTCTTAGATTTAGATGTCGCATTTGATATTCTTAAAGGGATTTGTGATCAGATAACAACAGTCGATAAAAAAGGAAGACCCTTCAATATCCCAATCTTATTCGTTATTTCAGCATGGGAACGTTATTACCCAAAAATAAAGTATATTCTAACCAATTTCGAAGAAATTGGTGTCCCCACCTTAAATATGGCTGATGCCAACGAACTGCTTATGAAGCATGAAACTGGAGCAGGACTCAGTATCGATGAGGAAGTTAGAGAACGGCTTATTGAAACCTCCCTAAATGTTCCTCAAATGATATTATATAATGGTGGCTATATCAGTGAGAATCGAGAAGGTGTGAGAGAAATTACAAAGGATTTATGGAATGAAAAGCTTGAAGCTGATGTTAAAACTGGCTTCGATCGAGAACTTGTCGGGATTTCTGAAGGTGAACGGAAAATAATGCAAGCATTTTCTATGGAAACCGTGAATTTTGCCGACTTAGTGAAGATTTCCCAAGGGAGTGGGTTGCAACTCAAGGAGTGTGAAGCGGAATTAAATAATCTTATATCCAAAAAGATGATTTCAAAGGAAGCTGCTTATTATTACATTACCTTGAATGCCTTTTGGGAACACCTGCGAAATAGCTTGGGCGATATTGCCATCGGCGCACAAGCAAAGGGTATCATGCTTGTAGCAGAAGATGATGCTGAGAATGGAAGATTATTTAGCGATTTCCTTCACGATGAAATGGAACGCTTGAGAACTGATGCTGTAACAGCCGGTTTAGTAGCACCGATTGAACTCATTGCAAGAGGATATGAACGTATCTTCAATTCTTGCTTTAGGTACAAGTATTACAACGCATCCTTTGAATACATTCTTCTTGCTGGAGAGAGTTACGTCAAGATCAACGAAATCGAGAAAGCCAGTCTCATCTTAGAACGCGCAACAAATATGTTCAAAGCAAATGATCTGGGTGATTATGCCCGAGATGTTTTAACAAAAACAATAGACACGTACCAGCTTCTAGGGGATCAAACGAAAGTTCGCGAATTAAAATTAGATTTAGCCCAACTTAGTTTATCGAAAGCCGAGGAAAATATGGCAACGAATAATTTCCCATTAGCTCGTGCCAATTATTCACGAGCCCAACGCTTACTTGATGATGTGGGTGAAACAGACCAACTAATAAATATGATTAAGACAGCAGCTGACACCTTCATGGAAAAACAGGAATTTTTCTATGCTTGGCAGTTTTATGGGAAACTCTCCGATGTTTATCTCAAAACTGGTGATAATTCAACAGCAGCAAGCATATTGAAGCAAGCTGCAGATAAATTTACAAGTATCGGACAAAATAAATTCGCAGATAAATTGAATGAGCAATTATCCAAAAAAATTCCCGTAGGAGGAACCTAACGGAGTAAGGAGATGATTTGAATGGCAGTCACTGAAAAAACCAATATGATTAAAATCATTCTTGAAAGTTTAAAAGAGCAAGGCGTTCAAATTACTGAACCTGAAGCTAGGGCTTTTGTGGCACTCTACGGAAAAGGTTTCATTACTCCCAGTTTGGTTGCTGCAATGGCAAACATTTCCTTTGAGGAAGCTCAGGTTGCCATCCAGAAATTTCTCGCTGGGCAGTTAGCAGTTCAAATTACTGAAGTTGTGAAAGGTGTTCCTCGCTACCTGCCTGTTGTGCCATGGAGTGCTTTTACTCAATACTTGGATTCCTTCCAAAAGAAGACAGGAGAATCTAGAGAGCAATTAGATGCGCATGTCAAAGGCCATATTACGGATCTACAGCAAGAGGTTATAACTCTAAAGGACGGTGCAGCAAATGATGTTAGTAGCCAAATTGAAAAATTTGCTCAAGATACCGTGAAAGCACGTGAGAATATTTCCAAAACGATCACTGAACATATCATGAAACTCAATTCAGATGTTGAGACAAAAAAACAAGAAATCTCCGCAGCATTCAAGGAGAAAAATGATACACATAATGCAACCATTCATGAATATGAACAAACCCTTTCTAACGCAATTGATCAAAAAAATGCTCTATTAAAAAATCAAACCAAAGCAATCCACGATAAAACTACGGATGAAAACAGAGAATCATTAAATCTTTTAAACATCAAAATTGATGGTACCTTTGATAAATACGTCGCTGGCGTAAAAGAAATTATTGTTGCAAATCGTGACGAAGTTTACAACGCGTATGATAAATGGCACTCTGATTTATCTGCCCAATTTCTCGACATGATTGATGGGCAAGTCGCGATCGTGCGGGGTAAGGATGCCGAACTTAAAGAAGAGATTAGCAAATCAATTGAACTAAATTTTGACTGGTTTATGGATCGGGCACGGTTAATGCGAGAACGTGCTGCCGGTACCTTTAACAAAGAAATTGAAACCCAAGAATCTGAATTTTACAAGTTAAAAGATAGCATAGCTGGCTTAACAAGCGATTTGCTCGCTCGAATCAAAGGGACCTTAGAGGATGTCCAAAATAACTTCTTACAGAGAATTGATAACCAGGTGAAACGTCTCCAATCTGATTCCACGGAATTAGAGAGGAAATTAGCGGACGCAATTGATGTAAAAATTACAGCATTGACTCAAGAATGTACCTCATTGAAGGAAACTTTTATAACAGACGTTGATCGGCGATTGGGAAATCTACTTGAACAAGTTGATGGCATTCAAAAAGAAGTGATTTCTAAATTATCATCTGTCATCTCAGAACACAAGTCAACGATTAAGTCAGTTTCAAAAACCCAACAAGGCGAAGTAAAAAACACAGCAAATGAGGTTAAAACTCGAATATCGAATCTTGTTAAAGAACTGGAGACTGCTCTTCGCGAGTGGGCTCGCAGTGCTGAGAATAGCCTGAAAGAAAAAGCTGGCGAAAACGACGAATTAAAAGCAGCGGTAAGTTCAGCAGTAGATAACCTGAATGAGATACGTAAAATGCAAAAAACCAAACTAGATGAACTAGATACTGAAATAAACAATGATTTGAATCAAATGTCGGAAACAGTTAGTGTAGGTCTGGAAAACTATGTACAAACAAATACTCAACAATTTGACGACTGGTTTATAAATAGTGAAAATTCTGTCAAGAATGTTTTTGCCGCAGAAAGCAGCGCGTTTACTTCTCGAATCAATGAATTAAAAGAAGGTGCGATTAGTATAGCTGATTCCAATCTGCAATGGTTCAAGGATCGCCAATCAATGCTTGGAGATGCTGCCGCCACTGTGTTCAATGAGCAGGTTGAAGCGACGGAACTTGAATTCTATTCCCTCAGAGACTCGATTGGTAGCGGTATGGATGAAATGGTCAAACGATTTAAAGATATCTCCAATCAAGTCCAAGACCGCTTTTTGGATGCAGTCCTAGCACAGGTAAATCGACTACAAACTGATACCGCTAATTTAGAAAAGACGCTTTCTGAAACGCTGGATGAACGCACTGACACGTATCGGAACGAATTGAACACGATGCGTGATGATTTCTACAAAGTCGTGGATGAACGGGTAGATGACCTTGACGGACGCGCCCATGATCTCCGAACTGAGAACATTAACTTGCTTTCTGAAATCATTCAAACCCATAAAACCAATCTCCAGGATATTGACGATACTAAATTTGGCGAAGTCGATTCCACGACAGATGAAATGAAAAAAGACGTAGGCGACAACATCAATTTAGAAATTGAACGTGTCAATAAAACCGTTGAAGATAATTATGCTACAGTTACTGCTAGAGTCGATGAAGGGTTCGCTAACATCAAACAGGAAATTAACGGGATCGATAACGATTATCTCAAGCAAATTCAGGATTTAACCACGGCAACTGCCGATCAAGTGAATGAAATTGCATCCAATCATGCCGCTGGGTTCCAAACGGATGCAACAGATATGGAAAAAACCCTGCTTGAATTAGCAACCCAACACCAAGCGGATTATGAGACAAATGCGAACACGTTGAATGAAAAATATGCCGCTAAATCCGATGAAACAGAAACCATCATCACGAATCGCTTGAATGCGGCGAATGATGCCATGGCCCAGACCTTCAGGGACTCCGAGAATCGAACCGCCGAAAGAGCGCAGCTTCTCCGTGCTGTTTGGCAAGAAGTTACTAATGTTCTTCCAATTCAGGGCATACTAACTTGGCCAGTTGTTACCCGCGAAGCCATCGTTGAATATGTTAAAGATATGCTTGTCAGAACTAAATCTACAGTTTCAGTCATCGTTCCATCTTTCGACGATTTACCCTTCGATGCTTTGATGCAAACCCCCTCCACAAGGCGCGTCATCGTTGCAACCAAGATATTAGCGACCCAACGAGAAAGAGTGCAACAAATGTTGGATAAAGGCAACATCCAGATCCGCCAGCGGCCAGAAGGCGATATCTTTGCCTGTGCACGCGATGGTGAGGAAATTCTAATTGCTCCCATTTATGAAGGCATAAAACCAGCAGAATATGTCGCAATTATCTCGCAACAAGATGGGTTTGCTAAGCAATTCCACGAGTTGATGGGTCCGATGTGGATGAGCCGGGCTCAAAAGATTACCCGAATCTAAAAAATACCCGAGTCTAAAAAATATATTCCTCTTTTTTTTTCGAGAATCAAATTTGGTTTTTTATATCGTTCAGATAAAATAGTTATTTTAATATCTCGATAATTTTATCCTTTGCTTTTTTTAGTGCTAACCCCGCTAATCCAGGACTAGTATCAGGACCCACTACTGCAGCAATAATAGTCTTATCAGTTACTTGGGATGCGATAATGGTACCTTGTTCCGCGTTAATGATGACTTCCTTCAAGTTGCCATTGTTTACCCCTGTCGAAGAATTCAATCCACCTGCTAACAGGAACGATATGATAGTCCCCCAGAGAGAAGGGTCAATGTTTTCTAGACCTGGGGATAGAATTGGCACGCCATCGACCGTAGCCAGTAATTCAACGGAGGATTTAATGGTCTTCTTAAGGTCTTGTAAGATTGCGGTGAATTTTTCCATTGTTTCTTTGTCATATAAATCAGGAACGACAACTTCGCTTCCTATTACGAATTTACAGACTTTATCTCCTTTTGCCGTGCATTCAATCTCTCTTACGATGATTTCGTCTCCCAAGACCCCCTTCGCTATTCCCCTTAAAATTCCAGTGACGTGATAGCAAGAGGGGATTCCATCCGTGTGTGCTTCATTTGGGTTATGAAGCTCAACCGTGATTTCACTTGCTTCCGTGTTAATTTTAACATTCCAGAAAGCACCCCACCCTAGTTTTTCCAAGTATTGGAGGACGAATAAGAAGGCTGTCTCTGCATCAATCCCATATTTATCTTCAACTGCTGAATGTAATTCCCGTCCAAAATCCTCTCCAATTTTCTTTAATATGGCATTCGTGGAATCGCCCAATAAATCTCTCATGCTTGAATAGAATGTTCTCCAATGAATCTGATCTAGCACGCAATATCTCTGCTTAAAACCTTCAATGCCCCATTCCATGATCCCTTTAAATATCGTAAATTCCTTAAAGCTGTGTAGTTTTGACCTTTCTAGCAACTCACCCATCTGAACACTTCCCAGTTCTTATAATTTCTCTTATTAATCTTATCATGAAATTAATTTATTATTGTCCTTTATTATTTTTAATAATAGTTTTAATAATTTCCGTTTATATTAAAAGAATTGTTTTGCTAATATTAATTAAAAATTGAAGGATAGATGTAAAATGGGGCTAAAAGAAATAGTAAATTCGGCTGAACGTCGACTACTACTTTTTGGTGGAAAAGGTGGGGTTGGAAAGACTTCTATAGCAGCATCTACTGCAATTTATGGCGCCGAACAGGGGAAGAAGACCTTAATAATCTCTAGCGACCCTGCTCATTCACTCTCTGATGTATTTGAACAAGGGCATCTATCAAGCGGTAAGATAGAGAAAATTGAGGGAATCGAAAACCTATACGCCCTTGAAATTAATCCAAAAGAGGTCCTTAGTGATTATCAACATTATTTGGATGAATATCCTGAATATAAAATCATTATGGGAGATAGTCTTGAAACTTTTCCGGGATCTAATGAAGGATTCGGCTTATTAAATATCGTTAGAATGTATCGATATGAAGACTATGACCTCGTAATTGTAGACACTGCCCCGACTGGTCATACCTTGCGTTTATTGAGCTTTCCCGATTTCTTGAAATCATCAATGATGCGTCTGATTAGAATTCGCCACGCTCTAGGCTCTCTTGTTGGAAAACTTGCAGGATTTTTCCGTCGCAAGAAAAAGGATGAACAGGAAGAAAAAGATCCCGTTGAATTACTGGAAAAAATGAAAACTTGGGCGATTGAAGCGCGTGAATGGTTAACTAAGGACGAAACAAGTTTCATCATTGTTATGATACCTGAACTTCTAAGTATTTACGAGACCAAGCGACTCATAGCAGAACTGCAAGAATACGGCATTAAGATTCGGGGTTTCTTGATAAATAAACTCTTTCCTAGCGAGACTGATTGTGAATTTTGCCGGGCTAAACGTGATTCACAAGACCAAAATTTACAGGTTATTCACGAAGAGTTCGTAGAATACAATCCAAAAACAATTCCCTTCTTAAAAGAAGAAATACATGGGATAAATACCCTCCGAAAACTCTCCCAATTTTTGTTATAGCTCATAATTTAAACAAATCATCTCTATACTACTGCTGATTCGATCTCCATCCCATTAACGAATGTAAATAAATCATGGAAATTAGTGAAAATTCGTCTTAGGTCTTTTATTACTCTTCTTCTTTGCTTTCGCCTCCGCATGTTCTCCCTGTGGCACTCACAGCAGAGAAACTGAATTTGGGGCGTTTCAAGATAATTTCTTCGGTTATAATAATGTTGTAAGAGGATTTTACGAATTTCATGCCAATTTCGGTCACGTCTTATTTGTACCTTATGGATTGGATGTCCGCATCTCAAATAGTTGAAGCATTGTTCGCTAATGCTCGCCATTATTTTAATATCTAATCTTCTAATGTAAGTATTAACAATTCGATAATACTTTAGGAACCCAAAAAAACCATAGCGCCTTAATTTTATGCAGTGCTTTTGTCGATATTTTCTTTGGATCTTCCTCACCAATCGCTGATACTTGTCGAAAAAATCAAAAATCGGCTTTAATTCTTTTATTAATTTCAATTCAACGTGTGAATGAAAGAGCATATTCCAAATTTTACGTTTATTACTCTTAATTTCTTTTTTCAAATAGAATAAGCGCCCAATCCGCCTGAGTTTATCCGTTGTCATATCTTCTAAGTGGAAGAACCCATGATCGTATAAAAGTTGCATGATATAACTAAAATTATTGTGGGGAACTGTATTTCGCTTTGATAGTGAGAACCCCGAATTTGATTGTGACAAACGAAACTGTAATCCCATGAAATAGGCGCCAATTTCAGCAAATTGGTTTCCTTCAGATCTCCAATCATACCAGTAAAAGAGATTCTTAATTTTCAAATTGTATTTGTTCATTAATTTTATTGATTGCTCATCAAATTTTGCATAAAAACAAAACGCGGTTAAATTTGGCTCGCAAAAATTCCAAATTGCGGCACATCTACTGGTGAGCCGACCTTTAGGTAATTGTTTAACTTTCCAACTGTAATTCCCCACCAAAAAGTGAGGTTTTTTTGATTTCAGGTTTGTTTGGAGAATTAAATCCTCATGTTCAATTGTTACAATTATTGAATCGCATTCGCACAAACTGACCAATTGTTGTAAGGTTAGAAACTTCTGCTCTTGAATTCCCCGGGGACCTTTAATTTTTGTTGTCGTGGGTAATAAATGTTCATCATAGACGAAGAATTTAGACGGAATGAATTTTTTTGTTTGATAAAAGCATCTTTTTGTCTTATTTTCAATGGTTATTTTAATTTTATTTCCGTGATAGGAATACGGATATAAAAAGGAGAGAGATTTGGAAACCCATTCCATGAGTTTCAATTAATTATCCACCTGCCACTTGCGGTATTATCGCGATCTGCTGGTTGCTCTTGAGGTATATCGATTCAAATTCATAAACCATTTGTCCATCAATGGCCACGTTACACAATTTAGGATTATATCCTAACTGTAATAAGAAGCACCGTACCGTCACCCTCTTATCCTTACGCCTACATTTCTGTGAAAATTCTTCGAGTAGCTCAGGTGAAACAACAATTTGTTGAAAGCCTAACATTTGAGTCACGAGAATGCACCTCAGAAATTTACTCGAAAAAGTGTATATAAAATCCTCAAAGTGAGATATCCCGCTTCTCTTGCTAAATGATTGCATTACAAGAAGATTTTTTGCGTTAAAATTACTTCACAAGGATTTTCGATTCAAATCGATAAGTCCCTGATTTGATTTCGATTTGAGCAGTACTATTCTCATAGCCTACAAGCTCAATTTCTTCTGACTTTGTTAAGGGCTTTCCACTTTCGGTTATTTTATTGGGATCTGTGGCAGGAATATAAACGGTTGCAGAGGTATTCGCAGGAATGGTGACCTCCAGATTGAATTTTTCATCTTTTAGGCTCCAATTAACACCTATTTTACCGCGTATGGAATTATAATGTCCCTTAGCCCAAGTTAAGGTGCCTCCTGGCCTTGGTTGTATTATTATGTGTTTATATCCGGGCTGATTTTCGTCCAAATTGATACCGAGGATGACTCGATATATCCATTCGCCTATCGAACCTATTGAATAGTGATTAAAAGAATTCATAAACCAACTTTGAAACCCTCGACCTTTCACGTAGCCATCCCAACGCTCCCACATGCTAGTTGCGCCCTGATCAATCATGTAATACCAAGATGGGAATCGTCTTGACTGCAGCAACTGATATGCTACATCTTTGTGATTCCTCTTAGTCAGCTCTAGCATCATTGGAAGCGTAGAGCAAAAGCCTGTAGAGATTCGGTTATCATATTTTTCAATCCCTCTCAACAGATACTTAACCGCTTGAGGACGCAACTCCTCGGGCAATAAATTGAAATGGAGCGCAAGGGCATATCCTGCTTGAGTATCACCTTTGATCATTCCCTCTTCAGTGACGAAGTCTTCATTAAATCTCTCTCTGATGCGCTTTGCCAGATCTGCATAGTATGCTGAATCCTCGCTCAAGCCAAGAACTTTGGCCATTTTAGATAGGAGTTCTGTGGAATGAGCGAAATATGCAGTTGCAAAAACCTGCGTGGGTATGGCAGCCCCCTTTTTTGGATAATCTTTCGATTTAATTGTATCGCCATTTAACCAATCACCGTACGTAAGATTTGATAATCCAGGTAATCCAAAAGGTAGTTTAATGGGTAACAGCCCGTATCTTTTCCAGACTAAGCCGGAGTTTTTTGAATGTATGTGATCAATAAATTTTTTCATAGATTTGAAGTGATGCTCAAGAATTGTTTTATCACCATAATTCAGGTACATTGTCCATGGTATGATCACCCCACAATCAGCCCAAGCGGGAGCGAGAATGTTTTTTACTATTATCTTCTTTTTACGTGTATTTGGTACAAAATCAGGATACTTTCCATCCTTTGTCTGGGCTTCTCTTATATCCCTAACCCATTTGGTGTAAAAGGCTGCCATATCCATGTTATAGATTGATGTCTGGCAAAAAACCTGCGCATCTCCCATCCAGCCCAACCTTTCGCACCGGTTGGGGCAATCCGTTGGGACACTTATCAAGTTATCACGTTGGGTCCATATAATGTTGCTCCATAACTGATTTAAAGTTGGATCGGAACTCTCAAACGCGCCTACTACTGGGGTATCTGAGGCTATTGCGCAACCCGTTACCATATCAAGGTCTGGCTTGATGCCGGGTTTTAAACCCTTCACTCCCACGTACTGAAATCCATGATAAGTGAAATGAGGATGGAGTTCTCGCTTTTCACTACCACACAGTGTGTATTTTTCCATTGCTCTTGCTGTTTTTAAATTTCGGCGGTAGAGCATCCCATCTTCTTTAAGCATTTCTGCATGTTTCAAGGTCACCATCGCATCAGGCTCAAATATTGACCCACCGAGGCGAATTTTACACCAACCTGCAATGTTTTGCCCAAGGTTATAGATAAAGATCCCAGGTTTAGGTTCTGTTACGGCTATGGGCTTAACCTCTTTGACAAGTCGAATTGGCTCATTTATTTGGGCCGTGAGCTTTTTTGTGATTTTATCATCAACGGCTACATTTGGCCAATCCGAATCATCAAATCCAGGTTTATCCCAACCCGTTTGTTCTTTACAGGCATCAAATTCTTCCCCTTTAAAATGATCGGCCTTTCGGATCGGGCCATCTTTAAAAATTTTCCAATCAGCGTCTGTGACAATATCTTGGATGGTACCGTCTTTAAGCTCAATTATCAATTGCAAGCGCAACCGCCGATCAATTCCATAAACGCTGTGATTGTAAAGGAAAGTCAGACCGATGTGACCTGCATACCATCCATCTGCTAACAACGCCCCAACTACATTTTCCCCCTTATTCAACAATTCTGTCACGTTAAATGTTTGATACTGCACCCGCTCATCGTAATCTGTCCATTCTGGTGCTAGATAATGATCGCCTACTCGTTTCCCATTCAAATAAATTTCGTACTCTCCAAGGGCTGTGACGTAAATCATCGCCCTCTTGATGTTATCATCAACTGAGAAAGATCTTCGAAGGAGAGAGACTGGGTCAAATTTTTTAGGAAATTTCCGCTTTAACCAGTAGAATTTCTTTGGTTTCGGTCCAACCCATTTCGCTTTCCAATCAATAAACTCAAGCAACCCCATACTCCAATGGGCTGGCTCGCTCCAATCTGAAGTATTATCATTTTTATCCCATACCATCACTTTCCAGAAACAATACATCTGTGATTTCAACGATTTGCCATCATATACGATGTGAATTGACTCATTAGATTTGACTTTACCAGTATCCCAAAGGTCTCCCTGATTTTTTTCCAAGAGTTCCTTGCTTGATGACACCAAGATACGATATGCTGTTTGATTTTGCGCTCGTTCAGATGATTCTAAAATCCAACTCAGCCGCGGATTGAGCACGTCTATTCCTAATGGATTGACGAGGTACTCACATCTCAGATAAGTCGGGACAATCAGTGATTCCAAATTCAATACCTCAAAACACAATTATATTATTATTTTCTAAGATAATTTATCGGATTTTAAAAATTACCTTGAGGAATGAAGTTTTAAAAGTAGGAGAGTTTCGAGTTAGGCTATGATTAATGCTTCGAGTAAAAAAAGTAATCCCCTCTTTAATTTCCAAATTTTTAATACAATTTTATAATTCTTCAGCTAAATCTCGTAGAGCTTTTGCTTTTTTGCGGTATTTTTCCTCAGAACCATCACCAATTCTCTCAGAAAATTTCGCTGCCTGTTCATAAAATTTACTGGCTAATTCAAAGTTTTTTTCTTTAATGGCAGCTTCCGCCTCTTTAATAAAGTTTTCTCGTTCGACAAGCAACCCTTGATCTTCTTCAATATGTCTTGCAGTTTGAAGATACGAATTTGCTAGATCGTTCTCTCCGAGTTCAAAAGAGATCCGCGCTGCTTCTTTATAATCTTGAATCGCTTTTGCAACATTTGGCGGAGATTCAGCAATTGCTGCCTTGGCGCTGGTCAAAATTTCTGCCCGATCTTCTACCATCTTGCGGCTTCGCGCTACTTTATCAACTTTCCCGCTTAATTCGTTGATAATATTTCTGAAGCCTTCTGCTTTGATCGGTTCATTCAGGTCCATAGAGATTCTAAGGGCATCTTGAAAGAGTTCCAAAGCTTTCGAGTAATCTTCCTCCTCTATTGCTTTATTTGCATTTTTTAAGGACTTTTTTCGCTCCTGAATTTTCTTTATTTTATCAAATTTCTTACTGATTTCTTCTAGACCTTTAGAGTTCTCGAGTTCTTGATAAATTTTTGAGAGCTCACCACAAGATTGGATTAACGTATCTGTATCCTTTTCAGGATCGAGTGCTTCGATTTCTTCTTTTAAGGCTCTTTCTCTCTTTTTCAATTGAGTCTCATGTTCTAAAATATCAGCATGTTCCTGGATTTTAGCGGCTTTCTCTTTAAATTGTTTCGCTCGATCAAATTCTTCCAGTTCATATGAAAATTGTGCTGCTTTTAGATAGCCATCAGCTGCTTCTTGCCACATTTTTTCATCTAAGAACACTTTAATTTGTTTCAGAAGTTCGGTGTACTGCTTTACTAACTCTATCCGACCTGCTTTTGGGTCGACCTTCCTCGTCTTGATTACTTTTCTTTTTGCTTCAATCGCGGCTTTCCTGTATTCCCCTGCCTCTGATCTCTTGCCAAGTCTTTCAGCTAAAACCGCTGCTCGTCCATAAAGCGTCACAAGTTCTTGATACTTCCCATTTTCTAGTGCTTCCTTAATTTTTTCCAAAGTCTCTTCATATTCTTGCTTATGAGACGTTTTTCGCTGAATTTCCTTCCTGGTTACGATTAAATTTTTCTCTTTTTTTCGAAGTTCTATAGCCTCACTCAACAATCTTTCAGCTTCTGCTGGGATACTCCGCGCAGCTTCTTCATAAACTTTGGCAGCTTCACTAAACTTCCCTTCTGTAATTGCTCTATCAGCCCTTTTCATCACGTCCTCGAGATGGTCTGAGATGGGCATAACCCCAACTGGCTTTCCCACCGAAGCTGGTAACTTGATTGGTGGCGGCACTTCTGTCGGAAATGTCTCTCCAATCGATTTCATCAATTCATGCGCCTTATTGAAATAATCAATAGATATTTCATTATGACCCAAAGTTTTAGATAATTCTGCTGCAGTTTTATAATGATTGGCTGCCTCTCTTACCTTATTGTTCTTAATTGCTTCGTCTGCTTGAATGAGCCTTTCTCGGATTTCGCGCGATATCTTCATCTTCTCTTCATATGATTCATCAGGCATCTTTATCGCATCCGATACAAATATTAAAATTCATGCCATAAATAATTACTGTGAGCTATTTTGCAAATTAATTTATTTTGGGTGCTTTTTGTTTTAGGACTAGTCCTAATTGGAACAATAGTATCTCTTCTTTATTATATTTTTTTCCAAAAACCTGAAGTAAAACGGGAAATGAAAGCTAACCGGAAAAGAATCGTGGAATATCTACAAAATACCTCCATTACTCACAGTAGTGTCGATAAAATCGCTAAATCCCTTGGAATTGAGGAGTATACTGCCCGTGATATTCTGCTAGATCTTGCTCGTGAAGGCAATTTAAGGGGCATCCTCGTATTTCCTGATCACTATTACGATTTTCGATACTGTCACGATGTGATTGATTCGCTCCAAAAGCGCCAATCTAGTGATCAAATCCCCCTGGACCTCTTAGCTAAGGAATTTGATACCACGAAGCATAATGCTCAAAAGATTCTCATTGAACTCACGACGAATAATTGGATACACGGACATCTAGATTCCGTAAAGGAAACTTTTGATCTATACAAGGACGAACTCAAGGCAAAGGAATTAAAATGCCCATATTGCAATGCGGCATTACCCTCTGCCGCGACGATTCCGAGCTGTCCAGAATGTGGTGCTGAATTTAAAAAATGTGGCGTCTGTAATCTCATCATAGGTCAGGGTGAATTCAGTAGTTGTCCCTACTGTGGTGCTTCCTCCCATACTGACCATCTTTTAGAATGGTTGAAAATCAAAGGCAAATGTCCCGTCTGTAAACATAAGTTAAAACCCCATCAAATCCCTTAATAATCAAAAAGATGATTAAGTTCAGGTTTATTATAGAGTTTAAATATTCATTACCTCCAAGAGATGCGAGGACAGCAGTAAATAAACCGGTTAGAGAAGAGTTGAAATAGTATCAATCGCTAATTGGTTAGAACAAAATCATCTAGAGATATTTGTCAGGGTTGAAATTTTTCTCGCGGTTTTTAGAAAGTCTTGGTGAAAATCTTTTTAAACCATAACTCTATCAAATATTAGTAGGCATACATTACATTACTGGTGAAATAGGTGGTCAATCCGGTTCATAACTTGGGACCTGAATTGAGGTGGGACTTTATCGAGTACTCTAAAGAGTCCCGTAGCATGTATGCCAAGGACCGAGCACTCAGACACTTTATAAAACCGATTTTTAATCTCGAGGGCAATGAATACATCCTCGATGTAGGATGCGGGATAGGAACAGTCGGGAAATTGCTTGGTCCACTGCTTAGAAAAGATGGAAACGTCATCGGCATTGACCAGGATATCCAGTTGGTGAATTATGGAAATAAACACTGGGCAAGACGTCCTAATATGCGCCTTAAAGTTGGAGATGCTAATAAAATAGAGTATCCCCCTTTATTCTTTGATATAGTCGCCTCATTTGGACTCCTCGAATTCGTTTCGAACCCCTATCACGTCATCACTGAAATGCTTCGCGTCCTGAAACATCCTGGAAAATTAATCGTCATCCACGTAGATACCCTCAACTATACAGTCAGCCCTCGCAACGAATTACTCGAAACTATCTACAGAGATTTACAGAAAGCTATGGATTTTATGGGAATTGATACCGGTCTGACGCATTTCCACGCCTTCTGTTGGAAGAACCGACTCCCACTCGAAGAATTCACCTATACTATGGAATATCGAGTTCCAATCACTCAAAAGTACATTGAGGTCGCGGAGATGAGCATGAAATCATTCTATAAAAAACCCTCTATAGTCAAGGAGGTCATTGAGTTCAACTACCAATTCCTCAAGCATATTGGATGGACCAAAGAAAAAGTGACGGAGTTCATTGAGTATCAATACACCCTGACCTACCATCTCGCATTCTTGAAGGAACACATCGGAGAAGAATTCTATAAAAAGCTTCCTATAAAGGTCTATCGCGTTCAAGTAATATGAGAGTGCCAAAATTTAAATAATTCTCCTTTTAAAGTTGATCAATGAATACTAAGGTTTCTCTCGTTAGAACAACCGATCATGCTAATCTATTTGATGGTATAAGACAATGTATTGACCTCCTTGGATATGACAAGATCAAGGTCGCCAAGAAAATTTTGCTTAAACCAAACTGTCTGCAGGATAAAAAGGAAGCCGCGACAACTCCCGAAGTCATTCACGAGACTATTAATGTTATTAAAGAAATAAAGGAAGGCCAGGAATACCAGTTATTTATTGGGGACTCCCCAGGGCTCCTTGCAAAAAAATCACGAAAAATTTTTGAAAATTTAGGAATTATGGATGTTATTGAGGAATCAGGCATAAATTATGTAGAATTCGATGGGGGCAAACCCCCGATCCAAGTTCAAATACCTGAAGGAATTCGTTTAACAGAAACTACAATCGCCCCAATTATTGAAGAAGTCGATCTCATAATTAATCTCCCAAGATTGAAGACACATGGACTCACCATATATACCGGCTGCATAAAAAATTACTGGGGAATCCAACCAGGTGGTATCAAAGCCAAAAATCATTTAAAGGGTACCTCAACCGAATCATTTTCTACAGTTATCACTGACCTATACAGTTACCTTGCTAATAAGCCTCAATTATGTATTATGGATGCCTTAGAGGGTATGGAAGGTCGAGGTGGCCCTTCATCCGGACCGCTACGCACGTTAAATTTGATCATTGGAGGCTTTGACCCCGTAGCTGTAGACACCGTGGCTATCGCTGTTATCGGGTATGACGCTCTTAAAGAAGTGCCGCACGTCCGAATGTGTGCTGAACGCAATTTAGGGGTTGGAGATCTTAATAACATCGAGATTTTAGGGTCCCCTTTAGAAGACGTAAAATTAATTAAACCATTTCGATTACCTGGAAAGGGCATTGGATGGGCTAGCGGTCTTTTTGGTCCAATTATTTACCGCTATACTAAAAAAATACCTCGATTGAAGCGAAAAAAATGCATAAAATGTGGAAATTGCGCAAAAATTTGCCCTGGAGACGCAATTACTATGAATCCCTACCCAAGTTTCAATCGAAAAAAATGCGTAAATTGTCTTTGTTGCGTGGAAACTTGTCCCAATGATGCACTCCGAGTCGGGATTGCAGGATTTGGAGGACTGCTGGGAATTAGTTAGAAAGTAAAAATAAAATTATAGAAGAAAGATAAGTAAAGATGTGTTCACTTTTTAAAAGTTCCCAGTATTTCCTTGATGATTTTTTTAAAAGCATCCTCGACTTTATCTCCAGTTTTAGCCGAGGTCTCAATGTAATCAACACCCTCTAATTCTTCAGCGCGTTTCTTGCCATCATCTTCCGAAACTGCCCGTTGATCCGATAAATCGGCTTTATTCCCAACAACAACAAAAGGGACCTTTCCCGCGAATTTAGTTAATTCACGAATCCAATCCTCCACGTGATCAAATGACTCTTTATTCGTTAAGTCGAACAAGATAAGGGCCCCATTAGTTCCTTGGAGGTATTCTTCGCGAATCTTCTCGAAGATCGCCTGTCCCGCAATGTCCCAGATAAGGAGTTCAGCTTCTATACCTCCCTCCTCGATTTTCATTGTTTTAAGAGCAATATCAAAGCCGATTGTAGGCTTATATTCTTCTTCAAATCGTTTATCCACGTGCCGAATGATGATCGAGGTCTTCCCGACTGCCCCGTCACCAAGGACGCATAACTTAAGGATGTGCATCTTACTCTTTACCTCCAGATTTGATCTCTTTTGTTCAATTCTATTACTACGAGTTTCTAAATGTAAATATTTGTTTACGCTTTTAAAAGATACTGTAATTATTGATAAACCACTGAGAAATAATTCACGAGATTTTAAAATTTATATTGTTATAATAAGTTGATTACAATTTAACTCGCAAAATTTTCTAACTCCATGGCGCCCTGCTTCATATTTTGGAGTTACAAGGTTGGCTTTTTCCAGAATTTTAATTTGAGCACTGATATTTGCCTCAGTCTGTTTTAATTTCTTAGCAGTTTGACACACATCTAATCGATGTTTTAAATTTTTCAAAATCTTCCAGCGAGTCTTCGATGAGAGAGCTTTCATTATAATAAAAACTTGGGGATCTTCTATACCGAGTTCAACAACGCCTGAAACTCCTGATTCCTTCAATAAAAGGTCTGAGGTGTCAGCCATTTTGAGTTATTCCTCTTCATTTAAAAAATTGATACTTTAATAGTTGAAATACTTTTTACCTTCCCTCTATATAAATCTTACATGGTTCTTTTTAAAGGCATAAATCGCTAAATTCAATCTCCTTGGCGTTTATTCGTAGGTTTATAAACTACTTTCTTTTTCAGACAAATAAATGCGAATTTTCTAAAGAATTCCCTTCTAACATGTCATTTTTAAAATTCACTAGTTATGATATGCCCGTTAACGTTTTAATCGGTTAAGACTTCTTTTATCCTTAAATCAAAATATTCAGGTAGGGCTTATTAATAAAGATCGATTAACATAGTTATTTCGTTACATCAAAGAAAAATAAACAAGTAATTCATTAATATATCAGGCATTAAACTCCAAAAAACACATTGAATTAATTTAATAAAAAAAATCCCATTTTCCACTATTTTTAGAATAGTAGAACGTCTTTTTCAAATATTATACACTCATAAAATAGTATTTTATAAATAAAAAATAGCTATTTTTTAATTTAACTAAATTTAAATAGGTTGGTGGGTATTCCTTTAAAAAATCAATGGCACCTCTCCATTGCATGCAATTGAAATCTGTAGGAGAGGTCTGAACTTAGTGTTAATTAACGAATTAATATGAGATGGAACGTTATAAGAACTAGGTGACTTAATATGGCTTATTTAGAGTATAACACTGCTGATATATCAGAGGAAAAGTTTCGGAGAGAAGTCACGTCCGTGTGTCCCGAATGTATTAAGGTTATTCCAGCTGTTATTGAAGAAGGAGAAGGCAAAATTTGGCTAAAAAAGAAATGTCCCGAGCATGGCGAGTATAAGGATATTTTAAGTCAGCATCCAGAATATTATAAATGGTCCCAAAATTTCTGGGCTGAGGGAATAGCTGTTGACCAAGACAAACGCTGTGTTCCTAACACGGAGAAAGGATGTCCTTGGGATTGTGGCTCCTGCCAGCGACACAAGACGACCCCCATTCTTACCTTAATTGATGTCACGAATAAATGCAATCTTCGTTGCCCCATTTGCTTCGCGAACGCCGCAGTGACCGGTAATGTTGTCGAACCGACGTTTGAGGAAGTAGTGAAGATAATGAAACATCTTCGTTCCCTAACTCCTTATTCTAACGTTGCTGTTTCCTTTTCTGGAGGGGAACCGACATTACGTTCGGATCTGCCTGATATGATCCGTAAAGCATATGAGTTGAATTTCCTCCAAGTCATGCTCATCACAAATGGGATTAAATTCAAAAATCTTGATTATTGTAAGGAAATCAGGGATACAGGGCTCCAAACAATATACTTACAATTCGATGGAACCACTCCAGAAACCTGGGAACAGACCCGAGGATTCAATCTCTGGCCATTAAAACAACGAATTATCAAAAATCTTCGCATTGCTGGATTTGATAGTGTTGTTCTTGTCCCCACTATTGCGAAGGGCGTGAGTGATGATGAAGTTGGGAATATCATCCAGTTCGCTATTGACAATATTGATATTGTTCGTGCCGTCAATTTCCAGCCCGTTTCTCTTTGTGGGCGCATTCCCCCGGATAAATTAGCCGAAATGCGGATAAACATCTCAGATCTCATTCATATGATTGGTGAACAGACCAATGGTGTCCTCAGCCCGAATACTTTTTATCCAATTCCGGTGGTCGCGCCTATGGCAAATCTCATCACTTGGTACACGGGTGTTCCCGGCGTCGATTTTGCCTGCTCCCCTGATTGCGGCTTTGCCACATTTATGGTGTTAAATGATGAGACCGGAGAGCTCGAATGCATTACAGATTACATTGATATCCCTGAATTTTTCAAGATTTCCAATAAATACTGGGATGAAGTTAGCAAACGGAAGGATAAATTCCATCGTTTCGAAACAATTGCAGGTGGTATAAATGAATTCTTGCCATTTGACCTACCATTCATCAAGAATATCGGCAAAGGTCTAGATGGGCTCCACGAGCAGGCTTATAAACGTTATGTATTAGCACGATATTTCTGGGATGTATTAGGGACAATAAAGAAGACCGGACGCGGAATTCAATCAGTAAGCAAGATTCTAACGCGCACCAGTTGGGATGACGTCGCCTCATTTATGTATGACACCCTGATGGTGAGTTGTATGCACTTCCAAGATCTTTACTCAATGCGGACTGCTCGGACTGAACGCTGCATTGTCCATTACGCGGTTCATGACCGACGGGATGACAAAGTCAAGCAAATTCCATTCTGCACTTATAATTCAATCCATCGCCCCCTGATCGAGAAAGCGATCGCAGTCCCCGTTTCTCAGGTTGAGGAAGGCGAAGTATTAACGATGGAAAAAGAGTATAAGGAAATCGAAAAAGAAGCTGCTGCCCCCATCCCGAAAGAATGAACAACCAAATTTTTTTTTAAAACCATAAGAGGAAAAATAGAATGGTCACTGAAAATGAAGTTGTCGATGCACTTTTCAAACTGGTAGATGAGGGTGCAAATCCACGGGAAGCTAGAGAAGCCATTAATCAAAAGTTCCCAGATTGGAATGATCGAAACAAATTAAAAAGAATTCTCCCAAAAGTCGAGAATAAGTTTCCTGCGATCAGAAAAACCTATATCAGAAAGACTTCCTACTTTAAAATTTTCTTAATTGGTCATGACAACATCCGGGCTCGAGGGAAAAAATTATCTGAGCTATAAAATTATTAATTTAAAAATTTACTAGCGAATTTTTACACTCATTACTTAATTGATACTTCCCCATCCTCATAAAAAGAAAAAAAAAGAAAAATGAAATAAACTGCTTTTTAACTCTTATTCACCAGAATTCAAGGTTCATCGCTATCAATTTTAAACCGACGGCGTAACTTGTGTTTCTTGATGAATTCCTGTGATGGAATGGCGATCAGCTCATTTTTATGGATTCTGTTAGGAATATCGTGATGGACCTTTTGGACGGGACGTATCCACCCTTTTGGGAGGCTGAATTGCTCGTCAAGCTTGTCGAACTGATCATCAGCCCTCCCCATAAAAAAGTGCCAACCAGTGAGCCGTAGTTGTTGACCGCGATAAATCTTGTAGGGTTTAGACAACTTGTTGGCTCTAGCTAATTCTTCGACGTTATTGTAGCAGAACCTAGCGGCCAGCTTTTCGAGCGTATCTCGAGCTTGAACACGATACGTGGGCGTATAACATGGAATATTGATTGTTTGACCACTCTTAAGCTCATTAAGACTACCCACGCGATTCATTTCGAGAATGGTGGCTGTTGGCTTCCTTGATAACCCAGCGACTGTTTGAATTGATACTGTTACATCCGTTAGGACGATATATGGAAATGTTACTTCACTATTCTGCCAGAGTTTAAAGGTTCGCTTCACTTTTTGACCGGGAAGAGGGTGAAACCGCAAGGTCTGTGAAAGCCAAGGGGGGTGTTCGATAGTTAAGAGTTTTTTATCCGAGCATGGTAGATTAGACGCTTCGACGATGCCCGTCTTGTTCGTATACCATACGGCTTCTTCGACAAAATTTCCTGTATTTGGATCCCAGTCGGAGAGTGTTACTTTGGTTTCAGCAAGCGCACGTCGTGTTTCATCGTCAATTACGCGTACCCATAGATCATATCGTTCAGGGATGGGCTTAGGTTTCCAATCGGGGTGTGCTTTCGTGAATTGTACTCCACCTATATGCCTCCCATCTGCGAATTGCATGATCTTGGCGTTGAATGGCTGAGTTACAGTTATTTCAATCTCAGGAACATTGACGACCGCCGTAGCTCTTTCTTTTTTCATGATCTGCAACTGCGGAACTATCAAAGTGCGATAACTCTCGAATTCGATTTTGGTTTCTTCTCGCCCGATTGTAACCTGCTTGGCACCGCGAATTAGCGTGAATTTTTCGATCTCTTTCGGGTTCGATATTACTATGGGAGGTTCAAAGAATTGCGGACCATATTCCTTCGAATCGGGATATTTTTTCTGCACGCCGCCAATTTGATTTGCAAATTTCATATCGGCATAAGTAATGCAAAGCGTGGGTAGAACTAGAGTCAATAATTTCTCTATCTTGCGCTGATCACCTACAATTCGAATAGTATCATCATCATTTCCAATTCCTGTAATATAAAACATGTGCCTGCCTGACCATTTAATTGGGGGACTACTCATTTTTCTCACCTCATAATATACTTAAATTACGAAGGGCGACGTTGTTCGTGCCCTTGATATTTTTTATCCATGGGTTCTGTCCTGCTGCAGTAGCGTCGTCATATTGTAACGGGTCATCTTCGTGCTTCAGTTCAATGAGGAGACAGTAATGGTTCCCCCATCCATCTCCCCCGGCTGGTAATTCATCTTCTTTGGGCACCCACTTTTGGTCAAATGTCAAATCAACATAAGCCAAGGCTGGAATATCCACCTCTTGTTCTATGACGTTATTATCCGGAGCCTTACACGGTACCCACTCATCCGGTGCTGCCCAAGGTCGCGTGTATTTGACTCTAACCATTGTCTTTGTTGCGGCGGTTTCTCCCAGATTGTGAATGCGCACCTGAATCGTGTGTTCTTGATTCCAATGTAAATGCAAAGTTGCTTGCCCATCAGGAGCGATAATCGTGACTTCAGGGGCATGGCAAAAGCAACCCCCCGTATAAGGTTCGAATCCATAGTCGTCATCCGCAGTTCTCACCCAGACATCTACATCCACTAAGGGCGGGTCATGTTGGAAGGGTGCCTCCATGCGTAATCGTCCAAATCCATAAGCACGGTGCTCTACCTCATCATATCCTGCTGCAGCTGGGTCAAGATCCAAGTCTGTCTGGTCCGCCGTCTGAATGAGCAACGCTTTGATTGCATCCTGGTTAAGGTCAGGATCATCTTCAAGGAGCAGGGCGATGGCTCCCGTGACGAGCGGTGAAGACATGCTTGTTCCCGACATATCGATATACCCCGCAGTTGTTCTAGAGTCAGCGGAAAAAACATCGCTTCCGACTGCAGCAATTTCCGGCTTGATCCGACCGTCAAAAGTAGGTCCGCGCCCACTATAATTTGCAATTGGTTCCGGATTCCCAGCAACTGCAGGCTTGTCACAAGAACCGACTGAAAGAATTGATCTGGCACAAGCAGTATCTCCAAGCGTCATCTCTTGTTGTATGGCCCCTGCCGTAAAGGACGCCCACCATCCTTGTACTCCAATCCACGCCCAGTACCTGACTTCTGAGGCACCATTATTTTCCAATCGTACGGTAAAATTATGAGCGACATCAACAACATAAACTCTTAAGTTCTTTATGCTACCAGGATTTTCAACACGATCGACAGTCACATTATAATTTATACCGCCAGCAAGATTCAACACACCATTAAAATCGTTTGGGGCACCTATCACACCCGTGGAAGCTCCATCACACGTCACTTCAAAATCCAAATCGGGCCCCTCATACCATACTTCAATAATTACATCGTTACCTGCAACCCGAACTGGGTCCGCGGTGAGAACCTCATCTGCTCCTGCTGCAATCGTTCCTCTCCGAAATCCCTGATTGTCGTTATCATTACCGGCTGCATATACAATAGCCCGCCCAAGGAATGAATCTAACATGGCATTTCTAACTTGGTCGAATTCAGTTCGCCCATCGTGCGGACCAACATTCGTTCCATAACTGTTATTGATGGCTACGGCTCGTCCCTCGGCATCGGCGACAAGCAGGACAAAATTTAGCGCGTCAATTATGTCATCTTCATAAACACCACTCAGAACATTTGGCACACTAAATCGTTTAGAGACGTACACGATTTGACTCAGAGGTGCAGAGCCGACATTTACAGTAGCAGCCGCCCAATTATTTAAATGCCCACTACCTGCTGCAATTCCCGCAACGTGTGTCCCATGCTCGGGATCACCTGCATCTAACACCTTGGCAATCTGATTTGCTCCAGTTCCATACGGATCGGCAAGCCCCAGTGCTGTGTTGATGGCATCCTCATCGTAGATCCGCCCATAGTCCAAACCCGTGAAATCGGGGCTGTTGGGATTGGCAGGATCATTAAAAAATTGTTCAGGGTTTTGACCCGGTGGCTGGACTCCCCCAGGTAATAGGTTAGGATCCTGAACCCATAAAAAGCGAACGCGGGTTGGATGGTTGGGATCGTTGGGGTCACGAAACGCATGATGTGCTACGTGTAAATCACCATCTACGATACCTGTAATGACCCCATTCCCCAAAGTCCCAGTGGCATGAATCTGATCAATTTCCGCAATTGGAACTGCATCAGCCAGATATGGAAAAAAAATGCGCGGCAACCTGATTTTTCGCGTGGCTGCCTGATCTGCCAAATCAGCCAGTTGATCCTTGGTAGCAACAACTGTAAAGATATTTTGAATGCGGGAATGAACCTGAATACCAAATATATTCCGTAAATCATCTTCATTTCCAGCAAAATCGACGATAGCTCGTATCTTTATTTCTTTTTCTGGAGTAATTTTTATCGGTCCAAAAATTCGGTGTCGCTGGACTAATCGCTTGCGCCGGGCAGTGCCTGGACGTAACAAATCACGAATCTCGTCCCAAGAGGCTTCTTCCGCTTCTCTTCTAACTTCCTTCTTCTTCTTCTGTATGCGCTCAAAGCGCTTTTTGACTCGCTCATCATCTTTACTTTTCTTCTGAATAATTTCCTCGTCCGAAATCTTTAATAATCGGCGTATTCCAGGTCCACACCGGCGAAGCGCTTTCGCATCGGGAATCCTCGAAGGTTTTCTCTTTTCAGGAATCTCTGGAGGTCTTCTCCCTTCAGGAATTCTCGGAGGCAATCGTCCTTCAGGAATTCTTGGACGTCTTCTCTCATCTCTATCCATTTTCAATCACCTTTTTTTAGTAAAAAATAATTATTATTAGTGCTTTTTTTATTGTTGCAGGTATAAATGATTTATTTAATCAATTTGAAATAAAAGATTTGAAGTGAGTAACGTGTCTTCGATGATTTTTTCAAAAGAAGAGGAAGAATTTCGGAAATCAGTTGCTGAATTCGCCGCAAAAAATGTCACACCCCATGCCGATGAGATTGACCAGACTAATGAAATCCCGCAACACGTTTTTGATAAGCTAGGGAACGCAGGCTATTTCGGGATGAGCTTCCCCAAACTATATGGGGGGTATGAAAAAGGAACCCTTTACCATTGCATCATCACCGAAGAGTTGGCCCAGAGTTCGGCTGCAGTTTCCATGGCACGGAACGCCACCGTTTATTCAGCAACCCCGATTGCCCTTTTCGGAACGGATGACCAAAAAGAAAAATTCCTCCGACCATTAGCTGAAGGACGCTCACTTGGATCCATCTGCATTACGGAGCCAGAAGTTGGGTCCGATACAGCTCGTATGGAAACAAAAGCACTCCTCGATGGTTCTACCGGCGAATGGGTCATTAACGGGACGAAGCGGTTCATCACTAATGGCGGACTTGGGCAGCACACAGTTTGGGCCATAACGAATCCGCGTGCTGATCGCCCCCAAAATGGAATGAGTTGTTTCATTGTCCCGAAAGGGACACCTGGATTGACCGTGGAGAAGCGCCACGATTTAATGGGAATGCGTGGAGTACACGTCATTCAATTGAAGCTTGAAGAGGTTCGAGTTCCCCAAAAATACATGATTGGTAGGTTGAATGAGGGTTTTAATATTTTAATGCAAATGTTTGTCACGGAACGCGCCACGGCCACCGCTGAATGCACTGGTTTAATGCTTGGGGCAATCAAGGTCGCGAAAGCATATGCGCAGAAACGGGTCCAATTTGAACAACCCATCGCCAAGTTTCAAGCGATCCGGCACATGGTGGCGGATATGGTAACAGATTGCTACGCGTCACGGTTAATGCTCTATCACCTTTGCAAGCGAATTGATGAGGGGTGGAATCCCTTCAAGGAAGCTGCGATGTCAAAATTATTCGCTGCAACTCGCGGAGTTCAGGTCTGCCTTAACGCCATCCAAATCTGTGGGGGCGACGGCTATACGAAGGATTATCCTGTTGAGCGATATCTTCGTGACATGAAACTGCTTCAAATCGGTGGGGGCACAGACCAGATTCAGCGATTAATTATTGCGAGAGAAGAATTAGGACGATAACAATACTGGTTCATAAAAAAATTTAAAATAAATTTTTATTCTTTATACTTATTTTCCCTTCTATGAAGCTTTTCAGATAGAAGTGATTCAATTGGTAGGTGCGTTTGATCTTGCGATGTGCATGTTCTTTGGATTAATAGGCACGACCACGCTTCATTTAGCAAAAGCAATGGAAAGACACGGAATTGAAATCTTCGACCGGAAAAAAACCTTCAAAGAGAAAGGTAAGAAACCATTAATCTGGTTTATTGGATTCGGCTTGAATAACACGCAGTTTATCTGGCAACTTTTCGGTAATTCCTTTGCCCCTGCAAGTGTTTACGTTTCCGTTTTTGGGATTGGATTGGTTCTTCTCTTGTTCTATTCTGTTAGAATCCTAAATGAAAAGATGACCAAATGGGACTGGATTGGGTCTGGATTAATAATCTTGGGCACTCTTCTTGTTGGATTCATCCTATTTAATCGACCTGAAGTAACACCCACGATCAATTACAATACATTCACAGCTTTGATGATTGCATCAGCGATCGTCATACCCACTATCGTAATTGTTTCACGCTTACGTAGAATATGGATTTCATTACTTTTTGGGCTCGCTGCCGGCGCGTGTGGAGGCATTGATAATATCCTCAAGCACTCTGGACTCCAAGAAGGAAATTGGTGGATCATTGGAATCTCCTTCGCCATCGGCGGATGCGCGTTCTTAATCACGCAATGGGGGTTTGCCAATAAAGCGGATGCATCCAAGCTAGTTCCAGCCTTTAATGCAACCTACATAATTGTTCCCATAATGTTCGAGGCTTTTATTATCACGAACTTCATAACTCAACTCACTTCCCTCCAAATTGCTGCCCTCATTGTAGCTATAGGAATAATTATTGCGGGAATGATTTTCATGACTGCGATAAAGAAATGGAAATCTCCCCCAGAATCAGTCCATGACAAACTCCATGATGCGAGCTAATGCGCCCCTGAACGAACACTTTATAATGATTACTAATAGAAAAAGCTCCGTAAGAAACTTTCTATCATCCAATATTTGGGCTAAGTCAAAACAGTAATTTAGTTTCGGTAAAGATTGTTCCCATTCACCCTCGATTTCTGCAGTATTTAATTCAACCATCAAATTATTTAATTGTAATCGTATCTCAGTTTCCGAATTTCCCTTTATTAGGTCTTTCAATATGTCTATTTGCTCCTCAAAGGGTAGCACATTTAACTCTGTTATGTAGCCGATTTTATTTTCTCTCGAAAAGAGCTCGTTTAAAGTTGGAAATACCTTTAAGAGTGAATTAAAAATTTTGAAGAGGAAAATGAGTTTAAATCCCTCCGATTGCCCTGCAAAATCTTGATAATGGGAATTTGGAGAAACATTAATGGGTTCAAAGGGATTTGAAATAATTACTCGGGGGTCATCACCATGAGATGTTAAGGAATCAATATTGCCAAAATTTGATATTTCTGGGTTATT
>JABXJT010000024.1 GCA_013375455.1 Candidatus Helarchaeota archaeon | reverse complement strand
ATTGAATATTCGGATAATTCGGATATCTAACCCATATTCCAACATATAAGCCATAGCAAAAGCTTCACCAGCTCTTTTAGCTTCATCATAGCAGGACCGAGGTCCGATAGGATTGACATTTCCATGGTATTCCTCTGAAGTAGGTATGTGAGAGTCATCTGGATTGCCGTATACTTCGCTCGTGCTTGCTAATATAAGTCTAGCATTAAATTTTTTAGTTATTCCCAGGACAACCCAGGTTCCAAGAGTATTGGCTTTTAAAATTTGAATGGGGTGTCTTTCAAATTCAAAACGGGAAGCTCGACTAGCTAGATGAAAGATAATATCGATTTTTCGGTCAGGGTAGTATGGGCTGCTAATATCATGGTTGATATAAGTAAAATTCTTTTTTTGCTTCAAATGATTAATATTCTCCAATAAACCACTCGTTAAATTATCCAAACACATAACATTCGCGTTTTGCTCTGTTAAAACATCGCAAAGCCAAGAGCCAAGAAACCCGGCACCGCCAGTTACTAAAATATTAAGGTTTTCGCACTTGTTTTCAACATTTTCTACAATACGATTTATTTCTTGTCGAATTATTTCATCCAATTTATTGTCCCAGAATGCTTTTTTGGTGGCTTTTAATTTCTTCTCGGATTTCTTTAATATAGGGTGGAGTTTAAAGTTTTCCAAGCATCTTTAATAGGCGTAATTCAAGATACGAACGCCTTTCCAATTTATCCTTTGGAATGCCCAATTTATTTAACAATGAAATTAGACGATCTCTTGCTGACGGAATGATTTCTTTGTCAGTTACCTCTAGTTCAAATTCGATAAAATATCCTAAATCATCAACATCATCAATTGAAATTATGATATCATCCATGGAGTAAATTTTACGGGTTTTTGTTACTATTAAAACGGGAGAAAATCCAAGTTTCTTTAGGATTTCTGAAGTTTTATCAGGTTTTTGAATCTTCAATTCGAGTTCTTCTCGGGTTTTTGAAGAGGAATCAAGTTTGGGGCCCTTATACGTCAAATAACTCTGATTATTCGAAATTCTAATTCGTAATGCTTCATCTGTCTGGGCAAAATTTCTTATGGGGTGTTGGAAATAAGTATCACTCTGATGGATAGATTTTTGGAAAATTGCGTCAAGTTGTTGTAATCGTGTTTCGACGGAGGTTATATCATCAAGATATGCCTTAATTTCAACTTCAAACAATGAGATACAATCCTAAAATAGTTGAATTATATGGATATAAATGAGATTTGCGCTAAATACGGATACAAGGAGTACATGATTGATCGTTATATTAAATTGTTTGGAGAAGATCAAATAATTGATTTTTTGGAGGGAAATGAACGGAAACTGATGCCTTCGATAAAGGTAAATATTTTAAAAATTTCGACCGAGGCATTATATGAGAAGTTAACAAATAAAGGATTCGAATTAAAGCCAGTTCCATTTGTTTCAGATGGTTTCTATGTTAAAAAAGAGCCCTTTTCGATCGGTGCGACTACAGAGTACCTGTTGGGCTATTATTACATTCAACGAGTGGCATCCATGATTCCCAGTCTAGCCCTCAGTCCAACTGCACGGGATCTTGTGGTCGACATGTGTGCAGCGCCTGGAGGAAAAACAGTTCATCTCGCACAATTTATGAACAATCAAGGGGTGATCCTCGCAATGGATTTGGATAGACAACGAATGAAATCCCTTAGATCGAATCTTTCACGGTGTGGAATCCAAAATGTAATTGCAATCAGGATGGACGCAGCAAATTTAGCTCAATTACATGTAAAAAATATTTCAAAGATTTTGTTAGATGCACCTTGTTCGGGATCTGGTCTCATTCCAGTTGATCCAACGAGAAAAATGAGTAGGGGTTATGAGGATATAGAATTCTGTTCAAATATTCAGATGAAGTTAATAAAAGCTGCCCTCAGCTCTTTAACAAGGGATGGAGAACTTGTATATTCAACATGTAGCATCGAGCCTGAAGAGAATGAATTCGTTATCGAAGCAGCTCTAAATCAGTTTGAAGTGAGAATTACCGATTTAAATATTGATTTTGGAGAACCTGGACTGACTAACATTTTTGGTAAAAAATTATCTCCAGAATTGAAGAAAGCCAGGAGGTTTTATCCACATTTACATAAAACTGTAGGATTTTTCATTTGTAAATTAAAGAAGGTGTAAGAACTGTTAAAATTTCAGAAAATTGGAACCAATGATTATGAAATAATTAAAGAGCAACTCGTTAAATCTTTCAATCTGAAAAATTTCGATTCTATAATAGCACCTTTCGAAATTATTCTAGCAATAGGAAACTGGAAGGAGGTTTTATTAATTAGTAATGATCTACTACATGTTTTTGAACAACTTAAAAAAAATAGGAATCCCTATACGATGGGAATCCATTTTGGAGATATAACGAAGAAAAAGTTTAGAATTAGTTTGGAAGGCATGACCCTAATTGCCAAAAATGTTGAGGAAAAAACTGTTTTAAATGAATCTGGTGAAAAAAAAGTCCTCTATCAAAGAGATTTAAATAAAGAAGATGTATTACGCATTCCAGCGCATGTTAAAAAGGGTGATCTATCAATTCTAGTCAACGAAAATGAGGAAGCCTTAGCATTAGGAAAATATCTATACGGGAGGGAGAGAATTAGTTTGTTGAATGATGAACAAAAGATATTAAAAAATATCAAAGATAAAGGTTGGTATTTAAGAAAGGGTAAATGAATATGAACTTTTCAGTGCTTATGGTTATGATCGTGGTCGTGGTTATGATTATGGCTAGGTTGAAATAGCTCCTTTCCAAAAGTCTCCACGAACCTCACGGTTTCAACATCTGTAATGTATTGTTGAAGTTCGCTTGCAATACCGATTTTAGCGATTGGTAGATTTTGATCAAAATAAATTTCTTTAGGCAAATTAATTGAAATCACTTCATTTTCTTTAATGATATTAAATTTTTCAGGGTCAATTTTTGGAATGCGCCTCTTAATCAATTCAATAATTTTCTCTTTTTCGTCTGTAATTTTCTTTACCACTTTAACATCATAGGAGATTGCTTCACCTGCTAGGGGATGGTTGAAATCTACTCTTACTCGCCCTTGGGCAATATGTCTGATGAACCCACGTCTTCCATCGAGGGTGACAGCTGTCCCCGGGCGAGGCTTTTTTACGTGCTTTTGGACTTCTCTAATAGAATATGTCTTAATATTTTTCGCATCTTTTTCTCCAAACGCTTCACTTGGAGGAATTGTAATGGTTTTTGAAACGCCCACGACCATTTTTTCAAGAATTTCATCTACGCCTTTAATGACCCACCCTTTTCCAACAATGACGAGACGGGGACCATAAATTTCTTTCTCATCATATACTCCTTCTTTACGGGCAATCTCTTCATCCGTGACATCTATTATTTTTCCAGAACTTTTAATTCTGCCTGTTAATTCAACTAAAAGAAAATCCCCTTGCGTGATGAGGAATTCTTCAGTTTTTTCAGCGATTTCCTGTTCTGTCATTGATTCTTTTTTCTTTTTTTTCTTCTTTTTCTTTTCAGATTTGTTCTTACTCAAGACGCGGGCAACTCCATCGTTCACGATTTCTTTTATATGGTGCGGCTACCGGGATTTGGACCCGGGTTTTGCCTGAACTTCACGAGATCGTAGAGTCCTAAAGGCTTGGAAGGCCCTTGTCCTAAACCATGTTTTCCGATTAAATGCTAGGATTAAGAATCTCTAGACCATAGCCGCTTTTTTTTCAGATAGTGAAGGATAAAAGAATGCGCCTGCCGGGAATTCCGAATTTTTCTTCGAAAAATTTTTCGAACCCGGATCGTTGGCGTGGCAGGCCAATGTTTGCTAAATTTCTCCGAATTTGGTTAATTACTTAGCCAAGTTGGACTACAGGCGCACTAATTTTCTTGTGTATTTTTGAATTGAAAGATTCTTTAAAATTTTTTGGGTATCCATACATTTAAAGAAAAAAATTAAATATGTTAAAGAATATCCATTCATAAAATAGATATATCATACCACCATGCCAACGTAGCTTAGAGAACTTGGAATGAGTTATTCAAAGTTCGAGAAAGTTGGGAGAGCGCTGGACTGAAGATCCAGTTGTCGTGAGTTCAAATCTCGCCGTTGGCACCAATTCTTATTTTTATGCTTAATGATGAGGGAAAAAATTATTTTACTTTTTAGGGATTGTTGATTCAAAAATTAGAATGATAATAACCAAGATGATACTTGCTAGAATTTCTGCAAGAGTAAATTTTCCGTAGATAGGTATATTGGTCAGGGCAAAGGGATCTATTAGAGTATAAGCAAAGATGAAATATAATAAACTATACAAGCCAAGACCAATTCCAGCACCAATGAAAATTGACCAAGTGAGAGAAATTTTCTTCAATTTCTTTTTCTTTTTAATTGGTTTTTTCTGTCTTCGATGAACTCGGAGGGAATGAACCAATTCAGCGAATAGAATTTCGATTCCTATGAGTAACAAAATGACACCTAATGAAACGAAAATAAAGACATAGATGCTGTTGATTGGAAAATAATAGGCAGCAAGAAGAATGATGATAAATTGAACGATAGTCGCGAAACCACAAAGAAGTATGACAATCCCGCGATTTTTATCTTCGAGCCACGGAATTTTAAGAGGCATGATAATTAACCCTTTGGTTTTTCAGCGTTTATGAATACCTATCTTTCTTTCTAAACCTTCTTATTTTAACTTTTTTAAATTTTTTATCGTAGAAGAGTAAGTCCTTTAGGTTCAGTGAGATTTTTTAATTAAATCGATCAGAGATTAAGAAAGATTTTAAAGATACGATTATTTAATTGTAGAAGGATATTTCATACTGCATTTAAGAAATTAAATGGGCCAGTGATCTAGTGGTTATGATGCAGGCTTGACGTGCCTGAAGTCCCAGACAACCAAGATTAAAGCTTGGTTGGGGCAGGTTCAAATCCTGGCTGGCCCACCACTTACCTTTCAATATTTTGAAATCCATCAATTAAAATTTGTAAGTTTACCTTAAGAAAACATCATCCCAAATTGACTGCTTTTTTTCACCTGGAATAGATCCCTTAACTGCATTGAATTGAGTTTCAATTTGATTGATAAAGGATCGCATCGATGCATCTATGACGTCTTTAGGATTAATTCCTCTTTTTTGGCCTTGAAGATTGGAATTCTTTCTAGATTTATGATATTTTAGAATGACCGGCAATCCTTGGAAATTCACGCATATTGCGTAACAATTAACCGATCTAATTCTTTGTTCATTAAGAAATGGTGAGGGAAAATACTCGGGATCGTAGATGAGCAAGGGTGCTCCTCTAGCATATTTTAAAAATTCGTTCAAATCACATATTTCGATTACATTTTTGGCAGCAATTTCTGGCGGATTCAAATTCAACACGCTATTAGAACTTGAATAGATCCTACTTTAATCATTGAACCAAACCTAATAAAGTTAAATAATATATGGGGACCATCCTGATATGTATTACAATTGAATGGGACTAATTGAAAAGAAATAGGGAGTGGACCAGCCGGGATTTCCCGCCCCCGCATCATCGGGGGCTTTTGGACCCGGGGCCTCCACGTTGCAAGCGTGGCGATCTTCCAGGCTGATCTACTGGCCCACATTTAACATTAAAGCATTGTTGGTCCTAATGATTTGTTGAATCTAATTCATAAAACTATTTAAAAATTATGTTTTTAGAGAGTACTACGAGTTTTTAGGTAAATTTCTCTAAAATATCCTCGATTTCAGTAATCGATTGCATAATATGGTCAGGTTCTTCCTTCTGCAGACTTTCGAGAGAATGTCCTCCAGTGAGAACCGCGATAACTTTACAATTTGCGGCTCTAGCTGCTCGGATATCATAGGGGGAATCGCCAACAACTAAACATTCTGATGGGGCAAGTCCTAATCGGGACGCGGCAGCCAGTATCATATCTGGGGCGGGCTTTCCGTTTTCGATCTCATCAACACCAACACACGCATCAATATCCAAACCGCAATTACTACAAATCGTATGAACAGTAATGAATGGATTAGAAGACGCCACACAAATTTTATAATTCTGTTGTTTGAGGTGGGAAATCAATTTAGAAACACCCGAAAAAAGGCAGATATTTGAAACCAGTGTTAAAAAAAAATCATCTTTTTCCGCCCCAATCTTCACCGGATCATGCTCTGCAGGGAATAAACTCTTTGCAATATCCTCAGTTGTCTTTCCGAAGTGAGAAAGAATTTCGACATCAGTTTTTTTAATGTGATATTTCTTGAGAAGTAGCTTCCATGCTTCCAAATGGAAATCGTGAGAATCCAGCAAAGTTCCGTCCATGTCAAGAATTAATCCCTTAATCACTTACAATCCTCAACAAAATTTCATTTATTTAAAGATTAACAAAAAGATATATTTTTAATTCTAAAAAAAGATTCAATCTGTAACTTTCTAGATCAGGTAGGTTTTCAAGATGGTGAAAAACATAACCATAGATCTTGATAAATGTAATGGCGACGGCATTTGCGTGGATACTTGTCCAGTCGACGTGTTTAACTTGGACGAAAATACCGGCAAAGCCAAGGTAGTCAATATGGATGAATGTATTGAATGCCTCGCCTGTCAAGAAAATTGCCCAGAGGAGGCAATTACAGTAGAGTTAGAATGACTTTTAAAAGAATATGAATTGGTGATTTTATGTCTGAAGATGATGTTATTCAAATGCGATTTCACGCACGTGGTGGGCAAGGCGGTGTCACCGCAGCCCAAGTTGCAGTAGAGAGTTTTAATGGCATGGGCAGGGCGCAGCCAATTTTTGGGGCTGAACGAATGGGTTCTCCCACACAAGCTTATGCAACTATGAGTAAAAATCCCGATCTCGTACAAGCTCAAACTGCCGTTTATACCCCGCGATACGTTGGAATTCTTGACCCTTCGCTCCTGAGTGAAGTTGATGTCGCCGCCGGGGTTGCACCTGGGGGTACTATTATTGTGAATACAACTATGAGCTTTGATAATATTAAGAAACTCATTAAACGGGATGACTTAAACATCGCAAAAGTTGATGCACAAACTATTGCTTTGGAGATTATTGGACGTCCTATTACAAATACAGCCATACTAGGTGCTCTGGTGAAAGTATCAGATGCATTCACTTTGGATGAGTTAAAGGAAGGATTATCTCGAGTGTTTACTAAAAAAATTGCCGAGATTAACCATAAAGTGGTTGAAAGGGCATATAACGAAACGGAAGTTCTGGAGACGAAGGTCCCTTATGATCCGTCTAAGGGTGTCAAAGAAAAATGGAGTCATGTCAATCCAGATTTACCTGGCTGGAAGGATATGGAGGTAGGAGCGGTATGGTACATTCCTGGTGGGTCAAAAAAAGTTAAAACTGGAAGCTGGGGTATCTATCATATACATTGGAATAAAGAAAATTGTATCAACTGTAACCGCTGTTATATGAACTGTCCCGATTTCTGCATCATTAGGGAAGAGCAGCCAGATGGAACGTATAAAGTAGCAGGAGTCGACAATTTTCATTGTAAGAGTTGCCGATGTTGTGTCGAGGTGTGCCCTGGAAAGAAGGGCAAAAAGGCACTTTCAGCACACGAGAAAAAAATAGGTGAGGTAACGGAACATTAAGAGGTGAGATATTATGAGTGTAATACCAATGGCACCATTTTTCGATGAGATAAAAGAAGTGAAAACGTTAACAATGACGGGAAATTATGCCGTGGCAGGAGCGGTCACCCAAACAGATCCTGATGTGATTTGCGCGTTTCCCATTACTCCTCAAACTCAATCAGTAGAAGGATTAAGTGATACGGTTAATCATGGACGCTTGAAAGCAGCGTTCGTGAATGTCGAGAGCGAGCTTGCGGCCATTAGTTACATTACCGCGGCAGTGGTAGCTGGGGCGCGGGGATTCACCGCAACTGCCTCGCAGGGCTATCTCCTAATGCAGGAGGGTCTCCCAATGGCGGTAGGCTGGCGTAGCCCAGTTTACATGCTTTTATCTAACCGGGCTTGGAATGCGCCGAATCTTTCTATTTGGAATTCATGGGAGGCAACTCTTGCCGATCATGGGTGGAACAAGATCTTCAGCGAGAGTGTCCAAGAAACTTACGATTCAGCGATTATGAGTTGCCGAATTGCCGAGGAAACTTTATTTCCAACGATATTTTGTCATGATGGGTTCATTATTTCGCATTCTGCACAGAAATTTCAGGTGCTGACTGATGAAATGGTTCGAAAATTCACGCCGCGCGTTAAACGACATACAATAAACACAGCAAAGCCTGGCACGTGGGGTGGTATTGTGACACCAGCATACTTCATGGAACAACGGCGGGCGTTAGATGCAGCCAAAAGGGAAGTTCCACCTAAGATAGATAAAATCTTTAAAGAATTTGGCAAATTAACTGGGAGGAATTATGACCAGATCGAAACAACGAATATTGATAAACCTAAGATTGGCATAATAACGATGGGGTCGATGTGTGGAACGATAAAACAATGGCTTCAAAAAAATGAGGATGTCGCCCTCATAAAAATTAGGGCTTATAGACCTTTCCCGACCAATAAGCTTAGGGACATTGTTGAGAACAGTAATCTCGAAAAATTGATCATCTTGGAGAAAAATGATGCCCTAGGAGCGCCCATTCCGCAAGTGGCTTCTTCAATAACACCTGCTTTATACCCTCTAAACATCTTATTCCACAGCTTTGTCCTGGGATTAGGGGGACGTGATGTTACGAATGATGAATTGGACGCTGTCAAAAGCAAAATTACGAAAATAAAGGATATGAAAGGAGACCTTTATACCTATTTGGCAGTAAGAGAAACAAAAGGAAAAATCGAGGGATTTTAGAATAGGATTCATCCTAGTAAGAATATAATCTTCTTTTTTTTTATTATCCAGTTTTAAATAAGGATTTAAATTATAATTACAGTTTAAGAAGACCCATTTCTTTTAATTTGAGTAAAATATTTATTAATAAGACAATTTTTTTGTTCTTATTTTTATCTATTGAAGGTTTCCAATCCTCTGGAGGACGTTTGGGTAAGGGAATCTGTTTATATATTTCTCCATGTTCTAACGCGGCAAAGTCTTGAACTTCTTGAGATAAATTAATTGAGGAAAGTCCTTTCAGATGACGCTTAAGAACATCATTTGTACCATAACAAAGCATATCAAACTGTTTTCCATAGAATTCGAAAAATAATAGATCAGAATTCCCATCAGGATATTCACTCACAGGAATTGTGGCGATGAGACTTTCTGCGTATTCGATTAACCAAATACCCTCCCATATATCATCTGCGGAAACAGCTCCAAAAAAATCACGCCATAAAATTTCCCCCCATTTTCCAATTTTAGGTATCATATATTTTGCTACTGAAGGTGATTCCTTCAAACGATCCTCAACGGATAATTGCTTTTTAAGTTCTACAACAACTTCAGTTAATGGACTCATATAGAGAATAAACGCTAGTTTTTTCGCGAAACGAAGTGTTGTGTTATCAAGATGACACAAAGCAAAGCTAAGTTCGTTTGTATTCCAATAAGATATATTACTTAAAACTAGATCTTTAAACATATCTTTTATATTTGTCAATAGTCTACCAGATCCTGGTTCGACTTTCTCTTCAAGACACCGGGCCAGTACATGCAATGCTTGGATTCTGAGAATAGCATGAGGTTTTCCTCGATAATAACCAATTAACTGATCCAAAAGCTCTTTTTGGTCTTTTGTATTGCTAGAACGAATTCGTTCAAAAAACTCATCAGCAGGTGGCAAAAATGGATATGTCGGAATATTCATGTTAACTAATAACTGTTTCGGATTCATTTTTCTAAGATCTTTTTTCTCCTGTTCCATAATTGTTCTTATTTCGTTTGTAGTTACTTTAATCGCATTTTTTTTGACGATCTTCTTCATTTTCAATAGAAGATCACCTACATCTCGCCTAAAATATGCTAACTTTTTTTCATCAATTTCAATTGAAAAATTCTCTTTGATAGTATCAAGAAGTCTACTCCGATGAAAATCAAGGAGAGAATCAGCTTTTAAGATTTTCAACAATTTCTCAAAAGTTTGAAAACAGTTATCTTGATTGCAAATGTGTAATGTATCTTCCCATTTCTCAAAGGACTCAGTTTCATATATTCTGATTGACCATCCATTAATTAGGACTATAAATCGACCTCTAACCTCTGGGTGAGTAGCATATAGATATGTCTGTAGTAAATCACCAAATTCCATTTCTTTTAGCGTTCCTGGTTTAGCCTCAATAATCCAAAATCTCTTTAACCGAACTTGAGGTATATAATCAATTTTTATTCTCTTACGCCCGACGCGTTGAAACGGATTTTTTAGCTTTAATGACTTCTCTCTAATTATTTCATATACGGTGTCCCTGGCATATCCAAGAATTCTCAGAAGAGGTGTGATGAACTCTTCCCTTATATCAGATTCGTTCCAATCACTAAAATCCTTTTTTTGCCACTCTTGTAAGAAGAATTTTTCTGTATCATTCAATGTCATTTTGTTAACCATTGTAAAATTCTTTCTTTTTAGCAGTTTATTTTAGATCTATTTTAGATTTTCATTGAAAATTGTTTTCAACAAATTGTTCTCCCGATGCAGTAAGTGTCCAAGCCTTTAAATTATCCTTTTTTTCAGTACCTTCCATAACGTGACCCTTTCCGATATTTTTAATTATTTTAGAATTTATTTTTTTAGGTACTCGTAATTTAGCTCCTCTAAATCCATCTTCAATATCTTTTATGTTGAAAGATGATAACTTATCATAATTTTCGAGGTAGTAGCAAATTATCAAGGTGGTTTGGACATCACCTTCAGGTTTCTTGGAAAGGATGAATTCTTTAATAGAAAGCTTTTTAACCATTTTTTCAGGAGTTTTCTTCAAAAATTCCTCTAAATTTAAAATCCGTTGCTCATGATTCTCCAAATTTTTCTTTAATTTTATAATTTCATCTTCAAGAGACATAGATTATTTATCACCAAAATTTATTTCAACTTCACTTTCAAATCATTGAGAGTTCTCTCGACTAAATTAAGAGGCATAAAATGAAGAACATTGTTTCCTGATTTTTTTTGGCTGATTTGATTACTATCTCTTAGATTTTTAAGCTGTGGTCGCAAAGAACCTCCAGGCAGACCTAATTCATCTTCAAATTCTTTATTTCCAACAAATTCATTATCAGTTAACCCAGCTACCTTGGCATAAAGTTTTCCAATCAGATAAGCTTGTATTTGCTCTCTAACGGTAAGCGATTCCTTTTTTAGGACATTAATTTTTCCTTCTTTGGTAATTTGTACCATTTGCTTTGCTATTTCAAAATTCTTCTCTAAAGCATTAGAATAATCCACAGTCATTTCTTTCAGGATTCTCTCTTTTAGAGATTCATTTTTATCTTCCATCTCCAATTACCTCCCTGCGTTTTGTATCATAGGGACATTTTTTTTAATACCTTTCATTATTTAAGGATTTTTTGTCGTAAAGGATTTGATAGTTATTAAACTTTTACTTTATTAACTATCACTTTAAAAATAGAGTAACACCAATATATTTAATATTTTCTAAAATTCTTCATTTAAAACCAGAAAATTTATTATAATTTTATACAATAGTTCCGTGTAGAATAATTATGTTTAATTTATTTTACAGAATACTTATAAGGATATATAAAGAAATAGGTATTTAGCAGACTTTTTCACATTAATAACTATCACGCTCTAATGTGTATTCAAATGGAAGAAAAAGAACTTATTAAAAAGAAATTGAAAGTTTCCAAACTTGAAATTTTGGATAAAATACTGGATAAAGTGTCGAATTTTGTTAGATATACTGAAGATGGTGAGATTTATTTTGTTAATCCTGATAAATTAACAATAATAGAGAAAATTGGATTATACTTAATTGTAAAAAACTATGGATATAATGAAGGCACTATGAAAGAAGGTCACGCTACAAACAGAGAACTTTCAGATAATCTTATGTTGAGTTTAAAACAAGTTGGCGCAAGAATTTCAGATTTAAAGAAATCTGGGTATATAAAAACGAAATCTCGCGGAGTACATTCCTTCTTCATACCCAAAACAGAAAAATTTCTAAACAAAATAAAGAGGTGATGATTTAATATGAAAATATCAATAACTAAGAAAATAAATCAAGACATAGATTTTTCGGTAACTGAAAATTTAGATGATGAAGTTGATTTGAAATTAAAATGTGAAGAACTATTTGAAAAATTTTCTAAAACATGTTTCTTTCATAAAAATCTTAGTTCCAAAGTGGCTCAAACTAAAAAAACTCAAAAAAGAGAAATAGAAGAGGAAATGGATTCATCTGATTTTATACATAAGATTGCAAATTTTTTGGGCGACGAAGAGGAACAAATAGAAAAAATTTTTGCAACAGATTTTTCAAACAATCCTGCCATTCTAATATCCGCAGATAAGATTTCTGCTTATGATGCACTGCGGTTATGCCTAGTTTCATTAGTAAAAGGATTTAATCTAAAGCAGGTTAGCTATGACCAAGTTAAGAAAATATTTTTACCTATGGGATTTAATAATAACAATTTTCACCAAGCAGTATTTAATCTAAAAAAAGAAATTTTAGTCGATTCAAAAGAAAGGAAGATTAAAGCAACAAATCAGTTAATTAACAAAATAATTAGTATTTATCACCAAATTTTAAAAGACTTAGAAGGAGGTAACTGATATATTGATAGAGAAAGATGCTTTCATTGAAAAAGTGAAGAAAGCGATAAAATATACTGAAGATATTGATGAACCTTATAAAATACCTGCATTTCAAGTTATTTTGAAAGAATTTTTAGATGAAAAGGGAGAGGATATAAAAAGTCAATCGGGTATAAGCGCCGAACCTAAGGTATTCAAAAGGAAAATGTCTATGGTTGAGTTTTTAAAATCTATTGAACTAAATTCATATGTAGAGCAAGCATTAGCCGTGAGTTATTATCTATTAACTCACGAAGACAATAATTCCTTCAAAGTATCTGATATAAACGATTGTTTTTTGAGAGCAAAGCTAAAGAAACCGAAAAACTTGAGTGATACATTAAATTCTCTCATAAAAAAGGGTTTAATTGCAGAGACAGGTAAACAAGAGGGCAGTAGGGAATTATATATCACACAATCGGGAATCAAGTACATTGAAGATATTAAAAAAGAGTAAGAAAAAAAAAGAAAAAATGAATGAAAAGAAAAATGTCATTTCAATTAGGAATTAGTGAGCAATTAACTCTTGATTGGGAGGATTTTAAACAAGAAGGTTTAAGAATAGCGATTTATGGCCAATCAGGGTCCGGTAAATCACATGCAGTAAAAGTTTTTTTAGAGGAATTTATCAAAATTAATTTACCATATGTGGTGATTGATCCTGAAGGTGAATATATTTCATTCAAGGAAATATCACCTGTATTAATTGTTGGGGGAAAATTTGCAGATATTCCGTTGGAAAAAACTATAATCGATAATTTACTAGAATTTTTATTTACTAACCATATTAATATCATATTTGATATTTCAGAAATAATAGGTTTCGAGAAAAGGGCTGAAATTTCGACACAAATTCAAAAATCAATCTTTAAAATGTCATCTAAGTATAGGGAACTTTTTGTTTATGTTGTTGATGAGGCAAAATTAATAGCACCACAAATGAAAAAGAGCGAATCGAACGAAATTGCATCAGATATTGCTCAAAGAGGACGAAAACGTGGAATTTTACCAATATTTTCTATGCAACGTCCATCTGAAGTTGATAAAAGTGTTATAACCCAATGCAATGTGCATTTATTAGGTAAACTTCAATTTCCAACAGACTTGAATTATATAAAAAATATTAGGCAAGATCATAATCTTTCTACTGAAGAAGTAAAAGGATTGACCCAGGAGTTCTATCTTATATTTAAAAACTCCTCAAAAAAAATAAAATTTAGAAAGCTTAGAGTGAAAGACCTAGGAAAGACGATTCAACCTGGAGATAAAATTGAATTAACATTCAAAAAAGATCAAAATTTAGAAGATATTAAACAGAAGGTGTTAGATCTTTTAAAAACAAAAATAAAATCCGAAAGTGAAAAACTGTTCAAAGTTAAAAGTTTAATGAAAGAATTAGAGGAAAGGAATCTTCTAATCTCAAATTTAAAGAAAGAAATTGAAGAAGAGAGGAAAGTTAAGAAGATTATTAAATCAATAGACTTTAATTTTGTGAATAACCAAGAAAAACAAACCGAAAAAACTAAAGTTAATTCAGTAGATAATAGTGTATCTGAAAACAATACCAAAAGTAATAAAATTAAAAGAACTAATGAAAAAATTGAATATCATCACACATTTAGGAAAATCGATAAAACAACAGGGAAAATAATCGGCAACGATGCGCTCACAAAATTCATTAATGATTTATCTCCATTTGAAAGAAGACTTTACTTCACAATACTTAATCAGAGAACACCCATTTCTCTTTCAAAAATCAATTCTTCAATAAAGGGCAAGGGTTTGGCATCTATTAAACCAGCGCTTATCAATCTAATAAGGTTGAATTATCTGAGAAAGGTAAGAATTCGGAAACGAATATATTATCAAGCAATTAAAATTAAGTTATAAAGAAAATATCAAAATTTAGGGATGTTGAGCATAGTATTAGATAGAGATAAACTAGAACGTATTCTATCAAACAATTTTGACTCAGTTCTTGCCAAAAATCTTATTGATTTTTATAAAAAATTAAAAGAAACTCAGTTTTTAGGTAAATTTGAAGAATGCCAAATAAATTGTGGAAAATTTGTTGAAATTATGATAAGAATACTTGAATTTCTAAATGGTGGCCAATACACTGCATTGAACAAACTAGTGAAACTAGATAATAAATTAGTGAATCAGCTTGAGTCAAATACAAAATTGTATGATTCTATGAGATTTCATATCCCAAAAATTTTGAAGACAATATATGACATTAGAAACAAGCGTGGGGTTGCTCATGTTGGAGAGATAAATCCAAATATTATGGATTCAACTTATGTTGTTACGGCATGTGATTGGATTCTAGCAGAATGTGTAAGAATATATTACGCTGACGATTTAAAAACTGTAAAGAATATAATAAAATCAATAATTGAAACTAAAATCCCTATTATAGAGGAATTTGGAGAGGATTTGTTAGTTCTAGAACCAAATCCAACGAGTCTATCAGTTAGTTCAAAAATCTTGTTAATCTTATATCATAAACATCCTGATAGGATGAGTATCCAAAATATTAAAAAATGGATTAAAACCCGTTCAAAAAGTCATATTATGACGGCTTTAAAGCAATTAGAAGAGAAAACAAATATATTTCGAAGGGGTAATGAAATTTATATTACAAAAAGAGGTATAATGTATATTGAAAACAAAATTTTAGCAAAATTAGAACAATTTTAGATTATTTTAATCAAACAAATTATAATTAACAACAAAAAAAGGAAAAGATGTATTATTTCGAAAATTCAGTATAAAGGTAGGACCTTCGTTCTCCTATTCTTGATAACTCCTCTTTTTCAACTAGTTTACTCAAAATTACGTTCAATGAGGCTGCTTTCACTGTGATTCTAGTTTTTTGTAGTTCATTCTTGATATCTTTAAAACTTCTTGGTGTTTTAAAATAACCATTGAATTTGAGTTTCCTTAGTTCGGTTGTTATGCCAATTTTTTTATCTCTTATCATTGATGTCCCTAATTTTATGGCTTCATCCAGTGTAAGTTCTAAAGCTTGAACAGGCTTATCAAACATTAAAATTTTAGAATTTGAATTTTCTTCATTAATTACCGAGATTTTAATCCCAGTACGTGTCTCTACATTCATCCAATCACCAATAAATGATAGGTTTTCATCCAATATAAAGTTTTGCAATATATTTTTGTCTCAAATAGGTAAAGACTATTTTTTATAGATAGTTTAGTAGGAATATTCCTATATTTTAATGGTAAATGAAAGTATTACACTAAGAATATTAGTACAGATTAGGAGGAAGATGAAAAAGTCATAAGATATTTATATACCTTCTTTATATCATTATATAAAGATCACTTGAGGTGAGTTAATGAGGTTAATATATAAAGTTCCTTGGAAAAGTGGAGTTTTGTCGGTCACATCTTCCTCATTCGAAGAATTGTCGGATTTAATTGAAAAATTAAATCTTGATGAGAATACATCCTCAAAATTACCATTGAAGGTAGATCATGATCTTACCCCTTTTCAGGAAATACCAGATATACCTACATTAAAAGGAAAGATAGGATGTACAGAAGCAATTAGAGAAGTGCTCAAGAGTTCATGGGGAAGAAAAGAACCTAGAACATTAACTGAAATAAAGAAGATATTCGAAACAAACGCAATTTTCTTTTCTAGTGGAACAATATCTGGAACATTGACTAAAATGGCAAAAAGAGGCGAAGCGAGAAGAATTAAGAACAATAATCAATGGGCTTACATTTATATAGGAAATTAAAGCCTACATCTTCATTCTTCTTGAAAATTGAGGGATAGTAATGAATTTGTCAAGTGAAGAAAAATTACCCTATAGTAGTAATCTTACAAAATTCAAAGAAGTGATTGATTCAATCAAGAATAAGGAATTTCTCATCACAACTGCGGTTTTATCAGAAGAAATGAGCAGAACTGAAGCAAATAACATCGTAAACTTATTAAAAAAATTTGAAATTATTGCGGACGACGGATCTTTACTTCCACGAGGAAAAAAACTTAGAACTTCATCCAAATATAAGGAAGCTTTTATTGAAATTCTAGAACTGCCGTTTTACAATGATTTGTTTTCAAAAATTAAACAAGAAAAGGATATAATAAAATCTGAAATCAATGATTTCGTTGTTAAAAGAGGATTATCTCAATCAATTGTTGGGAAATATACTCGATTGTTTTTTTATTTATTGAATGAGGCTAAAATTGAATACTCTATAGATGGGAAGGCTCAACAAAAAAGAGAAGTTAAAAAATCTACAAAAAAACTCTCTAAAAAGAAGGAAGAAAGTAAAAAGGAGCAGAAAATAAAATCAGTAGAAACAAAATACCCATTACCTACAAATTTAAATATCGAAAAATTGATTAAATTAGTCAAAAGTTATGCTATTGCTAGTGATTCCGGTCAAAAAATTGTAAAATTACCTCAAATTGAGGCTGTTTCAGGCGTCAATCGATTTAACATTAGTAGAAACAATAAATTCCTTGAATCTATCGGTTTCATACAAAGAGTAGGGGCCGGATATAAGCCTACAGATCTTTCTATTGAATTTAACAAAAATGTGAAATGGGATGAAGAAGAAAGTAAGAAGACGTTAAGAAAAATTTTACAAGATGTATGGTTTGTTGATTTAGTTTTAAAAAAATTAGAAATTCAAAATGAGCGAGAAGAAGAATTAATTAAAAGTTTAGGTCTAGAATCCAATGCCGACTCCTCGCAATTGAAGTCTTTAGAATTGTTAATTCAAATTACTGAATTTTCAGGTTTTATTGAGAAGACGCGAGAAACTAACCTCTACAAAATTAAAAAACCTTCAGAAGTGGTTGGAAAATTCCATAAAGACAAGCAAGAATCTGAAATTTTTAGAGAATCACCAGAATCAAAGGAAAAAACGGAAGAGTATGATTTAATAGAAGATAATGAAATCAATAAAGGTATTTCAGTTCCACCGAAAGCGGACTCAACTGATAAAGAACAGAAATTAACTAAGGGGAGTAAATTTGAAACATTTCCTATTTATAGCAGTTTGATGTGTGTAAAGGGGATAACTCTAAGCAAATCAGGTAAATGGTGGACTGCAGCATTAATTACCCACCCTAAAGATGATCCTAATAGAAAGAAATTGACGTTATATCGCTGGGAAAAAACATCTTTTTGCCCAAACTGTAAAAGAAAATTAGCTTTAGAGGGGAATAAATGTAAGTATTGCAAAGAAACAGTCAAAATTTGGAAACGTCGTTCAGGTTTCAATTTTAATAAGAAAAAAGATTTTACTTTATTTATTGAAAGAATAGTAGCTGAACTAATAGAATATTTCTAACGAAAAGTGAATGCGAAGTGAATTATCAAATACCTGATGTTTCAATTACAACTTGTTTAGATGTATTAGAAGCAATTCTGAATTCAGAGGCACCATTATCATTAGATAGAATCTCTAAGTACATAAATAAATCGACAAGTTATACCAGAAGAGCCCTTATCTTTTTAAATCAACTCGGATTTATATTTGAAAAGAAAACTGAATGGAAAACTTCCGATATTGCTAAAAAAGTTAAACTAGCAAATTTAGAACAAAAGAAATTGATTGTCGGTAATGTATTGTTAAAATATAAACCTTTTCTGATGTTCTGTAACTTTGTTTTGAATGATAATATCACAAAGGAAGCAGCTCGTAAGGTTAAAACTCTTTTTGATGTAGATAGTAGAGAAGAAGTAGTACAAAGAGTTCTTCTAAATTCAGGGATTTTTTCGGGAATAATTAAGAAAGACAAAAATAAAATACAAATTTCATTAAAATCCGAGAAGATCCCCGATTCATTCACAGAGGAATTAGAAAAAGCAATACAAGATGAGTTCTTTACGAGGATTTTTCTATCTCAAAAATTGGGCGACGATTTATTTAATTTTTTAGTTGAGGATGAAATTGAAAATATTATTTATGGTTTTTTAAATTATCAGACTAACCCAAAACAGGCGATAAGTACATCAGGGCAAGCTTTTGAAGATTTTTTAAGAAGGATCGGTGAAGAGAAGTTTGGATGTGGTTCTTGTTCAGGAATTGGACAATTAATAAGTTTTTTAAGAAATAAAAAATTAATTGATAAGAGTCATGTTGATTTAGGTAATGCAATTAATCGAATGAGGCTTTTAAGCTCACATTCAAAGGAAAAAGAAACGCTAGAACTGTGGAATATTCATCCTGATAGTGCCATTGAATCTATACTTCTCATGTTATCTTTAATGAGAAGTATTTTTAATTTTATACGAAACAATACTCGTATTATTTAAATCACATTTTTTGAAAGATCATTCATTTTTACCTTAAAATTCCTTTTCATTGGGAATAGAAAAATCATATATAAAAACTGAAGGATCTTTTCGGTCAGTGGACTTCTTTCAAAAGTTATTTTCAAAGATTATAAGTTTCAAATGGTGAATTTCTGACACTTTTGAGTTGTAAATTTCTAACGATCATATAAATTCCTAACAGTCACAAACTTACAGAGATTGTAAAATTCTAATTGTCCATGTATATTAATAATTCCAAGTTATACATATGATCAAACCTTCCTTTCACAATCGAAAAATAATTTTTATGATAAATTCAAAGAAAATTACTGATTTCTGTTGAGTAACAAATATATCTCATACTCTAATGTTTTATATGACACTTTATCATTTTGAGATAAGACTCTGTAATGTATAACTTATACATTCAAATGGATAAGTCATCCATTCAGATGTATACTTTATCCATTTAACCCGAATCTTTATTAGGAAGTAAGGGGGTACTTTAGTTGCGTAGTTGGTTTATCCCATAAGGGAAATGGGAAGTCCTTAGATAACATCTTTAATCGAATGTAGAAGAGGAACAATGAGCTGTTTTAAATGGTAGATTGGAAGGCAAGTGGGAGAGATAAAATTAGGGAGAGATACCCCGAATTTTCAGAGGATTTTGAATGCTGTATTAACCTCATTGATGAGAAAATCCTCTCGGATGACGAGAAAGATGAACTTTTAGCAAATTGTATGAGGTGGATATCTAAAATAAGGTAAAAACAGCAAGAAATTTGCGATTCTGAGAGGAAAAAAGCCCCGACAGAAAAGGTTGCCGCTGATTTTAATGGATGGTGTAAACTAATCTCGCGTAGAGAACGGTTTGAACAGATAAAAGGTTTTGTAGATGTGGAGACCTATGATATTATATCACAGAGGCCTGAGGAAAAATACCCTCTGCTTGATGTTTTTAACGAGGGATGCTCGCCTGACTTCAAAATGTGGTGTGTTGAAGGCACGCCTTACGCAAATGAGGAGTTTAAAAATAATTCTATCAAAATAAATGTACAACCGACTCCTTTCTTTTCAGACGAAAATATTGGATCAAGAGAGGTATTGAAAATACCAGATGTGAGAAAAAAAGCCAAAAAAAAGATTATTGTTCGTTCAGCTTCAAATAACAAAAAAAAGCTGAAAAAGAAACTTGATTGTGAATTTGAATACCCTTTCTTCTCAAATGAGGAAGAATTACGATGTGAATTATTTAACAGCATTTTAGATAATGTCGAAAGGTTCGAGTTGTTCGATAGTGGAATAGACAGGAGCAATGAATATGTTTATGTGGGTCGATTTCCATTCGTTCCAATGACAGGTGACATTCTACATAAAGATCAGAATATATTCAGAAGTATAGAGTTGAAATTTACTAAGATGTATCCTCAAAAAGATTCGAAGGTAATAGGAAAATATTATCGGGTGTTAAGACCGCTCCGTATCCAACCAATTCAGCTAGAACTTATAGAAAATGGATTAATGACTTTAGTTTTAATTGGGGAATTAGTGGAACACCCTGAAAATTTTGGAATTGCTATGGACTATGGAGAAAGTGCAAAACTCAGAGATGCGTGTGTAGAGGATATACAAATTCTGCGCGATGCTTATGGAAGGGATGAGTTGGATTATGCATATATAATAATAAATCAGGAGAATTTTGGAGATTATCGCAATTATTTTGAAAGCCTAGCATTGATTGAAAAGAGAGAAGGTGGAAAAATCATTGGATACAGAAAGACCATACGCTTTCCGAAATTGTATCGCACGCTTACACCTCCTGAAAGATGTTTTCAAGCGGTAAGGTCTGTTCTATGTTTGGAAATTGTAAGAAGGATATTCTCTAAAAACAATGGTCTTTTAAAATCGAAAATCGTGTGAGTGGATGAATATATGCTGGATGCGAAGCTCTCTTGTGAATTTAAATATCCTTACTTTTCAGATGAGGAAGAGATACGTTGTGAAATGATTAATACCATATTTGATAATGTGTCTGGAATCGAATTGTGGGATTGTCGTTCCAGTCCGTGTCCAGATCCCATTCTAATTAACGGATTTCCGTTTGTCCCACCAACGGGGGATATATTATACCGAAGGAATGGTGAATTTGAAACTCTGGAACTGAAATTTGCGACCATGCGATCTCAAGTGGATAGAGGTTCATATTATAGAGCTTTAACAAGTGGGGAGTTGACGCTATTACAGTTAGATTTGTTGAGAAGGGGAGTATTAACTTTAGTTTTTATTGGAGAGATAGTGCGAGATCCTAGTAAGTGGGGTATTACGATCGACCGGAGACCGAAAGGGAAAAGACCGAAATCTGAACCCGAGGAGGAAATAAAGAAGCTACGTGGGCTCTTTGGTCAAGAGAAGATTTGTTATGAATATATAATTATAAATCAGAAGAATCTCAATTTCTATGACGGTTATTTTAATAAATTGAGACCTCAAAATATAAAGTCAAGAACAGGGAGAGTCGTTGCCAAAAAAATAATGCTTAGGCTAGAGAAGATGGTAGACGAAATGACGTCACCTGAAGAGCGATACTGTTCAATAAAATCAAAATTATGCTTGGAAATTGTAAAAAATTTATTTAAAGTATGAGATTAATTGTTTCAACTAAAAATTTGAAGTTATTAAATTTTTTAAAAACAGTTGAAAGCTTCTTTCTCTAAAGATTACATTAAAGAGAAGAATTCCATTGGCCAGTTCTTTTAAAATAAATTTAATTTATTCTAGAAAATTGTCAGAAGAATTCAATTTTTATTAATTTATAAACTGTATTTACGCAAATTTCAGTTATGAAATTTTTAAGCAAAATTTTGCGCAAATTTTTTTCGACTAAAATTTTCGGAGCATTTTTTAATTCAATAAAATGCGCAAATTAGTTGAATGCTAATGTAAAAAGGAAAAATGCGTAAATATCGAACAATAACCTGAGATACTAGTTGATTTGGTAATATCCAAATGATATTCAGCTTTATTTTCTTCTAAATCGAACTTTAGATAGGTGAATCCCACCGAAATATATGGTATAAGAAAGTGTTTATAGTGCAATGTTTAAAAATAATACATTTAACCAGAGTAAATGAAGCATGGTTTCTGGCATTATTCGACCTATTCAGAAAACTAACTAAAGCTCATGGAGCTTATCTATGCAATCTATCTTTAGGGAAGCTTTTAATCAGTTCAGGCATTACTGAGGATTTGGAAGTTCTTAAAGCAATTCGCTCTTCGATCAAAACGGTTCAGGGAAAGTTACCACAATTTAATCAATTAGATTATTGGGAAGATTCATTGATGATGCGTAATCTACGTTTTTACAGTGTTCCTTTCTATGTCCGTCACACTCTAATGATGTTCATTATTTGTACGCCTGCTAACTTGTCTAACTCTAAGAAAAACACACAGATTTTCATTAAGATATTACAAAGAATGTATAATAAAATTATCAGTGGAAATGAACAACGGGATTTACAATAATATGAATAAATCCAATTGGCCTGAAATGGTACAATTGGATTTCTTTTTTTAATAAAATTTAAAAAGAAGCTTGAATGGATAACCTAATCTTTTGCTGATTATTTGAATTTATTATCAAAATGTTCTTATCTTTTATGAATAAGATGTTTTATGATATCATTTCTCTTTAATCATAGTAAGAGAATAAATAAAAATATAATAATTCAAAAATAAAATAATTTAATTATTGTCTGTTTTGAGTTAAATTTAATTATTAAATCTAAAATACACATTGTAACAAATGTTGTAAAGTTAATAGGAATGTCAAGTTTAAATAGAATTGAATTTATAATGGGTGATTTTAAATGGAACAGAATTATAAAGTAAGGACTATAGATGTGAAAGAGTTATTAAAGCGTGAAACCCGCAACTATTTGCTTTACTTTAATTATGATAATGAAGCCTTCATGAAAGTGGATTAGAGAGTTTCTAATTCACCGTGATTACAGGCATTCAGGAGAGCGGCTCTACTCCCTTTGGCGCATCCACTACCACCGGTCCTAGTGGAGAAGCTGTTCCCGGAAAAATTGGTGTGAAACAGGATATCATTGATGGCTTTGCCTTTTTGGGTATGAAAAGCGCATTTCTTGCCACTGTTAGCACGGCATACCCAATAGATTTCATTGGCAAAGTTATAGAGGCATTGAAGACCCCGGGTGCAGCGTTCATTCAAGCTTTGACCTCTTGTGATCGAGGATGGCGTCACCCTACAAACATCACAGCTAAAGTAAACAAATTATCAGTAGATTCTGGGTTTTGGCCACTCTATTCGATTCGAATAAAAGATGGAAGACCCACGTACGCGCTCAACAGAAAAATCAAGTTTGATAAGACCAAAGAATTATTGACAGAATATCTATCTCTAATGGGGCGTTATAGACATTTAGTAAAACCGCGTCGGGAGGATTTAATTGATGAATTGGTCAGAATGGTGCATGCTCGTGCAAACAATGTAGTCAGTTTAGTAGATCAATTTGGTGATCCCGAGGGACAAATGGAGACTTACAAATTAAAGCTTCAGGAATTGCCAAACCAAGAAATCATTTCTCCGGGGCATGGACTCTGTCAAGGATGTGGAGCGGGAATAGCGCTCAATCAAATGGCAATTGGCATTCAGATGGTAGCCGGAAAGAATGTTATCTTTACAAATAATACAAGTTGCAGCGAAGTTTCTCTGAGCAAAGATGACGTGCCGAGCTATAATACGCCCTGGATGCATCATCTCTTTGAGACATCAGCGACCATAGGGGACGCGATCGCGACCGCCTATCGAATCATGCAAACGAAAGGACACTTTAAAGGCGAGGTTCCATACGTCGTAGCAATCGGAGGCGATGGCTCGACTTACGATATTGGGTTCCAATTTTTGAAATCCGCTCTGGTTCGCACGGGTTCATTTGGGTTAATGAATCCATTATTGAGCGACTAAATTTTCTTCTTTTTTTAAAAAAAAGTAAAATTAAAATTGTTCAGTAATATCTTCATATTCCATAATCCGGTCACAATAAAGACATCTTAGACTGACAGGGTTAGTGGTTTCGATCTTAAATAGCGATTTCACCGGCTCGTTACCATTTGTGATGCAATTTGGATTCATGCATTCAATGACCCCTTCGATTTGTTCCTCTAGTACGACCTTAAATTTTTGGATGACTTCATAATTACGAATGATATTGATGGTGGCCTTGGGAGAAATGAGGGCGATGCGATTTATTTCCTCAGGGGCTAATTCTTTGGTTTCTATTTTAACGACATCTTTCAAATTATCGTTCTTTCCTGAGGAAACATTCATAGCAATCGAAATAATCATACCCTCTTTGCCAGTAATTCCCACGATTTTTAACACATTCAAAGCATTCCCTGGAGAGATGTGGTCGATAACAGTTCCGTTTTTAATTTTTCGCACGCGTAAGGATTTTTCAAAATCGTTTTTTGTTAAATCGCCCATCATTAATTCTCCAATTTTTGATTAAATTTTAAAGAGATACTCCTAATACGAGAGCTAATAGCGCCATTCGGAGGATAACGCCGTAATAGCTCTGTTTGAAATATCTAGCATGTTTAGTTTTATCAACTTCATATTCTATTTCTTCAACCCGTGGTAAGGGGTGCATTATTATCAGGTTCTCTTTAACGTTATCGAGCATATCGACCGTAATGCGATAGGACCCCTTTACTTTAGCATAATCTGCAGGGTCTGGAAATCTTTCTTTTTGGATCCGGGTGGCATAAACAACGTCCATGTCATTTATAATTTCAGATAAATCCGCATATTCGTTGATAGATACATTTAAATTCTTTAAATCAGAAATTACTTCATTTCGCATTCGTAAGGAAGAAGGAGAAACAAAATTGATTTCGATATTATAATGAGATAAGGCATACGCCAATGATTTTACCGTTCTTCCATATTTTAGGTCACCACATAAAGCTACTTTAAGACCGTCAAGCTTTCCGTTCATCTCATTATGTATTGTCAAGAGATCCAACATCGCTTGAGTAGGATGCTCCTTGGTCCCACTTCCTCCACTTATAATGGGAACTTGGCTGATTTCAGACATCAACTTTGCTGATCCTTCTAATTTATGACGGAGAACAATTACATCTGCATAATATTGGACGACAGAAATAGTATCACTCAAATTTTCTCCTTTGGAAATTGATGACATCTCTGGATTAGAAAGGGAGATCACTTGTCCTCCTAATTTATACATAGCAGATGTAAAACTAAGGCGAGTCCTTGTTGAGGGTTCAAAAAATAATGTTGCCAAGATTTTGCCTCTTAATAAATCTGAACTAGTTTGGTAATACTTCTCCATCTTATTTGCGACTTGAAGAATGTAGTCAAGCTCTTCTCTCGTGAATTGTTTTATGGAAATAATGTGTCTCCCTTTAAAATCCAAAATAATCCACCTATTATAGTAATTCCCTTTTGTACAATAAAAAAATAACTGAAGATAATTTTTCTAAAAATTTTCAGAGATTTGGAAGGGCTATACCTAACTTTTGCTAATTTTGATAGAATATATTGAAAAATTTTTAAAAATAGATGAAAATCCATAGTTTTTAGAGTTTAGATTTGAGGCGATTAATTTTTTCTAAAGCTTCTTTTTGATTTTTTTCATCGAATCCATTATTGAGCCTTTTATGATACCAATATTGAGAAACTGTTCTAATCTTCATTTTTGTCGCCCACATTTTGATGTTTGTAGTAGATTGACCTTTGCCCTCATATAATCTTATGTGATCATATGATTCATTGAAGACCTTTATATACTTTTTTTGATAAAAGGGTGAAATTTTTTAGATACTTATCTAGATAGTCGAGACTCATTTCAAGTGGAATAACCCCGTAAAGAATCTCAATGCATTAAAAGTGAATAATTATTGGATCAAATTGAAAATTTATGACGGTGTTCAATTTCGAATTGCTCTGATTTCGATAATGTCGCATATGGTCGATATTGATTAATTATTTTGTTGAAATAACTAAGTGTTTGAGTTGAATTGCAAGTAGGACAGCGCTTTTGGGTTCCTTTAATCGTTGTTCTGCATTGATCACAAAAAATTAAATCGTGAGCATAAGTAAAAAGACCGATTGATGATTTGCATGTTTTAGTGGTCAGTTTGGCTAGTGATTCAACCGAATTTGATGATTCTGAAAGGGGAATGACCATAAGATGTCCACCACCGAGGAGCTGTTGAAAATTGGCTTCCAAGTTAATTTTTTCTGAGAGATCCAAAGTCAAATCACTGTTAATATTTCCGGAATTATAGTAGTTAAATTGTTTTTTAGATGCAGGTTTTTTATTTTGGTGAAATCTTTTGTTATCTAATTGAATGAGGCGTTCAATCCAAAATTGTGAAAAGGGTTGACGAAGTGCCCATCTAAATCCGGTGCTCTCAGTATTTTTAGTGAGGGCATCCCGTAAGGTTTGGATGATTTTTAATGCAAATTTTAATCCAACTTTTGTAGAAGTTTTAGAATTGGTATGTATTTCAGTTGTTTCTGGTAATCCAATAAAGCTTATGGCATTTGTGGCATGCTCAAGTCGGAAATAATTTTCACCATTGATTGGATAGGATAGTAATGGTAGTAGACGATCCTCAAAAATTCGTGCATGTATCTGATTTCGTTTTTTAATGAGTGCAGAAGTTACTAACTCAACTTTTTCATTCAGAATTTCAAAAAATTTCTCGTCATTTTGTTTTGATTCGTAAGCTATGCGTGGGAGATTGATATAGACACAATCTAAATTTCCTGTTCGGAGGGTATCTAGCTCAATATCCTCCTTCCATGAAGAATCTAATCGATCTAATTGGCCGGTATAATTTGCATTCTCCGTTTGCCACTCAGGGGTTAAATTTGCGAGAATTGGAGTTCCCCATTTCATTACGACTTCATTTAATTGATGAAACAGAGTTTCAATCTCAGAGTCCGTGAAAGTTGATTCACGGATTTTAAAGACTTGATGGGGATTAAAAAAGGGTTTTCCATCGGGGGCTCCCTCGGAGAGAAGTTCTAGAATATTTTCTAAAAGATTGCGAGCTTCATTATGGTAATCACCGTAAATCCCATTATGAGGGGCAGCTACAGTAGTAGTTTCAAGGAATTTTGGGATTTCAAATTCTAAATTAATAGTACTGTATGGTATATTTCCTCCAGGTCCGATATACGTGCTTCCCAATTCTTGAAAAAATAGCAAAAGATCTTCTTTAATTTCGGCTTTTGACAAATTTTTAATATACGGGGCTAGAAAAATGTTGAAGAAGTCGATTGATTGCATTCCAGAATAATGAATTTGAGAAAATTCTAAAATTTTAGCGGACAACATTAATGCTTGATGGAATGACTTTGGTGGATTGAGCGAACTCGCAAGAGAATCTTTAGGTGCGATAAAACCTTTGGAGAGGAAAGGCCTTAAATCATGCTGGATTGAACTCGGGCGAATTATAAAATAATTAGCGTTTAGAATGGATATATCTCCACTAAGGTGTGCATCCGCTACATTTCGTGATAGAATATTTAATAAGAGATATTGCTCAAGGACTGCATCACTAATTAATTTTTGAACTGTTTCTGGATTGAAGTTGAGTGGCCGTATTTTTGGGTCTTTGATTAGACGTCCTATTTCAAATGGCGGAAGCCCTAACCTAGTTAAGTTATGCCTGTATTGTTCATGGCCTTTTAAAACCAAAATACCATTTACAACTTCACGAATTAAAGGAGCAGTCAGGTAATTTACCTTTGCATTCATTAATTGCTCCTCAGCTTCCTTCGCAATTTCTTCAGCCAGGTCTGCAGGCACTTTAGCCTCACGGATCAGCGATTCACTAATCTTACTACGGTCAAAATGTTCAATTGCATACTCGGAAGTTCTAACGGGAATTTCTTTAACTATTTCGGTTCGAGAATAGTCAATCAAAGTCCATACAAATTCAATCACTTTTTCACCAAGTTCTGTGAGACTATAGCCAGATTCATCACCCTTGATTAAATTTGAGTTTTTTAGTTCTCGAAGATGATATCCAAATCGACCCGCATCCGATGTGGGGTCTAAATTCATAGTTTGCATGATTTGAGTGAATGTCAAGGGGCTTTGCCGGCTTAACAATTTTAATATGTCAACGCGAATGGAACTGGATAATGCTGAAAGCACTTTTTTTGGTACTCCTAAATTATTAATGTCGAAAGCCATCTATTTAGCATCCTGATTACTTATTTATACAAAATTTTATGTTCTGTTGGAAATTCCATCATCCAATTGAAAAATCTAGATTAATTACTTTAAAAATTTTCATATAGGTTTGGAGAAGTTTTTTATCCGACACCTCTAGACTTAAACTGAACTATCTTGGCGACTAAAATAATAAAACGGAAAAAATTCATTAAAAAAATTGCCGCTGAGCAAATCACCATTCTCTTCGAGCAAGCAAGACAGATTTTTGAAGAGGATCCTGGAAAAGCCCAAAGATATACTGATATGGCAAGAGTCATTAGTAAAAGATGTAAAGTCAGGATTCCAAAGCAATATAAAATTCAAATCTGCAGGCATTGCAAGAGTTATTTGATGCCAGGAAAAAATGGTAGGGTCCGGATTCGTTCAAAGAGGCGAAGGCACGTGACAATTACCTGTTTAAATTGCAAAAGAGCCACACGATATTATTATTAACTTTTTGGTTTTAGGTGAGTAAAATAAAAAAGAGTGCAAAAGAACAAAGATTACAGGAAATAAAACTAAATTCAGCACAAATCATTATAGGTAAAAATGGCTTATCTGAGAACGCTTTGATTACAATGAAAGATAGGTTAAAAAAGGAAAAAATTATGAAAGTGAAAGTTTTAAAAACCGCTCCTGAATTGAAAGAGATGGGACGGAAGGATTTTGCAAAATTGATTGTAAAGAAATTAAATGCGGACTTGATTGAAGTAAGGGGATTTAGTTTTATTCTCCAAAGAAAAGGATATATTAATTTGAAACAATGAGGTTACCCCATTTTCACCTTTTAAAAAAAATAAAAAATTTTTAAATAAGAATATCGGTTTTCATAACAAGACACCATTTTATTATAAAAGGTGTTATCGAGAAACTTTAATCAAGCTAATTAGCACGAGATGAAATTTCAAGTTAAAATTGAATAGTGGGTTTCATGACGACAATATACGACGTTCCTGCAGAGGCTCTTATTAGAGAACTCGCATCTGAGCTTAAACAAAATTACGATGGAGTCAAACCTTTACCTTGGGCAGTATTTGTTAAAACTGGTGCATTTAAAGAGAGAGCTCCTACCGATCCTGATTGGTGGTACGTGAGGTGTGCAAGCATCCTTCGAAAAATCGCGCTCAATACATATATTGGTGTTTCACACCTACGAGGACTGTATGGAGGGCGTAAAAGAAGAGGCGCGAAGCCAGAACACGTGCGTAAAGGGAGTGGATCGATCGTAAGACACTCGCTTCAACAGTTGGAAAAAGAAGGGCTTGTTGAAATTGTGAAAGGTAAGGGAAGAAGAGTTACACCAAAAGGCCAATCACTGTTAGATCACCTTGCACATGAAATAAAGATGAAATTACAAAAAGAAAAACCTGAATTAGTAAAATATTAAGTATTTTAGGAGTTAAATAGAATGGATGATGAGGAATTAGAAGAAATTCGTCGTCGGAAACTAGCACAGCTTCAAGGTCAGATTAGTAATGCTCAGAAACAGCAAGAAATGCAGGAAACAGTAGATGCTCAAAAACAGGCAATATTAAGGAAAATTTTAAGTCCGGAAGCACGAAGCAGACTTGCTAACATTAGAATGGTACGTCCTGAATTTGCTGCTCAACTAGAATTACAATTAATACAACTCGCTCAAAGCGGACAACTTTCAAGATTGGGGTCTTTACCATTAAGCGATGAAAATTTCAAAATGATTCTAACCCGTTTATCCGGTAAAAAACAAGAATTTAGAATAAAACACATTTGAGTTGCATGATGTATGGCAAGGGTCAAACCATTGGCAAAAAAATTGAGAATGGGGCGTGCAAATAAGCAAAACCGTTCAATCCCAGCTTGGATTATCGTTAAAACGCGTGGCCGCGTTAGAACTCATCCAAAGAGAAGAAAATGGCGTAATCAAAAAATCAAGCCTTAAACAGCTAAATGGAGATTCTCACAATGCCTAGAGGGAAGAAAAAAGCATCAAAGAAAAAAGCGGAAAAAGAACCTGAAGTTCCGATGGAGGAAGTAGAAGCTGAAACCTTAGAAGAAGAACTCGAGGGCATTGAGGAAGAAGATACATCAATTGAAGAAGAAATTATAGAAATTGAAGAAAAAAAAGAAGATCTTGGAGAAAAATTTAAAGAAATTCCAACAATAGAAGAAGAAATTGGGGAAATTTTAGAAGAACGCCTATATACTGTGCCGTTGGGTAGGGTTAAGAACACTCCGAGAAAAAAACGGACCAAACGAGCCGTAAACATGTTGCGTGAATTTGTAATTCGCCACATGAAACCAGAGGGGATAATAATTGATCCTATTTTAAATGAAATTATATGGGAACGCGGTATTGAAAAACCACCCCGCAAAATTAGAATTCGGGTAACAAAAGATCGCGAAGGCCTCGTAACGATTTATCCAGTGGATTAATTATTCGATCGTGTAATCTTTAGAGGATTTAATTAAATTAATTAAGGATGCAGGGGAAACCCTAAATAAGCCAAAATTCACCAAAGAGTTGGGATGTCAATAATGTTAAACAAACTATTAAATGATGTATACATAATACCGGAAAGACAGTTTGATGCCAACATGTATATGATAGTTGAGGGGAATGAAGATTTAAATCTAATTGACACCGGCACCGGATTAAACGTTATCAAGACAATAAAAGACATTAAATCACAATTTGATATAACCAAGCTAAAAAGAATCATTTTAACACACTGCCACATCGATCACGCGGGTGGATTATATCGATTAGCCAAAAAATTTTCACCCGAAGTTTGCGTATTTGAGGTAGAAGCCCCTTATATAGAAATGGGAGATAGCATTGTAACAGTAGCTAGTTTTTTTGGGGTAGAATTTCCACGAACTAAAGTCGATGTTTATATAGAAAATGAGAGTATCTTGGATTTAGGTCGTAAGTTTAAAGTATTTAAGATGCCTGGACACACTCATGGTTCAATTATTTTTTATGAGCCAAATATGAAGATTTTAATTAGTGGGGATGTGGTATTTCCACAGGGATCTTTTGGTAGAACAGATTTTCCAACAGGCAGCGGGACACAACTTGTAGAATCGCTGAAAAAAATCGCAGAGATGGACGTTGAAATACTTTTGCCAGGTCACATGCCACCGATACTTCAGAACGCTAATGAAAATAACAAACAATCTTATCAGAATGCAAAGAAGATGCATAATGTGGGTTATCTTTAGTTAATTTTGTTTTAAATTAAAGATAAACAAGAAATATTAATCTTTTTATAATGAAAGAAACTTTATTCATCCCTTTTAGTGTTTAATCACTATACAACGAATCAATATCGCTCCATCTTTAATAAAATCTTTTGTAAACTCATCTATATCCCTAATATTCCCACCAATATCATAAACTAAAAACAAGATTCTTTTAAAGATTTTAGAATAAGGGGTAATGTCAGCACTCATACTTTCAATGGATGATTTAATTTTCTCTTTATTATTAATAAATTTAACCTCGATTGCAGCCTTCAATTTTTCATTGGTAAAGTCTGGTTCAAAAGATTTACTAGAGAAACTAACTCTTTCTTTTTCTCTATTAAAACCATATTCCTTTACCGATAAAAAGATTTCCAGCTTGTCTTGGACATCTAACTCAGTTGTAGGTTTTTTTTTGAACATTTTCCTATAATTCTTTTTAATATCTTTAATAATCTTAAAGAAATTTTTATCTGCTTGTCTTCTATTGATTATTTCAAAAAAATTACTTTCAGTGGATTTGTCTTTTGACTCATTTGAGTTCTTAAATGCCAGCGCTGTTGGGATATGTTTTGTAAAAAAAGAAAAAATAAAATTTAAACGCCAAGAAAAATAAAAGAAAAATTTGGGTAATTCAATAAAGGACATATAAGCCTATATTTGGGTAGCTTTATAAAGCTTATTTTTTTATTTTCAGCGAAATCTTCTCTGGTAATAACTTCACCGTTTTAAAGGCGGAACGTCGATAAACAAGAAATATTAATCTTTTTATAATGAAAGAAAATTGACGTTTATATAGAAAATGAGAGTATCTTGGATATAGGTCGCAAGTTTAAACTATTTAAGATACCTGGACATACTGCGGGAAGTATAGTGCTTTATGAATCAAGTAAAAAACTTTTAATCAGTGGAGATGTCGTTTTTCCGGAGGGTTCATTCGGGCGCACCGATTTTCCCATAGGAAGTGGAGCTCAACTTGTAGAATCGCTGAAAAAAATCGCAGAGATGGATGTTGAAATACTGTTGGCAGGACACAGGCCTCCCATTATGAAAAATGCAAACAATCAAAAATCTTATCAAATAGCTAAACTTATGCTTGATCAAGGATTCCTATGAAGTGATTAATTAATCAGGTTCATCTGTGTAGCTGTCCAGCTGCATCTCTAGCTGTCCAGCTATCTCAGTAGGCGCCGTCATGTGGGAGGTAACTGACTGTTAAATTTCTTAATTTATAGATAATAGATTATTCTCATCTGATTGTATTAGATCTGTTTTCTTTAATTAAAAGATCATAGTATTTAAGATTTTATTGAATCCTAACTATCACTGATGCTAAACATTTAAAACCAGATGTTTTAAAACTATGGGCTCCGTGAAAATCGTCAGAGATCAGGAGTTCTTAATCTGAAGATGGCTCAAGTATAACTAATTTAAATAGTTTAGTTCAAAGAGGGGACAATATATTGATTATTGTGTGTTTTTTTAATTTATTTTGAATTCCAAAATGGACGCGTCTTGATAAATTGTTCCTCTGCATTATTCAGAGAAATATTTTGTTACTAAGCTCCCGATGGGAACAAAAATATCGAGATTCCCTTCCCAGGTTGGAAAGACCTCTTCATATAAAACCTCAATTTCGTGAGTAATATCTTTGAGTTTTTCCCGTAGGATTTTTAAATTTTGCCTGCTTATTAAGAGGCAAAACACATTCTTTTCCCCTTCAAATAATAATTTTACATCTTCTTGGTCTATTACTTTAGTTGTTTTATCGGTTTTGATCATTTCTCGGACCATAGTGACAATTCCTGAAATCCCACCTGCAAAAAGGTTTTCGTTAATAATAGGAATTTCTTTCCTAAACGTATGCCGATAAATACAAATTCCTTTTTCAGCTAGAATGCAAAAGAAATCCTGAATCGCATTTTTCCACTCTAATTCTTCCTTTGAGGGAAGTGTTTCTTTAGTATAAGCGACGAATAACACTAAAACGCCCATGAGTCCCATACTAGATAAAATGAGTGGAAAAATTATGGCGTTCCCTAATGGTAATAATATTCCGCCTATGGCTGCACCTATACCTTCGATCATAAAGAAAAAAGCCATAGCAAGTCCCAGAGGAGAACGGACCTTTTTTTTCTGAAAGAGGTCTTGACTAATTAAGACGGTTATAAAAAAGGGGATGGCAAAACAGATACCTTTGGATGCTATAATGAGAAAATTAACAATTAAGGGAATTCCCAGCAGATTGCTTGTAATTTCAAAAATCCCGATAAAGAATAGAATGATCATTAAGATCATTACATTTCGCCGCCCGAAAGAATCGGCTATAAATCCAGTTATTAAAGCACCAATGCCCATAATTAGAAATAGATAGGAAAAAGTATAATCAACAATTCGAGGAAGAAATTCGGGCGGTGTTGCCGAAACATAAAAAGAAGCTATATAAGACGGATAGTTCATAAATGTAAGAGTTCCGAAAAGACCAATAATAAAAATAATTAAAAAAACTGGAATTAAATAATGAAACAATTTTTGGTAACTGTTCGTTTTTTCAATTGAGTCGTCTAAATTGAAAATTTTATCTTCTTCCTGTAGTGATTTTATAAAAAATAACGCTAAAATACCCACAGAAATGCTAAGAATCAAAATGAAGGAGAAAAATTGAGTAAAAAGTGAAATGAAGAAGAGTAACGCTCCGAAACAAAAGATTAACATACAAAAAAGACCAGTTTTTCGACCCCGATATTCAATTTTCGATATTGTTCCAAACAACATCAAAGGGAGTATTGTAAATCCCATTATTAAAGCTAATAAACAGCAGATTAAAAAGAGCGAATTCGTATCTTTGGATATTAATAACAATGATAATGGAAAGATATATGCCGAAAGAAGAGAAACAAAAACATTTCGATTTATTCCTTTCTTGAAAAGAAAAATAGAAAAAATCATACCAAGTGGGTAAAATAATAAACTTATTCCAGATAGCGAGGTCCAGTTTGGACCTAAATCGATGAAATAATCAAGTCTATATATTATAAAAAATACTCTCATGGTCAGTCCAAAGATAAACGCACTCGCAATCATTAAAAAGAATCTTGTTTTGTTCTCCTTGATGCCAAATCCTAGTGGATTTTTCATATTTCTTCCCCTATATCATTTGAATCATTCACAAAAAATGAAAGTGGAAATATAATAAAGTATACAGTTTCTTGGATATTTAAGCAAAATGTTTTTAATTAATTTGATTTTGAAGTCCAAAACGGACGCGTTTTAATGAATTGTTTTTCAGCATCAATGATAGCTTGAATGAATTCAAATTCATTCTTGTACGGGAGAGCGAGGAGGCGAATGGCGGTGGTGGGACCGATACCATAGCCAGCCATTGCTATTATTGCTTTTTTTCCATAGGTTAATACTAAATTTGCGCTTTTTTGGGCGCGTTGAAAGATTTGTGCATCCTCTTTTGATAGGTTTTTCCCTCTTTTCTTTAAATTCAAAACACGTCTGATGTTAACTCCTTCAATGGGTAGAACTGCCAAAAATCGTGATTGGCATTTCGGACATTCGGGTTTCTCAGGGAGGAGCTTTACAGTTTTAAAAGAAGTATAATCCTGGCAATATAAACAGACGAGTTTAATTTGCCGATTCAGTAACCGCGCTCTCACCACTTTTTGGATTTGATGGCGACTTCGTTCGGGGATGATGAGGTCTCGTGGGGCGACCCATTGCATTGCGGGGATTGCAAGTGGTGAAGGCTTCAGATTTTTCTTGCGCATTATTTGAACTTTCAAATGTTTATCTTTAATTTGTTCAATAATTTCTAAGGTTTTCGGCACGTCCAATTTCTCGATCTTTACGGTTCGCATTGTTTCTTTATAAACGGGGCTACCCTTGAAAATTCGAATAAATCTAGAGATATTGATATCCTTATATCGTGCTCCTTTCTTAATTATTCCAAAATATTTAGCAATGTGAAAAAAGCGATATCTGAACATAGAAGTTCTCTTTAAAGTGAGATCCAGTATCATTTCTATTTGATCTCGATCTATTCTTAATAGGAGTTCATGGATTTCCTGTGGACTGATTAACCTCGGAGTTGATAGAATTATTCTATAGGGATCCGCTCGGATGCCAATGCTTGCGCCAATACGTGATGAGAGTAAGGCAGCAATAATTCTGCTGAAAGTTTCATTTACACGAGTTCCGAAGCACGCATGGATGACAATATTCTTTTCCAACTCTTCGATATAGATAGTTTCGTGGTTAGGTATTGGGATATCTTTTCGAATATGGTCTTCTAACGTTTCTATTATAATTTTTTTAGCATTTTCTGAAAGAGAATATTCCTCTAAAATTGGAATTTCGGCTTGATGTTTAAGGAGGGCTTCCCCTATTTGTGCCCGAAGTCGTGCTACCTCTTGTGCTATCTCAAATGGAACGGGAATGAGTTCGCCTATCCAGGATGGGACACCACTCTTGGTATCTTGAATTTCAGCGACTTCAATTTTTTCTTCATCTATCACGAGTATTTTCCATGGAGTCCCTTTAATGATGAAAACGGAATTCGGCTTACAATGTTCACTAACAAATTCTTCATCTAGAGTTCCTATTGGACGATTTCGAGCCACATTAATGATTTTATATTTTTGAATATCTGGAATCATAGTTAAAAAGGAATAGTATGCCAACCAATTTCCGCGACGTTTGCGAATGATGCCATGCCTGTCTAAATATAGTAAATTTTGGCGTGAAAGTTGTTCCAATGTTTCAACAATTAAAGCTTTTTTTAAATTACGGTAAGGATGAGCTTGGGTTACTATGTTATAAATTTCTTCAATAGTGGCCATGCCCTTATCTAGTAAAAGCCCAATAATTTGATGTGAAAGTGTATCTAAAGCGTTTTCATGTAGTTTTATTTGTTCTAAATTACCTAAAACTGTATTTCTCGCAATGACCATTGATTCGCAAATATCATCAATTTCATTAAGGCAAATTATGGTTCCACGAGAAATTTTACCAATTTGATGTCCGGAGCGCCCAACTCGCTGAGTTAATCTTGTAACTTGCCGAGGGCTCATATATTGGATAATATAATCGATGGTCCCTATATCTATTCCTAATTCTAAACTGGATGTGCAAATAATGCACTTTAAATCTTCCTTAAATTTTTGTTCGCTCTCGATTCTGACTTCTTTGGATAGGGACCCGTGATGCACGGCGAATTGGAAAGGAGGTTGGAACATTTTCATCCTAGAAGCTAATAATTCTGCTTGTTGGCGGGTATTAACGAAGACAAGGACAGAAGTATGAGTTTTTACGAGTTCGACTATTCTTTTTATCCGCGCCACGGAATCTGGGGTTGTTCGGAGTTGCTTTGTTAATTTTTGGTCCTCCGGTTGAGAGATTGGACACTCAACATCAATTTCCATGTCTTTCTCAAAGGGAACACGAATTATTTCAACAGTCGAACTGGAACCCTGCAAGAATTTCGCAATTATCTCAGGACTTCCTATTGTCGCTGAGAGTCCTATTCGTTGAAAATCGGTTTCAGCTAATTCTTTTAGGCGCTCTAAGCCAATTGTTAATTGAATTCCCCGTTTTGAATCGACTAGATCTGCCAACTCATCGATTATCACCCAACGCACAGATTTAAGGTGCTCACGAATTCGTTTTCCGGGAAGGATGGCTTGAAGGGTTTCTGGAGTAATTATTAACATTTCGGGAGGGTAAAGGGCTTGTTTGCGGCGAACATATTGTTTAGTATCGCCATGTCTAATCTCGACTGTAATTCCTAGATTTTTTCCTAATAATACAATCCTTTTAAAGATATCTCGATTTAATGCTCGTAATGGAGTAAGATAAAGGATTTTTATTCCCCTTATCTCAAGATCCATTGTCTTTAATGTCAAAAGTTGATTAAATACAGGGGCTACCGCAGCTATAGTTTTCCCTGTTCCCGTTGGAGCAATCATTAATATGTTGCGTCCATCTATAACCTCCTGCATTGCTTTCTGTTGAATGTGAGTTGGAGTTGTGAATGATTTTTTAAGCGATTCTCTTAACTTCGGTACTAATAAATCGAAGACTGAAATCTTCTCCTTTTTATTGTTTGTCATTTCTTTTCTAGAAAAATTAAAGAAAGAGTAGATTTAATCTCTATTCTTGTTTTCAAAAGATAAGCTAAAAAGATAGGAAATAACAGCTTGCAGAAAAATAAAGGAGAATAGACAAAGAAAAAACTAATTACTTGACATAGAATTGTCCAGTGCGTGTTACATATTCAATCCCTTTTTCAGTTAATGATAAAAGTACCGACCTTCTTCGCACTCCCCCTAATTGTTCGTGTATTAGATTATTTTCTGCTAACTCATTCCTTTCCCTATCCCTTATCATCATTCTAAGCACTTGGTAATCCCAAGATAGTTCCCTAGCTAACACCCTCAATGTTATTGGGAACTGATTTCTACAGATTTCATTGAAATTTGGCAGTCTTTTCAATTCCGATAGATCTAGCCCCTCCGTCTGAATAATTTTTATTAACCTTCTCTCCAGAAACTCCTTCATCAGATCTAAAGATCGAGACGCTATGTATGTCAAAATAATGTAACGCCGTTTTTTTGGAAAGTATGATACTAAATGCTGTCTATTTGAAAACCTATGCTTTATTACATCAAGCTTCCCCCTACGAACCAACTTTTCGCAAAATTGAAAGACGGATCTACTAAATAATGCTGGTGCTTGCCCCTCCTTTATAGATTTTATATAAGAAGTACCTTCATCCCAAGTTAAATATGGAGCTAAATCTTGATCCCTCTGAATTCTAAGTGCGATCTCTGCGGGGTATAGAGGTCTATACGAATTATTAATTTCATTTAAAATCAAAGTCATTATTTTTGGTTCTGCGATTACTCTAAAAGGCACAACTTTTTTGCCCATAATATACGGATTCCCTCTTTGCCAAATTATATCCTCATCCAAGTTGTTTAAGGTGGATCTAAGTTTCTCGATAAGAATTTCTGCAGCAACATCCCAATCAAATTCCTCATATAACACCCCATACCAAAAAGCTCTTCCCTTTAACACATTAAATAAAGAAAGATTAGGAATCTCCTGAAGTTCTTGCATTATGTCTGAGGAGATAGGAAAACTCTTTTCACTTGGGCGTAATGTAAATGAGTTATTTACGATAAAGTCTTCTAATCCTTCCAAGACTAGTCCCTCTTTGCCCTTTGACACTCCCTTCTCGGCTTTTTCAGTGATTTTAAATGACTCAGGTGGTATCATTCTGAAAAATGCTGGTGTCCAAAAATATAGTTGTGTATTAAGAGCTTTATCCTTCTGTGATGGTATTAATCCTATAAAACGAGTAGCAACCTCCTTACTATCAACTGATTTTCTGAACCGTGTTAATTGATCATAAGTAAAGCCGAATTCGGAGTTTCGTTTAAATTCAATCCACAAAGCACCGCCCCCCATTCTATGGATTAAAAAGTCAGCTCCCATAGCACTCCTATTTATACGTGATCCTCCTGAAATAGATAAATCCACCTTCCACCATTTCTTATGTCCGACTTTTAAAACTCTATCTACTAACTCTAATTCACTCCTTGATAGCTTTGTATCAAAAAGAAATTCCAGCTTACAATCAGGATTTGTACATACTAAATAACCTTCTTCATCTAATCTTATCTTGGAACCATTTGGGTTGACATATAATCCATCTGATCTTCGTCTAAACATTTGCTGTCTTCCACAAATAGGACATCTAATTCTGATCCCCCTAAACTTTAATTCGTTTGGTTCTTGAGACTTCGGGGACTTTTTGTCTCTTTTCATTCTCTCACTCTTAGGTGTGCGGAAAACTTTCCCGTATTGTCCTTCTTTGGTCATATCTTGAATCTCCAATGTATTATTAACTTTCTGAACCTTGTTCTCATTCGAAAAGGAAAGAGTAGTTTCTGAACCTTTTTTTGGGGAATCACTATTAAACTCCACTTCAGTAGGGGTAAAAGTGGACTCTCCCGTTTTGGCAGAAGTAATTTTCGCGTGGTTGCCTCTAGGTCGATCCCATGCGGATTCTGAGAGAATGCGGAGCTCTTTCATTGCGGGGGTTTCTTTTTTTCGATCTTCCTCTGCCTTTCGCTGATCCACAACCTTCTGCCCTTCAATGGAGGTGTATTGAAACGGGTCGAAGGGGGTTTTTTCTAACCTTTTATCCACACAACGCGACGTTCGCCACTGTTTGAGAATTTTATCATCATTATGTTCTACGGCACATCCAAACTCGCGTTCGTCACGGTCACGCTCAGCCTCATCATTGCACTTTTGCTCGATCTCCACCCGTTCCCCCCGAGTGAGATTGGGGAAACTCTGTACCCCGATGTAACAACCTTCCTTCATTTTTCTAAGATATTCATCTCGCTTCTTCTTACTACTCATATGCCATTCAACCCCAAGAGGTTCACTTTCATATATTATTCCTTATCAGATGTGTATGTTACCACCAACCCATCCGATACAATATTATTAAGATAAGTGTTATTAATACTTTTTTATTGTCGCCCTCCACTACTTAAGATTTTGGTGTCTACGTTCTATTTTGCTTTGATTTCGGAGTCATAAATTCAGATTTCCCAAGATTGCTTTTAAACAACTCTGTTTCCGTGGGCGTGAGGGGGGTTGGAATAAGTGAGTCGCACCACTCTTTAAAGGCAAGGTCGGCTTTTTCATCAGGCGCAAGTTTACCCCCCTTTTCACAGATGTCTGGTTCGGATACTGGCGCATCCCTCCGATTCTTTTCAGTTGGATCTTCCTGCCCCTCGATTTGCCTCTCGTACTTCTGAGTTAAGAGTTTATCCCTCCATTTTTTAACAGAACCGGGGATTCCTGCGACGACTTCATCTATTTGGCTCGGCTTGCAGTATCCCTCCACGAACTCATCTCGCGTCTCTTCATCTGGGGCATAGGTCCTCCCCGTGACTTCGCATACTTTTTCACGCTTCCGCAATTCCGCGAGTCCACCCAAATAACACCCAATTAGTCCCTTCTTCTTCTCTTCGTCTGAGAGTGGTAACTCATCAATATTGTCGGCACAAGCATTGAAAATTTGCTCTCGTTTCTTCTTACTAATCTTCTGCCATTCAGTCATCCCAACCATCTCGATTTTTAAATTTTATTTCAATTTTATTGCCTGCAAAAACTCTAATATGCAAGCCCTTTCGAGTTCCAATTCCTACGTACAGCACGGCAAATTATAACTTCATATGATAAAAAGAAATTATGATTACTAACCCAAAAGATGAATTATTACGTTATTTATTACGCAAACGTAATATTTTAGGTAATAAAAGGAAGTTTAAAAACTTTGGGTGTTATAATAATAGTTAACAGAGTCATTTCAAAGATGATTCATAAGAAATTCTTAAGAAATCTTTTTATTAGATAAAAACAATTATAATTTAATTAATTGATTAGATTATAATCTTTAATCTCAAAAAGGGAATGATTTGAGGAAATTAAATAACCTAATTCTACTAATTTTCGCCATTAGTTTATTCTTGGTAGCTTTCATTTCTATTAAGTATGAGAATCGGTTATCTATCGACAGTCCAAATGTTGAATTGAGATCGAAAACCGACACGCCTATTTTTATCGACGGAAACGGAGGATTTTCGGGATATCCTGGATACGGTAATAAGACGCATCCATATCTGATTGAAAATTACGTTATTAATGCGAGTGGGTTTGATAAGAGTGGAATAGAGATTCAAAACACGGACGCTCACTTTGTCATTAGAAATTGTACAGTTACAAATCACCCCAATTCTATTTATTATGGTGTACAGCTTTCAAATGTGACAAATGGTCAAATAATGAACAACACCGTCTCTTATTATTACGGAGGAATCTATCTACTTGGTTCCGACAATAACACGATTTCCAATAATACGGTGAGTAAGAGCTCCCAAAAGGGGATTGGGGTGAGCAGTTCAATAAACAATACAGTTTCCAACAATGTGATTAGGGACGCTGGAAAATTTGCGGGCATTTACATAAGCCAGGCGGAGAATAATTATTTTCGTAATAATACATTGTATGAAACTGGGATCTATTTAAGGGGACTTACCATAGACCAATGTTCACAAGAGATAACTCCCGATAACACGGTAAATGATCGCCCAATTCATTATTACAGGCATCAGAAGGGAATAACTATTCCAGGAGATGTGGGGCAATTAATTCTCGTCAATTGCACCTCATTGTCCATTTCAAATTGTAATTTGTCGGGGGGTTCGGTCGGACTTACGCTCTTATTTTCCAATAACATTACCCTTACTAACAATACCGCTAACAACAATTTTTATGGATTTTTTATCTCTCAATCAGATAATATTAAACTTTTGAATAACACCGCTAACCAGAACGAACAGGACGGAATTGCTTCATACAGATCGTGCTATAGCACGATCACCGATAACACTCTTACATATAATGGCGTGTATGGAATGATGTTATGGTATTCAAGCAACCATAGCACCATTTCCCGCAACGACGCAAGCCACAACGAAAAATATGGGATTTGTTTACAAACTTCGATGAATATCACGGTTTCCCATAACACTGCCGATTATAATTACGAGAAAGGGATTTGGGTATATAAGACCAGCATGGTGTTGCTCCTGAACAATTCTTTCAACCACCACCAGTACGATGGTATTAGCGTGGGGTCGTCAATCGATGTCAACCTTACCTTGAACACCGCCAACGATAATCAGATAGGGCTCTTTTTGTCACGAACCAACTACAGCACCTTCATTCACAATACTCTGAACGGGAACGACTGGTACGGACTTTTGGTACACTATTACTCGAGCCACAATAACATTTCAGATAACACCATCAACGATAACTATCATGGAATATATATAATAGAGGAGTCAAGTTATAATACAATAAAAGGAAACATTTTGTATGGTAATATAGATTGTATATGTGAAGAAGAAGGTTGTATAGGCAATGTAATATATGATAATGATTGTCAGAACAGAACTGAAATACCAGGATTTATTTGGACACTTGTAATTTTAGGATTATTTATGGTACTCTCTCTATTGGATGGTTTGAGACAAAAGCAGACATGTTTTTAATTTGGTTTTGTAGAGTTGGAAGAAATAAATCAAAAGCTGAGGTTGGCGTTATTTGATCCCTTGACATTTCTTTTCTATCAAATAATTAATCAAAATAAGAGAAAATCATTTAAGTTTCCGTTTCCTCGCGCTCCTCTCCAATCGCTAGATAAATAATGACAAAAAGTAGGGTGAAAGCTGCGAGAAAAATCATCCATGTATATAGATTTTTATATTGCTCGTCAGTAAGAGGAAGGTCATATAAAAATGGAGGTATATGCAATTTCTTCACTTTATAAATTGTAAGTGTAATCTGTTTGTAGAGAATATTTTCATTATTTTAATATGGAGCATTCTTATAAAATTTTTTGGTATATTCATTGCAAGCGTCAAAAAGTCAATAACGCTTCCATTCCTCCATCAATTCATCATATCTCTCATCTTCTACGGTGAATTTTTCATAATAATTTAGATTTTCTGCTAAAACCTTCGAAAGTAAGTGGTAACACATTCTTGCAGCTTTCTTAATTACGACTTTAACGTAAAAATCTTCACAATTGCAGTATAAATTAGAAATAATTAAATAATCCTTTCTATTACCAATGACTATCCAAACAATTCGATTACTAGGCTTGAAAACATATTTTTTAACGCCATTATTCAGAGTATTGCGCAATGCTCTCCAAAATCTATCATTAAATCCATCCACGAAATATTTTAGGTGCTCAAGCGTAAATTTCTTCTCGTCTCTGATTTGTTGCAAGATACTTTCTAATTCATCATTCATAGTTGAATATTCTCCAATTAATCTTCTAGACGAATATCTTTTATTTTACCTAAAAACGTCCCGTCTAATAAAAGTACTTCAGCGTCATCTATATTTACGCTATCGGATTTTAAAAGGGGCCCAATAAATTTTGTTTCTTCTGCATTAAAAGGAATGCCCCCCAATAAATCATTGAACGCAGGCATGATGATGATTTCAGGATTCTCTTTTATTACTATTTTATATTTTTCTCGGAGAACTGCCAAAGGATCTTTTGCCTTTTTTATCTTTCGATACTTCAAATATGCCCTCGCGAGCTTCTCTCTATCCCAGCGTGCCCGAATCCAAGCTGGTTCGAAAGTTCTCACGTTTAATTCATCTTTAAACTCAATTATGGGATGATTATGCGCCATCACTAACACATCGGCACTAAAGAGTTCCTTTCCAGGCCAAGTGTGCCCATGAAATAAACCGACCTTTGTTGTTCTATCCGGTCCTTCTAATTCTATTAACCACCCATTAGCTGGATGCAACACCACATTTCGCGTGGTTAAACCTTCTATTTGAGTTTCAGATTCGTGATTACCAAGAATGACATGAATGGGCAGGTTTGTGAACGTTTCAAAGAAGGGGGGAACGATATACCATTCCATGTGGGAAATCATAGGAATATTATGTTTTATATCACCTAAGATTATGATACCCGTTGGTTTAACACGTTTTATAATTTTTTCAAGTTTCTTAACGAGGCGTTGGGTTTGTACTTGTGAAGGAATCTCAACACCTTTATCAATCAAAGTGTTTTCAATACCCAAATGCAAATCCGCAATCACCACAAATCGCTGGGTTACAGATTGCTCCAAAATTAATGCTGGTTCGTTTATTGTAGGCTTGATTAAATCCATTAAACTATCCCGAGAACTAAAATTGGTTTAATATGGGTAGGATGGGAATATCCTTCATTGAGACCGCATCTCACAATGAATGTTGAACCCACGACCTCTGGTTATTTCGCAACCTTGTGAGTTGACCCGAAACCAGAATCATACCATGCTAGACTACCTACCCATTGTGTTGATTCTTAAATATAAATTAAAATATAAAAATTTTAAACAAATGAAATTATAATTATCGGTGATCACGATTTCTTCATGTTCATTGTAACAGGATGGATGAGAATGGAGATAAAAGATGTAAAGGCAAAAGATATTATGGTTATCGAAATGTTGACCGTAAATCCTAAGGAAAAGGTAGCTGCTGCAGATTTATTAATGGTTAGAAACAGTATTGGAGGGCTTCCTGTCATTGAAGATGAAAAGCTCGTGGGGATCTTAACTCAACGAGATATTATGTTATCTCGCTTTTCAATTTCTGTCGGGGGGCTACAAGTAGAAGATTTAATGACCCGCAATCCAATAAAAATTACACCTGAAACATCATTAGAGGAAATTTTAGAAATAATGCTCACAAAAGGTGTCGAGCGCCTCCCAGTTATTAAGGATGATAAACTAGTAGGACTTGTTATGCACGGACAGATCCTTAAAAAACTTTATGAACTGCTCTAATTCTGATCGATAATAATTTTTCACGGGAATATTGGCAGGAAATAGGTGTCAAACTTGACTAAACCAGCACCATTTACCATCATTCTTGTTGAATCTGCTTTGGAGTGTATTGCCTTTTTATCCCGGAGGAAAGGGAAAAGAATTCAAAAAAAAGGGAATAAACCTTTGGAAAAAACCCTATTGGACGCTTCCATCCATCATCACCTAATGAAGGAGTTACCTGATAGAGAGAAGCGAGGACGCCCTGATATTATCCATAATGCACTCTTGATGGCGTTAGGTGCTCGCTTAAATCAAGATGGATTTTTACAAGTTTATGTTCATACGAGAAATGATGAAATTATTGCATTTAATCCTGAGGTTCGGATTCCCCGCAATTATAACCGGTTCGTGGGGTTAATGGAGCAGTTAATCGAAGTGAAAAAAATTCCCCCTAATTCTGAACAGACATTAATCTCGATGACATCTCAAAAATTATATGATTTGCTTAATAAAATAAACCCAAATCGAGTCATACTCCTCACTGAAAATGGCCTTCCAACAAGCACTAAGGAGCTTCAAAAGATTTTTTCAGAAAATGAGCGAGTTGTATGTTTAATTGGGGGTTTTCCGCACGGGGATTTTTCTCAATTCATTTATGATTTAGCTGACTTGAAGATATCCATCTATTCTAAATCGTTATCTACGTTAGTTGTCGTTTCTTCCGTTATTCAAATTGCTGAACAATCATTAAACATTAGTTAAGAAAAAAATAAATAAAATAACGTGTAATAAATTGAAGATCATTGATGCTCACATTCATACGATTTTTCGCCCCTCTAAATTCTTTGAAGAGTATCGGTTGATGGGCGTGGAAGCAGTTATCACTGTTGCCTTCTATCCTATCACCCCAACTCATACAAACACTCTTGAGGACTTATTCAGATGGCTGATTAAGAGAGAAACAAAACGGCTTCAAGCGGCTGGAATTGTATGTTATTGTGGCATTGGCATCCATCCTCGCAGTATTCCAGGTAAGTTTGACACAAAAATTTATAATTTCATTAAAGAAAATATGGGAGGACGCGTCGTAGCGTTAGGGGAAATAGGTTTAGAGAAAGCGACTGAGGAAGAAATAGAAGTACTCGAGAAACAGTTAATAATGGCCAAGGAACACAATAATTTTCCAGTCATCCTTCACACGCCAGGAAAAAATAAGCGAGACATTACGAAAAAATTGATTGAACTTTTAGAATCCATCGGTATAACGAATGGCATCATTGACCACGTTTCGCCAGAAAATATAGATTTGGCCTTGAATACAAAATTATATATAGGATTGACCGTTCAAAAAGGGAAGTTAACTATGGATAGTTTTTTACAGATTATTCGCGAGCAGGAAGATCAAATAAATCGCATTATACTGAATAGTGACTTAGGGATTGACATCGCGCATAAATTTATCGTCCCAAAGACCATTCAGCGAATGGCTGAAGAAGGGATTGACGAGAAAATAATCCAGAAAATATCACATAAAAATGCTGAGAAATTGTTTAAAATTTTATGACAATTAAGAATTTCTATCCTTTTAATTCGACGAGCTTCAGTCTTTTTCCTTTTTCGCAAATGTGAGGTAGATTCCCGAATATCTGCGTGATTTTGTATTTTACATTTTCCTTAATACCTTTTGGCTTACAAAATATGTAATTTTTACAAGAGGTTTCATCACAATCGAGATATTGAAAAGAAATGGTTGTTCCTTCATAAACTTTTCTTGCGTCAAGCGCCGTTTTTATTGGAGCTTTTTGAACTTCAACGACAGTAACGCCTCCGTCATGAACTGCGCAAGGATGAATGATATTTCTAATATCGATTATTTCGTACATCCTTCCTTTCTCTAAATTGTTCAGGCACACGGATTTTAATGATGGATCACAATTTTCACATTCTGGAAGAGCTCCTGAAAAAATGAATTTTCGATTTTTTTTAGCTAATTTCACACCGATTAATGTTAGAATTCTATCCATCTTCACGTGCTCGGGATCTAATTTTGTATTTATGTCTTGATTGAATTTATTTACCAGTGAGTTAAATCCTATTGAGTTTTTAATCTTTTTATTTGAAAGTAAAAATTATATTCCTATTTATCTAATCATAAAACGAATGCTTTTAAATAGCATGATGTTAGTTGATTATTAGGATTAATTTTAAATAGATTAAATCAGAATCAATCATATTTACTATTTTTATCGCCTCAAAAGTGGTAAAAAATGATATATCCTAATAACATTAAGCAAGATCAAGTCATTCACACGGGAACGACAACAATTGGAATAATGTGTGTTGATGGTGTAGTACTTGCTTCAGATCATCGAGCAATAGCAGGTTACTACATAGCTCATAAGCACGCAAAGAAAATATATAGACTTGCAGATCACGTTGCAACAACTATGGCAGGACTTGTTGCTGATGCCCAGGCTTTAATCGATTATATGATTGCAGAGTGTAATTTATATAAGTTATCTCATTTAAAACCAATTCCAGTTAAAGCAGCAGCAACTCTATATTCGTACTACCTTTTTAATAGAAGGTGGTTTCCTTATTTGACTCAAACTATCATTGGAGGTGTCGATAATTCGGGACCTCATTTATTTACTTTAGATGCTGTAGGATCCTTAATTGAGGAAGATGCAGTTACTGCAACCGGGTCTGGAACACCATTTGCCCTTGGCGTGTTAGAGGATGCTTATTTCGAAAAAATCACCATTAAGGATGCGATTCCAATTGCTATTCATGCCGTGCGAAGCGCTATCGAAAGAGATGTGGGATCGGGCAATGGGATCGACGTAGCTTACGTTGACAAGGAAAAAGGATATACCGAAATAAGTAATCCAGTCATAAATGCAGAACTCAAGAAAATAGGCAAGGAATTGTAATTTATAATAAGGCTACCCTTTACAGTGAGTGGAAGAGTGAACAATGCATTCAATCTATTTTTCATTTTGTTATTCCCTCCTCCATTACAGGTTTAAATGTTATGGGCTAAAAAAATACAAAAAATTTTATATACCTCTTTCAAAAGGGGCTTCGAAACTCCTCGACTATTTAAAAGAAGGGTGGGAAACAACGGGAGATGTGGAATTTGAATTAGTAACCCTCGCTAGAATATTAGATCTAAAAGGGGGTTTCTCCAGTATTAGTGAAAGAGAGAGAATCAGTGCATTTGAAGTGCCGTCATATAGAGAGGAACTTGTTAGTCATAATTTAATAGAGGATTTGGGAACACACCCCGTATCTGTTAGAATAACGGAAAAGGGTCTGAAATATTTTACATGGAACTCGAACAACCTAAATTAAATATATTAATTCAGACGTTTTCGTTACCAAGAGTATTAATTATTCATATTAATTATTAAATAAATTATATGTCCCAGGTCACACCGGGACCCGAGACGTATTCACCGCAACCCACGACTGCTGCGACAAGATCTTGGTGCACTACACGCTCCACTACAACGGCGTCATCCACCTCGGACTCGTGTTCCTGATCCTCGGTAGGTTCAGCATCATCCTGTTCGGCGCTTTCGTGCTGCTCAAGAAGAAGAGACGTGTAGATTAGTTCCTTTTTTCTTTTTTCCCTACATCATTGGGTATCTTGAGAACTTGATTCCTTCCTAGCGGCATCATACAATTTATTATAATAACTGAAAAGCTCTGTTATGGTTTCCACCTCGAACTTTTCTTCTATGAATACAAGGTATTTGAATACGGGATTGCCCTCCAGCTCCACCCAAACGTTAGGTGGTAAGCGAACCATTTCAGGTGGAAGCGTGGTGATTTGGTTGTCACACAAGGTTATGTGCTTTAAAGCTGTGCAATCTGCCAATTCAGGCGGGATGGACCGTATTTTGTTATCATTCAAGTAAAGTTCCTCCAACTTTACTAGGGTTCCGATCCATTCTGGAATGGCCGTGAGACGATTATGCGTGGCAGCTAATACCCTTAAATTGGTTAACAATCCGAAGCTTGAGGGTATTTCGACCAGCTCGTTAAAATCCATCCAAACCTCTTTTAATTCCTTGCATCTCCCGATATCAGATGGAATGCTAGAGAGCCGGCATCTTTGCATATCGATTCGCCTTAAATTTTCCAATTTCCCAATTGACTTGGGAAGGGTGGTGATGGGACAATATTCAAGATCCAGATACCTCAATTCGGTCAACTCTCCTATCCACTCAGGAATTTCAGAAATCTCAAGCTCACACAAGCTTAATTCCCGGATGCTCCTTGGAAAGCACCTTCTGGATGGAAGCGATGTTATTTTATTGTGACCTATAAGCAGCTTGGTCAAGTTAGTGAAATTTTCCAGTATTTCCAACCCACCGGTAATGTCATTATAATCACAACGAAATACCTTCAAGTTCCTGCATTTAGGCACCCAATCGGGAATCTCTTTTAAGCACATCCTCCCGATGTGAAGATTTTCAACCCTGTTATTTGATCCTATGAAATCGGGTAGAAACTCGAATAAATTCCCGGACAAATCGATGACTTTCAAGGATGGGGGAAATTTGAATGCAGGAGGAAATTCGCGGCAATGACATCCATTAAAGCGAATCTCCTCGAGGCACTCCAGATCTTGGATAGAAGAGGGCACGACAGGTGCCATGTTACTCCATAAATTTAAATAACGAAGGAAGGGAAGTGATTCAAGTCGGATCTCATACAAGTCGCTTTCCCCGTGGATCTCCAATTTGATGATATGACCTTCGTGGATCCCTACGCTTTTCAATGGATTTTCTTCGTAAAACCCGAACCAAGCTTCACGAAAGCCAAGGTCTTCAACCACCTCATATTCATCCTCGAATATCGGGATTCCATTAACCTCAACCATGTTTCTGGGAAGATGTTTCACGCCTTGATCATCATTCTTGCCCATGTTGCTTCCTTCTTGTTTTATTTTCGTCGCTTCCCAGAAATCTGCCAGTCAAGCAATTCCGAGAAATCAAATAGCACATTTTGTATCTTCAGTATTAGATCCGCTTCCTTAATAAGGTCAAACGCGAAATTGAATTCTTCTTTGAACTTTTGCTCTACAATGCATTCCAATCCTTCGGCAAGAGTGCTTTCGGGGGATTTGATAGGCGTGTTTGGACTTTTCAGGAAATCTCTCCCACCGGTTAGTGTAATTTTACTCGCTACTTCCTTGAACGTCTTAAAGAATGTAGAATCATCGACCTCCACGCCATCCTCTTTATCCTTGGATTGGGCGCTTTCGTGTGGCGCGCGAATGATCCCGACATCCCTCTCGATAATTACGGGTACTATATCCACTATATTGACAAGTTTACCATAACCAAGTGGACTTTTATGCTCCTCGAGAAGGGCGGGAATGTCAACCTGCTTGTAGATGACCACAGGTAAGGAAACGGTTTCATCTGATACTTGGTCAATTATGTAGATTTCGATGTTAGATCGGGAAGTTGAATCTTCCTGTTGTGCATCGATAAGGAATTCTTGAAAATCGGGTAAAAATATAACACTGTTTTCGTCCACCCTTTCCCTGATTACTTTTTCTCCATCCTTTGGAGGCTTGATCCTATAGTAAATCCCTGCCTCATATGTTTCCTCGTCATTTAAATCAACAATACACGGCACTCCAAGATTACGTAGGTATTCTTCAACGGTTTCATCCTTCGTTCTATCCCCTATATTAATATCGTAAGGATCGAAAGTTTTGCTCTTTGGAGCATGATTTCCTTTCATATGGTTCCCTTCTATTAATAACCCTTTCGTTAGTGTTAACTCACTTTAGAAAGTTAAAATGTTTTTCAACTAATCTTTTAATATGAATAATTAATACTCTTGGTAACGAAAACGTCTGAATTAATATATTTAATAGAAAATTTCACATTTTAGGTTTTTATTGATAAGGGTTACAATAGAATTTCTACTAACTTAACTTTTATAATGGTATTTTTTAAAAGACCATAGTAGTTGCAGAAAATTTAAATTAAGGTATTTTTAATGGTAAAAAACATTCAAAAGACATTCATTTGATATTGCTGATGGGCATAATTGTGGGAATTATAGGGTTATCAGTTGACCTCCTCATAATGTTGGTAAAATTTTTACCTTCTCTTGATTTATATCAAAATGAGTTTGTATTTTATCTTATTGTGACTACTATCGGATCAACGGGTATAATCTTGACAGGGATAGGTTATTACTACTACTTACGTGATAAATCAGAAATTATTCCCCCAAAAAATAAAGCATCTCATCGATGTTGGAAGTGGATTTATGCTGTTTGGTGTGTTTATTGCTTCTGGATTTCTGTTATATTTGTTATGGAATTGGTTAGAGAAAAAAGAAATGTGTAAAATTTGTAAGAGAGAAGTGAAAAAAGATTTTAAAGTTTGTCCATACTATCAAAATACTTTAACGGATTGATTTAGGAAATATAAAGTTTTAAATTCGTGGGTGAAAAAAATTATGGACGAATTCTATTTTTTATCTAATACTCATACTAGCCGTTCTTATAGGGTAAAAATTTCAATTAAAATTACTCATAATAAACGATTTATTTTTAAATGTTAGTTAATTTATTTTAGATGAATTGTAGATGTGTTTTTTTCTTTAGTTCTAATTCTCATCACAATTATGTTTCAATTAAATTTTTTTATAAATAAGATTAAGGATGGTTAAGTTTGGTCGTTAATATCTACGGAGTTTATGTATGTAGATACGGTATTATCCCAGAACGGGATATCGGATCTGGAAATGGAATTGATGTAGCATATATTGATAAAGAGAAAGGGTATAACGAAATTAATGATCAGGTAATAGCAGCCGAACTAAAGAAAATTGGAAAGGAATTATGATACCATAATAACTCAATTTTGCTTCACTTAGCATTATATTTTATGGAACGAATTCTTTAGAATGCAATAGGTAAAATCGAGGTAAAGACATGTTAATAGAGAGTGTACTATCAGATCTTAAGGATCTTATCATCCAAAATCTTCCGGAAAACGTTAACATCACAAACATTGAGTTTGAAGGCCCGGAGATCGCGTTGTATTCAAAAAATCCGAAAATTTTGCTGCAATCACGAGAAATTGTGAAGGACATCGCCAAAAGAATCCGAAAAAGATTAGTTATTAGATCAGATCCTTACGTGCGATTACCACAAGAAGAAACTAAAAAAAAGATAGTCGAATTATGTCCGGAAGAAGCGGGCATCACGTCTATTTCTTTCGACCCGAACGTCGGTGAAGTCATCATCGAAGCAAAGAAACCAGGATTGGTTATTGGTCGCGGAGGAATGACTTTAAAGCAAATCACTGAAAGCGTGCTTTGGCGCCCTTCGGTAATCCGAACCCCGCCTTTAACTTCAAATATGGTCTTAAAATTAAGACATGCATTAAAGCAAGACAGTGATAAAAGAAAGAAGTTATTGAAAAAAATAGGCATACGAATCCATCGTCCTATCTTTTTAAAAGATGACTATGTTAGATTAACAGCATTAGGGGGCTTTAGAGAAGTAGGACGATCTTGTATTTTGATTCACACTGCAAAAAGTAACGTGCTCTTAGATTGTGGAATTAATGTAGGAACGTCCTCGAATTCCAACGTTTATCCATACTTGAATGTAAATGATTTTAATATAGAAGATTTAGATGCGGTTATAATATCTCATGCGCATTTGGATCACCAAGGACTCGTCCCTTTTTTATATAAATATGGATACGATGGACCTGTATATTGCACGAAACCCACCCGAAATTTGATGACCCTTCTTCAGCTTGATTATCTTGATGTTAGTGAGCGCGAAGGACGATTATTACCCTATAGTCAAAAAGATGTTAAAAAGGCAATTTTACATAATATTCCTCTATCGTTTGGCGAGGTAACTGATATTGCCCCCGATATTCGATTAACTTTACACAATGCGGGGCACATTTTGGGCTCATCAATTGTGCATCTTCATATAGGAGATGGTTTGTACAATCTAGCATTTACGGGTGATTTTAAGTACGCAAAAACGCGATTATTAGAATCAGCTACAACATCATTTCCAAGATTAGAAACTCTTATAATTGAAAGTACGTATGGTGCTTCAAAAGATTCCATGCCATCACGTAGGGAGTCCGAGAAATTACTTGCTAGCATAATAAATAGGACAATACGGGAGGGTGGCAAAGTTTTGATTCCTGTTCTTGCAGTCGGTCGGGCTCAGGAACTTTTAATAATTGTTGAGGAATATATGCGGAGAGGGCTCATTGATGAAGTCCCAATATATATTGATGGGCTGATTTCGGAAGCCACTGCCATTCATACCACGCATCCCGAATACCTTTCAAGGGATTTACGCGAAATGATTTTCCATCAAGGCTTGAATCCATTTCTCTCTGAATTTTTCGTCCAAGTAGACAACATGGCTGCTCGAGCAGATGTCATTGAAGGGGATCCTTGTATCATAATGGCAACATCGGGCATGCTAAACGGAGGTCCTTCAGTGGAATATTTTCGGCGCTTGGCCCCTAATCCAGCTAACACGCTTATATTTGTGTCATATCAAGTAGAGGGGACTCTCGGAAGGCGAATTCAGAAAGGTTGGCGAGAAATTCCAATGAGAATGAATCATAACCGAACCCAAGCGGTCCACGTCAAAATGAATATCATCACTAACGAGGGATTTTCGGGTCACTCATCCCGCCAACAGATAATGAATTACATCCGAAAGGTCGAACCAAAACCTGAGCGAGTTATTACTTGCCACGGCGAAAATTCGAAATGTACGGGATTGGCAAGTGCCATCCATAAATTAATGCGCATTGAAACTAGAGCGCCTCAAAATTTAGAAACAATCAGGCTAAAATAAAATTCCATTGATGTTCGACTCAATAATTCGGGGAAATTACATCTTGAGAATAAAGAATCGCCATTTTCTAAAGTCAGGAGAGACAAAAAAGTTATACGCCGAACTTCAACAATTCTTTCCGAAATCCAATAATTTATTTGGAAAACATGATAAAGTAGAAACGGGAAACATGGAAGATGGAACTACGCTTTATTTCATCAATGACGAGTTAGTTTTTTTCAAACGAGAGGAACAGCTGATTCCCTTTCTCAGAATCCTTTTAAAGAATTTAATCCAGCTTCCAAAAATTGTGGTAGATATGGGCGGTGTGCCTTACATCGCACGTGGGGCCGACGTGATGATCCCGGGCATAGTTGCCACTGACAAGGGTATTAAAAAGAATGATTACGTAGTTATTGTTGATGAAAAACATGATAAACCTTTAGCAATTGGGCTTGCATTAATGGATGAAGATAAATTATCTAGTAAAAAAAAAGGTAAAGGAATAAAAAACGTGCATTATGTTGGGGATCGATATTGGACCGAATTCTCAAAGCTTTCAAAATGAAATTAACTGCCTGTAATCACTCCATCAAAGATTTTCAAAATTCTTGAACGAAAATTTTAAGAATTTTCATCACTCACGATCAAGGCTAATTCTTTAATTTTATTTTAAATAAAATCTGGCTGTAGCCCGCAGCCTCGATCCCGTCCGCTTTTCTAAACTTTCGGGATTACTTTGTTAAAAAATATTGCATTAAAACTTATAAATTGAAGAGATGGCTGAAAGTATTCTATTTGAGCTGGGTTAATTAGATAGGTATGATGTAAAGGTCTTCGATTTTTTTTAATTTTATCTTAAAGAAAAATTTTGTTATTTAAGGTATTGTTATTTCAAACCCTCTTAGATTGCTTATAATAGGGGTCGTTCTTTAGCTACTTTTCAATGTTTGATTGAAAAAAATATTAGTAAATAATTTTAAATACATTCTTTTTTTCTTAACGATCAGTAAATAAAGATGAACAAGAAAAAAAATTAGAAATTGATACGAGAATGGTGAAAAAACATGGCGACCTTAATGAATAAACCATTAGAATTACTTTCAAAATCGTTAGATATGCGAGTCTTAATTAAATTAAAAGGCGGAAGAGAATTACGAGGAAAGCTTAGAGGATTTGATCAACACATGAATCTAGTCCTAGAAGATGCAGAGGAAGTTAAAATCAGTGACGAAGGTCAAGAAGTTCTAAAAGTTGGAACTATTATTGTTCGGGGTGATAACGTAATCATTATTAGTCCACCACGAATCCATATTCCGCGTTCGAAATAATGAGAATTTCAATTTCTGTTCCACTTAACTCGAAGAAAGAATGAGACGGTGAAAAAATGGGAAAGGGAACTCCTTCTTTTGGAAAACACCATAAAAAGACCCACATTCGGTGCAGACGATGCGGTCGCCGGTCCTACCATGTTCGCCATAAGACTTGTGCCGCGTGTGGGTTTGGCAGAAGTAAAAAGATTACAAGATATAAGTGGCAAAATAAAAAAGTTAATAGAGTTCGCCTGGTTTGAGCGAATTCAATCAAAAATTAAATCTATGGGCCGGTAGATCAGCCTGGAAGATCACCTCGTTGGCATCGAGGAGGCCGCGGGTCCGAATCTCTTTTTAAAAAAGAGCGGAATTCCCGCCCGGTCCACTTTCAAATCGAACACAACAATGGCCGAGATGGGGTAGCGGTAGTCCTAGGAGACTGTGGATCTCCTGGCCCGGGTTCGAATCCCGGTCTCGGCCCTCTTTTACATAAAAAAAGCCGTTATGATGCGCAGAGGTTTCCGAGCATGGTCAAAGGAGCAGGGCTTAGGACCCTGTAGCGTAGAACTTTTATCATTAGATATTTATGCGCAAGCTTTCGTGGGTTCGAATCCCACCCTCTGCATTTTTAATTTCTTAATAAGAAAATTTCAAAAGTTAAGCTCTCATAGCCATTCTACTTCTGAAACGTCCACTGTTGGGGGTAAGCATCTCCAGGACCTTGCAAGAGCACGCCATTGGGGTACCTCACGCTGATCGTGCAGTTATTCCCATCGATTTCAACTTGGATATACTGATAACATTCTTCAGCGTACTCAAATCCTAACTGTTGCCATGCATCATGATAAGCCTCTTCCGCTGGAAGATGATAATAATATTTTCCTATGTCTTGTGCTGCCCAGTGAGTGTAATTCTCAGGAAAACCTGCATGAGCAAGATATTTTGAGGAGTTCCATGGTCTTCGCTCATAAGTAATGTCCCGATTTTGATTGATATTTTCATTCCACCATGTCACCGTGTTAGTTGTTAACATCTCATCTGGATCGAAAATGCCATAATCTACCTCTAGATTTGCACCACCGCCCCCAGAACAAAAGTAAGGTATGGCATTATGGGGCCAATTGTGGTTTTTATCAAATACTAATCCATTCCATCCATAAGTATAATTATAATGTTGATAATCATGGTCATGCCCGGCAAATACGGCATCTACGGCGAGCTCATCAAAGATCGGTACCAACTTTCGTTGCAAGTTCCAAAACATATCGGAGGTTGAAACCGACATGAGAGTCAAATGAAAGAAACAGAAGATCCAATCCTGTCCCTTGGCCTTTGCTTCGATAATATCGTTCCGAATCCAATCAAGTTGATGATCACTCATCATGTAATAATGTTCAAAATTATCAATCATCACGAAATGGGCATTGTGGTAATCAAATGAAAAATATCGTCCGATATTGGGATTTACATAGGGATATGTAAATAATTCGCCCCAATTTGAACTTCCCACGATCATTTCAAAATCATGATTGCCGATCACCGCTTGAATGGGAGTATTTGCACCCATTCTTGCAAGACTTTTTAATACGCGGTGCCAATCCTCTAGATCGTTTCCATCATCGGCAATATCGCCTAGCTGACAAATGAAGTCAAATTTGCCCTGTATTATTCCATCCGCAACCATTCCACATTTGTTCATCATCAGTTCATTCCAAGGTTGCATGTCGCCAACAATCGCGAATTTAAACGCCTCTTGGCTCGTTGAGGCAGTAGTGAAATTGAAAATGTTCGATGGATGGTCCTGGACAAAATTCTCAGGTATATAGTAATGATAGGTAGTATTGGGTGTTAGGCCATCGAGATAAACTTTATGGAGATAGTTCCCAGAGCCAGTTGCCGTTTGATTTAAATTACCTGGATTTGTGCCGTAATAGACTATTGAAGAATTACTTCGTGCAGTTAACCAAGTGATGCAAATGCTTTCATTCGGATAATTATTATGCCATGTTAACCATGGTCCATCGTTGTAACCATTTCCATTCAGAATAGTGGCGGGTGGGAAATTAACAAAGTATCTATAGAAAAAATAGAAGCCAGTACTAGATACTATGAGAAAAATCATCGATATAATTGCGAAAATAGCGAACTTTCTTCTTCGAATTTTCGCTAATGTAAGATTTTTTACCCCGAAATAAATCAGATACCCCGGAATAAGAAAAAACAATAGACATGCCGTATAAATAAAGAAATTCAAGTCGGAGGAGATGAAAAGATCAAATTCATTAAAATCAATAGATAGCATGTATATTAGCAAAATAATAAAAGACAATGATAAAGCTATCAGATCTATAAAAATCCAACGGTAATTGAACTTTCCCCATTTGAAAAACTTACGAAATTTATTGCTTTTATCCAGTATAAATGTGAGTAGAATTGCTGTGCTCGCACCTATGAGACTCAGGCTTAATGGTAATTCATAGGCTTCAAAATAATGCACGAAAATTGATATTGCAATACCAAGAGTTAAAAGAATGATTGCTGTAGAGATGAAACAAAATATAGAAAATAGGGGCTTTACTATTTTCGTCTTTACTGTCATTGATTTGACACGTTCTCCCTTGTTCGCTACCTTAATTTGGTGAATTTATTCTCATACATCTAGATTTCTCTTATAAAAATGTATAATTTTTAGGATGAGAGAATTAATCCAGACAATTTTAAGTACGGAAATTTATAATTTTCCTCGATTACACGTTGCTTTGAAGCGCCTTCTATTGCTTTAATCATTTCAAAAGCATTTCCACTCAGATTGCCGCCTTTAATCGAATATTTTTTCTTTCCATTCTCGATGAGATAGCCATTTCTGATCTCTGAGCCGAAATCTCCTGTTACAGCGGAAGGGTTTAACCACGAAAACTCTTCTATCATAACTCCGTATTTTACCGATTCTATCAATTCATCTAGTGATTCAGATCCAGCATTGATTTCCAAATTGGTAAAAGAATTGCTAATTGTGCCATCGGCAGTTCGGAGGCCATTTCCCGTCGATTTAGTCTTTTTAAGCGCAGCATACTTTTGGTCAAATAGGAAGTTTTCGAAAATTCCATCTTTAATGATTTGATTGACTCTTTGCGGATTTCCTTCACCATCCCAATTTGCAACAGCGATTCCACCAGCCATCAATCCGTTGTCTATGAGTGTGAATTCATCAATCGCAACTTTTTCACCTTTCTTAAATTTTGAAATTCCTTCAGATAGTAAGCGTCCAGTAGAATGGGACCCTAAAGTATTGAAGAAGGCATCCCTTAGGACATTAGGTGGAAATATGACCGTAATTGATTTTGTTGCTGGGGGGACCTTTGTATGTAAGGAGGCAGTGGCAATCCCAGCCCAATGGGATAAACGATTTTGTAGATCTAATTGATTTGAATTCTTAACGTCGCATCGCCCCCAGAATTCCGCTAATTTCCCGGCCGCTTCCGCCTTCAGAGGATATTCGAGATATAATGAAGTTCTTGAACCTGTTAATGAGAGATCCTCACTATTTCTCAGGGCCTTGGATGAAATATAGATCCGTAGCTTGCCAAACGTTGGCTGCACTTGTTTTAAATCTTGGACCACATTTTGCAATATTTCAGTTTTTTCCTGAAGAACTCCCTCAGGATCTGCAATTACTTTATCCTCAGCCGTCTTTATATTTGGATATGACTGACCTGGCTGTGGTAAGTTGAATTTTGAGGTCACGTTAAGTTTCGCGAGTTTTTGTGAAGTTTTAATATAGGAATCAATGTGATTTGGATCGGGAGAGTTTGCTTTTACAACCCCTACCCCGAATTGGTCTTCTTTGTCATAAAAGGTTCGGATGATGTAATAAGTATTCACTGCATAACGGGTAATTTCGAGATCATAATTCCGAAACTGATTTTCATGTACGTCAATTGTTTTACTATATACATCCCACATAGGAATTTCCATCGCCTTCAGGCGATCGACGAGAAGTTCCATTATAGAATCTATGTCTTTCATCCCGGGCTCACCACCACTTTTTGGGCTCGTAAATAAGGTCCCCCCGTACTTACTGGCACATAATCTTCATGTCCTTTACCACAAGTCCCACCACGAAGTTGTACAGCGCCCTTACCAACTGCATCAATTGATTTTAGGACATCCAAAACATACCCACTCAACGTGATCGCGCTCAGAATTTTGGTTTTTTCTCCATTTTCTATGAGGTATCCTTTTTTAGAGGTTACTTGCATTCCTCCTGCTAAGGGATCTTCCATTCCAAAATATCCACGAATTGCCATTACTCCATATTTTACCCCTTCCAACAGCTCCTCCAATTTCAAATCCCCTGCTTCAAAGTACGTGTTGGTCATTCGCACGTGAAGTTTATGTGCATAGGATTCACGTCGTCCATTACCTCCTGGAGATAGATCCATTGCAGAGGCCGTGTATCGGTCATGTATGAGGTTTTTAAAAATGCCATTTTGAACTAGAACCGTTCTTTTCGCCCGGATTCCTTCATCATCAAAAAAGAAGGAGCCAAGAGTGCCCTCTATAACAGGTGAATCACAAAGGTTGCAAATTTCGGAGGCAACTTGTTTGCCTAAATATTTTTTGAGGTAAGAGCGATCCCGAAGAATTTGATCAGCCTCGAGTCCATGTCCAAAGCTTTCATGAGCGATTAACCCTGCCATATCAGAGTCCACGATTACTGGAAGGGTTCCTGAAGGCGCCTTTTCCGAATTTAATAATTCTAACGAATTTTGGACCGCCTCTTGGACTTCTTCCCGGGTTATTGTTTTTATGAGCTCATAGCCAACCTCACCACTCTTGGAGAAATAATCAAATTCCATTCGAGTTCCTTCTTTGACAATGGGTTGGATGAACATCCGCACGCGTGGGATTTTTTGGCGCAGCGAGCACCCTTCATTATTCACAAAAATTCGTTCCGTGGTAGAATCAAGATAAACCACGATGGGATTAATGACCCGTTCATCCGCTTTCTGAATCTCATCAAAGATTTCCCGAACTTTATTAGCTTTTTCATCAATTGTCACCTCTTCGGGAGGAATTTCGCCTTTAATTTCTTTATCCAGGCTCCAACTTTCAAATTCGCGAAGATGAACGGGATTTGCTAAGGGAGAATTTAATTTCCTCAATTTTTCAACGGCTGGATCAAGCTCATCTAGGTTCTGAAGACCGAATTCACGCCATTTTCCGCCCTTGTATCCCCGAACCGCTAATCCCTCGAGTCGTGGGCGCATGACAAAACTCTCTTCTGTCCTAGTCTTATAAACCCTCGTCATGGAAGAAGCATCATATAAAATATCAACATACATTTCATTTCGATTAATTTTATCGATTGCCTTCTTGCATTTTTCAATGATTTCGTCGTAGGATGGGTCTTTCACGTCACTCACTCCAAAATATTCTTAATTTCTCTACTAATTCTGACTTTTTCGCATTACAAAAGATTAGTTACTCGAATTTAAGTAAGGTTTTTAAATAGTATTTAAAACATAGTTAATTGAAAAACCTTTAATAAACGATTCTAGTGAAATGTACCCGAGGACGTGGAAGCATCCGAAAAGTGAGAGGTACCATCCCCGCACTGTTTTTAACCCCAACCCCCTCCTCCCTACATTTCCTTTTTATGAGGGGATGGTACCCACTAAATTATATAGTTCCTCCGTTGTTCACAAGCATTATTTATTAGAATTCTTCAGATTTTACCTAAAAAGTAGTTCCTTGCATTTATTTAGAGGGGTCTTTTATTGTCGCCCTATTTTCCACATTCCCCTTTAAAAATCCATTGAATGAATGAACCATCCCATGATCCTATTTAAATTCCACACAGGCATGTGTAATTTTCGAGGCATCCTATTTCCTATTTTTATTTGCTCCATACCAACATGTTTATATGCAAACCTTACTAATTCTTAGATTGCCGAAAGGCATAACTCTTATAATATGATGCCACTCCGAAGTTTGCACTACTCCGGAGTGTAGGGCAAAGTGAAAAATGCAACCTGCATTTGACTGTTGGTACAGTAACTTTTCAGTAGCTCGATGACCAGCCATTATTCCGGCACGTTTGCATAGGATGATGATGTTACACCGTTTTTCACGCACTTTCAATGCGTTCCAGTTGAGTGTAGATTGGGTTTTTCGTGATGAATGCCGTGCATACGCTTAATGACGTGACCGCCATACAGATTGACCCCTTTTATATTTTCCTTTACGCCAGTGGTTCTCTTATGGAATTTCGGCGTCGACCTGGATTCGGGAATCCTTCCTGCCATGAAAGGTTGTCTTCCATCCATCAAGATGAAAACCACTTGCCAATTCCAATTCCTTGCACCGATTCCATACATGACTGGTTGATCCTGCCAGACCGGATTGCTATCGGGATGGGACTAAGCCATGCAAGTCTAAATGGTACTTCATGCCTGTACCATTGGCAAATCGCTCAGTAACACGTAGTTAATCTACCCTATGGAGGGGCATACCCTCGGGAAACTGAGGCTAATTCCCCATAGGCCACGCGGACTGGAATGTTGCGTGACCCAAAGGACCTGTGAGGCCATGAAATCAGGCTCGCCATAGGATGAGACTGCGGCGGATTATGGTTGTTGGTGGGGTAACGGCCCACCAAGCCTTTGATCCGTACGGGCCGTGAGAGCGGGAGCCCGGAGATGGGAACTGAGATACTGTCCCAAGCCCTACGGGGCGCAGCAGGCGCGAAACCTCCGCAATGCACGCAAGTGTGACGGGGCCATCCCGAGTGCCTTCGGGCTTTTCTACAGTGTAAGAAGCTGTAGGAATAAGGGGAGGGCAAGGCTGACTGGATTGAGGAACTAAATCTGAACGATTAAAAAACCTCATTCAGGCCTAAGTGCCAGCCGCCGCGGTAAAACCAGCTCCTCAAGTGATCCGGACTTTTACTGGGCCTAAAGCGTCCGTAGCCGGGTCTGCAAGTCTTCGGTTAAATCCGGCAGCTCAACTGTCGGCCCGCTGGAGATACTACAGACCTTGGAGGCGGGAGAGGTAGAGGGTACTCCTAGGGTAGGGGTGAAATCCGTTAATCCTAGGGGGACCACCAGTGGCGAAGGCGCTCTACTGGAACGCGCTCGACGGTGAGGGACGAAAGCCAGGGGAGCGAACCGGATTAGATACATGCTTGTATCTCACAACACGCTAAATACCCGGGTAGTCCTGTGCTGTAAACGATGCGGGCTAGGTGTTGGTCCAGCCACGAGCTGGGTCAGTGCCGTAGGGAAGCCGCTAAGCCCGCCGCCTGGGGAGTACGGTCGCAAGGCTGAAATCAGGTACAATTGATTTTGGCCTGACAGAAAACTTAAAGGAATTGGCGGGGGAGCACCACAAGGGGTGAAGCCTGCGGTTTAATTGGACTCAACGCCGTGAAGCTTACCAGGGGCGACGACAGAATGAAGGTCAGGCTGACGACCTTACTAGACAAGTCGAGAGGAGGTGCATGGCCGTCGTCAGTTCGTGCCGTGAGGTGTCCTGTTAAGTCAGGCAACGAACGAAACCCACGCCCACAGTTGCGA
>JABXJT010000158.1 GCA_013375455.1 Candidatus Helarchaeota archaeon | reverse complement strand
TGAATACCTCAAACTTATCCCCTACCAGATGTGTTAACAATCCCTCAGCCATCTGACTTCTGGTGGAGTTTCCGCTACACAGAAATAGAACTCTTTTCTTTTTCATTTCTCACTTTTCTCTTGTTTTTGCAGATAAACATTATATTATATTTAGTCTTAATCTTTCGAATTGATTTATTATATTTAATCAGAGAGTCTTCTATCTTCTTAAGAAATTCACCATTATCGGATTGGTGTTCATATGCCTTTCGACCTTTTTCATTGAGGTCTGAGATTAGAATGAACCCCCTTTTCTTACATACCCTGAACATTTCATCTATTACCTTCCCAACATTATCCATATGATGCATAGAATGATAGGCAAAAACTGCATCGAATACGTTATCCCCGAAAGGTAAGTCCTTTGCATTAGCCAATTTTGCCTCAAAGCTACCTTCAAATTTTTTCTTCTCAGCATCCTCTCTCGCATCATGCACAGCGTTTGGCGAACGATCTATGCCAATTACATTAAAGCCTCTTTTTGCCAAAAAGAAAGACATACAGCCACAATCGCCCATTCCAATATCCAAAACGCGTCCCTTTCTTAATCCAGAAGCCTTGATAAGTGCTTTTCTTCCAGCCAAATCATCTATTGACATGTTAGGCTCCCAGTTTCGTTTGAATGTATTTATCCATATTATTGTTACCCGCTTGTCTCACTGCTTGAGCAATCTTCACTGTAGCTTTGACTTCCTCTAATGTTACACCTAGCTTTTTGGCCTCTGCAAAATGGTAGTCAAAGCATGGCTGGCAGTGACCAGCTACAGACGCAGCTATGCCAATAAATTCTTTAGTCTTAAGATCAAGAATATCCACCTTTCCTAACTCCTTTCATTTCTGAATTTTGACTGATGGGAATAGACTCATATCTGTATGGGGTAAAAACAGCGCTGAGGTGTAGATGTCATAATAACTTGGTTCCCGGGTTAGCTCAAAGGTAGTAATTGAGTCGGCTATTTGTTGGGCCTTCTCTAAATCTTCTATAGATAAAAGTGCCTTTGTGGCGCCGTCAATGGAACTGTTGCCAATAAATTCTATTCTATTTCTTTCTATATCTGGCAATAGACCGATACTTATTGCCTTCTCTACATCCAGGTGTCTTCCAAAGTTTCCAGCAATTAACAATTTCTCCACATTAGAAAATTCCATTTGCATACTTTTTAGTAATATTGCTGAACCGGCATAAACGGCGGCCTTGTCCCTTATGAGATTGTCTGTGTCAGCTTGTGTTAAAACAATGTCTTTATTAATTTGCGTCTCGGCGCTCCAGGCGATAACAAACTCAAAACCCATAGCTGTCTTTCCAATCCTTGAAGATTTAAACTGGGTGTTTATTTTTCCTTGGCGATTGATGATGCCAAATTCAAGCAACTGCGCCAGAAGGTCAATTAATGCCGAGCCGCAGATGCCCTTTGGACTTTTATTACCCAGGGTTTCATAATTTAGTTCTCCATTCTCTTTTAGAATTATCTTTTCAATAGCGCCAGAGGTGGCATTCATCCCAAATTCTAAGCCACATCCTTCAAATGCTGAACCCGCTGACCCAGAGCAGGCAACTATCCAATCTTTACCTCCCAATACCGTTTCTCCATTGGTGCCGATGTCAATAAATAGTGTTATTTTCTCGGATTCGTTTAATCTGGTAGATAATATTCCAGCAGCAATATCCCCTCCAATATAGCCGCTTACACCGGGAATACATTTGGTAATCCCATAGGGACTTATCTTAATCCCTATCTCTGATGCTAAAAATGCTGGATAAAAAGTAGTCAAAGGCACATATGGTTCTTTGCGGATTGTCCTGGGGTCAAAGCCAAGTAATATATGAGTCATAATGGTATTTCCGGCGCATATCAATCCATTAATCTCATCTTGTTTAAGGCCCTGCGATCTGCATAAGTGGTCAATCATCGAATTTAACTCGTCTATAACTAATTGATGGAGCTGGCTTAAGTCACCCTGTTTGTCACAGTGCATCATCCGGGAGGTTACATCCTCACCATGAGCACGTTGAGGATTGTAACTCGTTTTTGAATCTATTACCTTGCCAGTATTAAGGTCAACCAAATTCATTACCAATGTAGTGGTTCCTATATCACAGGCCACGGCATAGGCTTTTGTTTCTGTATTACCTTTCTCTAAGTTAACTAATTGTACCTGGCCGTCTATCTCAGAAAATGTTACAGTTACCTTCCAGTTGCCCTCTCTTAATATCCTCCCCAAGCTTCCAAGTAAGGACAAATCAACACCGACTTCGTTATATCCTAACTTATTCTTAAATTCCCTCAAAAGCCTCTGCCAGTCACCAAGTGTATCGCTTAAAGAAGGCTGTGGAATCTCTAAATATCTCTTTCTTATTACAGGATTAAAATTTGGCATAATAACATCTATTCCTTTTTTTCTTCAACAAAAATTAATGGAAAGACTATATCACTAAGACAGCAGGGTATAAGCACAACAAAAATAACTATCACAAATACAGGACCTATAAAATGTATCCATTCAGCCAAGCCAAACGAGATAAGATAAACCAGTGAGGCCATAGTCGACAAAAGGATATGCACTGAGTGGGAATAGATGGTGCTATTTTTAATAACTTCAGGCGAGACAAAACCAGCAATAACACCAACCAATAAGAAGGGAATTAAGATAAGTGGATGTTCAACCACACAAAGGTGAAAATGCATCTTGACGGATAAGAGGCTACCCCCTAAAAAAGGGAATATAATGTCACTTAAAGAGCAAATAACAATGGCTCCTAAAACTCCTATCATTATGGCATTGATAAACTTTCTTCTATGGATCCAGTACATTGCTGTAGTTGCAGCGGCACTGGCTAATATGTGCAAGGGATGGAAGATGTGGAAAAGTTCTCCACCTACACGGGACAGCTGGGGATTACCAATTATTATACTTAAAAAACCTATTACTACAATTGCCAGGCAGGTGCTCAGGATAGCAAATGGCAGGTGTTTTTTTAATTCAACGCAAATTAGACAAATATCCCTGTAAGAACATTTCATAAAATTTTTTCAAGCCAAAATTACCTATCAAAAGACCAGTTCCACCTCTGCCTCTTCAACGCCTTCTAAACTTTCTACTTTTCTCTTTACGCTATCTACAATCATATTGGCAAGTGGGCAACCAGGAATGGTTAAAGTCATCTTTACCTTAACCTTATCGCCTTCAATTAAAACATCCTTTATGAGGTCCATCTCGACAAGGCTTACTCCTATCTCAGGGTCAACCACCTCTTTTAGCGCCTCCATTACCTCTTCTTTAGTAACCATTTTACCTCCTGTAATTTATCAAACCTTGCCCATTATTTTAGACATCATTTCTTTCATTGGAAAATCCATCCCTTTCATCATCTCCATACACTTGGGCATCATTTCTTGAATGATAGTTTTGTCTTTTATCGCTATCTGACAAAATCTTGGCAGTAACTTCTTTAGCACTTTCTTTTGCTCATCTTTAGACAAATTCTCAAAACCACTTACAAAATCATCCACCGTTCTTATCTCGCACATTTTAACCTCCCCTCAAATCTATTTTATTAAAGCGAGTTTTATCGCTTCTTTCAAATCCGCGACCTCTTTTACACTTATTCCTTCAATGGGCAAACCCTGTCCCTTGGGAACTAAAAGCATCTCTGCTTTGCCTATAATTGTCTTAATCTTTTCTGCCAATCCTCCAACTGAAGTTATCTTCTCTTTTTTATCAATACAGCCAGTAGCAAATGTTTTCGGCTTAAACTTTAGTCCTCGAATACAGGCATACATCCCTAAATAGACAGGAAGCGCAAGGCTACCACCACAGAGGCATTTATGCTTATCTCCTTTAATGTTCACTAAAATATCTTTCTTTTTTATATTCAATAAAGAGAAGGCGGTATTTATTGCCTGCCTTGTCTCCTTGTCGGGACAGAGTTTAATATCAAGAAAAAGTGTGCCTGTGCCTTTTCTTGACTCAAGCTCTAAATTTACCAATACGCCTTTGCCTTTATCTACGGCTAAAACAGGTATTTTTATCATGTTTTTCTAACCCCAATATTTAGCAGGTGTTTTTCAATCTGGCTGATGTTTATCTTTCCTCCTGTAGATATGACCTCATCCTTCACGGTTATTATGGG
>JABXJT010000157.1 GCA_013375455.1 Candidatus Helarchaeota archaeon | reverse complement strand
GAACACAATATCATATTTTTAATTCAGGTATAAGGGTGGAAAAATGAAGAAATATAGAAATTACTTATTCTGCATCTTTATTATCGCTTTCATCGTCACTTCCGAGTTAATAGGGATTCTTACTCTATTCCTTCCTGTCCCCATCAAAAGGAGAAATACAGATGAAACGGATTTGAAAATGGGGGAGTTACCTTACAATCCTGCCTATGGGAATTTCACGTATGTCGATAACGTAACTCAATTAGAATATTTCTTTAATGCGAAAGAAGAATGTTACATTTTAGCAGAAGTGAATGGGACTGATTTCACGAGTTTTAAGTTGGACAATGAGGTATGTAATATCAGTTATGGACTAAATATATACCCAGCCTATTTTGGTGCAAATTTTACTGCACACAACATCACCGTAGAACAATCTGATCTTGACAATGGTACTATAAAGTGGCTGGCGGTCGAACCTTTACTCTTGAAAGAAGATAATATCGTTGTTAACTTGAGTGAATTTTATGTTGATACTTTCTCTGCGGCTGGACCCGTCTCACTCTTAATTCAACCTAACTTTTCGTATAATTGGCTCTATGTAGAAGTCGATAGCATGATTCTTAACAATATTTATAATACTTCTGATTACCCCGAAATTGATAGTACTTTCTTGAGTTACTTTAAAGAAGAGGGGCCGTATCTCCGCTTTGACCTCAATTTGTTACCCCACGCACACACCCTCAAACTCAAGGGCGATGGGTTTATTGATTATAAAATTGTGGTGAACTATGATTGGGATTTCGATGGGATTTCAGATGTCGAAGAAATTCAAAAGGAACTAATTTATACCCAATTAGATCCCACCATCCCAAATATTTGGGGATTTTATGAAAAGACACCCGATTTTTATTCTGTCTTTAATAAAACTGGTAAAGCCTCAGGGTTCTTCCGTCTATATATTCCAAGTACATACAATGGCCCCCAATACTTAAATATATACGCAGAAACTGGCGAAATTTCAGCAATTGCTGTGGATGATGATGATTTAACGCTTAGGAATGTCACTCTATCTAAAACGAATCAAAAAACTCCCTATGGTGTATTGGATTCTGGCTTTCACCTTGTATATTTTGAATTTATTGCTAATAAATCGTGTAAAATGACGTTCTATGTAGATTTCCATGAAGTGCTTGTTTTAGAGAAGCACGAATTCACTGATAGTGATGCGGATGGGGTAGGGGATCAAATTGAACGCCAGAGTGGCATGGATGCGTTTGATACAGACACGGACAACGATGGTTTGCCCGATAATCTGGATCCCTCCCCATTAGCATCCTTGACGGTAGAGGGAAAAAACTTGCACCAAGTTGTCTTCCCAACTAATTCAAGCAAGAATACGATAATTGAATTGATAATAAAAAAACCTGATCCAGATTATACAACTCAAACCCGGCGGCTTTGGACACCGATCCTTGATATACATAATGGAACTGAAATTATTATTCAGCCCGTGTTACGTCTATTTGGGAACCAGAGTTTAACGAGAGACGACGTAGTTATTAAATGGAAAGAGGATTACTGGCATTATGATAATTTTTCTTTAGTGGATGGATATGATTCAGAATCTGTGGGGGATGCTATTCCAAATGTGAGAAATCCTAATGATGAATACATGTTCATCCACCCGAAACCAACTAACGGGAGTTATCAATTTTCTATTAACTTTCCGATGGGGCATCTTGCAAAAACCGATGGGGTGATAGATCTTAGGTTCGATCTTCTGTGGTTAGTACTTTATTACAACGAAACTAGGGATCTGAACATTTTTCACTTTTATCCCTTCGAAAATGATACTGTAATACAGTCCATGATGATGAAAGAGATCGGTAACGTAAGTTATACTATAGGTGCACCTGATTCAATGGTTGAAAATGAAATTCTCTGGGCGCTCACACAAAATCCCCAACTCGGCACTCCCACTGAGTTTGGCGTTGCTGATGACATAGTAGGTCAGGGTAACGTCGATTATTATGATTTAATTAATCACACCTTGAGCGATCGGTTGGATAACCCTATAGAGGTCAATGATACTGAAGTATTGTACATCGCGGCATTGCAGAGTAATAATGATCTCCTGAATAAAATAAATATCTCAGCTTTAACCACTGTACCTTTTGAACGAAACCATACAGGCGACTTTGAATTATATTTTAGCTTCTTTTCCATAAGTAACGTTTATCCTGAGGGTGAATTCAATTTCTGGGATGAGGAACTTAAAGGAAAAGCTAAAACCTGTTATGTAATTGGATGGCATAACTATACTGAGGATCAAATCGAAGCTTATGAGAAAAGAGCTAATTTAATGGGTTTTCCAATCGATATGGATCTCATTTATTTTCAGAGTTCTAAAGTTCTCCGTATAACTCAAGCATTAGGAGTGGAGATTCCATTAGCAGAAATCCCTAATTCGAGAAATTCCACCTTACATGACAAAATCATGTTATCGGATCAAACCTATATCGAACCTTCGCAACAGGTCATTGGTATTCCAACGCTTAATTTCAATGAAGAACTCCATATTTATAAACAAGTATTCGATAATCGGCAAACAAATGTTGAAACAAGTAAGTTAGTTTTTATGGACTATGGATATCCATTCTCGAAAGTTTTTGATGAATCATACAATGCCTTTAAAAATACCTTTACTGATTTGGATAACTTTTTAAACCAGCATTTCACATATTCTACTAAAATTGACTACAGTAAAATCTGGGAAACAACTCTCTTACCTACTGAGAAAATTCAACTAATTCACTCTTTCAAGGATTATGTTCAAGACTTGCCAGATCTTGTTTTGGACAAGGAATTCTCAGGAATTGATTTTGTATCATTCCTGACATTCAATAAGAAAAGAAACTCCTTTATGGGAGACTTTTTGGGCCTATCGAATCCTATCCTATCCCATTTTTATGAATTTGGTACAGAATTCTACTCAAAGATTAAAACAATTAAATATAAAACTGCTTTTAATGAAAAGGTAAAAGAAGCCAGATATAAAAGCATATTCAAGACAGAATCACGGTTAAAAAGAATATCGGGCGCGGTTGTTGGATTAGCAAAGCTTGGTTGGCGTATATATAATTTTGTTGAAGATTTAATGAATTTTCATGGGAGTGTGGTATCAGCAAAGGAATTGTTTGATAATAATAGTATCGGAGCCCTTGAATATGCTGGTAGAATCACTCTTACTGTAGGATCTTTAGTTTTAGATGGAATGTTAGTAGCTTATGGTGTTATATTGCTTATCGTAAAATTTTCTGAATTTCTAATGGGAAAAGTGGTGTCTTTTATTGGCAAATTCTTAGGGACTGCAATTGCTTTAATTGGGATTTTTCTGGTAGTCGTTGAGACACTTTTTATTGATATCCCTCAACTTTCCAAATTAGATATAAGCTCACCATTTCTTGAGCATGAATTAACTAAGCTTATGGTAAGCTTATCTTTCGGCTATATGATCCCATTAATTTTAATGGCTACTGGGTATAGTGGTTGGGGGATTCTTGTTGGATTAGTGGTAGCTTTTATAATAATCCCTATTCTTGATTATATTTTCTGGTTAAATCAGCTAAATTCACAAGACATACCTTCGCTCATGCCAAATATAACCCTTTCTGAGGACCCTGCTGAAACATACATTAATTTTGACTCCGCAGATCTCCTTAGGAGTGGGGGATTAGAGGTGGGCCATTACACAGAACTCTATTATTTGTTCAATAATACGGGCAATGCTACTATTTCTTTGGACTTAGAGCTCGGATATGTAGGGGGTGATGGCAACTTTATTTGGCGTGAATATGATAATGGTAATATATTATTTCCAGGAGACACCTATCAGAATGATCTGTCCTTTGATTTAGGACATCCATTAATAGGACTCACCTTAGCATTGAACGTCACGACGGAATTTCATGATTGGAGTGTGTGGAAACCTTTATTCAATGCCACAACTCTAATTCCTTTAGATATACCTGTTCTTCAAAATAACATTGCAGATTTTTATAATACGACAGTTGAACTGCCCGATCTGGACTACGAAGGATTCAAAGCCACTTTTGATGACGACATTGAAAATTATCAGTACAAGGATGCAAGCGACAAACTTGGTATTTTAACACAACGTGTGACATATGACTTCTTGGAAGACCCACCGGGAACATTTCCAGATGAATGGATTTTTAATTGTACACCTTTTTGTTTTCCACAC
>JABXJT010000023.1 GCA_013375455.1 Candidatus Helarchaeota archaeon | reverse complement strand
ATCCGTCAACTCATTAAGGCCACCCACGAACGCCTCGGAAAGCTTTAAAAGACTACTTTTGCGGATTATGTTTTTTTGGAGAAAATGACTGTTAAGATTGGGGGGATAGGAAATGGAAGCTACAAAAAGAAGAAAATTTTCGTTTGAAGAAATTTTTGGTAATGAGAAACACGTTAAGATACTCGTCATTTTATCCTCGAAAAGAAGGACCAGGAGTAGAAGCAAAGCCGCGAAGCTGCGGCAGGCAGAATCATTCGGGTACTTGAAGAAGAGAACGAACGTTAGTAAGGAAACGCTGAAAAATTATCTTCACGTGCTAGTAACATCGGGATTCATTCAAGAAATAGAGTCGGAAGGGGAGACGTTGTACCGCTTTTTCTTTGAGAGCGCAAAGGGTAAAGCACTGAAGAAATTATTTCGACTATTTCACTTAAGGGACGATTAATCACCGCATCAGTTCTCTTTTCTTCGAGAACGCGAGTTGGTAAAATTTACCGTCTTCTTTAAGGGAGTGAAATATCAAAAAGCTAGCCTATTCTATAATATGTCGACTTTATTAATCATTAATTTTTATGCTGAGTAGAAATTAAAACATAACTTCTTTTTCCAGACATAAATATTTTTTGTTATTTATTTAACCTGACCTACAAGCTCCAAGAGCTTTGCATCCAATTATTAGTTTTTTTCATAACCTTTTTTAGTAGAAACATTAAAATAGAGGAGCCCCATAGATCTTATTATGGCATCAATAAAATCTATGGGCATGGAAGCGGGATTTTATCCCGACCACTATGAAGGCTCCTATATTGATATATTTTCGCACGTAAATTTTAATTTTTTGGGTACCTATTTTCCCTCTCTTAAAAAGAAAGTAGGACGCACCTCTTATCCAGTGGGGGCATTATTGGCGGCGCTCGTTTTAAAAGCCTTAATGCCCGGAGGGGCCTATAGGTCTGTGGAATCAAGATTAGAAAAAGATATAGAATTAAAGCTGAGCCTTGGCTTTGGCATAAATGACACCCCGAGCGATTCTATAGTCCAGCAATTCTTTGGCAAACTTGAGGTAGGGTTACTCTACGAGGTGATACGAGTCCTTTTAGAGGAATTACGGCTCTATGATCTTATACGGGGTGATATTCTCGCCCAGGATTCCACTCCGATCGAAGCCCATAATCGCCCGCCGACGAAAAAGTGTCCCCGCCCGAAAGACCCAGATGCGGCGTGGGGGTTTGCCAAATGTAAAGACGGGTATTACTACGGGTATAAAGCCCAAACTATCGTCGATGCCGAAACGAACTTGCCGGTATATCCGATTGTCACCCCAGCCAATGTCTCTGACCAGATCATGGTAGAGCCATTTATTGCCCCGCTGAAAACCTGGGGCTTTTCGCCGAAATACTTTCTCGCCGACAAGGGATATGATAGTGGGCCAAATCATCGGCGCGTGCGGGAAGAGCTCGGGAGCATTGGGCTCATTGCAGTAAATAAACGTCGGGGAACGAAGAAATATTCCCGAAAGGTAACAAAAAAATATATACAATTGATGAAGCAGACGGTGTTAAACAAGTTTATTCCTCTTAAAAAGCGGGAGAAGGAGTATCGAAAGTGTTGCATTGTATTGTTAGATAAGAAGCCATGGAAACGAGTAAAATGGCGGAGAATCATTTCAGAACAGGTCTTTTCGCGAATGAAAGAGACCTTAGAATTGGAACGAGTCAAAGTTTGGGGGCTTGAGAACGTCACCAAATACGTCCAATTAAAATGTATTGCGATGCTGACAGTTGCCCTTGCAGCAGCTCGAATGGACAGGTCGGACTTGGCCCGGTGCATTAGGTACTTCCAAAACTAAAAGCCGACATAAAAGAGGGGGCAGACCAAAAGATTAATGTCGGGCGGTTCTCAATTTTTGTCTGTAAAGAGAGAATTTCTACTCAGCATAATTTTTAAATAATAATCAAGGTATTTTTAATTTCAAACTGTAATTAAGAAAGGAGATTGGGTATTAATGGAATATGAGAAAGATTATATCAAAACCTACTTCATTAAGGCCGCGGCAAAAAAACTTCCTAAAGCATTCAAAAAAGCTTTTAGATTAAAAAACCCTCCAGAGGTCGAAGTCTATGGATTGAACGTCACTAACTATATCGAGGAGTTGAAAACTTCAGGTGAATCCAAAGAAAAGATCAAATATACTGAATGGCGTGCTGCATTTGGAGCTTTAATCCAAATTAAAATGGATCCCCCTGTAGAACAATTGATTTACATATCTGATCTGAAACCCGTGGGAGAAATTGAGGGCCACATTCATGAATTGATTGGAATTTTAGATTTTCAAATTCCAAAATCAATAATTTACGGGCGTGCTGCTAAAGATATCAAATCATGGCGTGCAAAGAAAGCATTTGCACCGTATCCCAATCCAATTCCTGGGCTCCAAGAATTTTTTGGGGGGGCAGATGTCAACCTGCTTGAGCTCGCACTAACTCAAAAGGGTAACTTATTTAACATATTTGAGGTCGTTCGCGAAGGACAGGCTGCATTAGATGCGATGCGCTCAGCCTATCAATTAATTGAATCTGAACAACCAACAGGTGATTCTCTCATAGATACATTAAACTCTGACAAGATATTGATGAAGTACATGAACAAAATAGCACACTATGGTGAGGCAAAAGCCTCTGTTATGAAAGGAAGAACAACAATAACACATTATGGGAAAAGTGCTACAGATGTTTCTACTATTTGCGTGCCATTTAAGGGTAAAACAATAATAAGCCTATCCAATTTCAATGGAGATGATCGTGTCTCTACCGCATTTGCATTTAAGACGCTCATTGAGGCTTTTACAGGAATATTAGGGATTTAACTTCAGCTATTTATATTCTCTTCTTTTTAAAGACAATCTAAATTTATAAAATAAATGAGAATATATTATGACCTCCTTTTTTAATTTGAACTAATCTTTTACCTTTTTTTGATTTTTTTTCATTGATTTGAAAAATAATTGAGAATTTTAAAAAATAAATGAGAGATTATAATAGCCTTTTATTCTATTTTTAATCAATCTTTTAAAATTCTATTAAATATAATAATTTTGTACGTAATTTTAAATGACAGGGCATGTATAATACAACATCTTTTCAAAGATAAAATTTAAATTTTAAATGTTAATTTTTTATTACAAAGTTGTAGAAAATATGAGTAATTGAAATGAATGTTATGAATATTACATTCATTTTCAAAGTTAAATTCCTAAAGAATAGAATGGGGCGAGAAAATTAGCATCTGATTTCAATTTAGACCGAATTAGAGCCAAAAAAGTTAAGGATGTATTCATATTCCACGAGATCGGATATTCTATTTTTCATAGAGCTTATGTAACTTCAAAATTGGATGAAGATCTTATTTCAGGATTTTTATCAGCAATTTTTTCTTTGTCTAAGGAATTATCGATTGATAGCATACGTGTTATGGATATGCAGGCATCTAAATTTATATATGAAACCCATTCTTCATTTATATTTACTCTTAATGTAACGAAAGACGTAGATCCCCTATTTGGAGAGATAATTTTAACTAAAATAATAAGAGTTTTTGAAGAAATAATTAACAAAGTTGACACTAACACAAAATTAGATAAAAATCTCCTAATTGATAAAATAGAATCAATTAATTTTGAATCGAAATTAGATAAAATTATAAATACCGCACTAATAGAGTATTATTTCAAATCACCCAGCAGACTCTTAGAGGAAATCGAATCTTATTTGATCAGTTTATTTGGCTCTATTGGAGAAAATGTTATGAACGCATCAATTAAAATAGTATGTAAGCGGAAACAAAATTTTAAAATAAACCATTTAAAAGATTTAATTTCAACAATTGGGGATTCTCTTAAAAGTAAAATCAGTGAAACCCAAGTAAAATTAATAGTACAACAGTTAAAAAATACATTCTTATCCAATTTTACTTGAATTAGAAATTTTGATCGAGAGGGAAAATTATGAATATTGGTACGATATTATGTTCTTGCAGAGGAGAGATTGATTCTCATTTAAATGTAGACAAACTTAAAGAATTTTGTCAAAAACAACCTGATGTTAAGGTTACAAGAGTTTATGAAGCATCTTGTTCCATTCACGACCAAGAGGACTTAATTAAAGCAGCCCAGGATATCGAAATTGATGGACTACTATTTATTGGCTGTTCACCTAAATATTATGAAAAAGCATTTCAGGAGATTTTTTATGAAAAACTAAACATTAATCCAGGATTAATTAAATTTGCAAATATCCGGGAACAAGTAGCCTGGGCGCATCGAAATCAAAGCGAAGAACAAATTAATGAGAAATCCAAAGCATTTATCTTGGCTGCATTGGAAGAGCTTCGAACAGCAAAAACGATTAAAACTGAAAGTGTTCCAAATTTAAAATCTGTGTTGGTTATTGGAGCAGGGATTAGTGGGATACATGCAACATTAGCTCTTGCGAATCAAGGTTTTTATACATATCTTGTGGAAAAAGAACCATATATAGGGGGACCACAACTACGGTTCAGCAAGGCTTTTCCACGCGATGAATGTAGTGCTTGTGCACTTACGCCCATAATCAATACATTATCAAGAACTCCTAATGTGGAGATATTTCCCCTCTCGGAAGTTGTTAAAGTAAGGGGAAGAACTGGAAATTACATAATAACGATAAAACATCATCCACGATTCGTAAAAGAGATATGTAATAATTGCGGTCAATGTATAGACGTTTGTAAAACGAATGTCCCAGATAAATATAATTACAAATTAATAGATAAAAAAGTCATTCATTTACCTAATTTTGACCCTTTTCCAAGACTCCCTTTTATAAGCCAAAGTGATATCCAATATTGTCGCAATGAATGTTCACAATTGTGTGCGAAGGTTTGTGATTTAAAGGCAATTGATTTAAATGAGGAAGAAAAGGAATTTGATATTAATGTAGGAGGAATTATTACTGCAATTGGATATAATATGTACCAACCTAATGAATATGGTTATGGAATGTCGAAAGACATCTTATCCCTTGAAGAATATGAAAGAATGTTGGTTTCAAATGGACCTTTTAATGGAAAAATTTTGAAACCCTCAAATAAAGAACCTCCAGAAAGTATTGCATTTATCTTATGTGTTGGCTCCAGACAAACAGGAAAAATTCCGTATTGCTCCCGCTATTGTTGTATGGCCACTGCAACTGCTGTTAAACAAACTGTAGAGAAATTGCCTGACACCAAAATTTACATCTTCTATCGAGATATTTATGCTATAGGCAAAATGGGTGAAGAATATATAAAAGAAACAGAAAATTTCAAAAACGTAGAATGGATTAGGGCAATTCCAGAACATTTCCATAAAAAACCTGAAAAATATAAATTAGAAAGTGATGAGATAAATTTAACAATAACAGTTGCGGGAGGCAAATTGATGATTCCTTTTGATATGATTGTCCTAGCAACTCCTATGATACCCAATAAGGATACTGACAAGATTCGGGAATTACTAGGGCTTGCAAAAACACCAGAAGGTTTTTTTAAAGAATCTGATATGATGCTTGAACCTGTTAGTACATATGATGTAGGAAAATATTTAGCAGGGAGTTGTATAGGCCCTCGCACGATCAATGAAGCAATCGTGGATGGATATGCTGCAGCAGCTGGAATATCCCGAATACTTAGTGGGAATGAAATTACACAATTTGTAACAATCTCAGATGTTGACGAATCCATATGTGGTGGAGAGGGGATTTGTGTAAAAACATGCTTCTTCCATGCATGTTCAATTGATCCTGAAAAGAAGATAAGCGTTGTAGATCCAACTTTATGTAGAGGCTGTGGAAACTGTGTTGCTGCCTGTCCAACAGGTGCACGAGACCTTCTACTTTTCCCCTCTGAATCTATTTATCGTTCTATCGATATACTTTCCGAATATCAACCACCGGAAGGGCCAAAAATCCTTGGAATAATGTGTAATGGATGTGCTTATCCAGCGGCGGATCAAGTAGGATTAACAGGAAAAACTTTTCCCCCAAACATTTCAATAATTCGTGTACCTTGTAGTGGGCGAATTGATCCACGATTCTTATTATACGCGATTGAAAAGGGGTTTGATGGAATTGTCCTTGGAGCTTGTTATCCAGAAAATTGCCAATATATAGGTGGGAACTATGACCTTGAAAAACGGATAGATTTACTCAAGGAATTACTAAAAGCAAGAGGTATGGAGGAGAAACGACTTAAAATACTGTTTATTTCGTATCTAGAAAGTGAAAAATTTGTTAAAGAAATAGAGGATTACGTTCAAATGTTAAATGAATAGGTGATAAAAATATGAGTTCAATAAAACCAAGATTGGCTATAGTAAATATAACTGGCTGCACTGGTTGCGTCATTTCCATTTTAGATTTGCACGAAGAGATAATAGAAATATTAAATAGAGTAGACTTAATTTATTGCACTACACTTTTAGATATCAAAGAAATCCCGCTTTGTGATATTGCTTTAATAAATGGTACAATTAGTAATGAACATGACATTGAATTGGCAAAAGAAATTAGAAAAAAAGCAAAAAAAGTCATTGCATTAGGATCATGTGCTTGTTTTGGGGGAATTACTGGCTTAAGAAATTATTTTAGAAGAGATGAAATTTTAGAGTACTCATATAAAACAGTTTTAACTAATGAACATGGGATTATTCCATCAGAAAATGTTTCCCCACTTACAGAATATGTAGAAGTTTTAGAAAATATCATTAATGTAGATTTTAAAATTCCAGGCTGTCCGCCAGTACCAAGCATGATTAAAGACTTTTTATTAGCCATTTTAGATGGGCGCGAACCAAGTATTCCTTCAAAAAATCTCTGTGCTGAATGTGAGAAGAGTCATGAAAGCATGTTGATCCCTACCAAAGAATTTCTCACATTTCGGGTAAATGCATCTCATGAAATAGATTATAGAGAGGATTTATGTTTTCTAGAACAAGGAATTTTATGTATTGGTTTTGCTACAAGAGAAGGTTGCAAAGGACGATGTGTTAATGCGAATATACCCTGTAGAGGTTGCATGGGACCTCTTGAAAAAGAAAGAGATCAGGGATGTGCATCAATTAGTGGGTTGTCATCAATTTTTCCCATTGGACAATTGATTACTCAGGAGGATTTATCAGGAACAGTCTATCGATATTCTTTACCCTTCTCCATTCTTCATCAAGTTCATAAAAAACGAGAAAGAGGTAAAAAAAATGAGTGAAGAAGTTAAAAATATCAATGTTGCAACAAGAGTAGAAGGTCATGCCAAAATTACATTTCTATTGGATAAACGAGGTCAGCTACTGGATGCACATTTCCATGTCACGGAATTTAAGGGATTTGAAAAGTTTATGCAGGGAAGGATGTTTTATGACGCCCCGCGGATTACTACTCGCGCCTGTGGAATTTGCCCAGTGAGTCACCACCTCGCATCAGCGAAAGCTTGCGATGATCTACTTGGTGTTGATATACCTGAAACTGCGAAATTATTACGAGAACTCATGCACATGGGGCAGATGATTCATTCACATGCACTACACTTCTTTTTCCTCGCTGCGCCTGATTTCATTTTAGGATCAGAATCTAAGCCGGAGGACAGAAATGTTGTTGGTCTTTTGAAAAAAGATCCAGAATTGGTTAAAAAGGCTATAGAAATACGAAAGTTCGGGCATAATCTAATAGAACTCATAGGTGGAAAAGCGATACATCCCGTAACAGCAATACCAGGCGGAATGAGCAAAGGAATTACGCAAATTGAACAAGAAAAAAGATTATCCGAATTAAAACAAATATTTCCAATATATAATGACCTTCTGGATATATGTAAAAGTCATTTGATACAGAATTCGGAATTTATAAATAATTTTTCAGTTATTGAAACAAATTTTGTGGGACTCACAAAAAATGGCGCGTTTGAATTATATGATGGAAATATACGTGTTACTGATAATGGCTGTCATATAATTGATGATATGCCCCCAAACAAGTATTTCCAAGGCATTGCAGAGCACGTAGAACCGTGGACTTATCTTAAATTTCCCTTCCTAAAAATAAAGGGTTGGCCAAATGGAATTTATCGCGTTGGACCGCTCGCACGTTTAAATATTTGTGAAAGCATGCGCACTCCAAAAGCACAGCAAGCCCTTAAAGAATTTAGAGCATTATACGGTAGGCCTGCAAATCAAACATTAGCTTATCATCTTGCAAGATTAATTGAATTATTGTATGCACTTGAAAGAGCTAAAGAATTACTTGAGGACAAAAATCTTATCAGTACTAACATTCGGAAAAAGGTAGAAAGAACTGCAGGAGAAGGTATTGGAGTTGTCGAGGCACCCCGGGGGACCTTAATTCATCATTATAAAGCAAATAGTAATGGAAAGCTAATAGATGTTAATTTAATTGTAGCAACTGTGAATAATAATGCAGCAATAAATCAATCGATCAAAGTAGCAGCACGACAATTAATTCAAGATGGAAATATTCCTAAAGATGGCCTCAATAGAATTGAGATGGCAATTCGCGCATATGATCCTTGTCTAACTTGTGCTGCGCATTCAATTAATCAAATGGAAATGGAAATTCAATTTATTGATGAAAACGGAAAGTTGATAAAAAAAATTTACAGATAGTAGAATCGTAACTACGTTATAATGGCATAATATGAAAATATTGAATTAAAATTGAGTTTGCGGTATTTATTCTTCATCAAGAAGTCGAGTTTTCTTTTCTTCCAAATAATTAGATAGTAATTCCCCTAATTTATGAAATGCTTCATCCACATTTTTTCCAGTTAGCGCAGAAGTTTCAATATACTCAAGATTAAGCTCTTTAGCAAGTATTAATATTTCATCCTTGAATAATTTTCTCTGATCAATTAAATCACTTTTATTTCCTATAATGAATCCGTGTAATTCTTCTTTCATGTATAATTTTATGTCTTCATACCATTTCTTAATGTTTTGAAAAGTCTTTGGTCGTGTTAAATCGAATATTAATAATTGACCATCTGCGCCTTCGTAAAAATGTCTTCGCATCATTTGAAATTTGCTCTGTCCTGCAATATCCCAGATTACAAATTTAATCTGCGTATTTTTAATCCGAATTATTTTTTCAGTTACGTTTACTCCCAAGGTCATAATGTAAGTTCTCCTAAAAGTTTTATTCGTGAACCTTAGGACCGTTGAAGTCTTTCCTACCGCTGGATCCCCGCATACAACTATTTTAAACCGGTTTACTTTTATTTCAGCTTCCTCATCTTCCACCGTTGGAAATTCCTCTGGCTCCCCTGATATTTCGGAATCAAATAATTCGTCTAAAGTTACAAGGACATTGTTGTAAAATCTCTTTAATTCTACTTCAATTTGCTCTTTATCTGCTTTTGATTCCTCTAAGTTGATAATTTTACAAACAGTTTTTTCAAAAATTCCCTCGAAATTATTCATGTATTTGTAAAAAATGGAATCGTGGGCTTCATCGAAAAGTATAGCAATTGTAGTATCAATTACCCCCCCCCGACGGCTTATATCTCTAATTTCAAAAGTTCTTATTAATCCCTTTAATTTTGCAGAAGGAAATGGAACAATTGCCAACGATTTCGGAACAGCCCCTCTTTCCCCTGATAAAATATTTAAGGATTTCAAGCTTATAAGATCTCTTGTACTATAAGGTAAATCTGAGGGGACCCATGAAACTGGAGTTGGTCCAGCCTTTTCATCAAATTGTGAATAAATGACTCCAATGATTATATTCTTCTCTATTTCGATAACCTCTCTAAATTTTCAACCTATTGTTTTTAAATTCAAAACGTGTATAAAATCAATTCTACATACATATTTTTATTTTTTATTTTCTAATTTCTTCACCCCTTTAAAAAAACCACGCCTGTTCCGCCTGCGGGATAAGAAAAATCTATGGCACCTATATCACAAACGGAATAGCAAGCGGCACACTCTAGGCATTTTTCTTTGTAATCACCTTTCAATTGTGCTTTACCACCACGAAGTAACCAAAGATTCATCACACAAACAACTGCACAGCGCCCACAACCATTACATTTCTCGATGTTTAGTTTAATAAAATCCCCAGTATCTCCCACGTGCTGACTAATTTCAGTTAATTCAATTTTCATCCATTTCACCTCACTTTTTTTTCTTCTTTGGACGCATACTCTCCATGAATTTTAGCATTTGGGGAAACATTGACATGTCTTCCCCCATTATATCAGATAAAACGGGCATTCCATATTTAGTCATGAATTTCATTGCTTGAGGCAGAAATTCTTGAACTTTTTTCATGATCTGGCGGAAACGAACGATGTGTGGCTCACTCCAATCGTAATGGCCGCCCCGTATTTCATGGTAAAGAGGAATGAACCATTCCATGTTATTCTCATCAGATTGGGTGCTGAAGAATAAATTTTTCCAGAGCGTCTGTAATGATTCTCCAGCCTCGAATTCGATTCCAACGGATGACTTTTTCCATTTATCTTCGTACAATTTTAATGCTTGCTTGGAGGTATCACCATCGGCTATGCATTTTATAGCGGTTTCTACGGCTAATTTCCCAGTCTCCATTGCTGGATATATTCCCTCAGCTTCTAACGGACAGGGAAATCCCCCCGCATCACCAATCAACATTACATTATCAGTGAAAGTCCTTACTGGTTCCTGAGTCCAAGGTAATAAATGCGCTTGAACTTCACGAGGTTTCGCCCCGATGGCTTTTACCATTCGTTGGAAAGGCTTACATGAAACAAGTTTATTTAGATAACTTATAGGGTTAGCAGTCCACTGTCCCATCCACGAACCAAGCCCAATATGAAATCCATCTCCAAAAATGACTTGATACGCTGCAGGGAAATTAACACCCCACCAGATTCCATCAGCAGCATCCGCAAGGAGCCCATCAGGTCCAAACATTCTATCAATTTTTTCTGGTGGTGCTGCAAAATCATACTGGGGAACTAGAGTAATCTGTTCAGGACGCCAGCGTGGATTCAGACCTGATCTAATTGCCACCGTTGAGATGACACCATCTGCCCCTATTACTATTTTTCCAAGTATCTTCTCGCCTTTTTCAGTTTGAACCCCGATCACTTTTCCTTTTTCATCCTTCACTAGATCTTTAATGAGCGTGGATGTACGAAGCTCTGCTCCTGCCTGAACCGCGTGGTTTGCGATCCACGGATCAAATTCAGAGCGGTAACAATTCATTGTAATGAACTGCTTTGCGGGTTCGTAAGTAACGGATTCAGTTGGATAATACATTTCAATTGCGATTTCCTTTAGATCCTTGTTTAAATAATGATTAACAACGCAAGCTCCCATTCTTAAATTCGGGGCAACATCTGGCGTTAGCGTTTTCATCATTTCTGGAAACTCACGCCACATTCGGGGACCTAATCCACAACCCGAGGAATTTTTCTCTCCAGGCTTGCGTCCTCTCTCAAAAAAAATCGCCTTTAATCCATTTTCTGCTGCGACCTTTGCAGCAACGGAACCGCCAGGTCCCGCTCCAACAATTACTATATCATATTCCGTCATTTCACTTCACTCCTTTTTATTAATTCTTTCACAAAAACTCTCGGGGGTCTGTAATTATCCCCTTTAAGGCGCTGGCAGCAACGGTCGCTGGAGCTGCAAGATAGATTTTCGCATCTCGACTCCCCTGACGACCAATGAAGTTGCGATTGGAAGTAGAAAGGCTTACTTCGCCTGGTGCCAGCGTACCAAAAATGCCAAGGCACACTCCACAAGTGGGATGAGTTACTATTGCGCCAGCATCAATGAAAATATTTATAAGATTTTCTTTTAAAGCTTGCAGATATATTTCTTTCGAGGCAGGCGTTATGATTAACCGAACGTTTTTACTAATTTTCTGGTTTTTCAAAATTTTAGCTGCAATTCTCAGGTCTTCCAAGCGCCCGTTCGTGCAACTTCCAATGAATCCTTGATCAAATTTTATTCCCTGAATATTTCCAACAGAAACTGCATTTCCGGGGCTATGAGGTTTCGCAACTTGAGGGTCTAACGCATTAACATCTAATTCTAATTCAGCACTATAATTTGCATCTGGATCTGCCCGTACAACATTGAATTCACGCATTACACGCCCTTTCAACCATTGTAATGTCACTTCATCTGGCTCAATAATTCCTGCCTTACCCCCCATTTCAATAGCCATGTTAGAAATAGTCATTCGACTATCAATACTGAGTGATTTTATTGCCTCCCCATGAAATTCCACGCTTTGATAGGTCGCTCCATCTATCCCAATTTCTGTTATCAACTTTAAAATAATATCCTTTCCAGCAATATAGGATGGAATTTCTCCTCGTAAATTGATTTTAAAAGACTCTGGTACTTTAAACCATAATTTTCCTTCTGCGAGAAGGACCGCTGCATCTGTCGAACCAATTCCCGTGGAAAATGCCCCAAATGCACCGTAAGTACAGGTATGGCTATCAGTTCCAACGATTAATGCTCCTGGCCAGGCAAACCCCTTCTCAGGAATGACTTGATGACAGATGCCCTCCGTCATCCCTAACCAATTTTTAATGCAATATTTTTTAACAAAATCACGGGTTGTTTTATGAACGATAGCAACATCAATGCTGTTTGCCGGAGTCCAATGATCAAGTAAAACCACAACCCGGTCTGGATAGGTCACTTTATCAAGACTTAATTCTTCATATGTATCCGCCACGCGCATGCCAAGCATTTCATGCATCATAATTACATCTACATCTGCATTTACGATTTGCCCTGCATCAACTTTCGACTCTTCACAATGCGAGGCAAAAATTTTCTCGGCAATGGTTGGCATAATTCGTATCTCCTTTTTTAACCTAAGCTCTCTTTCCCTGCTTGATTCGTTCTTTTACTGCAGGTATCGCACCACCTGCGTTAATAAGGTCCATCAGAAACGCAGGTAGTTTGGTTCCTTGATGGCTCGCATTTTTCGTGAGGTTTTTAATAATTCCCTCTTCAAAAGTAATTTCTATGGTATCTCCCTCAGAAAAATGTTTAGATGCTTGTTTTAATTCTAGAAGCGGGATACCTAAATTAATTGCATTGCGGTAAAATATTCTGGCAAAAGATTCGGCAACAATGGCTGCAATTCCAAGGATCTTTAATACAAAAGGGGCTTCTTCTCTACTGCTTCCGCTCCCAAAATTGGCTCCCCCTATTATAATATCTCCTTTAGATACTGTTTTCGCGAAATCCGGGCGAATCGGTTCAAAAGTATGGGACGCCATTTGTGCTGGATCTCGAATAGTCAAGTATCTACCCGGAATGATCACGTCTGTATCGATATTATCTCCAAATTTCCAGACTTTTCCCTTAATGATATTTACCATTTTCTCACGTTAACTATTCTTCTTTTGGATGTTTCAGGAGCGAGTGCACATCGCCCTCGACGAATTTAATGGAATCTCCGAATATATCTAGAAATTCCGCAGGTTCGTTCCCTTGTTCAATGGTTTTAATCTCGCATTCTCGATGTTCTTTTATTAATTCACTCTGTGAAAGTTGTGCTGCTGCGAACTTTTCATCAATAGTTGATTTATTTCCGATCCAAATCCAAATCTTTGGAGGATTTAAAACCACGTAAGTATCTCCATTGGCGAAAATCGCGGATTTAATCTCAACTAACTTTCCTTTAATAATATGATAGATGATGGGTTCTGACATGATGACACTTTCATTAATATTCTGATATTAATTTACTCACGTCTTTTTAAAAATTCTGACAAAGTTTTTGACGGTTACAATAAAGATATTCTTGCGCGTATCCCGCAAAATATCCAAAATATTCCGAGCAAAACTCCTTTATTTTTTTATCATTCACTTTTTTACTCTTGAAATAAAGGTTTGAAATAATTTTCCGAATCCACGTGTCCAGCGGAAAGGCCTCTAACTTATCCAATGAAAAGAGCAAGATGCAATCTGCCACTTTTGGACCAATCCCACAAAAGGATTCTTGTAAGAGTTTATGTGCAGTTTCGTAAGGCATCTCTCTGAAATCTTCCAATGGTAAATCAAGCGCATTATTTTTTATGATTAAAGCTGAACTCACAACATATTTAGCCCGGTATCCAAGTGCACAACCGCCTTTATCAAATCCAATCTTCAATTCATTTAATTTTGCAGCGCTCAATTGTTCAGTAGAGGGAAATGTATAAAATTCTTTTCCATCAAAAGTATAACGAGTCCCATATTTATGGGAAAGTGTTTCTATGCTACGACTTATTTTGGGAATTTGATTTTGCTGTGAAATAATAAAAGAGATCATGCATTCCCACGGATCTTGCCTGATCAACCGTAGTCCGCGGGTTTCACGAATCGCTTCTTCAATATACGGATCCTTCTTTATTTGTTTATAAATGAATTCCAAATCATCATCTAAACGAAAATACTGAGAAATAAATTGTTGTGGATTTGATACCTCGGGGAAAATATCAAATTCCAAATGTTCCTCAACTTGCTTGATTTTAATTACATGATCACGGATGATCCCGTACCACCATTGATCATCTTGAAGTTCCCATCGAAAAACCTGCCCACAGCAAAGAGATTGGTTCAAATCAAAAAGATTCCGTTTCAATTTCACTTTGATCCCAATCGAACCCTAGCCATAAAAGGGAATATGATCCATTTCTGGTGTAGTTTTTGCTATTTCTCCCGGCGTACAAAGTTCATTTAAAAGCAGAATAGCCGAAATTGCCGCAAAATAAACCTTCCTGATGGCCTTGAAGAATTCATTCTTGTTTAATCCATCAAAATAAATTTGGTCCGAGAGTTCCCAAAAGACGGGTACATTTTTCTCGTGTTTAATAGAATGAATTACCTGTATAAAGAGCATGTTTTTAGTAAAAGTTTGTAAAAATCTTTGACGTATTTCTGGCTTTTTGAGACATTGTAAATGAGGCGGGGAGATTTTCGTCCCACAAATGATCTTCAGAAGGTCTCGCTCTTTGGGGACTAAGACCACGAAACTCATGGGGCGTGGATGATTAAAAGGATAAGTTAAATCGATGATGAAATCGGTCTTGGGATCACTCGGCCTTTTGATTTTAAATATCCCTTCATCCATGCACCAATCTTTTATTTTCTTTTCAACCTGTTTCCTGTCCAAAAACATCCATCCATTCGAAAAAAATTAAGTGATTTCAACTCTTCTAAATGATCATAACTTTTGTCAATAAAAAGAATTATTAATATATTATTTTACTTAAACACAGAATTAAAATAGCCTTGCATTTCAGAACAATAAACAACAATATCTAAATTAAGTTTTAGAAATGGAAGGCGTTATTTTATAATGAAAATGAAGAGATGTTATAAATGGGCAAATTAGCAAGAGATGTTGCGATAGTTGGAGCCGGGATGTCCAAATTTGGAGCATTTCCTGGTAAAAATAGTCGTGATTTATTTGGTGAAGCTTTTATCAACTGTCTTCAAACTATCGATAAAAATTTCGATATAAAGAGTATCGAAGCTTTATATCTAGGCAATTATAGCAGTGATTTATTCGAAAGTCAGGGACATCTAGCACCCATGTGTGCTGAATTGGCAGGGATTGTCCCGAAACCAGCTTTAAGGACTGAGAATGCCTGTGCAAGTAGCGGAATCGCCCTAAGAGAAGGTGTTCTGGGTATAGCATCTGGGATGTACGACATTATATTGGTTGGTGGCGTCGAAAAAATGACAGATTTGCCAACCGCTGGCGTAACGGACACATTGGCTTCTGCAGCCGACCGCATATTTGAATTTTTTGCAGGAGTAACCTTCCCTGGTCTTTATGCCATGATGGGTACGGCTCAAATGGCGAAATACGGTACCACTAAGGAAGACTTTATGCGAGTAGGTATTAAAAACCATAATAACGGGGCATTCAATCCCTTCGCACAAATGAATAAAAGTGTTGCAGACATTATGAAGGGTAAAATCGTAAAAGCCGAGAAAAGAGGAAAACCTAAGCCAACATGGAAGGATGAAATGGATTTCTTAAAAGATTTATCAGCTAATCCTTACATAGCATACCCAATGCGATTATTTGATTGCTCTTTAGTTACTGATGGTGCAGCTTGTTTAGTGCTTACTACAAAAGAAATTGCTAAGAAATATTCAGATACACCAATATACATTGCAGGAACGGGTCAAGGTTCGGAGACCTTTGCAATTCATGATAGACCAAGTTTAACTTCCTTAAGATCTGCTAAATCTGCAGCACAAATGGCATATAAAATGGCCGGTGTTAAACCGAAAGATATTCAAATTGCGGAAGTTCATGATTGTTTCACCATCGCTGAGATGGTTGCAATGGCCGACCTCGACTTCTGGAAACCAGAAGACGTAAATCAAGCAGTTAGAGACGGTGAGACAGCTTTGGATGGTCCAAAACCCCTAAACACAAGTGGCGGTCTTAAATCAAAAGGACATCCCGTGGGCGCGACAGGTGTGGCGCAAGCTGTTGAAATTTTCAAACAAATGCGCGGACAAGCTGAAGGAGAACGCCAGGTTAAATTCGATGTTGAATGCGCATTAACACACAATGTTGGAGGATCAGGCGGTTCATGCGTCGTGCATGTTTATAAGAAATAGAGGTGGAAAAAATGGTTAAAATAACGAACTTGAAGGTCTATACAAAAGATTTTTTGGATGGCATCGACAACAAGGTACTTTACGGGTCTAAATGCCAAAAATGCGGAGATATACAAGTACCAGCCAAAGTTATCTGCACAGCATGCCAAAATCCTGAATTAGAACTAGTTGAGGTTAAACCAGAGGGTAAAATCGCTAGCTTCACTTGTATTGGAGTAGGTACAACACATTTCGTGAATAAAGGATATACCATGAAAAAACCATATTGTGTGGCAATAGTTGAACTGGAAATTGGAGCCATGATTTCTGCCCAACTAATGGATGGCGACATCACCTACGACGAAAATCAAGATCCTTTAATTGGTGGGAAACCAATTAAAGTAGGCGCCCCCGTAGTGGGCGAATATGAAGAATACAAAGAGACAATTGAAGGAAAAAGAGGCGGCCCACAAGAAATAGATCGCTGTCGATTAATATTCAAGTTGAAATAAACCAATTTCATCAATTTTTTATTATACCTTTTCTTTTTTTTCTCAAATCCTAAATCAAAAATTTAAACAATCATTATGAAGAAACTTTTTAAATTTTTAAAAGTTTTATTATTCAAGCAGTAGTTAAAGGAACGTTTAGCCTAAATCCATTTTTAAGACACCTTTTAAAAGAGGAAACTCGATGTTTGAGTCAATCATTGCACTTCCGTCATCAAATACACGGAGAATCAAATCAGTAAAATTCCTCAAGACTTTTGCATCCTTTAATTGGAATTCGGTACAGGTTGAAATAAATTGTAGACCGCGAAAGAAACATAATGGCCCTTTTACAATACGTTACACCGACTTTAATTCTCCACCAAATAAAATGATTCGCTGTAAACACACCCCCCTCGAAAGCATTAAAATTAAGGGATCAATTAGCAATTCAAACCTAGAAATTACGTGTATTTTCAGTGAGGGAACCTCACGCTGGGTAGAAGCCAAAATTGAGGGCGAAAATAAAGCTATGGTAAATATAATTGAAAAACAACTTCTAACCATTTTTAGATTAAAATAATTATTGAGGATAGACCCTATTTGATTATATGTCATAATGATGCGGATGGATTCGCGTCGGCAGGAATTTTTCTTTTAAGTAATAAAGAAAATTTAGATGATCTACGATATTCCACTGTAAGATATGTGAATATTCTCTTAAAACGAATCTATAACATAGATCCTCCTCAAAAGTTATATCTTCTTGATCTTAACGCTGATGATACTGACACATTCATCCAAAATTTAGTTAAATTGCGCAATAAAGGTTTTGATATTACCCTTTTCGATCATCATCAACTTGCTGAAGCGTTTGATGAGAAGTTGAAATCGGAAGGCATTCAAGTAATACGCGATAGTTCGATGAGTTGTAGCGAATTACTGTTTCATAGTTTCATAGATGAGATTAAGGAAAAAAGAAAGGCTGAGTTTTTATTATGCATCGGTGCTATTGGCGATAGATTAATCACTCCTTTTGTTCAAAAAATAATTAATTCGTTCAGACGTGAAGAAATCTTTGATGTCTACGCCTGCCTTCTTGCTGGAATTACCAATGGGCGTGAATTTCTTTATAGCGTATTTGAAGAAAAGGATAAAGATGGAGTTGGTTTTGCTAAAAAGCTCTACTATCGTGCTACAAAGAAACGATTTTGGATAGAAAAATTGAAAGCCAGAATCAATAATCTCCAAGAATCCGTCGGTTCGATCAGTATCGTTCATATTTTTCGAAAATATATTGGCTTTGCCGCAAGTTACTTGATAGATCAAGACGGTATCAATTTTGCAATAGCTATAGGCGATGGACCGCCTGCTTTCCGGAATCGGTTTTATAATTTCTTTCAAAATTTTCTAGATTTCATATTTCGACGAAAAAAGAAACCAAAAAGTGACAAAACTCGTATTAGTTTTCGATCAAAAATCCCAATAAATACCCTTATTTCCTCCATTTCCAAAAAATATAATGGATTTGGAGGCGGTCATAGATTCGCTTGTGGAGCATCCATTCCCCGAGAAAATCTCGTTCAATTTTTGAAGGAAACTATTCGTGAGATAAAAACATTATAAAATTTTACTTTTCTAGGAATTTATTTAATTCAAATTTCAATAAAGTCCCTGAATTTGCTTTACTAAAATTTGAAGTTGCTCAAAAATGCCTCGACTTCTACGTAAATGATGGGGCTCAATAATAATATGAGGGTTTGGACGTTTAATGAGTGTATTTATTTTTTTTATTTCAAACAAATTACCTATATGAACACTGATCAGCCGATCTAAGTATTTTTTTAGAATTCGAAAGGTATATCTCTCAGATCCGAACACTCCATGATGAAAGTCGAAGGTGAATTTTAATTCTGGTACTTGCTCAAAAATCTGATCTAGGTATTTAATTTTAGAGCTCAAACGCCAGGGCGAATATGTCATGTTTTCAATCGAGAGTTTTAACCCATATTCTTCACAATCCTTCATCAGTTCCTTACAAGCCTCGATTGTAAAATTAATTGCTTTTGGTAAGAATGCCTTTTCAAAAGTGGATGCCGATCGGAATGAATTTTGCCCCCCATGAATGACCACGTATAAAACATCATCCGAAAGGCCTTCAGCAAATTTAATAGTTCTTTTCAACTCAGATAACGAAATTTCCCGAATTCTAGGATTGTAACTGGAAATATTTATATCCTTTATTGGAGCGTGAATCGAATTATATTTGAGATCATAGTCAGTGAGAACTTTCTTTAAGCCTCCATTATCAGGAAAATTCTTAAATATCTCTGGATGTTCTGGCTGAATTTCTAAGCCATCTAATTGTAATTCAACACATTTTTGACATATATTTTCGAGATTAAACTTCCAAACTCCTCTGTCTAAGCCAAGAAGAATTCTTTTTTTCATATACTTTCACAATATATATTATTTTTTAGCAATTATTTCATTATGTAAGATTCCTATTTTCTCGATTTCTGCTTCTAATACATCGCCAACTTTTAACCGTTCTTTACGCGAAATGGATTTGGTTGTTAATCTTCCAGGATTTCCCGAACATAAAAGAGTTCCAGGGAGTAAAGTTTGATCTCTTGAGGTATATTCAACTAATTGATAGACCGTCCACTTCATATCTTTCGTATTTCCTTGCTGCTTAATTTCTCCATTAACTCGAAGCTCCATCTTTAAGTTATGAGGGTCTCCTATCTCATCAGTTGTTACGATACAGGGTCCTAAAGGTCCTGCTGTATCAAAATCTTTACTTTTAAATGGACCCAATCGGAGGAGCACTTCAGGAATTTCGATATCACGAGCTGAAATATCATTTAAAACAGTAAATCCCGCAATATACTCACCTGCTTCTCCCTCATTTATATCTTTTCCCCGTTTTCCAATCACCACTCCAAATTCTACTTCAAAATCTAACCATTTAGTTATTACTGATGGAAAAATAATGGGATCTGTTGGTCCTATGATTGAACTTGGATTTTTTTTATAGCCAATTGGATACTTCTTCCATAATCCGTAATCCGTTAATTGAGCAAGACTTTGTTTATAATGAGTTTCGAAAGTCATAAAATCGACTAGATAGCGAGGATATGTGAGCGGTTCTATTATTGTAACCTCCTCTTGGCTATAAATTAACTGTTCCCCTTTAGGACCAAAAATCTTTTCTTTATTTTTAATACTATTAGAAAAATATTTTTCAGTTTCACGAGCTGCATCAATTGCTAATTCTCCCCCATCTAAAAATGATAACATATTATTAGAAATTCGCACATTTGCAATCTCATAAGGTTTCGTCTCTTTCGACTCTTGGGTTAAATAAGTGACATATGCAAAATTTAAATCTAAAATTTTCTTCCCAATCAAAAGTCCATTTCTCACATTTGCACCAGAAGGATTTCTGATTTTAAATTGAATGAGCTTCATTCTTTTCACTTCATTTCATTATAACTGTTAAATAACGAATACTTTTACTGAAAACGAATTTTAATGTAGATTTGATCTTAATTCCTTTTTATATGCCATATGTTTAATTCGAGTTATCGAACAGACTTATTTACTCTAGCTTTTTATATTTATTCTTACCAAATACTATGTTATGAATCAATTTTTGATGCAAATGCGCAATTTGATGCTTGTTTTTTTAAGTACGTTTTTTATAGCATTCCTTGTAATGATGGGCATATTTTCAACGAGTTATACACTCTTAGATAACTATACAGGATCATTTTGGACTTTAGACCCTCCTAATTTCTATCTTACATCACTTGGCTGGATTATCTTTTTGATTTTTGTGATTACATTTGCACTTAGCGTCGTTTTCTCACATTTTCGACCACTAAAATATGTACCGTACGTGCTAGCTGTAATTTCTGGCATCTGTCTGGAATTAGTAATTTATGGAATCAGTCTTGCGGTGGTAGATTGATGAAAGACTTACGCAATTTTTTAGTTATAGTATTAGGTGTCTCACTAATAACGTTATTAATTATGATAGGCATTTTTGCGCATAACATAGAGCAATACTACAATTGGAGCCAATTATATACAGATTGGAACGGTTCTCGATACACACTTACGGGGTGGGGCTATATTTCAATCATTATTTTTGGTGGCTTGGTCACAATTGCACTATATCTTAATCATAGTTTACCACGAAGAATCGCTGCGTACGTTCTAATGGTTATTGCTGGAATATTTCTTGCACTACTGATTTATTCTCTCAATTCTATAGTTATTGCCAATGCGCCTCCATGATTCGTTCCAAGTGATTTTCTTATAATCTCCCCTTTTTGATCATAAATTAGAAATAATCACTTGCTCTAATAGTATATTAATTCATAATAAATAAGGGAGACGATAGAATGTTTTTTCAGAGAGATAAATTCAAGATCTTGGATTTGTCGGTCGTTATAAGCCACAAGGCAAAATCCGAACCAAAACCGGCGACAATTAATTATTCTTCTCATGTAGATGGAACTAAAATGGCTGAACCCGCTGGAGTAAAAAAGGAAGATTTTCCCGATGGAATTGGCTTGGCGTCAGAAGAATTAACACTAATTACTCATGTGGGAACACATCTTGATGCTCCTTATCATTTCGGGCCGGAAGTTGAGGGGCAACCAGCGAAAACTATTGACCAAGTTCCATTAGAGTGGTGTATCGGGAATGGTGTCGTCCTTGATCTCACTCACAAAGAGGAGAGTACTCCAATTTCCAAAGAAGATATAGAAAAAGCCATTGCGAAAATACAATACGAGATTCAACTGTGGGATATAGTGCTCATCCGGACGGGACGTGATAAATTATGGGGCTCTAGAAATTACCCATGGGTACATCCAGGTATGACGCGTGAAGCAACGCTCTTCCTCTTGAATAAAGGCGTTAAAATTATTGGAACTGATGCTTATGGCTTCGATCGTCCCTTTACGGTCATGTTTAAAGAAACCATGGAAGGGAATAAATCTGCCTTATGGCCAGCTCATTTCACCGGGCGTGATAAAGAATATCTTCATATCGAAAAATTAGCAAATTTAGAGAAATTACCAAGTCATGGATTTGTTTTTATGGCATTTCCCATTTTAATAAAGAGTGCTAGCGCTGGTTGGGTACGTGCAGTCGCCTTAGTTCCAAAATAATTGTTCAATACTTTTAAAGGATTATTTTGATTTAATGAAAGAAATTTATTATCTAATTGAAGTTATAGTTATTTAGGAATGATGAATTATTTTTTAGTATTATTAGATAATTTAGAATTCAGTAAAAACATTTTTATCAAACGGAAAATGGAGTAAAATTTTCATGTCTCAAAATAATTGCGCGGAATGCGGGAACCCAAATATATTTTATATGTGCACTGATTGTAATAGGTCTTATTGTTGGGAGCATACCGCAAGTAATGAGCAATTCACGTGCCCACGTTGTAAAGCGGATTATTCAAAGATGGATTTAGTGGAAATGGGCAATTTTGAATTTAAATGTTCTACGATAGACAAATCTAGATGCCCAAAATGTAAATCCCCCTTAATCGTAAAGACTTCAGATAAACATCAACTCTATTTTCATTGTACAAAATGTGAATGGAATAGTTTATTTAATACACCTTTAATAGCAAATGAAGATGAAACGCAGCTAATCAATGAGGGTGTTAATAAAGGAGTTTTATTCAGGAGAGAACTCAGACCCTGCAACTCAAAATTAAAACAAATAAAAAGTGACCATCAATACTTGTTTTGTCCAGGGTGTTTTATTGATTTATTAGAGCGCGGCGATATTTTTGAGTTTAATAAGATCGCCATAAATTTTAACTTAAATCCTAAAGCAGTTCCAAATTTATTAAAAATTTATCGAGATAAAGGAAAACTCAAACACGTGATTGATCCAATTAAAAAACTCTATATAAGCTTGAGACCTGATTTCGAGAAATTTCTAATTGACAAAATTTTGAATGAACAGATTAATCTTACTGAATTAGCAGACCAAATGCAATTAGAAGAACGACAAGTCCGCCTCCTAATACTTAATCTTACAAAGATTAAATCGATTATGGGACGCTTTCTTGATGCCCATACTTTTGTTGTGGATGACTTAATTTATCAAAATTTAGCACAGCTGATCAAAGATCAAGGATCAGTGAAGATCAAGGAGATATCTAAGAAATTTAGGACTGCTGATGAAAAGGAAGCCAAACGACTCATTTCAGAAACCATTAAAAGAGGATTAGTCAAGGCTTTCTATAGTCCTGATTCTAGTACTATTATTTTTGGAGAAGGAATTCAAACAAAACTACTCGAAATAATTCAAGAAAAAGGGAAAATTTATATAGATCGCACCGCAAAGGCGCTAGGGATCCATGCTAATTTAGTTCGCAATCAAATTAAACAATTCGTTGATAATGGGCAAGTAGATGGATGGTACACACAAGATCGCGGATTTGCTACAATAGAACACCTGAAGATTGAAATTTTGGGCATTTTAAAATTGTATGAAAAAATAAGTCTTAAAGAACTTGTTTCTCGAATGTTCCTACCTTTAAAATATGTCGAGATTTTACTCCAAACCCTGATTAAAGAGGGTAAATTAGCCGGAGCTCTGGCAGATGGCGTCTTTAAACGTGCCGAAATAACACCAGTCGTAACAACAAGGAGAGTGCTGCCTGCCTGGATCACGAAAAAAATTGAGGCTGCAAAAAATTTACAACACATTTTAATTATTCATAAGTTATCAGGGGCATGCTTATTTTCATTTTCCTGCTCAGAACTTGGCTTTGATCCTGATTTAGTCAGTGGCTTTCTACAAGCAATTTCTTCATTTGGATCAGAGGTTAGCGCCAAAGAAACGGGTTTAGAAGAAATTCGATACCAAGGATTCGTTGTTGCTTTGAGCGAGGGTGAATTAGTCCGCTCGGCTTTCATCTGCAATGAAAGTCCATCTACGACATTAATGTCTAACATCAAATACTTCACGATAAAATTTGAGGATCACCATCGTCAAGGATTAGAGACCTGGACTGGCGACGTCTCTATTTTTGATAAAGCTTTGGACTTGGTGGAAGAATATTTCAAAGTTGGGTCCAAATTACTCTTTTTAATCCCCAAGATTCCAAAGGATAAAACCTTATCCAAAGAAAAAATGCTTAAAAAACTTCAAAATTTGTTAAAAACCAAAGGACGATTAAATTTAGACAAAGCAGAAATGGAATTAGAAGTCAGCAAGCCTCAAATCCAAAAATTCCTTCTGAATCTAGCCTTAGACGGCATTGGACGGTTCACGATTGACCAAGAAGAATTTATTACGGAAGAAAAATTAAACGAAGAAGTTGCGGAAATCATTCTAACTTCAACCGAAATCCCATTATCACAAATTGCTCAAAAAATCAGAATCGGCGAAAATGAGGTTGAAGAATTTCTGAACAATCTCATGAAACAGGGCATGATTAGCGGGCGTATTGAAAATAGGACTTTCTATCGCCAATAAATCTGCTCATTTTCATTCCTTCTTCTGTATTGTATGGGTCAACTATTTTTAAATTCAATACCACCTCATCTAATTTTATGAATCGCCAAGTTTCTTTGAATGGGAAATGGAAATATTACGTGGATGAGGATAAAACGGGGAAGGAATTAGGGTATTGGAAAATTAAATTTGATGATTCGAATTGGGAATCAATGGAAATCCCCTCCAATTGGTACCTTCAGGGTCTCGACTACTCGGGAGTAGTCTGGTTCAGGCGAAAATTTGATTTGGATTTTTCTGATGAGGACGTCATCGAAATCATTTTTCAGGGAGTCGATTATCACGCTAAAATTTGGATTAATGAAGAGTATTTAGGAGAACATGAAGGGTATTTTGGAGCCTTTAAGTTTCAAATATCAAATAAAATTGTTAAAAAGGGAAATATTCTTGCGGTTAGATGTTGTGCTCCATATGATCCGGGATTTCCATTGAAAAAGAAATTATTTAAGGGAGGTCTCGTGCATTGGGACCTTAGACCTGGGACTGTATCTTTGAGAGGTCAAGAGAAGGGCTCAGGGGGAATTTGGCAATCTATTTATCTTAAAAATTTGAAAATGATAGGAATAGAGAATGTAAGGATATCCCCCATTTTTCAAAATAAAAATATTTTTGCTTCAGTCGACTTAGAATTGAATAACTACCAAAATAGTAGAATAAATATATTGATTAGAATCTCCGCAGAACCATTTAATTTTAGCGGCGTGAGTGAAAAATATGAGGAAGATCTATCTCTAAAACCAGGAGTTAATAATTTCAACTCACAAATTGATTTTAAAGATCCAAAACTCTGGTGGACGTGGGATTTAGGGGAACCTAACTTATACCAGCTGAAAATAAAAATTCTGAAAAATCAGGAACTTATTAACCAGAAAGAAATAACATTTGGATTAAGGAAGTTAGAAGAAAAAGAAGATAGTTGGTACTTAAATGGCGTTCCCGTTTTTCTAAGAGGCAGTTGCTACTTGGCCTCCTGTTGGTTATCCGAAATGACTTTAGAAAAATTCGAAAAGGATATTAAATTAGTGAAAGAGGCAAATATGAATATATTAAGGAATGGATATCACATTGAGCCTCAAATTTTTTATGATGTCTGTGACCGAGAAGGGGTTTTAATATGGAATGATTTTCCCCTTCTATGGGATTATGATATAAGTCGCTCCCGGATTAAAGAAGCCTGTCGCCAAATGAAAGAATTCGTTTTACAATTCTATAATCATCCCTCCATTGTAATTTGGTGCTGTCATTGTGAACCAATGTCAGCAAATCAGATAACACTTGATATATCATTAAAGAGAACAATTCAAATACTCGATAAATCCAATCGCACGATATTATTAGCAGCAGAGCATAGAAGCCATCCTTTCGTAGGTTGGTATTATTCCACGTATTATAATTTCCTAACTCTTCCAGGTGGGAAAAACCCAAATGAATTTGGTGCCCAAGCCTTGCCTAACGCGAATAGTAAGTTTTGGTTAGATATGGGGCGTGAAAACTGGTGGCCGATCAATGAGGAATGGGTATATCGCGATTTTCAGAAATTCATTACACTCTATTTAGCCGAAGTTTTAAAGGATCATAAAGGAGGGGTGACTCTTAACCAATTCATTAAATCAACTCAATCTTATCAAGCGGAATTATTAAAATTTGGGCTGGAAGCGTTTAGAAGAGGAAAAGGAAAGATCCATGGTGCTATTTTATTTACATTTTCTGATGCTTGGCCGTCAATTACTTGGTCCATTGTAGATTATTATCGAAACCCCAAAGAAGGGTTCTACGCCGTAAAAAAAGCATTCCAACCAGTTCTTTGCTCAATTGAACTGCCAACCTTCCCCGTACCTAACCTTCCGAACATCCAACTGGTCGTACTTAACTTAAGGGAGCTTATTATAGCACCCTTGAAGGCATTATCCTGGAACGAATATTTTACGCGGAATTCCACCCTAAAAGCAAATCTCTGGATTATTAACGATTATACATACAAAATTTCCGGTGCAAAATTACAATGGGAGATAAACAAGGGTGAGAAAACTCTAATTTCGGAGCAATTCAATTTCAACATTCCGGCTAGCTGCTCAAGATTCGTGAAACAAATTAAATATCGCTTTACGAAAGATATGGAATACGGCGAATACTTAATAAAAACCACGGTATTCGATAAAGATGGGGTTAAAATTTCGGAAAATGATTTGAAAGTTCATTTGAGCTCAACGTGGAGAAAAATCACGAAGGCACTATCCCGCTTCTTTGGAATTTTCAAGGGGTATCTCGCTTCGATAAGTGGCCAGGAGATTCAACTAAGAATGTTTATTGACGCTGCTTTGAAACGGTATGAAAAGCTCGCTGAACGATCTTGGTGTCTTGAAACAAAATAATCATAGATATAATCTTTTACGAAAAAAAATATACGAAAAAAAAATTATTAAAAGTATGGAAACACGAAATAGGTGAACTTGAAAATGAAAATAACAGAAGTCCTTCCCTCTTGGTTTGAATATCCCATAACAATTAAGATAGGGGCAATGCCCCGCTTTAAAATAACGGGAACAATCCTTCGGATCAAAACGGACGAAGGGATTGAAGGCATCGCGGGAACACATTTCGTCAATGCCGATAAGGGCTTGGTAGCACACATTAAGGGATGGGAAAAAATCCTTCTTAAGAAAGATCCTCTTGAAATAGAGAAAATTTGGCGAGATATTTATAATACAACAAATCGGATCAGCTTCGGAATTGCACAATCTATATCTATCATTGATTGCGCCTTGTGGGATATCAAAGGTAAAGCATTGGGGAAGCCTGTTTATCGGCTTTTAGGTGGTTATCAGGATAAAGTTAAAGCTTATGCATCATTTCCTTGGTGGGTGAACCCCAAAGCAATTGCAAGTTTTTTGGATCCTGCCTTAGAACGCGGGTTTAAGGCTGTAAAAGTGCGAATTGGGAAGAATCTCGACTGGGATGAACGGGTCTTGAAAACCGTTCGTGATCTTGGAGGTATTGATCTCGAGATAATGGCAGACGTGAATTCGGGATACAATTCTCGTCAAGCGCTAAAAATTGCGAGAGTGGCCGAACGCTTAGATCTTCGGTGGTTAGAGGAACCATTACCGTCTGACAACCTTACAGGGCTCGCTGAACTCAGGAGCAAAGTCAATATAGACATTGCAGGTGGTGAAAATGATGCTTTCACTTGGCGATTCCGAGAAATTTTAGAAAAAGCTGCCTATGATATAATACAACCTGATGTTACACGGTCGGGAGGCATAACAGAAGTTAAAAAAATCGCCGCGATTGCAGAATCTCATAGTAAACTCTGCATAAACCACATTTTCGGCATCGGACCAATCCAATATGCTAACCTGCAACTGATTGGTGCTGTTTCCAATTGTCCATATATGGAGTATGGTTTCTATCCTGATGAATTCTTGATGACGACTGCCCCTATTGAAATTAAAAAGGATGGGATGGCTATTATTCCTTCAAGCCCCGGTCTTGGATTCGAAATCGACGAGGCAGTTTTCAACAAGTATAAACAAACTTAAACAACAATTTGAATCATGATTAGGTGTTGATAATGAATTTCAAACGAATTGAACACGTTGCAGTACTCGTCGAGGATGTAGAAAAACGTGCTGAAGGCTTGAAAAAAATACTGGGGATTAAAAACGTTCCTATGCTTGATTGGAAAATTAGTGAGGATTTGAATGGCAATCCAATAGACCCTTACACTTTACGTGTTGCATTCTTTAAACTAGAAAATACTATTCTAGAATTGATGCAGGTTCTCGAGGGCAAATCCTTTTATGATGAATTTAAGGAAAAGGTCGGTCAAGGAATTCACCACGTTTGTTTTTATGTAGAAAACATCCAAGAGGAAATCAAGAAATTTGAGGAACTCGGAATAAATGTATCTGAAAGTGGGAAAGTCGCTGGTTCATCTTTCGCTTATTTGGACACGGAAGAGTTATGTGGCTTTCAACTCGAGATGTTTCAAAAAAGGACACGAGCAAGAAAAAAGAAATGATTAAAGGAAATATTATTTGCCTTTAACTTTCCTTGCCTTTCATATTATAATTTCTATATAAGGAATTTACCTTCCTTTTGTATGGTTTCACCGTCAATTTGTATGGTGACCTTATCCATGACGCCATCGTGATGTATGTTACTAAAAGTTTGACCCCCAATATTGATGTTTTTACCAATGGCGAGGTGAGCTGTCCCTTTCATCATTTTATCGCCTATGGTGCCAGTTGTATGTTTCAAAGTATGATTGGTTCCAATTCCCAGCTCTGCGATATTGTTTCCATTCTCATCCGCCGCTTCGATGATAGCCCGTATCTTAGTTGCTTCTTCGCCTCCTTCGATTTTTATAGCCCTCCCATTTTCTATCAACACATTAACGGGGAATTTAATGGGTCCAACTTTTTCAAAAAAGACATCAATTATCCATGCCCCTTGCGCCGTGCCTTCAACAGGAGCTATAGCCGCTTCCGCATACTCAGGGACTGCTCCCCATGCCCCCGGAACGACGTGTCTAACTCTTAAAGGCGCGGAAATCCTATCCTTAATGGAAAATACAACATCCGTACCTTTTTTCGTAGAAATCCTGGCTTCATCCCCATTCGTCAGTATTTCCGCCAATTTTTCAGTTAGTTCAGTGATTTCATAAATATCTTCATGCGTAATATTAGGCTTTATGTAAGGAACGCCGCCGACTCTTGCGCCAGCATCGGTAGCTGCACGTCTTGCATTCATGTGAAGAAATAGTTGTATTGTGCTATAAGGGAGTACTGCTAAAATTACATCTGACTCGAGCATCTTTTTGCTTACTTCTTCTGGAGGTTCTATTTGCATATCTTTTACTTTAACATTGACAGACGTTACATCTGCACCCAACGTCGCAGCCTCTTCAGATAAAAGAGTTGTGATTCGTTTGGAACCCCTAGAAGTTATAATTAATACCTTTTCGTTTGGCTTTATTCCCATACACGTTTCAACAATCACTCTTGCGCCTTTTCTATAGTCCTGTTTATTACTCATTGGATCTCAGCTTTTTCTTCTATTGCTTTTGCTTTTACGTATTTCACGTGGACACGTTCAACTAGGAAGGCCCCAATAAGAAAACATATAACTAGACCGCCTAATAATGCGACACCCCAAGTGGGTGCTTTATAATAGAAGATATGGTTCAGCCACATGATTGAACAGGTGGCTACTAAAAGTACAAATTCAATTTTATATAGAGGAGTTGTCATGTACTCGTTCTGCCAAAGGATACCATGTTTTCCCTTTGTTTTATCATTTAGAAAACCATAATATTTCTTATTGAATGGATAGAGCCATTTAATTCCATCTGAAGTACAGAAGCTATCCACGAATAAATGGACGTAAATAACAGTTACTATTGAAATTGTGTAAATATTTGGAAGTAAAATTACTAGAATTATTAGTGGTGAATAGACAATAGGAAAATGGGTTGGCAATTCATGATGTTTGAATTCAATACCGAATTTTCTAGATTTTACTCCCCTGATTCTCCTTATTACAAGCAGTAACGCATCAATATCTGGTAATAAGGCAAAGATGATCGCTAGGACAATTCCAAGAAGAGTGGGTGCAGTTCCTAAAATCCAACAATAGACGTTATATATGAGATATCCAATGCAATAGTGCCCTGGAAAAATTTGAATTGTTTTTCACGACCTTTAATCAAAATTTATCTCAATTTACATCTTTTGGGAAGATTATTAATTTTTTCATCCGATAAAAGACTTTTTACATTTCTTAAATGGATAGGAAACAATCATATAGATATTTTTAATCCTTTAATCAATTATTTCATATAGATTTATGATTAGGGATTTCGCGTGATTAAACTTTTAGTATCGCCACAATCTATTGACGAAGTTCATGAAGTAATAAAAGGAAATCTAGTCGATATTATTGATATTAAACGTCCCGCAGAAGGTAGCTTGGGCGCAAATTTTCCTTGGGTTATTAAAGAAATAAAAGAAATCATCCCGAACCAAATGGAAATTAGTGCAACTCTTGGAGATCTCCCTAATTTACCAGGAACTGCGTCATTAGCTGCTTTTGGTCTTGCTCATTGTGGTGTAAACTACATCAAAGCTGGCATTAAAGGTCCTAAAACTATTGAGGATGCCATTTTTCTAATGAAACAAATCACTCATGCAGTACGGGATTTTAACTCCGGAATTAAAATTGTTGCAGCGGGCTTCGCAGATGCAGGGCGGTTTAATGGAGTTTCCCCTCTAGCCATTCCTAAAATTGCTGCAGAATCCGAATCAGATGTAGCAATGCTTGATACTGCAATTAAGGATGGAAAAGGATTATTTGATTTTTTGTCCAGCTCTGATCTCGTTCAATTTGTAGAGAAAGCTCACGATTATGGGCTAAAAGCGGCTTTAGCTGGGTCTATTAAAAAAGATGACCTTATTCCCCTCATTAAAATCCGCCCAGATATAATCGGTGTTCGTGGAGCTTTATGCGAACAGAATGATAGGTTGAATGGAAAGATTCGACATGAAAAAATAGAAGAATTTGCTCAAATCCTCAAAAAAAATCTTTAACTTAATCTACTTTATTGCCGCACTCTGGGCACCATTGAGCTCCTTCAATTAACTGTGTTCCGCAATTTGCACAAAATCGTCCATAACTTTGTAAAAATTCTTTATCTTCCACTAATTCTATTTCTGAAGCTGCTGCTAAACTTACTCCCTCTTCAGCAGCCCGCTTCTTTAATTCTTTAGGTAACTTTTTAAGATTTTTAACTAATTTAATTGGCTTTTCACATGAAGGACAAAGGACTTTTTTCTTTTTTTTCCTAGGCAATTTCTCTCGTTCACAAATCGTACAATAAACTTTTGGGGGTTTACATTTGCCACAGTAAAAGACAATTTTCTCGATGGAAGTGTCTATTTCTCGCGAGCAGTTATCACATCTTAGAGGCATGTTTTATACTCTCCCATCAACGCTTAAGCTGAGGTTTAAGGGAAATCAATGGTTTAATAACAATAATCCATCCTTAAAAGTTTTATTCCACCAAAAACAATTTATTTACCATTTGATAAAATATTTTATTAAAAGAAAAAGGAGATTGGTTGTTTTTGGAGCATTTAGCGTGGATAGGAAATCCTGAAGCCCTATTTAATTCAAAAGTTTCGACAATGGTAGTACAACGCGCTTTACCTGATGTCGTTGGATTTTTAATAGGAAAAAGAGGTCCACAACAAGCTGAGCAGGATCTTCGTGATATATCAAGAATAATCACTCAACGTATGTTACTGGTGTGGCAACCCAAGAGCAAAAAACCGTACCAGATTGTTAAAGAGATGATGGGACTCTTCTTTGGTAATAAAAAGGTAAAAGGAAAGGTTATAGAACGAAATCCAAAAGATAAAAGACCCACGAAAATTATTATCCGAGATCGTGATTGTCCCATTTGCCCAGAAAAGAAAGGAGAAGAACTGGAAGAAGTTACAGAAATTCATTATTGTGTTGCAGTTGCTGGCTTTATTGAAGCCGTTATCCGACATTTAATGGATTCAGATCTTGTCCCCTATACTAATGTTGTCTGTAAAACCGTTAAATCTGTTGGATCAGGCGATAAACACTGCGAGCACCATATAGATCTTGAATATGGAGGGTGGTAAGCTTGGTACCTACTAAATTAGGAAAATTTCGAAAAATGTTGGCAAGCTTAGGTAAACGTATATACTGGAAGTTCATGACAAAAAAAATGAATTTATGGATGCTTTCCAGTATGGCTTATGGCGTCACAAAAAAATATGAAGAAATTTTTGATGGTGATACAGGATTAGCGGTAGATACCTTTACAGAACAATTTGTTAATGGGGCCACCAGTATCATGTATGAAATTTTAGGAACTATGAAGATGTTTTTCTCGAAATCTCTACTAGATCTCGAATTCCTATCAGGAGTCGCGCTCTATGTTGTATTGGGTCCTGATTGGGAGACATTTTTCGAGAAACCAATTTTTGTTCCAGGAGAACAAACTGATGATGGTGTGCCACAGTTAATCATGCGGCAAAAAATCTGCGTGCTCTGCACGGGCTTAATTCCAGGGGTGGATATTGATCATACAAAATTACGAGAGAATAGTTATGGTGAGTTGCTGGCGAAGGCACTGGTGGCATTACTTCAAATGATTCAAGACTATGTCGGAAATAAATACAATCTAGTTGTCAAAGAAACGAGGTGCCTGCTCCGTGGGGACTCATTCAATGAAGGAGTTACATTTTTCTTTCCGAAAGAGGAGTAAAAGTCTTCTCAATTTCTCTTCCCCTCCCAAAATTTTTTTCTAATTGCTCAAATTCTATCGAATCTAACTCCATCAAAAGGTGCGAATTGTCATATAAATCCCAATCTTCATGGCGTATTCGAACCCCAAATTGTTCTGGATGTTCATACAACGGGGTACCCGGGTATGGAGTTGCTGCAAAAAAATTTACCGTATCAATCCCTGGTTCTAATGCCAATTCATCAAGTAATTTACGTGTTTTAAAGAAACTTTCTTCAGTTTCTCCAGGAAGTCCTACAACGAAATAAACTTGAACTGATATTCCCTCTGATTTTGCTGCTTTTATCCCTTTTTTGACCTGCTTTAAGTCTTGTTTTTTATTCGCACGTTCTAAAACTTCAAGATCGCCCGATTCAACCCCGACTGCGATAACTTTGCACCCTGCCTTATTTAGCGCCCGTGCCAACCTTAACGATAATTTATCTGCTCGTAACTCGCAACCCCAATTTAGGTTAATATTTGCATCCTCAATTTCTTGACACAGCCTTAAAGCATAATCCTCATCGATATTTATGTTATCGTATAAATTCACAAACTTAAATCCTAATCGCGATAGTACTTGCATCTCATAACTGACATCCCTAGTGCTTCGGTATCTAACTTTCTGAAATATCTTCTGTCGGACGCAAAAAATGCAATTAAAAGGACACCCTCGATTCACGATAACAGTTCCTACCTGATAGTCTCGTAAATTTAATAGATGCCTAGCTGGTAAAGGCAAATCGTCTAGGTTGGCAGGAGCATATGATTTGGAACACCGAATACTCCCGTTATCTCGAAAAGCCAAATTCGGGACTTTTGAATAATTTTTTTCACTTTCTTTTCCGACCTGTACTTGCATGAATTCTAAAATTGTTTCATCTGCCTCCCCGCATAAAACAAAATCAACGTTTCTGTTCTCCTGGAGCACTTCTGCGTACTTGAAGGTAGCATGAGGCCCCCCATACAATATAATGCTATTTGGTGAAATATTTTTCACTTGTTTTAAAAGCCGCATCGCAAGATGGTATGTGTTTGTTAAGCTCGTAATCCCAACAATTTTTGGTTCTTCTATTAAATAGCTCTTCAGCTCTGTCGGTTTATTTACAGATAAATCAAGAAAATCGACATCAAATCCCGCGTTTTCTAAGATTGCCGATAAAATAAGGAGTCCATTTGGAGGTTCCCTGTGAAAAATTTTAGATTTATCTTCCAATTCTGTTTGGGGATTAATGAATAAAATGTCCATTGTGCCCACTATTTGTATGTACTAATATCGATAATAATTAAATAGGTTGATTGATAATTTAAATTACCAAGATTATCACTTATCACGTAAATATTGGTGAAGAGGGTTTTCTGAATAATGGATTCCCAAAAGGACGAGAAACCACCCGCCGATGAAAATATAGATATTGAAGCAATCCGGGCTCAGCTTTCAACCCTTTCTAACAAATATATTACTGCATTTAGTAAATTTCCGTTAGTTAAGATAGAGGGAATCACGGATCTAAAAGAAATTATTAACAAAAATGTTGATTTTGAAATTGAAACTCGTAAATTACAAAAGAAATTAACCCGTTACCTAAATATATTAAATAAAATGCTTGATGCGGGAATAAACGCGGCGGTTCTTCATCAGCATTTCCTCGGCTGCATTGATATAGCTATTCAGTGTAATGATTACCTTTGTGTTAAAATCTTCTTGTCACAAGCTCATAGTACTTTTACAGAAATCATTCGGTATATTCGCCAATACCTAAACCTTTCTAAAGATATTGGGAAATTTGCGGGAGAAGTTAGTTCTTTGTTAAAGTTCATTGATCCATCCATCGAATTTTCAGAAAAATTCCTAAAATTAGAAGATTTTTTGATGGATGACATGGAGAAAACCATTGGACAACTCGAGGATTTAATCGAAACCTAATTGTCAGCTTAGTTTTTAATTTCTTTTCGGATCTTGATTCAGGATAGAATCACACAAAAAATACCAAATTCTTTAAATACCATCTATTTTGTATCAAATTCAGATTAAAAAATCAGGATTAATTTAAACCAATTGATTGAAATGGTCAAAATCGCTTTTGTTGGAAAAGGAGGTGTTGGAAAGACAACAGTGTCTGGCACAATGGCTCGTTTTCTAGCTAGAGATGGCTATAAAGTAATCGCAATAGATGCAGATCCTGCCATGAATTTGCATAGTGCAGTCGGAATTTCAGATGAAAATTTAGCAAAATTAATTCCGATTTCCGAAGAAAAGGAATTGATAGAGGAAAGGGCAGGGCGTCCTGGTGGACTTTTTGTCGTGAATCCAAAAGTAGACGATATTCCAGCAAAATACCAGGTTGAAGGACCTGAGAATGTACGGTTACTAGTAATGGGAACTGTAAAAAAAGCAAAAAGCGGTTGCATGTGCCCAGAAAATGCCTTTCTACGTGCTCTCTTAAGCCACTTGATTTTGGATGTTAAAGATGCCGTCGTCATAGATATGGAAGCTGGAATAGAACATTTAGGAAGAGGAACGCTCAGTTACGTTGATGCAATGGTTATTATTATCGAGCCTGGTCGTCGGTCAACTGAATTAGCTCAGCGCATTAAAGAATTAGCTAATGAGCTAAAAGTGCCGCGATTATATGTCATTGGAAACAAAATTGCGACGCCAACCGAGGAAGAATTCGTAAAAAAAATAGCAAAAAACATTGAAATCAAATTAATTGGGATAATTCCCCATGACAATGCACTTCGAGCTGCGGATTTAAATGGAAAAGCCCCAATCGACTTTGCTCCTGATTCGCCCGCCATTATGGAAATAAAAAAGATTGAAAAATTCATTTTAAACAAAGTTAAATCAAATTAAACATTAAAAAGATTTTGAATGGTGACTCTTTTGTCAAAAGCCGTGTTAATTTTTTCAGATGATTACTTGAAGTATGATTTTGGACCCCGACACCCTTTAAGACCAGTTCGATTGCAATTAACATATGAATTATTAAAGGCCTACGGTGTTTTTAAGGACCCGAAAACTGAGGTGAAACCACCCAGAATGGCCACGGAAGAGGAGTTACAGCTCGTACATTCAAAGGAATATGTTGGGCTAATTAAAAAATTCAGTAAACCCGAAACCGGGGTGTATGACGCGTATGAAATTGGTCTAGGACCTGGCGATAATCCTATTTTCCCAGGAATGTACGAATCCTCAAGTTTAATTTCAGGCGGATCTTTAGTTGCAGTAGATAAAGTAATGGAAAGCGATAATGACGTTCATGCTTTCAACATCGCCGGAGGACTCCACCACGCCATGCCTGATAGAGCATCTGGTTTTTGCATTTTCAATGACCCAGCTATAGCTGCTGCATACTTGCAAAAAAAATATGATGCAAGGGTAGCCTATATTGATATTGATGCCCATGCTGGTGATGGGGTCAATTGGATTTTTTATAATGACCCAAATGTAATGACCATTTCGTTACATGAAACTGGACGATATTTATTTCCTGGAACTTGTTTTGAGGATGATATTGGACAGGGTCCAGGGAAAGGGTATGCCATTAATGTTCCCTTGCTCCCTTATACTCACAAAGAGATATATCTAAAAGCTTTTGATGAAATCGTTCCCCCATTAATCCAAGCTTTTAAACCAGATGTAATAATCAATCAATGTGGGGTCGACTCTCATTTTACTGATCCCCTCCCTCATCTACTTTTAACCGTTCAAACGTATGAAGCACTTGCCGAACGCATTCACGATTTATGCCATAAACATGCAAAGGGCAATTGGGTTGCTTTTGGTGGAGGCGGATATACACCCTCAGTTGTATCTAGAGCATGGTGTTCGATATTTGCTATAATGGCTGAAATTAAACTTTCAAATGAGATTCCTAATAACTGGATCGAATTAACTAAAAAGTTAACTAATTTTACGCCTCTAAACACGCGATTAGATGTTGAAAATCCTGCAACGAAAGTTACAGATGATGCAAATGAAAAAATCCAGATGTATACTGAAAAATTAATTCAGACCATTAAGGAAACTATTTTTCCAATACACAAAATCTAATTTTGTTTCAATTGAAATAATTGCGGCTAAGTGAAATAACCGTAAAAAAAATATTTTCATTTTATTTCCGTTTTACAAAACCTATAAATGTCAGCGTAAGTATAAATAGAACAAAACTTCTATAACACAAACCGGTGAATAAAATCTCTTACGAATTTGAAGAATTCGTCAGACGTATTGTGACAACAAGTAAATTAGAAATCACAGATGGTGCCTTACCGACTGCATTCGAAAATGAATTGGTTACAAACAAAGAGGCTGTCTTTGTTTTTTTTGAAACGATAAATTCAATCTATGAAGATTGGAATAAATATACTTATAATGTATTCATCTCTGATTTTATTCACAACGAAGGAATATCTATCTTTTCAGTCTGGCTGGCTGAAGTTTTTCCCTTCAGCTTTGAGTCATTAGATATAGATTGCCCAAAAGGGCCATCAACGGTAGACGCATTACTAAACATAACTTATACATACAATCCGAATGAATTGAATCTCATTCGTAGATTAATAGCAGAAGTAAATATTGGAGTAGATGAAGAAACCTTAGCAAAGTTATTGTTAATTGAAGCTGTAAAATCCATTTCAAGAATTCTATCTGAAATTCTGGAAAATGAATATAAATTTTCTACCGAATCGGTTGATACAGCAATCGAAAATGATCAATTAACTATAAAATACAAGGCGGCTGGTCGAGTCATTAAGTAGCACATCCTCATATATTTTAAAATACATCAAAAATTTAAAGTGAAATGAATTATTACAAATTATTTTAAAACATGAGTGTAAAATAATAATATCATTCTGTATCATTGTATTATTTCAATCGATAGGATGTTGGAGAAATGGCGAAAAAGGACGAGGAATTATTGGGTGTAGACAGTAAAGAAACGGGTGAAGAATTACTAGGCGTGGATTCTAAAGTAAAAGGTGAGGATTTATTAATCCCAGATACTGAAGAAAAGGGCGAAAAACCACAAGAAAGAAGTTCTCCAAAGAAAGAAGAGCGATTACTTGGAGTAGCGAAAGCACCAGTTAAAGGTATTAAAATTTGCTTCGATACTACCCAAAATGAGCGCGGAAAGTTAATAGAAAATTATAAAGTTTTTAAAGATTTAGTGGAAAAAAAAGGATATATCACTGAATCTAATTTAGAATTCCCAATTACGTTTCCACAGCTAATCCATTACGATATTGTTTTTTTTGCCTGCCCAGATCGGTCTAAAATTCGGGAGTTCGAATTATATGAAATCTTGAAATACGTTAAATGTGGCGGTGCAATTGTAATCTTGGCTTCTAGTGGAGGCGATAAAGGCCGGATGACAAATCTCAATGATTTATGTTCGAAATTCGGCATATTATTCAATAATGATCAGGTATTTGATGACCAACACAACTATGGAATTCGAAATCTTGCCATATCTACTGTATTTGCAGATCATCCCATAACAGATGGGTTAGAATTGGTAATAATTCCTTCCTCGTGCAGCTTATCACTTTCAGGTAAAGGCAGAGGCATTGTTTTTTCTGATGAAGACGCTGATCCCCCTGACATGCCGGTTATTGCGATTTCAGAATATGGGGAGGGGCGTGTAGTAGTGCTCGGCTCTTATGATACTTTTCGAGATAATATCCGAGCTGGGATTCAAGTAATTCAGCATAGAATACTCCTTGAAAATATGTTATACTGGGTCGTGAAGGATAAACCACTTGCTCAAATTTTATTTGCGCTTTCTGTTTTAAAAATTAGAGAGAAAAAAAAAGTCAAAAAAGCTCCACCACTTTACTCATCAAGTTTGCCATCCACCGCAGGACGAGTCTCTCCTGAGGCATTACTTGACCAAATTATTACAAATTTACAGCAAGTGAGGAGTGTCGGAGAAAAATTGGAAGATATCAATGTTCATTTAGTTGAAGTCGCCATGGAAATCAAGAAATTAAATGAAAGATTGAGTTTTGCCGAAGATCTTCGAATTGACCTGAAAAAAATCCAAAAAGACTTAGTCATCTCCAAGTTAGATGATAGATTAAAAAGCTTAGATAAAAAATTTGTAGCTTTCAGCAAAAAAATCGATAAATCGCTAACAACCGTTTTAAGAAAACTTGCCAATACTCCAGATTAACAATTTCTTCATCTTTGAATAGAAAATAAAACCATTTAAATCATTAAATCATTATTACTCATGTAGTATTATCTTCTGAGGTAAATCTATGTCAGACGAGGAGAGCATTGAATCTCTTAAAAATACGGTAAAAAAACAACAAAAAGAAATAGAATTCGGAAAAAAACGCATTTCCAAACTAGAGAAGGAGCTAGCTTCGGCTAAAAGTACAAATATGAAATCTGAACGTGAGATCGAGAGTTCTAGTAAAAAAATTGATGAATTAACGGCTGAAAACACGGATTTCAAGAATCAAATTTTAGAATTAAAAGAAAAAATAAAGAGTCTTGCTACCGAAGCCCTCGAGAAAGAATTAGAGAAAAGTAAGGAACTTATTGCTAACCAAAAACAGAAAATCAAAGTGTTAAATGATGAAATATCAAGTTTAACAAAAACAAAATCTTCCCTTGAAAAAAAGCAAGATACCTTTGATTCAATCAGTGAAAAATTGAAAGAATCTGAAAAACTACTTCAAAATAAGGAAGAAACGATCAATTCACTAAATTCAACTGTTGAGGAATTAAAAAAGGAGCTTAAGGAATCGAAAGCCAAAGTTGCTGAGCGGACCTCCCAACTAGAAGAGTTAATGGAGCAAACGACGGACATCGCAGAGAACATCAAGGATGCCCAAACTGATATAGCATCTAAAGATGAAACAATTACCTCCTTAAATGATCAAATAAAAGAACAAAAGGGAAAAATCGATGAACTACAGATATCTTTTGAAAAGATTGAGGTCGAAAAACAGGAGTTACTAGTGAAAGTTACTGAGCTAGAAGATTCTGTAGAGAAAAAGGATGAGGAAGTCAGGAATAAAACGGAAAAGATAGAAGATTTAGCTAAAAAGGTTGAAGAAACAGAAGTGGGTGTTGATCTATACCAAAATACCATAAAAGATCTAAAATCAAAACTAGATAAAAAAGAAAACAAAATTACAGAGCTTGAGAGTAAAAAGGAAGTAAGCCCTGAAACAAAAAAATATGAAAAATTGCTTACAAATAAAGATAAAACTATAAGTATTTTAAAGAAGGAAATCTCAAATTTAAACACAAAAGTTAAGGCCTTGGAATCACAAGAAGGAGTCAAAATACTCCCTTCTACAACCTCACCTGAAGCCGATACTAAACTCTTGATTGATGGTCTAGAAGGAAAATTATCAGAAGCTGAACAGAATAAATTAAACTTAATGATGAATGAAAAGGATGCCAAAATAAAAGACTTACAGTCCTCGATTAAAAAGCAAAATAGCGGTCTTGAGAAAAATAAGAGTGAAATTGAGAAGAATAAGTCTGAAATTAACAAATTAAAAGCGGAAATAAATAAGCAAAAGACTGAAATAAAAAATAAAGAGAAAAATATTAAGAAATTAGAAAAAGATCTAAGTCGATCTGAAAAAATGATTGAAGATCTTGAATCAGAAGTAGATCTTGAAAGTGCAATTTCTCAAGTCGAGAAAACGAAAAAAGCTGTTTCGAGAATCGAAGAGGTAAATAAGTTAAAAGAGCGGATTGATGCACTTGAAGAAAATCTTGAATGGGAAAAACAACAGCATACCGAATTAGAACAAAAATATTCGGAAATCGAGAAAACTGCGGATGCCCAGGCTATGCTCCAACAGAAAAAAACCTATGAATCTTATATCCTTACCATCCAAACGGAATTATATGATGTTAAACATAAATTGGAAGAATCTGAAAAATTCAGAGCTGAACAGCAAGTTCATATCGATCGTCTTGAAGCATTAGTCGCTCAGGTCTCAGCTCAGATCGAACCGGAAGTGCTAGTACCATCCGGAGAACCATTATTAGACGCCTCCCGCCCATTACAGGAATCACCCATCTATAGGCAACCAGCAGAAGCTGCTATGGGGCCGTCTCATAAAGTAGATGGATTATTAGGTAATCGTCCTCTTACTCCTGCAGAACAAATTGATAAACAACGAAATGATCAATTAATAGAATTTTACTCTGAACTTACTAGCCGCTTTGATGAAATTACGGATATGGCTTTTATTACCTCCAATGGAGAAGTTCAATTTGAGACTTCAGATTGGAGTATCGAATCAGATGTCATTAAATTGATTCGAGATTGGAAAGCTGAAGCCCCCGCGGTTATTATTAATGACATGAAGTATGCAACTATTAAAGCAACTTCAGATGTTTTAGTGGCAACTAATGTTCAGGGAAAAGGGCATTTATTAAGTGTTACCATTGATGAGAAAATTTTTATGATATGCTATATCGATATAAAAGGGGATGCTTTGCTTTTGTTTGAAGATCTCCAACCACTCCTCCCTCACCTTAAGAATATTTTTGATGAGTACAAACAACAAAAAGAGGAGCTTTTATAATTTTCGACTGAAATTTTATCTTCTTTTTTCGTTCTATGTCATTTTTTTGTATTAAATTGATTTATTTCGTTTATACTCAATCAGAAAAAAAAACCCCCCTACCTAAAGATTTTAAAACAAGTTTCTGTAGATGATCTAAAGGCAGATAAATAAATATTGCAATGGAGTGAGCACGTGATTTGGAGTTTTTTTTTGGTTTTAACTGAATTAATAAATTTTCAGCCAACGGGAAAGACCATTTACAATCAGAAATTTGGTCAATTGGACAATGATTCACCTTTAATCAAAAAGTTTATTTCTATTATTCCCTCAATAGAAGATTATGACTCAGGAAATCAGTTGATCGGGAAAATACAATTTATTTATAGCGGTTATGATGATTTACTCTTTGTAGTTTGTGCCGATAAAAATGATAATGCAGTCCCAATCGTTCAAGCCATTGAAAATATGAAAGTTGCTTTTGCTCAGAAATTTTTTAATGTTATAAAAGAAGGAAAAGATGATCCTTCGCTCTTTAAGCCGTTCAAAACTGAAGTTGATAAGGCTCTATCAGCTTTGGATCAGATTGTTCTGGCTACTGCACCGCAAGCGGCTCCAGTCACGGTACCCACAGCTCCGGAAAAAACAACCCCTGCCAGTGCCACTCAGAAAGAAATGGTCAAGATTGCATTTGTTGGGGCGAAAAACGCAGGAAAACGCACGACTCTTAAGTTATTATTCTCTGGAGCAAGTGGTTCGGGTCCTCAAACGGAAGAGTCCGAAATGATGATGAAGAAGGGACCAATTTCTGATAAATATGCTGCATTACTAATTACAATGCCGAACGATATGATTGAAGCAGGCAAAACTCAATTCTTGAGCAATACAGATGTCGTTCTTTTTGTTACAAGTTCTCAATTTAAAGATATGATGGCCACCCGAAAAATCTACGATATAATTAAGCCAACCCTCCCAAATGCACGTTATGGAGTAATTGCTAACAAACAAGATGCGTCGGGCGCTGTTGATGTAGAAGCAATTCGAAAGGTATATGAGTTACCCATCGTTCCTATGGTAGCAACGGACGCCGCAAATTATGATATGTTAAAAATATTTGTTGAAGAACTCATTGAAGGAGCTTAATTCTCCTTACGAATCATTTATTCTTGATTGTAATTTCATATAGTGAATCTATGGATCTTACATCAAACTCTTTCTCTAAAAATTTCTCGATTAGCCAAATGTTCGTTTTCGTGTGATTTGTAAGTTCATTCGGTTTAATAACAGACATCCCTGATGCAAGTGCCATAAAGGGAATTATTTGGTCTGAGAAAAACTTATCAACAGTCGCTTTAGCTTGGACAATTTCACAAAGATATCTAGCACATTCCGAACCTATTTTTTCCGAAGGTTTCCCTCTTTCTCCAATTATATCAGAACCTAAAATCACTCCAGAATTCGTTTTCAACCAAAGACAAATTCCGCTACCTGGGTTAAGTGCTTCCACGTATTCCTCATCAATCCATAGATTTATTCCTAATTTTTTACGAATTACATTTTTTGCTGCCTTTAATTGCCGTTTTGCAACATCTCTGTTCTTTAAATGAAAACTCGCGATTGATATTCCACCAATTTCGGATATTTCTCCAAAGTTTTCCAATTTTATGGGTTGTAACCTAGCCACTGGGTTGATTTGGAAGGAAACTCTTGCTCCTCCCTTTGGGTAGAACCCATGTTTGAGCACTTTAACTTCTATCTCATAACCTATACTTTTTAATTGGGGAATCAAAACGTGCTCCAAAAATGGGAGCGTTGGAGCCCATAAGCCAAAGGTTGCTCCTCCTTCAATCTGGACTTCAATTGGACCCGTGACGCGGATACAGGCTAATTGGAGAATTTGTAAAATCAAGCCTATACTACCTGCAGTACCAATTCGTATTTTATAACTACCCCCGCTAACATTACCTGGGATAAAAAATATTTCCGTAGCTCCTATTTTTCCATTCTCCAAAGTCCCATTTGAAATTTCTGCAAGTGCCTGCAATCCCGCCAGATGTTGTGCTCGTAAGCCTTGTTTAGGTCTATTTTTCCGAATATTAAAAATTCTCACTGGCTTTTTAGTTAAAACTGATAATGCACATGAGAGCCGTAATATAGATCCCCCACCTTCGCCAAACGAGCCATCAATTTTAACGAAGTCACTATTCATGTTAAAACCCTTATCTTTATATATTTTTTAATATTATTTCCGCTTGATTATCTATGTCACTCGAAGATTCTAAATTGACTACTTTCCAAAAAAAAGTTTTAGAATTGACAAAGAAAATTCCTAAAGGAAAAATCGCTACTTATGGTTTATTGGCTAAATTACTTGGGGATCTTCATTTATCGCGTGCAGTTGGGAATGCATTGAACAAAAATCCCTTCCCAATAGTAGTTCCTTGCCACCGCGTTGTAAGAAGTGATGGTTTTGTTGGGGGTTTTGCAAAAGGAACTGAAGCTAAGGTCGAACTTCTTAAAAAAGAAAAAATCATTATAAATCATAATAATAAAATAAATCTCGAGAAATATTTAGTTAATGAAAAAATCCTTAAAAAATAGCGAGTTGAGAAGGGATGGCTAAGAGAGGTCTTTTGATTGGACGATTTCAACCTTTTCACTTAGGCCATTTGAAAGGCATCGAACTCATTTCTAAGGAAGTCGATGAATTAATTATTTTAATTGGAAGTGCTCAGTATAGTCACTCACTTAACAATCCATTTACAGCGGGGGAGCGCATTATGATGGTACATGCAGCTCTTGTTGAGAAAGGATTCGATTTAAACCACTTTTATATAATCCCATTAATGGATACTAATGATAACCGTATATGGGTGGCTCATTTAGTAACATCTGTCCCTACCTTCGATATTGCATTTACACATAATCCTCTTGTCAAGCGATTACTAGTTGAGAGTAAAATAAATGTAAAATCTCATAAGCTTTACAATCGAGAAACTTTAACCGCAACTGTAGTTCGGAGTAGAATCCTTAATAACGAAAACTGGGAAGAACTCGTACCTAAAAGTGTTGCGAATGTCATCAAAGAAATTTCTGGTTTAGAACGAATCCAACAGATTACTGATACGACATTGAAACATTAACTTATTTTAACCAAAATCCTATCATGTACGTGTGAATTTAGGGCATCTGCTGCACTGGCTTGATTCTTTGATATCTCTAGAAACTCAGTACTACCAAATATCCCTAAAATTTCTCCTAATTTTACTTGATTATAAGAAGAACATAATGGAATATTCAATTTCTGGGCATTTATAATTAGATCAATGGATTTTTTTTGGAGTCCGTGAGTTTTCTGGAAAAGTGTTCGCGAAATATTTGTTATTAAATTTCCAAACCTATCGATGTGGATGATTTCCGCACGAATTTCTGTTTCATTAATTTGAACTTCAGGAAATTTAATTTGAATCCAGTTTTGGTTCGAGGGCCCGAATTTTTCAAGCGGCTCGTTATTAGCGAGATGCGCTGCAACGGGTGCGAAAATATCTCGTCCGTGGAACGTGTCTGAAATAGGGGTAAGAAAATAATCAGGATTGTTTATTTCAATGACTTTCTTGACTGCATCATTCGTTGCAGCTAAAGATAGCACTCCATTATCGGGACCCATAAAAAAATAGTTCTCAGTTTGAATTATTAGAGACTTTCTTTCAGACCCAACCCCTGGGTCAATGACCACAAGATGAATTGTATTTTTTGGATAGTATTTTGTAACTGAAAATAGAAAAAAAGCCCCTTCATTAATATTATGCCTCTGAATATTATGCGATAAATCAATTATTTTTGCATTTGGACAGATGGATAGAATTACTCCTTTCATAGCTCCTGCATAAGGATCTCTCTCGCCGAAATCTGTTAGGAGAGTGATGATCGGCTCTTGCATGAAAATACCTTTTTAAGATTTGCTCATTTTTTGAAGGCAATTAGAAATATTTTTAACATTTGTTATTAACCTTTGTGATAAATACAGAAGGTTTTTTCTATGATTGATAATGATACGATGTTGTTAATGATTCCGGGCCCCGTGAAAACACATCCAAGAATATATGCTGCAATGGCTCGACCTCTCATAGGGCATCGTACTCCAGAATTTAAAAAGTTATACAATGAAACATTAGAGCTATTTAAAAAGTTAATTGACACTAAAAACGATGCCTTTATCTTTACGGGGTCAAGCACATCTGCAATGGATTCAGCAATTGCCAATTTAGTGCAACCAGGTGATAAGGTACTTAACGTCATTCAGGGAAAATTTTCAGAACGATGGCAAGACATCACGAATGCGTATGGGGGCGATTCTATTGTTCTGAACATAGAATGGGGTAAAGCACTTAAAGAAGAGCCTTTAGTTGAAATGTTTGATAAGAATAAGGACATAAAATTTGTAACCATCTGCCATAATGAAACTTCAACTGGTATAATTAATCCTGCCGAAAAGATCGGTAAGGTTGTAAGAGACTATGAAAAAATCCTAATCGTGGATGGAGTAACTTCAGTAGGTGGGGATTATGTCTATCCTGACAAATGGAATTTTGATATCCTAGTAACGGGAAGCCAAAAATGCTTGGGCATTCCCCCGGGACTTGGATTTATTATGGTGGGACCACGTGCGTGGGAAATAATTAATGAAAGGGAAAGTATTCATTCATATTATGTTAATTTACCTCTTTATAAACAATGGTTTGCAGAAAGAGGCGATACGCCATTTACTCCTTCCGTGCCTCTCATAATTGCCCAAAACGTCTCTCTTAAAATGATGTTTGAGGAAGGAATCGACAATCGTATGAAACGTCATCGACGAATGGCAAAAGCAACTCGAGTTGGAGCTAAAGCCTTGGGATTACAATTATTCGCAGAAGAAGAATACGCTTCAAACACGGTGACTTCAATTAAAGTTCCGCCCAAAATTAATTCTAAAGAACTTATTAATTCAATGAAAGAATTAGGAATTTTAATAGCAGGTGGACAAGGGAACTTAAGGGGTAATATTATTCGAATTGCCCATATGAACGTGGTCCAAGAGAAAGATATTCTAGTGACTTTTAGCGCCCTTGAAACGGCGCTTAATAAACTTGGGTTCGATTTTAAACCAGGTTCAGGAGTTGCTGCGATTGAACAAGAATTTTCCCAAACTTCATAATTTCTCTACTCTTCGGGTTTCTTTATGATTCTGCTCCTGATTGGCGATTTTCATATTCCCGACAGAGAAAAGGAAATTCCCTTTGAGATTATGCAAGAAATTCAAAATTCTAAATTTGATTTAATCCTATGCACCGGTGGGGAATTAACCATTTCAAGTATTTATATAATGACCCTTTAAGGGCACGTTCTGTAAATTAAAAAAATGAGCTTTAGGATTTTCTTTAAGGTAATGGAAAATGAAAATACTGCTAATTAATCCACCAATCAGGCTTGGACATAAGCCCTCCTTTTTTCCAATCGGTTTAGGTCATATTGCTCAAATTTTATTAAATGAAGTTCATAAAGTAGATGTTCTGGACATAAACGCTGAACGACTCTCGAACGTTAAAGTACTAGAAAGAATAAATGTAAATAGCCATTACGATTTAATTGGGACAGGCGGGTTAATTACTATTTATAATATCGTTAATTATATATTTTAATCGGTCTCTGATCGACATAAACGCCAAAGCCTGAGATTACATCCGCACTTTAAAAAATTAAAACATCAGTCTTTTTTGAATTTTTTAGAGCTAAATTAATCGCTGAATACTTTCCCCTTTTCGTTGGCTCCGTTAATAGAAAATATCGAACATCTATTGATAACCTCCTTTATAAAATACCACTTAAAATAACAGGAATACATCAAATTCTCGATAAATTTTCAATTTTCGATTTAATTTTTGCATCAAGATTTAAAAATTTTGAGGATGGATATCTTCTAATCAAACGCAGTTACGAATGACTAATAATTGCGATGATGAAAAGACGATATCCAGTCCATCCGGTGAAGTGCGAATGCTGCGATGAACGGATTCCCTGCCCGCGCGCGGGCGCATAGATCGCCTTAATGGCAAAAACAAATTTAATCTTTCTGAAGTCCTCGAATTTTTAAAAGAGTTATTTAAAAAAATCCTCATAATAAATAGCATTCAAAAAAAGGTAATAAATTAATTTCTTATTACCTTCGATACTCTTATTTTTAATCCTTCTTTTGTAATATATATTCTAATTTAATTGGTTCTTTGAAAAAAATTGTTTTTAAATATTGGTTCTCCAATAATCTAGCAAAACTGATAAAGTATCTTTATATTGGTTCTCCAATAATCTAGCAAAACTGATAATGTATCTTTTATTGGAATTTCTGGTTTCCAACCAGTTATAGACTTGAACAGGTCGTAATTACCAATTAAGATTGGGACATCACTTGGCCTACTCCGTGATTCATCAAACGAGGTCTTAATTTCAACTTCTGCATAACTTTTTAATATATTTAAAACTTCTGAAATTTTATAACCCTTTCCAGAGCAAATATTCAGTTGCTTTCCCACACATTTATCATCCTTTGATGCTAAATAATATGCTCTGACCACATCTCTTACATCTGTAAAATCTCTAATCACTTTTAAATTTCCATGATTAATTACTTTCTGAATTCCTTTTTCTATTAACGCGATTTGTTTGGCAAAATTGCTACAAACAAAAACTTCACCTCTGCGAGCACCCGTGTGATTAAAAGCGCGCGTAACTACGACTTTTAGACCATAACTCTGATGATATTGTATTGAAAGTAAATCTGTAGTGACTTTTGAGACTCCATACGGTGAAAGAGGTCGTAATGGATTAGTTTCTTTTATCGGAATTTCATCTGGTTTTACCATTCCATACTCTTCAGACGAACCGCAGATTTGAACGATTGAATCTAATTTTGCTCTGCGTGTTCCTTCAAGAATATTTAAAGTTCCCATGATATTTATATCTAGAGTCGATTTTGGATTTGCCCACGATGCAGGAACGAAAGATTGAGCTGCCATATGATGAATAACATCTGGTTCTGATTGTTCAATTGCTTTTTCTATGGCATAAGCATCTGTTATATCACATTCTATCAATTTTATCTGATCAATAATATGTGAAATGTTATCCAACCTCGAACGCCATCTTTTAGTTCCAAACACATTATATCCTTTTTCTAGATATAGATCCGCGAGATGCGAGCCGACAAAACCGGTAATTCCTGTTATTAATACATTCATTTTCTAAAAACTCTTTATATTTAATCATAAATTATGAATAAGCTAAAGGAATCAGATACCTTATTTTATTATGAACTATTAAGTTATGACCATTTTTATTTAGATATAATCGATTTTAAATTCTGAATCCTTTTTTTATACTGGTTATCTTTATCCAATTTCCATCCGCTGACTTTTCACTTCTGGATTTGAATATTATGTAAATCTCTAATAGCATTAGAAGTATCATTTGTATTAAGGATTTTTCAGTTATATATTTTGATATTAATATGTATTATTAGAGGGGATTACAAAACTAAAAATTTAACTTTTTTTGTCGATAGTTTGCCCTGAATTTACGTTTTGGCTATTAAGCAAAATTTAGAGAAGTATCTTGCTTATCAAGTTGCAATTGCATATTTTCAATATTTTTCTATTCTTAATTTCGTTATTACCTCCTAGGAAGTTCGTTAAAGATGTTTGATATATTTTTTGTATCTTTTTAATGAGATACTGGAGGGTTAGTGTTATTATTTGCATTGCTAAAATGCCAAAGTAAACGAATTTATGGTTCTTTTGATGGCCACGCACGTTAGATCGGCGGATGGAGGTCCCGTCTTTTAGCCGTCCATTGAAGCGTTCTACAGCAGTTCGGTCATTATACTTTTTATGGTAGGCAGAAATGACTGCCAGCACTGGATTAAAGAAGCGCCAATTCCCGTTTGGCAATTCCTCAAGGCATTTAATTTTAGACTTCTTGAGATTATACTTGATCACTGGTAACTTATTAAAGTCATCCAAGATGATTTGCTGAATCTCCTGCGTGTCAAAGATTCCATCTGCCAAAATATAGGTATATTTTAGGTGCGAGTGCTTTATTAACTCGGATAATAGCTCTTTTATTTGTAGAATCTGGTGCTTATCTCCTGGGCTCGTTAAAGGAGGAAGGCGTATCATTTCAGATTTTGTTCCGACCGTAAGCGAAAGGGCAGAAGGAATATAGGAGATGTTGTCTCGTCCTTCACGACCAGAAAGAATTTAAACAAATTTATTGGATACGAATCGCAAGCGAACAGCAGTTCGCTACTTTGAAGAAAGATATATTTCTTGAATCTCACAATTTCAAGGGGTTGCGAAATATTCAAAAATATGTAGCATTAAAATGCCTCTGTATGCTAGTCATCGCTCTTGCTTCCATCCGAATGGAGCTTCCTGGAGCCATGCGGTCGCCCAAACACTTCCAACACTAACTCCCGACACTAAACCGCATTCACGCGAAAAACTTAAAGTCGATAAGAACGGAGATTTTGTCGGTCAGAAGAGAATTTTGACTCAGGCTAAGTAATAATAACTCAAGGTAGAATGAATAATGAAGATTATCGCTTTCATTCCGGCTAGATGCGGTAGTAAATCAATTCCTTTGAAGAATATTAGAGAGTTATGTGGAAAACCCCTTATATATTGGAATTTAAAAGCGTTACAAAAAGCAAAGAACGTTGATATAATTTTTGTAGCTACTGATTGCGAAGAAATAAGCGAAGTTGTTAAAAATTTCAATTTTTCAAAGGTTAATATCTATAAAAGAGATAAAGAAAATGCTAGGGATGATTCATCAACTGAATCTGTTATGCTCGAATTCATTAATAAGCACTCATTTGATGATGAAGATCTCTTTATTTTAGTGCAGGCAACAACTCCATTTACCCAACCTGAAGATTTTGAGAAGGCTGTAGAATTATGTTTCCAAAAGGATTTCGATTCTATATTATCCTGTAGTCGAATAAAAAAATTTTTCTGGACAGATCAAGGAATTCCTATTAATTACGATTTTAAAAATAGACCGAGAAGACAAGATTTTAGTGGTATTTTGGTTGAAAATGGAGCTTTTTGGATAAATAGAGTGAAAAATATTAAAAGAAATGAGAATAGACTATCTGGCAAAATAGGAATTTATGAGATGCCAGAATACGCCGCCATTGACATCGATGAAGAGGATGATTGGATAATCGCTGAAATTTATCTCAAAAAATACATTTTAACTAAAGAACTTAAAGAAGAGCCATTAATTGAAATACTCGATAAAAATACAGACATAAAATTCGTCACAATATGTCATAATGAAACTTCCACTGGAATAATCAATCCAGGCGAGAAAATAGGTAAAATAGTCCGTGAATACAATAAAATCCTAATTGTTGATGGTGTAACCTCAGTAGGTGGGGATTATGTTTATCCGGACAAATGGAATTTTGATGTTTTAGTAACGGGAAGCCAAAAGTGCTTAGGCATTCCTCCAGGTCTAGGATTTATTATGGTTGGGTCACGAGCATGGGATATAATTAATAAACGAACAAATATTCATTCATATTACGTTAATTTAACTTTATATAAGCAGTGGTTCAATGAAAGGGGCGATACCCCACTTACACCTTCGATACCTCTTATAATTGCGCAGAATATTTCACTTAAAATGATGTTTGAAGAGGGTTTTGAAAACCGAGTGAAACGTCATCGACGAATGGCAAAAGCTACTCGAGTTGGAGCTAAAGCCTTAGGATTAGAATTATTTGCAGAAGAAGAATATGCTTCAAACACGGTGACAGCAATCAAAGTTCCTCCTAAAATTAATGGTAAAGAAATTATTAATTCAATGAAAGAATTGGGAATTCTAATAGCAGGTGGACAAGGGGAATTAAAAGATAAAATCATTCGAATTGCCCATATGAACGTGGTCCAAGAAAAGGATATTTTAATTACTTTTAGTGCCCTTGAAACAGCGCTTAATAAACTCGGGTTCGATTTTCAACCAGGTTCAGGGATTGCTGCGATTGAGCGAATATTTTCCCAAACTTCATAATTTCCCTTACGTTCGGGTTTCTTTATGATTCTGCTTGTGATCGGCGATTTTCACATTCCTGACAGAGAAAAAGAAATTCCCTTTGAGATTATGCAAAAAATTCAAAATTCTAAATTTGATTTAATCTTATGCACGGGTGATTTAACGGACCCTGAAATCTTCAATAGACTACAATCAATAGCCCCTGTTAAAAATGTAATTGGTAATATGGATTATTATTTTGGATCTCGAGAGTTTCCACGTTCAATACTTGTTGAATTAGATAAATATAGGATTGGGCTGATTCACGGGACAGGAATTCGCCCTCGGGGTAGCCCCGAGCAATTAGCTAAAATTGCCTATAAAATGCGGGTTGATATTCTTATATCTGGGCACACCCATGCACAATCTGTTAGATTACACAATCATATCCTTTTGTTAAATCCTGGAAGTGCAACCGGAAGTTGGGGTGGTGGCCCATCAACAGGAATTCCATCATTCCAAATTCTGTCTGAAATTAACAATAAATTAAAAATTTCGAGTACATTTTTAAAATCTGGAAGATTGTCGAGTCAAATTAATATTTTTAATTTAGAAACTCGAGAATTAGAATAATGATCTCTTTAAAATCCGTTTTTAGATTGTACTTCTTATAGATTTCACTATTTGTTTTAAATCCTTGGTTTTAGATTTCGTAAGGAAATTCTTTAAATTCTGAAAAAATTTTTGGAATTTATAGAGTCTTCTGAACTTTTCTAAACTATACAAAAATTTCATCACCGCGTTATAATCGTTCTTGAATTTTAAGTCTAAATCTTTCGTTTCCGATTTTTTAAAAATACTTTTTATAGTTTCATCCCCTAAAATTAATTGAAAGCCCCCTATTTTTAATAAATTATTTAAAGTAGTAAGCGTGAAATGATAAATATGAGCATTTTGGAGAAAACGAAGAAAATCTCTACTATAACTTGTATAACTATTATATAAATTTTTTACACCTGGTAATTCTATATATAATACTCCACGGTCTGATAAAATTCCTTTTATTCTTTTTAATTCTTCTTTTGGAAATAAAATATGTTCTATAACATCGGAATATATAACAATATCGGGCGATTTATCAAATACAACTTCAGATAATGTACCAACAACTAAATCCAATCCGAATTTTTCTTTTCCATATTCTATATATTCTTTCCCGATATCAATACCTTGCACACGACACAATTTCTTTTTAAAATAATGTAATATACCCCCTGCTCCACAACCAACCTCTAAGACAAATGGATTTGAGGATACCTTATTCAAAATTTTTGTCCTCTCTAAAAAAGAGTAAATTCTTTTTCCTTTTTGATATTCATATAAAAAAAATTCTTGGGTGGGAGTTCTCTCTCCAACATATAAGCTGCGATATTCTTCATTATAAAAGCGGTTATAAGAATCTTGGGTCATTCTGGGATTTGTTTGAATTAATCCACACCGCTTACAAATAACTACCGGCATATATAGCCCATAACGGTCCTTCTTTGCTAATTTCTCAAATTCATTATTATTACAAATACCACATAGTACCGATTCAAACTGATAAATCTTCTGTCTAACCTTTAAGTCAATTTTCCTTTTAACTTTTTTTTGAATTGCGTTCAATTTTAATGTTGCCTTACCGTTATTTTCGTATCTCTTTCCTAACATCGTTTTTCAGCTCTATTTATTCAAATATAATTCAATTATGCATCTATGAGCAATTCGATTTTAAGATAGTTTCAGTTTAAGGATAAAGATTTTTTCATCAAAAAAGAATTTTTTTATGCTTAAAATTCTTGATTAATTAATTTGGAGGTAAATCCAATAAAAGTTTAATCGTTTTCTGATTTTTTTAAATTCAAAACGGTAAAATTTATCCAATTTTTCAGTTCAAAAGGAATAACTGTTTATCTGTAAATATAATTACTTGAATCGTCTTATTTATAATATCTTATAAATATATTAAATAAAATATTAATAATAGATTTCAATCTCCACCCTTTATTACCAAGGCCTTTTCAAAAAATCAGAATGAGGCTATTGAATTGAAAACTCTGGAAATAAATAACAAGAAAATAGGTGTTGGATATCCAGCTTTCATCATTGCTGAAGCAGGGATAAATCATAATGGGAGTTTGCGGATCGCTAAAAAATTAATTGACATTGCATGTGACGCAGGAGTGGATGTTGTTAAGTTTCAAAAGAGAACGCTCTCTGAAGTATATAAAAAAGATATAATCGATAATCCGAATAATTCAGAGCAGCCGTTTCAGTATTTAATACCTATTTTAAAAAAGTTTGAATTAAAAGATTCAGAATACAATGAAATAACAAAATATTGTAAGGAAAAGGGTATCATCTTCATGTGCACCCCTTGGGATAAGAAAAGCGTGGATTTTCTTGAAAAACTAAATGTCCCTGCATATAAGGTTTCATCAGCAGATATGACTAATTTCAGTTTAATAAAATATATTGTTTCAAAGAAAAAACCGGTAATATTATCCACAGGCATGTGGAGTCAGAGTGAAATAGATAAAACAGTTAATTTTTTAAATGAATTAAAAGCTAATTTTGCATTATTACAATGTAACAGTACCTATCCGGCACCTTTTAAACACCTAAATTTAAGGTTCATGAATACCTTAAAAAAGTATGGCGTCCCTATCGGCTATTCCGGGCATGAACGCGGTATTGCCGTCTCTGAAGCCGCTGTTGTGGCGGGAGCTTGTATTATTGAAAAACATTTTACACTTGATAGAACTATGGTAGGCCCGGACCATGCTGCTAGTTTGGAACCTGCTGGATTGATTAAGCTTGTACGGGATATTAGAAATATCGAATTAGCCATGGGATATGAGAAGAGATATATCACACGAGGTGAGATAGTTAATCGCGAAGTCTTGGCTAAATCGATCGTTGCAGGAAGAGATATCAAAAAAGGTGAAACCTTTACCGAGGAGAATCTAAAGACTAAGAGTCCCGGAAAAGGTATATCTCCACAGCGCATATACGAATTAATAGGCAAAAAAGCCCAACGCGACATTAAAGAAGATGAATATATTCTCCAACGCGATTTTGGTGAAACAAAATACCGAAAAGTTGCTGAGGGTTTGAAGAAACGATGGGGTTTAATTGTAAGATTCCATGATATTGATGATGTCGTGCAGAGCAATCCTGATTTATTAGAATTTCATTTATCAGATAAAGATTTAGAATTTGATTATGATAATTCTGAACTTAAAGATAAACACTATATCCAACAATTATGTGTTCATGCACCCGAATACTGGAAAGATTATCTGTTGGATTTATGTACAAAAGATGATAGTGTCAGAAAATTGTCTATAGATGTATACCAGCGAACTATTAATCTCACCAGAAAAATTTCCAAAAATTTTGATAAAAAAACTATACCAAAAATCATTATACATCCGGGTGGCTGGAGTCTTGATGATCCTATACAAGACCGAGATAATCTGATAGAAACCATGATTGAATCTCTTAATCAACTGGACTCTGAAGGAGTTATGATGTTAGTGGAGAATATGCCTCCATTTCCATGGTTTTTTGGCGGTCAATGGTTGAGTAATTCTCTAATTGATGCTAGCGAGGTTCTATATTATTGTAAAAAGACAGGTCGCGGATTTTGTTTCGATTTATCCCATGCAGATATGTATTGCAAAGCAAACAACAAAGATCTTTATAAATATATTGAATTAGTCCTTCCCTATATTGAACATTTTCATATATCTGATTCTATAGGAACTGATGGTGAAGGATTGCAAATCTTAGAAGGTGAAATAGATTTCAAGAGAGTTTTGTCTTATTTTAAAGATTATAATAAAGGGATCATCCCGGAAATATGGTTGGGGCATCAAAATAGAGGTGAAGGATTTATAATTGCAGTAGAACGATTAAATCAAATTTTTAAAGAGCTTGAATAAAAAGAAAATTTTCGATTCGAACCTAAATCATATATTAATCCTATAAATAATCAAAATCTTCTTCTTCTTTAGGAAGTTTGAAAAGCGTTTGATGGTTCCATCGAAATGGATTCGCCTTAGAGTTCATTTCCCCAATTAAATATTGGAAAATTTTTTTTCCCACATCTTCCCCATAGATTTTTTTGGAATTTTTCATTCCTTTCTGTAAAGAATCCGAATTGTAAATGTAATTAATAAGATTAACCATGAACTCGTCAGAGAAGGGTGGAATTAATACATTCGAATGCGCATCAAAAACAGATTCAGGTCGATCAGTGGAAAAACGCATTGTACAACAGATAGTATCTGAAATTTCATTAAGCTCCTCTTGAATACTTCCTGAATCCGTAAATTCCATTAAGCATTTTCCACTTTTCCAAAATTCTAAAACGTTACCATAACTCTTCCAAAGAGGTGTAAAAAGAAAGTTCTTATATTTTTTAATCCATCCTTGAACTCTTTTTTTGAATCCATAATAATTTAAAGCCTCAGATGTGGCATTCATTTCAATCCATATAACTGGAATTTCAGCCTCAAGTAATTTAGAAATTGTTTTAACAAGATTTACGAATCTATAACGGCCCAAATTTCCTCTTCTATGGATATCAACTCGAATCCAATTATTATAATCATCGAGAATCGGATATAAATCGAAAATTGATTGTGGGGGTGGCTTATGTAATTTTATTGTATCAACTATTGAATTTCCTACGTGAATAATACGATCCTCCGCGTAACCCTCTCTTTTAAGATGCTTGACATTGATCTCATGCGGCGCAAAAAAATAAGAAGACCCGGCCCCGCAAACGAACGTGTCAAATTGCTCAGGGTATGGTTCGTCTCTTATAATAAACCATTGACCATTCCATTGTTGTTGAATGAATGATTCACAAAATTCTGATGTAAAAGGAGGTTTAAGATTTCTGATAATATTAGGACTCATAGATCGCAATCCCGCTTCGTTCTGTCCCACCCCTTGTCTAACAGATAAAAACCATGCTATTGCGGTGAGAGCCGCGCTAATAGTATCACCATGAGGAATCGGGAGGACTATTGTTTTAGAGATTTTTCGATACCATTTCGCTAACGCGCCCATTTTATAAATTAATTCAGAAGTTTTATCTAACAAATTACCTCTTATCTGAAGGTCGATTACAGGCTTCATATTAAATTCCTTTAAGCCGTAACCCAACGAATAATCATAGTGTTGTCCTGTATTCACTAAAATGAGAGGGATGTCAAATTTATCTGCCCAATACATTAGTGCATATTGTTTGTAAAAGTCTGGTTTTGTTCCAACTACTAATTGAATTACCCATTTCCCTTCCTCTCGTGCCTTCTTAAAGATTTGGTGAACTTTTTCTGTATTTATTTTTGCGGGTAGCCATTTAATGGGAGGAATAAGCTTAGACAAGAATTTCTCACTCGATAGTTTCTATGTAATAAATATGATCATGATTTTAAATTATTCATCTAATAAAAATTCGACAAATTTCAATTTAATTTTTTCAAATCATCAACAATTAAGATACAAAAGGTTTGAGAATTATATATACCCATAATTCACTTCTTTAATTAAGAAATCTAATGTTTTAGGAAAAATTTTAAGAATCTTTGAAAATCCTTAATAATTCGCCTGATGAGCAAAACCCCATATTTCTTGTATCTTATAAGAAAATATTGGGGTACTTTACGGATTGGGATTCTCCGCAATCGTCGTTCAGTTTCCTTTTTTAATTTTAAGAGAGTTTCATCCGAAAAGTCTGTCAAATTAATAGTAAAGTCCCAAGCATCACCTAAGACCTCAAAAAATTTATCTTCCGTATCATATTTCTGAAGTATTCTATCTTTTACCTGTTCATATAATTTTGTTCCAGGATATGGTGTCGTAAAGAAAAATTTTGGATAAAGCAAAAATTCCTTACAGAATTGAATAGTTTCAGTGATGGTTTCAGTTGTTTCTCCTGGGTAGCCAAACATAAAAGTAGGAACTACAGTCAATCCTACATCTTGAGTTAATTTAATCGCTTTTTTACCCTGAGCAACAGTAATTCTTTTATTCATATTATCTAATATTTTTTGACTACCAGATTCTATTCCATAACTAATCCAGAAACAACCGTGTGCTTTCATCACACTCAGCATTTCTCTATCAACGTGATTCGCTCGAGCAAGGCATGACCATTTAATGTCCAATTTTTCCTTTCGTAATTTTCTGCAAAACTCGAAAATTCTTTTTTTATTGTATGTAAATCCTTCGTCTTCTATAATGACAATTTCCACCTTATACCTCTCATTTACCATCTTTAAATGCTCTATTACATAATCAATTGAATTAAACCGAATACCCTGTCCAAACGGATCATAGCAAAAATTGCAGTTGTAAGGGCATCCCCTCGACGTAATCATGTTAATCTCTAATTCAGGATAGAGCATTTCCGATATACTGATATTGCGTAAATAAATTTCCATTGGAAACAAATCGTATGCTGGATACGGAAGTGTGTCTAAATCCTTTATCAGAGGCCTTGGATTAGTTTTTTTTAATTGGTCTCCATCTTTATATACTATCCCTCTTACAGAGTTTAAAGGTTTTTCCTTCTCTAATGCAGAACATAATTCTTGTATTGTTATATCGCCCTCTCCAATAACCGTTATGTCGGCTAGAGTCTTTTCAAGGAGAAGTTCTGATCGCTCACTTACCACAGTTCCCCCTACGACGATTTTTGAATCGGGATTAAATTTCTTCAAATTTAATATTAACCATTTTAAGTATTTATAGGTGGTAATCAGCCCCCCCGTCCCGATCACATCATATTTACTTTTCAGATCTATTCTTTCGAGTACTTTTGAATTCGAAAGTCGTTCAGCGTTAATGTCCAGAACATCCACCTTATGACCTACATTCAACAAAACTTGGGCAATATAACCCAAACCGATTGGAAAAAAAGACGGTTTATGTCCAAGCCTAATTGGCGGATTAATTAACAGAATTCTCATTTTTCAAAAACCCGTGAGCAAGCTCAAAAATTTAATTTTTTTCAATCGATAGATTCTAATAAATTTTTCGTGGTTATTCAATTCGTTGTTGATATTTGAATTTATAATCAAATCCATTTTCTTAGAAATGTATCAATTCATAACAAATGAAATGCCCTAAAATTTTGTTTAGAATTCTGTGATAAAAAAACATAATTTCTTAACTATATTAACCATCATTTAGAGTAAGATAATGATTTTTAAGTAGCCCAACAAAATCAGAGGTAGAATTAAATAATGAAGACGATCGGTTTCGTCCCGGCTCGGTGTGGTAGTAAATCAATCCCATTGAAGAATATAAAAAAAATATGTGGCAAACCTCTTATTTATTGGAATTTAAAATCGTTACAAGAGGCTAAAAATGTAAATGAAATCTATGTAGCTACTGATTGTGAAGAAATTAGAAGGGTTGTCGTAGAATTCCAATTTCCAAAAATTAAGATCTATAAAAGAGACAAAGAAAATGCTAGAGATGAATCATCTACCGAATCAGTAATGCTAGAATTTATTAATAAACACTCTTTTAATGATGAAGATCTTTTTATTTTAGTTCAAGCAACAACTCCTTTTACTCGACCTGAGGATTTTGAAAAAGCAATAGAATTATACTATAATGAGGGTTTTGACTCTATTTTATCGTGTAGTAGAATAAAAAAATTTTTCTGGACAGAAGATGGTAAGCCTATTAATTACGATTACAAAAATAGACCGAGAAGGCAGGATTTTGCTGGAATTTTGGTCGAAAATGGCGCATTCTGGATAAATACAATTAAAAATATTAAAACTTATAAAAATAGACTGTCTGGTAAGATAGGAATCTATGAAATGCCAGAATACGCTGCTATTGACATCGATGAAGAGGATGATTGGATAATTGCTGAAAATCTTCTCAGAAAATACATCTTAAATGAAGATAGGGAAGTATGATTTGGAAAACTTACATAAATTATTGATTCTTTAGTATGTGAGAGTAATGAATGAATTATCTAAGAATAAAAAGAAAATCCTATTATTAACTCATACAAGAGAAGATGTGAAAAACTCTCTTAAAATGTTAACGAAGTTTGAAAAAAGTGGAAGTTCTATTGTTGTATTAGGAATTGATTTTCAATCTCAGATTGAATTGCGCAAACATAATATCCCATACAAAGTACCCACGGAATACTTTGATAAAAAAGAATGTGAAAACATAAATTCTGAGGTATTAAATTTAGCCTGTAACTGGTATAAAACCATCAATAAAAAATTAACTTACATAGGAATCTCTTTAGGAGAAATGGCGGAATATAGTTTTTACCACATATTCGTAGATGCCTTAAGAAACATAAAAATAGCAAATTCAATTCTTGACATTGAGAAAACAGATGCTATATGGCTACCTAAAAAAATTCCTCTTTATAGCCCTTATCACCTTCGTTATGAGTGTTTATCTAAGGCGATTAATTATTTAGCAAAATTAAAGGGAATCCATTTTTCATATTATCAGTCTAACAAACTGGAGAGAAAAAGTAGAAGCACTAATGTTCTATACATTGTAAGAGACATAATCCTTAAAACCTTGGGCTGGATTAAAGGACTAAAAGCAAAAACAAAAGAAAAAAGTGATTATAAATATAAAGTTTTATTCTTTGACATTCCTTTAGATATTTATTTATCAATAAAACAGGCCCTAGAAAAAAATCCAGCATTTATTGCAGTCAGTGAGACAAGTGATTCTGTAAGTACATATGGTAAAGTTTCAGATGAAAAGATTACAGAATTGAGAGAGGTTTGGAAGAATTTTAGAAGAGATTCACAAAAAATGGAGAATCTAATTTTCGATAACATTCCAGTAATTAATTTACTTTCACAAAAATTTTCAAGATTCTTCTATAATCTAAAAAATTACCTCAATTTAATTGATGGGATGTATAATCTAATCCAAACTGAAAAGCCTTCTATGTTGGTGACTATGTACGATGTACCAGGTCCCCAGAGAGCAGTGACGAAAATTTGTAGGAATAATGGGATTCCCACGCTTGTTATTCAACATGGATTATATATTAACGATTATAGCGGCTTTTATGTAATGCCCAAGGAGGCGGATAAGCATTTCTGTTGGGGTAATTACCATAAAAATTGGGCTATTAAGCGAGGTAAATTACCTGAAACACAAATCGTAACAGGTAATCCCAAATGGGATTCAAGTATTTTTATGAATGATAAATCAAAAAATAGAAAATTATCAATCTACGACATTTATTATTTTTCTCGAGAATTTCTCGAGAATTTAGAATGGCACTTATTAAGAATTAAACCCCCAAAAAAATTAATTGTCATTGCTACACAGTATTACAAAAGCGATACTTCATGCTATTCATCTGATGAAAATGTGGTCTTTATTCGGGATACATTAAGGGCTATGAAAGATTTTCCTAAATGTCAAGTCGTCGTTAAGCTCCATCCAAATTTTTACGAAGAATATAAGGAATTAACAAAAACATTTGTACAAGAATTGCGACTAAGGAATGTTAAAATAACAAGTCGCCATCTTTGGGACATACTCAAAATGTGTAATCTTCTAATCACTCAAACTTCAACTGTGGGTTTAGAAGCGATGCTGTTTAATAAATCTATTGTTATTTATATTCCCAATGGGAGCCCAAATCTAAATCCCTATGCAGGACGTGGCGCAGTTATTGAAGTTTATAAAAAAGAAGGGCTTATATCAGCGATTAAAGATGCCTTATTTAACAAAGAAGTTCAAATGAAGCTTGCCGTGGCCTGTAAAAAATTTATTAATGAATATGCTTACCGTATAGATGGGAAAGCCTCATATAGAATTGCTAAGTTAATCGAAAGTTCTATCATTAAATAAGGTCACGTTTTATCTTGCTTAAAATAATTAAATACTATATTTACTAATTTTTCTATTGGGTCGTCCATTTCTTGTAAGGCTTTTTGAGCTAATTCTTTATGACTTGCTAAATAGGATTCCCTATTTTTTAGTATTTTAAGAGAAATATCTGCGGCATCTTCTGGTGATTTTGCAATGTAAAGCAGCCCTTTCTCTTCTAAATAGTAATCAGACCACAAGGGGACGGGTCTAAACGAAACAGTTGGTATTCCTAAAATGGCTGCCTCTTGATTAATTGTACCAGCAAATCCCGTCATGAGGCTTGTGAACGTTAAGAGGCTTGGAACGTCAATGGGCTTGTCAGGAATGATAAGCTCATCGGCATAATCTTGTTTTAACAATTTAAATTGTTCTTCATATCGAGGCAATGTGACAATTTTTGCATCTGGGAAATTTTTTAATATTTTTCGAATAGTAGGATATATAATTGGCTCCTTTATCTCCCAATCTAAGGTATATGCCGCGTAAGCTTCTTCTGGACGTAAAAGAACAATTAAATCGTCTTTTTCTAAATCAAGTTCACCTAATACGCCGGGATTTGGTTCTAAATATTTGATCCACGCAACAGCATCCACGGCATCGTAGCTGGTAATATTTTCGACAGTAATCCCAAAACGAAGCCAATCTTGTAACTCTATTGCTTTAGGAACCAGCAGTTTATTCACATACGGGATAGATAGTTTATTGACTGCAATAGCAAAGGGAGAGTCACTTGTTGAAATATGAGGTATTTTCAAACCAAATGCAACCCGAGCCGCAACATCAGAAGTTAAAGAAACGAGCATATCTGGATGTTCTTCAGAAACAATGTCAAGTAATTTCATTGCCCTATCCAAGCCAGCCTGTAATTTCCCTCTCAGTGATTTTCCTCCATGCTTCCCCGCAATTCGGCCCTTTATTTGGAAAATATCAAGCATTTGATTTAATTCATAATAATTGCGAGATGTTACCAAAACGTCATAGTTTTTCTCTTGAAGGATTTTGATTAAACGATTGAAAAACAGTACTTGTTTCGGAGTTATTATGTCGATCCAGATTTTTGGCATGAGATCCTACTCATATGATAGATACGTGGTTAGATTTATTTTATTTAGATTTAATAATTGTGGTGCATTGCTCATCCAAATTTCTCCACTTGAATTTTTCCATTTAAAATAGTTCTATCCATGTTAATATAATCCCATTGTGCAAATCTACCCACAGGAATTATATTCTTTGCAACTAAATATTCATGAAGTTTAGAAACATTTTTTTGGTGATTCAAATCATAAATTACATATGCATATTTTATTAATTCCGTATAAAAAACTTCCAAAATATCTTTTTCTTTTATTAGATTCGCCTTAATCAACCCTGAATGAATCAATTCTTTCGTTTTTTCCACATCAATTGTTCCATTCATCGGATAAGAAACTTCAATCATGATTGAGGACTTATTAGCAGGTGTAGTTTTTTCAGAGAGATTCATGGGAAAACTAAGTCGATGGAAGACATAATCTTTTTCAGGAAAATATAACCAATGCTTGTCCGAAATATTTGCTCTATCGACCCCAACAGCTGCAAATAATATTGAATTATGAACTAATTTCGATGATACTTTTAAAATTTCCTCGGGCACATCCTCCACTATTTTGAAGAGTTCTGGTAAGGGACTACTTGAAAAAATTTTATCAAAATTATACGTTTTCTCCTCATCATTTTCACGTACAGTAATCGTTATCTCATTTTTTCTTGGTTTAATGTTAACCACTTCTGCATTGCATTTCAAATTCTTAATAAAAGGCACGAATGAATTTGGGATTGCCCCAATACCCCCTGTTATTGGATATGAAAAGGTCGCATTTGGTCCAAACGCTTTATCTTGAGTCCCTGAAGCGCCTTTTCTCATCTCTTCTATGTTCGGTGAGGGAACACGCCCTGCAATCCACGAAAAATGCATCTGTTTCAAATCATATTTCCAAATTTTTTCATTATAAGGGACCATATAATGCTTGGCCACACCTTTACCTAAAACATTAACAATCCATTCATAGAAACTATGACAATCCTTTGGATTTTCTTTTGCTTCTATTGCTGTTGATATACATTCTTCAATTACCTCGTCGGGTAACCCCGCTAAATTTGCCTCAAAAGGATATTCCACGTATTTCCCGTAGATGTAAATGAAGGCTTTTCTAATTTTGGTGTCTATATTTTTTCCGAGAAGTTTATTTATTAATGACTTAATATATTCATCTCTCGTGAAAAATATATGTGGTGCACAATCAAAAGTGTAATTATTTTCCGTAAAACTCTTACACAGACCACCTACTTCTCGATCCTTTTCAAAAAGGATATAATTCTTTTTTAAATGATATGCAGTACTTAAACCTGCCAATCCGGCTCCGAGAATTCCAAGCATCTTTGCTTTAATCCTAATACATTTGATTAACTAATAATTCACTTAATTTTTTAATTCGCTAATTATTAAGTTAATTGAGCAAAAAAATTCTTTAGGAATGAATGAAGAATCATCGGAAGTAACATCAATGGTTCAAAAGAAATGCGTTGTAATGGTCCATGACGGTGCGTTTGATGGTAGGACTATTATACAGGAACTGAAAAAGGAGAATTTCCCAATTGTACATCTAACTCGAACTAGAAATTTCTGGGATAAAACATTTAATATCGGATTGAAAATAATTCGGGCCAAAGGAACATTATTTCATGCGAATGTTGCGCTTCAAGATGCATTTATCACATTATTAACTAAAAAATTTATTAATAAAAAACCCGTGATTGTCCATTGTCATGGGAGTGATTTACGAACTGATTTAAATAAATGGCAATATCGAGATCTCGTAAAATTTAATGTTAAAAATGCAGATCAAATTTTTGTGGCAGATTTAGATACGATGGATAAAGCAAAAGAACTTAATCCTACTGCAATTTGGATTCCAATACCGATTGATTTAGATGTTTTTGTTCCGGAGGAAAATTACTCATCTAATGATGACACTCTCAAATTCTTTTATCCAAATAGTATTTCGGAAAATCTCCGAGGTTCTCTAACATTTTTCAAAGCATTTAATATTTTTTCAATAGATTATGAAAATGTTTTACTAGAAGCTGTTAAATTCGGAGCAGATTTAAAATTTGCAATGCGATTATGCAAAAAAGCTGGAACATTAAATAAAAAAGTAAAATTTATACCCAAAATTCCCCATAAAAAAATTGTAGATGCATATAGAAATCATGATATTACTATTGGCGTCTTTAAATCAGGAATTATTTCCACCGTTGGACTTGAGAGTTGGGCTGTAAAACGACCAGCTCTTAATTATATCGACTCAAAATTATATCCTCAATTTGATTATATATCTGCTTGCACTGTGGATGAAATAGTTGAAGGCTTACATAAATTAACAGATGCTAAGACGCGAAAAAGTCTTGCAAATGCAGGTTTTAAATATGTAACACGATATCATGATGTTAAGAAGGTCGCTAACAAAGTTAAAAAAATATATTTGCAATTAATGTGAAGAAGGTCGAAAATTGAAAGTTGCATTTGCCGATCCACCCATGCAATCCTTGCGATTTACTCAAGCAGTTTCCACTCCTAATATCGGGATTCTGTATCTTATCTCCTATCTACGTAAAATGAGTCCAGATGTAAAGACGTATTACATTCAACCTTATTTGAATCTTGGACAACAAGTTGAAAAATTAAGGCGAATTTCCCCAGATTTATATGGGATCTCTTTTGCTACCTCACTTAAAGAAACTGCATTTAAAATAATTAATCAAGTAAAGAAAAAATTCCCCTCTTTACCAATTATTTGTGGTGGGGCCCATCCATCTGCAGATCCCGCGGAAATATTAACTAATTCGGATGCTGACATATGTGTAATTGGCGAGGGCGAAGTGACCAGCCAGGAACTAATAAATGCATTTATGGATGGAAAACCTGATTTAAACGATATCCCAGGAATTGCCTTTAAAGAAAACGGCCAAATTATTCGCACTCCACCACGGCCTCTCATAAATGATTTGGATACGATCCCAATGCCAGCATGGGATTTAATTAACTTCCGTAATTATAGTGGCATAACGCTCAAGAAAAAAAGTCCTGATACTTCTATCGTAACGAGCCGTGGGTGTCCTTTCAATTGCACGTACTGCTCTAATCCCGTGTGGAAAGCAAATAAACCTTGGATTCGAGCTCGAGGCGCTAAGAATATCGCAGAAGAAGTCCAATATCTCTATGAACGTGGGATACAAGAAATATACATACGTGCAGATGAATTCAATATTAATACGAAATGGTGTCTTGAAGTTTGCGATGAAATTCAAAAATTAGATCTGAAGGGAATGTATTTTCAATGTAACTTGAGAGCAGATAAGTTTCCCGAGGAATTAGCAAAAGCGATGAGCGAAACTAATTTTTGGATGGTTCATCTTGGAATCGAAAGCGGAAACCAACGATGTCTAGATGGTATAAAAAAACGTATATCAATCAAATCTATTATTGATACTTGTCAAAAATTAAAAAAATTTGGTGTCAAGACTTACGGGTTTTTCATGATGTTCAATATTTGGGAGGAAAACGATACCCTTCAATTTGAATCTCCGGCAGAAGTCGAACGCACCTTTGCGTTTGCAAGGTATCTCCTTCAACATAAAATGATTAGTAATATTTCATGGGGTTATGCCACCCCAATACCCGGTTCGGAACTCTATCAAATTGCTAAAAAATATAACATACTTAAACCTAACTTAAAGGAAATAAATCCGTGGGAAATAACCGTAAACCTGCCAAATGTATCAGAAAAAACCATGCTTAGCATTCGAAGAAAGGGGATGATTTTACAAGGGCTCTACGGAATTCTTAGCGGAAATCTAAATTGGCGTAACTGGCGCCATATTTTGAGCAAAATAAAATATATTATTAAATCATTCTAATTATATTTCGATTTTTAAGTTAATTATTATCTCCTAATTCATCATCAACATCTTCGAAAAGACCCTCTAAACCAGTTTTCAATTCCTGAAATTGATATAATTTATAATCCCTTAGATCATTTAAAATTTCAAAAAAATCATTACATTGTTTTATATTTATCTCTAAATTCTCATTTTTCTCAATTATTTCTTCTACCAACGGATTATCTGCCAAAATTTTTTTCGCAGATTGATTATCGTTTGTATTTATTAGAAATGATCGTTGCCCCTCATGAATTTTCTTCAAATCCTCAGGTGTTCCTACATGTACTAACCTCCCTTTTTGGAGGACCCCAATCCTATTACATAACATTATAGCCTCATTCAAGTAATGCGTTGTTAATAAAATCGTGCAATCTAATTTTTGAAGAAATTTTCGAACAAATTCAGCATTTTTTACATCTAACCCTAATGTTGGTTCATCGAGATATAAAATTTCAGGATCATTAACGAGGGCACGTGCCAGAGCCAACTTCATTCTCATGCCTAGCGAAAAATTCTCAACATATTGATCTTTCCAGGGAATTAAATCTACTAAATTTAGCAGTTCCTCTGCTCTTTTTTTTGGATCATCAACTGTGTATAAATTCGCATAGAAAACTAAATTATCAAAAGCAGTTAAGCGGTTATAGAGTAATTTATCTGAAAATAAAACATTAAATTTTCCACAAATTTGGTTAAAATTATTTTTTATATTTAGCCCATTTACATGTATTATTCCTGCCGTTGGATATTCTAATCCAGAAAGCATTAGTATTGTTGTTGTTTTTCCTGCGCCGTTTGGACCAAGCAATCCAAATATCTCACCTTTTTCGATTTCAAATGAAATTGAATCAACAGCTTTAAATTTTTTATATTTAGGGAAGAGCAATCGTTTTATAAAATTGCTAGAAACATGTTTTTTGAAAACTTTTGTTAAATTCTCAACTTTTATTATCGACAT
>JABXJT010000022.1 GCA_013375455.1 Candidatus Helarchaeota archaeon | reverse complement strand
GGAATCGCGCTAATTGCTATGGGAGTAACCCCCATTATTGCAGGGGAAGTGTCTATGATCCCCTTTCACATTGGCATTGTATTATTAGTGATAGGTATAATTTTGACCATTTACAATCTATTTTACCTCGAACAAGGACGTCGTCAACGGGCGAAGGTTGGATTTGCATAGAAATGACGCAATTATGAAATTAATGGATATTAAAATAATATGAATTGTCTAGCAAATAAAATATGGGGTCTAAAATGATTCTCGGGGAAAATTATGAAAGATATTGATTCTAATTTACTGGAACCAGACCTTTGGGCTGTTGCGGTCTATAGACCTGGGCATACTGCGCCGATTCGTTCCGTGTATGCCGATGAGGACTTTATTTATACTTCTTCAAACGATGAGACTGTAAAAATATGGGAAAAGGGCAGCTGGGAAGAGATAGCTACTCTACAAACCCTTTGTTATCCTGTCATCTCCATCCATGCAGATGCAGATTATCTCTTCACAGGGGCAATAGATGGAACCGTAAGAGTATGGGAACGTGACAGCTGGCGGGAAGTCGCGGCTTTCCGCGTGCCTTTTAAAACTATGACAGCGATGTATGTCGATGCGGATTACGTCTATTGCGGCTCAAAAGATGGAACATTGAGCGTGTGGAAGCGGAATGTCTGGCAGAAAATTACCGATTTGCAAGGGCATGATGATGCCATTAGTTCCATTCATGCTGATGGGGTCTATATCTATACAGCTTCACATGATAAGACCATAAAGGTATGGGAACGGGGAAGCTGGCAGGAAACTACAGTGCTCCAAGGGCACGCGGATAAAGTATCATCCGTATTTGCAGATGCAGATTATATTTATACAGGTTCGTGGGATAGTACCATGAAAGTGTGGGAGCAAGAAACTTGGAGGGAACTAGACAGCTTACAATTTTATTATTCAGAAGTATCACTTTTGAATCCTGTTTTATTTATTTTTGTAGAGGCAAATTACATCTATGCAGCATTATTTGATCACACGATAAAAGTATTGACGCGAACTAATTTACGAGAAGTCGCTACGCTCCGAGGTATTATGTTCATTGCCCCATCGTTATTTGTAGATGCAGATCACGTTTATTCTAGTTCTTGGGATCAAATAGTGAAGGTCTGGGAGAAAGGTACTTGGCAAGAAGTTACTACACTTCAAAGTCCTTCATCAAGAGCGATATTCACGCTTTCAGATGCGGATTATATTTATTTAGGTAATAATAAGTATAAGTTGGGCACTAGGGGTGTTATTAAAATATGGGATTGCCACAGCTGGCAAGAAATCACCACCTTAACGCAAGATTGCGCAATTTTTTCATTACATGTTGATTCAGATTACTTCTATACGTATTCATGGTCTGGAATGGTAAACATATGGGAACGAGGAAGTTGGCGAAAGGTAACCACTTTTGATGTGAAAACTCATCGCATTTTTTCAATACAGTCGGATACAGATTACATCTATTTAGTATCATTCGATTGGACTGTAAAAGTATGGGATCGAAAAACCTGGGAAGAAATCGTCACTTTACAAAGCGATTCGGGTAAAATTTGTTCCCTTTTCGCAGATGAAAAAAATATTTATACTGGCACGCTTAATGGAAAATTAATAATATGGGAGCGGGGCAGTTGGCGGGAAACTGCCACCCTTGAAGGTCACGCAAAGGCCATCACGTCCATGTACACGAATGCGTATTACATTTATTCTGCCTCTGAAGATAAAACTATAAAAGTATGGGAGCGGGATAGTTGGAGGAATCTGGTGACCCTAGTAAGTGATCTCACCAATATTGAATACATGTATTCAGATTCAAACTACTTCTATACGGGCGCACGTGATGGAACAGTAAAAGTATGGGAACGAGATGGGTGGCAGGAAGTAAAAATTAAAGCCAAGATTAGCTCGAAAAAAATAAGAGACGCGCAATTTGGCTCAAACGTAGATATTTCAATAGAAATAGTGGCAGGTTATTTTTTAGTTGGATTGAATACGGGACTTCTCCAAAATATTAATGACCGTGAAAGATTAAAAGAATTGAAACAACTTTTTGGGACGGCTGCATTCAATAAAGGCATTGTCTTGTCAAGGTTTGGAAATAAAACAATAGTCAGTCCTAAAGGGTATGAGTATTTAACTCAAGCCGAACTCGAAAAAAAACGATTGCAATATCAAAAAGTTGATGAAATAAACAACACCTCTCGCATATAAATAAAAAATAAGTGTTGGTTCAATTGCTAAACTTCAATTTTATTTAACTAGAAATTAGCTTTAAACAAGATAATCGGTATAAAAAAAATAGGCTTTAATCCAACTTATAAAAAAAAAAGAGATTTAAAAGCGGCTGCCAAAATAGAGCCTTAATTAATAATACCAAGCGAATTCATAAACTTTAAAATAAAATGTTGGTTCAAATGCATTGGATTTGGCTTTTTATCAAATCTAGACAATGCCATAGAGACCAACTCAACACCCGCCAAGAAATACAAATGAAAAGCAGACTTTCCTTTTCCATTCACTCTGAAACTGGCTCTTTAATAAATCTAGCCATTGCCTAGGCGTTATTAATTGGTCGGGTTGTGTTGAGGTCTCGAAGGCTTTAAGTATCTTCTAAAAATTCGCGAAAATCCTCGATGCTCGCTAACGCCGCCGTCCAACTACTGATGAATGAAAGAACTCCAGCGAGGATTCGGTGATCACCTCCCAAGCTTATTTTTTTCCTATAATCCCAACTCTGATAGAACTTTGGCCAGATGCGAGAGAGCCCATCTTTGCGACGAACAGGGAGAATGGCCCACGTCCTCTCCTGATCTTGAAAAATGATTTGGAATGGGCTCTTAATAGGTAAGTTCTCACAAAGATACAATTCTTTTAACTTGAATTTATGTTTCATATTATAGTAAAATGCACAAGTGAGAAGGATATGATATTTTAAAGAGCTATATGGATAATAACGCGCCTCACAATAGAGATTTATGAGCTTTGAATTAAGTATAGCGTTATGTAACCTGATTGCATCATCTTCCTTGAATAGATCAATGACTTCCGCCCGATGCTGGCTTACCAATGTTCGAGGGTTCTGAAAATTTCGTAACGGGAAAATTAGTGACTTACGATATATTGTTTTTTCAAATGAGTCTCGTTGAAAATTGCGCCCTAACCACGCAGCAAGCGCATCTGCCTCCTGAGCTTTCGCATTGGGCATTGCTATTTTATGTGGTAGTGCTCTCGGAACCTGCACTTTGTGGAGATCATGTTGAAGTACTTTTAAGAACTCTTCATTTTGGTCCATTCTCTACCTCACCTGGTTTCCAATCATTGAGCATAAATTCTCCGAATCCGAACTGGCTGAATAAGGCTTTATTCGCTTTAATTTTTCGTAAAATACCTTTCTTTGCAAGCTTGGGGATGTCTTTTCCTCGTTTCACGCGGAAGAACTGCCCCGGCGCAATAACTTCAACTTGATTTTTATGTCCATTATTCCAAATGTTCATCTGCTCCCGCCGGCAGTTATATCTTTCAACAAATGGAGGAAGATGGATCATCGGTGAGATTAAGGTAAGGTGGGAAGCTTGATCAGGCATTGGTAATTTATCTAAATCTATATAGAGTGAATCATGTAGTGTAACCGCTCCATATCCGCTATGCCGACAGCCCCCGAACTGAAGGGGCTCTAAGCCTCGGATGGTATCAAGCAGATCAGAAGGAGGGGCTAGGATATCGAAAGTGACAAAACGAGGGGTGCAGAAAAATCGAAAGCTTGTTGAATTACTATTCTTATCAAAGAATTTCTCAAAATGAGGGTAAGCAAAGCATTTTTTAGTACGAATTAGAAAGAACTCGTAATACGTTTTTGGAGGTCTGAGCTGATATAAATCCGTAAAAATACCAATCGAAGCATTCACTTGTTGCGAAAGCGCGTGGCGGAAGGCATTCCCCGAGATGAAGCGAGGGTCTCCCGAATATTCGGACTGAAACTGGAAAAGCAATCTCAAAATTTGGTTCATTTTATAAAGATGCCTCAACAACCTCTTTAACATCTATATCTTCCATCGAAGGGGAAAATCTCTTCTTTTCCTTTGCGATAATAGACTGAAAATCCTGCTCTAATTTTTCACCTTGGGGCTTGGTTAATTTAAATTGGATTTTATAGGTTCCATTCCCCTCTTCCAATTCTTCTCCCTCTTCATTGGGCGCAAGTGATTTTTGTTTAGTTTTTTTACTCTTTTGCATCATGGGTAGAAGTGCTGCCCGCCCATAGCCTTGCCCGCGCATTCCGCCTAATAAAAAATCGTACTCATACTCTTGATTCATTGTCTTAAGAAATTCCAATGTTTTTAGAAGTGCAACTTCATGATCCCGATTTGCTTGAATTAAAATGAGATTGACTGGAGCTTTAATCATTACACCTACGATTGTCTCCATCGACATATAAGTTCTATGGGACTTCGCTCGCGCCCGAGGACTACAATGGGTTAATTCAATTCGCCCACCACCCACTGACCCGAAAACCTTGTTAATTTCTTTAGTCACCCTCCCATTACCCGTCGTTGTCGGGTAGAAGTATGCGGAAGGTACAATTAAATTGCCTGGTGCATCCAAATCCCCAAAGATTTGGTAGATTAGACAACCCCCCTTTTCCGCACAGTCACCACGGGAATGATACCCTAATGTTAAATCTTCTTTAAAATACTCCTTGTTACGATCACTCGTCGCACTGATTTTTGAAATGGGATGACAGACACTAACACCATTCATAAGGAGAAGCTTTTCCATCGTATGCCGTATCCAACCGCGAATTGTCTGCCCTGCAATTCGACCAACCTTTGCGAAAGGCGAGGTCTGTCTCCGATCCCGCTCATTTTTCGCTTGGCCAACCATCACTAATACATTGCTCCGGTTGGTAAAGGACTCGCACAGCAAGGTAAAACGAATTATTTGTTTATTACTATTCATACAAATCACCTCAGATTTTCTACATTTAATTTCCAAAATCCATATATAAACTACACTTTTTTTCTAAGACTATCCTTATCTATTAATTTCAGTACTACTGCATTACTTAAAAATCTCACGTAATATTGCATCATTTGCGCAAAATACTTTCAGTTACTCCCCTTAGACTCCGTAAGTTTAAAAGTACTTTCAGAACTACCTTCAAATAATCATTTTTTGCATGGAAGCTAAAAAATATTATACCAATAAAATTTTAAGATAAGAATTGAATAATTGTTCTTAAAAAAGAGGAATTGTTTTTAAAAAACTTGAAATTTCGATGAAAGCTATTCATTCTGGTGAGATACGTGCCGAAAGGTATTGTTTTGATTGGCTGGACAAATAAGGAAGGATTCTTCCTCATCCATAAGCATCCTGAAAGTGTTTCTATTACAGATGAAGAAATAATGAGAATCGGAAGCGCTCATCGAATGCGAAATTTGGATGCCAATGCCATTACTTTACATGAAAAAGAATTAAATGTTGTTAGTTTCTTTTCCGGATTAATTACCTCTAAATATCATATTGCTCCAAATTTTGTTCTCTCACTTTTATTAGAAAAACATGAAAATCCCAGAGATTACATCAAAACACTTCCTAAAGGTTCTGAAATTGTGCTTTCTGAGTTTCCCGTGAAGCGATTTGATGCAAGAACGACATCATTTCAAGATGTTCTTTCAAACATCGGGAAATCTTACCTTAAAACATTACCCAAGTTATATGATGCTCTTATTAATAATTTAATCGAGATTCAAGCCGATATTGACGAATTTTTCAGTTCAGTTGCTCGCGATTTAGAAGCACCTAGTACAATACCTGCTGATGAGGACACCATTACAGAACTGAAAAATAAAATTGCAGAGCAAGAAGGCGTTATTAAAATGCTCCAAAATATCGTGGAAGGAAAAGATTTCCAAAGTGGAGCTGCCGAATATATCGCCAAAATTGAAACAATGAAAACTCAACTATCGAATGCTGGACAAAGAATTAAAGAAAAAGATGGAAAAATTTCTGAACTGGAAATTCAATTAGCCCGTATTGATTTATTAGAAACAAGAATTCAATCTCTACAATCCGCTGTTACTGAACGAGATGCAGAAATAGAAGATTTACGCACGCGTCTGACGAGTTCCACAGGCCTGTCAGCTGAAACACCAGGAGGAACTAGTGCTTCATCTGGAGAACTTCAAGTTTGGAAAAACAAGGTACAAGACCTCCAAAAAGAATTGAGCGAACGAAGTTCTTTATTAAATAAACTAAAAATCCAGCTTTCTGGACGTTTTGATGAAGTAGAAGCCCGTTCATTGCTTTCAGAAATCTCTGAAAAGCCGCTCACTCAATCCTCGCTTGATGAGGATTTGGAAGATGAAATGAAAAGTAAATACATTACACTTTAGGTCTAAAATTTGTGAGAATTATGCGAGAAATACCAATAGCAGATCTCCCCAGCTGGTTTTCCGATAAAGTTAGAAAACAAGTGGAACCCCCGAGGAAAAAGGCTCAAAAAATTATCGATAAAATTCAATTAGCTTTAAATGACATTCGCTCATCCTGTAATCGCTTATCAGATGCATCTACCATTTCTGAACGAGATGAAATAACGAGTAGATCAATTGAAAATTTGGTAAAAAAATATCTAGACCGGATTGGTGATATTGAACCTCCTGAGGAACCTCTTCTCTTCGAAAAAGTGTCCAAATATTCAACAAGCATCAAAAATCTTCTGCAATATTTATGGCAAATCGGTCGGCGATGGATTTCTAGATTGGGTCGTGCCTCAGGACAAACTTTCAGAACGAATATTCAAGAGATAAATTATCATACCAAAGGCGTGCATAGTGAATGGAATAATCTCGAAGGGTTTATCGAAAAAAAATTGAAAAAGGTTAAGGTTTACGAGGATATTTTCGACCAAATTGAGAAGATGCAAGGTCTCCTCGAAGATATAACTATTCTCAAAGAGGAAATGAAGATTATAGAAGCTGAACTATCTGAATTAAGAGATGAAAAATCTGAACACGAAAAAAAGCATGATTCCATTAATAAAACTCCTTTAATTTCTGAAAGAAATAAATTAGAGGATGAATTATCGCTCCTCATACAAAACTTAAGGGGGATACTGGGTTATTTCCGGAAACCGCTCCGAAAATTTGAAAAATTTTTAGCAGAGGCTAATTATTTTGTCCGTCCTGGTTGTAGCGAGCAACTCGCCAAATACACCACTAATCCTCTTGAAACATTTTTTGCTGAACAGGATGATTATTCAAATCTAAAAATGGTGTTGCTTGAATTAAAAAAGGCGGCCCCACGCTTAAAATTAAAAACGCGTGATGAGAAAAAATTAGTAAAGGAGATTGAAACCATCAATAGCGGATCATTATTAACCATTCGACAGGATTACAAAAACTCTTATCAAAAGTTCCAAGAAATCTCCCAAAAATTGAAGAAAGAAGGTTTATTAGAGAAATTAGAAGAGATTAAAACTGAAATTGCAAATGTTGAAAAAAATATTTCTGATGTTGAGCAAAAATATTCTCGAATGAACGATAATTATGAACGGAATTTAATTAAAATGCGGGATCTTCGGAGCTATATCGAAAAAGCAATTGAATCCACTACAAAGGAAACAATTAAAATACTACTTTAATACATTTGACATTATTTCTTTTCTAATATTAATCGATTCCCTAAATTAATTTTCAAAACCATTATAATCTATAAACCGTTGAATTTTTAGAATTGTTTTTATATTGCAGAATCTGCTTTAAAATAGGAACAAATCTCGTAAAGAAGACCAATGTTTCACACCCTTAGAAAAGATTAAGTGATAAATAAATGAATCTCGGTGGTTATACAGGTAAGATCCTTGAAATAAATCTCACAACAGAAAAAATCAAGGTTAAAAACCTCAGCAGGCATTTCGCCATACAATATATAGGCGGCAGAGGATTTGGCGCCCGCCATATTTGGGACTTAACATCCGCTGAAACAAATCCTCTCAGTCCAGAAAATTTTCTTGTTATGGCCGCGGGTCCTCTCACTGGTTTATTAGTACCGGGTTCTGGGAAGACTTCATTTAATAGTTTATCGCCTGCAACTGGCATCTATGGGGATTCTAACATTGGGGGGCATATCGGGCTGAAATTGAAGCAAGCGGGATTTGATATTCTCATACTAACTGGAAAAAGAGAAAAACCGTCCATTCTTGTAATTCAAGATAAAAATATCAAATATTTGCCAGCGACCTCTTATTGGGGAAAGGGAACCGTCCAATCGGAGAAGGAAATCAAAAAAAGTTTGAGTGACCCAGGCTATGCAGTATGCACCATCGGTCCGGCTGGCGAGAACCTAATCAGATATGCCTCCATTCAATCAGAGCGTAGATTCGCAGGAAGAACTGGCTTAGGGGCAGTAATGGGTTCTAAAAATCTAAAAGCCATTGCAATTCAAGGGGATAATGAACTTCCAGTATCAAACCACGAGAGGCTCCTAGAAGTTTTTAAGCAGGCCAATTCTTACATGAAGGGGCACAAATTAGCCGATATTTACCAACGTCAAGGAACATTAAGTTTAGTTGAAGGCGTTAATGAGGTGGGAATCATACCTGTTCGCAATTTCCAGCACGCAATTTGTGAGTATGCCTCGGAAATTAGCGGAAACAAATTTGAAGAATTATATCCAGAGTGGAGCGCGCATTCCTGTCTGTATTGCACTATAGCGTGCGAAGGTACGGCTTATACAGAGAATGGCACGCGAATTCGCCCTCAATACGAAACTGCCGTCATGTTAGGTTCCAACCTCGATATCAAAACAATAACAGAAATTGTTGAATTGAATGACCTCTGCAATGAAGTTGGTGTAGATACTATATCCATCGGCAATCTTGTTGGTCTTTTAATGGAAGCTTATGAACGAAAAATTGTCTCTCAAAAAGACTGTAACGGTATTGACTTGAGTTGGGGAAATACCCAAGCTGTTCATGATTTAATTCTAATGATTTGTAAGCGAGAAGGCATTGGTAACATTATTGCGGATGGCATTCTAAACATCATCAAACAATGGCCACAATGCAAGAATATTGCATTACATTGTAAAGGATTAGAGCAATCAGGCTATGATACGCGTGCCTTATTGGGAATGACACTAGCGTATGCCACTGCAGATATCGGAGCACATCATAACCGTGCTTGGGTGGCTTATCATGAATTACGGAAAAAATACACCCTTAAAGAATTGGCACAACTGGTTATGTTCCATCAACATTTCCGTCCTTTAATGGATTGTATAGGGGCTTGTCGCTTTCCTTGGATTGAATTTGATATAGATCCCAATATCTATTCAGGCTTCTATTCTTCCGCGGTGGGAATCGAAACAACATTTCAACAGCTTATGGAACGATCTGAAGGTATTTACTCGCTAACACGCGCAATCAATCTCCGCCGTGGTGTCACCCGTAAAGATGATCATCCACCCCCGCGAGTATTCAATGATCCCGTCCCACAAGGTCCCTTTAAGGGTAAAACCATTAATAAGGATCAGTATGAAAAAATTCTTAATTTATATTACGAATTACGAGGGTGGGACTCAGACGGCATTCCAAAAAAGGAAACTCTACTCAAATTTGGCTTAGACGATATTGTTGAGTTTATATAGTGGTTCTATGACACAACCTCTTTTGCATAGAAGGATTTTTCCCAAACCTTATGAGTGGCAGTAATATTTCCCGGCGAAAATATGCGTCACATTTATATATGTTTTCTCCTACAAGATATTAAAAAACTCTGTTAATGATTTGCGAATTACAAGGTGATTCGTTTTATGGTGAAAAAAACATATTCTGAAATTAACGAGAAAATCAAGCGTGGCGACGCCATAGTTGTAACTGCGGAAGAAATGATTGAAATTGTAGCAGAAAAAGGCGAAGAAGCTGCTGCTAAAGAGATTGATGTCGTTACCACGGGAACATTTGGTGCGATGTGCTCATCAGGTGCATTTTTTAATTTCGGTCACGCAGATCCCCCCATAAAAATGGACAAAGTATGGTTAAATGATGTCGAAGCTTATCATGGGAATGCTGCAGTAGATGTATATATTGGCGCAACGAAAATGAGTGAAACTAGACCATTTAAATATGGTGGCGGTCATGTCATCGAAGATCTCATATCAGGTAAAGCGATTGAATTACGAGCAACTGCTTATGGAACTGATTGTTACCCTCGAAAAAAAGTTGAGACAATATTTACCATAGATGACCTAAATCAAGCAATTCTATGCAATCCTCGAAATGGATATCAAAAATATAATGTTGCTACTAATGGACGACAAGAAACCATTTACACTTACATGGGGAAATTGCTACCTAATTACCGGAATGTTACCTATTCTGGGGCAGGGTGCTTAAATCCTTTGATGAATGATCCTGACTATGAAACCATTGGCATTGGAACCCGGATCTTTTTAGGAGGCGGTATAGGATATATCGTTGGTGAAGGCACGCAACATAGCCCGACAAATGGATTTGGGACGATAATGGTCAAAGGGGATTTAAAGGACCCAGGAGTTAACCCCAACTATTTACGCGGTGCAAGCTTCACGAAATATGGAACAACCCTATATGTAGGTTTCGGAATTCCTATTCCAATTTTAAATGAAGGATTGGCTCGTAAAACAGCAATATCGGACGCAGACATCACGACCAGCGTCTTAGATTATGGAGTACCTTCCACAAAACGCCCAGTTCTTCGAACTGTAACATATGCTGAACTAAAATCAGGGAGCATTGAGCTAAACGGAACAACCATTCCCGCAAGCCCTCTATCTAGTCTCAAAATAGCAAGAGAAATTGCAAAAAAGCTTAAAACATGGATCCAGAACGGTGAGTTTTTCTTAATTGAACCAGCAGAACGCTTATCAACGACGCGTGTTTTTACTCCTATGAAAGTTAGAGCGGAAGCGACCGTGCGTTCGTTTATAAAGCCCGCCATAACCTGTACTTTAAAAGAAACGGTTAATGATGTGGCCAAAAAATTGATCGATGCCTCAACTAATCACATAGTAGTCGTAAATGAGGAAAACAAATTACAGGGAATTGTCACATCATGGGATGTTACTCGTGCAATCGCTCGTGGCCTCGATAACTTGGCTGATATTGTAACAACCAAAGTCTATACTGCCTCTTTGGACGATCCAATCGACTTCTCAGCTCGTGAAATGACGAAACACGATATTTCGGCCTTACCTGTCATTGATTCTCATAAAAAAGTCATTGGAATCATTACGGCTGAAAGTACATTACGACATTTTGACACGCACACTGAATATTAAGGAAGTGAGGAAAAAAATGAAAAAATTAATTTTAAATTTTGATGCGGGATTAGTGAATGAAGCAATAACAGCGAATATAATTTTAGAAAATCAAGTAATCATAAACATATTGCGCGCAAATGTATCTGAACAAGGCGGAATATTTTTAATTGAGGTTCCCGATGAGCGGTGCGAGCTGGTAAGAACCGCTTTTGAAGAAGCCGGTGTAAAGGTAGAGCACGGAAAAATCATTGAAAAGCTTGAAGATAAGTGCACTCATTGTGGAGCTTGCTTTTCGATATGCCCGGTGACTGCCATTGAACTTACCGATGAGTTTTTAGTTCAGTTTGATTACGAAAAATGCATTGGTTGCTTAAATTGCATCGATGCCTGCCCCGTTGACGCAATAATATTACAAAGATAATGAAAACAAAAACTTAATTTCTTTATTTCATATATTAATCAATTAATCCGATAATGACCACATTCTTTATGCTGACACCTTTTTTCATCGAGGAGCTTTTTACAGCAATCATCGCATATAATTTGGGAAATACCCGCTACCTTGCATAAGTGAATGTTAGTTGCATCTTTTCCGCATTTAAAACACTTCATCCCTTTACCTTTAGAGTCTGATGGATTCATTTTTCTAACGCCTTTCCTTTCAGTCTCAAATGAAAAATCTGTTAATATTTCGCTTTGATTACGTTTACTCAGTCTCTACACATAAATTTATTAAATTTTTTTATTTATTAAATCTTGAAATACATTAGGTCAATAGAAGGTACTTCAAAAAATGTCACGGAGAATTTTTCCCTTCTCAGCAATAGTAGCGCAAGATCAAATGAAGTTAGCACTGATTCTAAACGTTGTTAACCCTGTAATTGGGGGCGTGCTAATTCGCGGCGAGCGTGGAACGGGAAAATCCACTGCCGTCCGGGCTTTAGCTAAATTGCTCCCTAATATGAAAATTGTCAAGGGTTGCCCATTCAATTGCGATCCGGATAGTATTGAAACCCTATGTACTGTCTGTAAGGAAAATTATGATAATGGAGGAACGTTGGAAGTAGAAGAACGAGAAATGCGCGTGGTTGAAATTCCATTGGGAGTTACAGAGGATCGCGTTGTCGGTTCGCTGGACATTGAATGTGCCATCCGGGATGGGATACGCGCGCTTGAATCTGGGATATTAGCTGCTGCAAATCGTAATATTTTATATGTTGATGAAATAAATCTGTTGAGTGACCATATAATAGATGACCTTCTAGATTCTGCAGCGATGGGTGTTAATACTATTGAACGAGAGGGTATATCCGTAACGCACCCATCTAGATTTATTTTGGTTGGGAGCATGAACCCAGAAGAGGGTGAATTACGGCCCCAAATTCTTGATCGGCTTGGTTTAACAGTTGATGTAGTAACAGTCAAGGATTTCAATCAACGGTTTGAAATTCTGAAACGCGTTGAGTTATTTGATATTGATCCTGATATGTTCGAAAATAAATTCAAAGAAAGTGAAAAGACATTACAAGCTCGTGTCATGAAGGCACAAACAATCGTCAATCAAGTCAAAGTCCCTAAAAAGTTACTTGAGGTAATTGTAAAATTATGCATGGACCTCCAAGTTGAAACGCATCGTGGTGAAATTACTATCTTGCGATGTGCAAAAGCCATAGCTGCCCTTGCTGGAAGAACAACGGTAAATAGAGAGGATGTAGAAAGAGCCGCACTTCTAGCGCTAATGCACCGTGTGGGGAAACCTGGAATTACTAAGCCTGAAGATGTTATGAAACAAATCCAATCTGCTTTAGATAAAGCATTTAACGAACTTGATTCAGAGGGGACTGACGATACTCAAGCTCAAGACCAAATGACCTCGGACGACGAAGCAAAAAAAAAAATGACGTGATGTCTGAACAAGAGGACGCGTCCGACGCGCTTTCATTTTTACCATCTGAACAAGCTACCGCGGAACCAATGGATGATAGCAGCGAGTCGGAAACACCAGCTCAAGAAATAGATGGGGAACTTCTTGGGTTTGATGGAAAACCCGATTTCATTGATAAAGAATATGAACCCAAGAAATGGCGAGAGCCCTTAGAGGACTTACAACGAGTCGCTGATGCAGGCAATGTATTCAAACTCGGACGAAAAAATGTAGCAGCTCCCAGACGCACACCCGCCCTAGGCAAACGAATCCGAAAAGAAGGAACTGCCATTAAAGGGAAATATGTTTCCTACAAAATGCCCAAGGAAAAAGCAACTAGCATTGCTCTAGATGCAACTTTCAGAGCCGCAGCCCCTTTTCAAAAAGGCCGGGTCGGAAGAAACGACCTAGCTTTAAAGATAGACGTGCAGGATATTCGTGAAAAGATTTATGAGTACCAAGCACCACTTTCCATAGTGTTCGTGCTTGATGCCAGTGGATCGATGTTCCGAATGCTAAAACAGATGAAACGCGTGATTCTCTCGCTTCACGATGATGCCTATCAAAATCGTGATAAAGTTGGTCTCGTTGTTTTTCAAGGATATGAAGCCATCGTTCTTCAATATCCCACAGTAAATCTCCCTAAAGTTGTTGATCAACTTTCATTCATTCAATCTGATAGCTGGACGCCCCTTGCGAGCGGTCTTCAAAAAGGGCTCGAAGTCCTTAAGACTGAAGTTAAACGGAATAGAGACATCATACCGGTTTTGGTCGTGCTTACGGATGGAGGAGCCAATGTTCCAATAAGCCAAAATGCTCCTCCAGCATTCCATAACAGTCAATATTATAACCAACTCGAACAAGAGATTGAAAATATTAGCGACCAATTGCGTGAGGCCAAGATCTTTACTATCGTCCTATGGCCTGAAAATGCAAAAATGCGGGGTCCACGCCATCGCCGCATCGCCGAAGCAATAGCTAATAACAGCAATGGCGACTTTTTCGTCATTAAATCAACAGCAGAGATTTCTGATGTGATTCGCGGTCGCGAATTTTTTGAAGCCATCACTAGCGGACAATGAGAGATTAATACCTTCCATAGTATTTTATCGCGTTTAAGTACCAGCGGACATTTTCCATTTTGACGCCAGCGTGCCACCCATTGTCAGCTGCCACGATGTAATGACCACCTTCTTTTAACGTTTCGATGGCCCTACCTGCTAGCATATAAACTTCTTTGGCTGAACTTGCATGCTGGAGAACATCTACACACGAAACTCCTCCAACTAAGGTGATTTTGCTTCCCACATATTCCTTTAATTCTTCTAAATTATTACAATCCTGCTGACAACCATGGAGCATGTCGATTCCCGTGGATAAAATTGCATCTAAAAATGCCCATGGTTTATCTGAATTTCGAATTTTGAATCGACCATCCGTGTGAAATAGGACTCTAATGCCTACCTTGTGAGCTGCGTCCACTATCTTCTTGATTTCTGGAACGAAAAAATTACTGTATTGTTCTGTCCTTAAGAAAGGTCCATTATCCTCACACACATCCTCTACAATATTTATGAATTTTATATCAATTTCAGCCAATCTCTTAATAAATTCTACAATAAACTTGGCTTTCTCATTTAAAAACCGTTTATAACTTCCATACGGCGGTCCCTTTCTGTATTCTTTAGTAAATGCCCTAAAAAATACGTGCATATTTGAAAGTCCCCAAATTATATGCCAACTTTCAAAAATGCTGTTAAATTGGGGAGCTAATGCGAGTTTTCCTTCGACCGAATTCCGCAACTTCCCAATGTATTCGATTTTATCATCTTGAGGTTCTTCGCGATAGATTTCAATCAATTTTTCCATTTGCTCTTCTGGATTTAGGTAAAGTGGCTCTGTACCTCTTATATCCCCAATATCGTCCACATCTATTAAATATAAATCTTCAGAAATGAAATACATCTTGTTTCTTCGCCGGATTTTCCCTCGTACTATTCCTGAAGGAAATCCCATTGTTGGTATCAAATCAACCCCCATTCGCTTGGGAACTCTGAAGAGATAGGGATTAAAAGGATTCATAAACTCGAGTGATGTGGGCATGGAAAATAAACCACCGGCAATTTGATCAAGACGAAATAATCTCCTTTTTATCGTCTTTTGAACTGGATCAGATAGACCAAGATGTTCCTTAGCCGCCTGGACTGCATCTTCGTAAAGTTTTAATTTTAAGAGCCAATTTTTTAATTTCGGAGGCAACCTATCAAAAAAAAGGTTTAACTTAACGGAAGGGTAAATATTGAAACCCAATTCCAAGTGTGGCACGCGATCAAGAATCTCGCCTTCGATACAGCGCAAAATCCGTTCTTCGGGTTCAATTTTCAAATCCGTCACCTTGCTTTTAAAAATCGAAAACCTATTTATTACAATGATCAGAACCTTTTTTTAAGGAACTGGTGATGAAGATGGGTTTTGTTTTTACTAACGAAGAAGGAGAATACCTCGTAAAACTCGCGCGAAAGGTCTTAGAAACAGTAGTGAGAACTGGAAAGAAGTTAGAGATCCCTTCTGAGGCAAAAGAAAAGCTAAAACAAAATTCTGGTGTGTTCGTTACTCTAGAAACAGTAACACCAGGTGGCAAGGAATTACGAGGGTGTATTGGACGCCCCTATCCTGATTTTCCATTAATTCAGGCTACAATTGATTCAGCAGTCGACGCAGCTTTACATGATCCACGATTTTCCTCAGTAACACCTGAGGAGCTTGATAATATCGTTGTCGAGGTTAGTATACTTACCCCCCCCACTTTGATCGAAGTGGATTCCGTGAAGGACTTCCCCAACCAGGTCGAAGTGGGAAAAGATGGGTTGATTATCGAGCACGGCTGGCGGAAGGGGCTTCTGTTACCCCAAGTTGCTGTGGAATGGAAGTGGGATTCCAAAAAATTTCTTGAGCAAACCTGCTGGAAAGCGGGCTTGACTCCCGACATGTGGATGGATAAAAGAACGAAAATCTATAAATTCCAAGCAGAAATCTTTCACGAACTTAAGCCCAATGGGAAGATCGAACGGGAAGCGATGAAGTAATTACAAAAGGATTCGTTTAGAATGGGGAATATCCCCTCGTATCAGTAACACCAGGTTTAAGTATTTATACTTCTGCCTGCAATTTATTTTTAAGATATTCCTCAAATCTTGGTAAACTTGCTTCCGTATAAGCTGACTGTTTATGCTGGGAATAGAATTTTAAGACTTTATTCATAAAATCGACAAATTTAACTCGAATTGATGTTTGCGGGTCTCGATCGTATAATTCATCAAGAATATCATAGAGTTTATGGAACTTGTTAAAGTTTCTGAAAAGATCTTCAAAACTGATAATTTTATCTAAGTCTGCATCACACTCAATAAGTATGGAATGGAGGTGTTTGTATAAAGGAATGTTAATTAAGATTGCTTTGTAATCAGCTTTTTCATCTAATAATAGTTTACTTTTATTTAATAAACGCGAGAGGAATTGACGGTATTTCGTTCTCATTAATCGTTCTGGGGGTATCTTATCGTAAAATTTCACAAATTCATTAATAGTATGTAAAAAGCTTTCTTCATCTTCTAAAAAATAATCCCTATATATGCTCAATAGTTCTGCTTTGCAATCTTCCGAAATTAGGTAATCAACGTTCACCTTACTACGCCCAAAATTCCGTGAATTAACTTATAGAATTACCACAACAATAATTAAATGAGAATAAAAAGACACAGGTAATATTTGCCCGAAAATTTGTGGAAACCAATTATTTTTTCTCAAAAATCTCTTTAAGTTTTTGTGGCACCCTTAATTTTTTACCTATTTTTTCTCAATGATTTAGGAATTGTAATGAAATTTATAAAATAATTGTAGCGAAATTATAAGAAATTCGAGTGTGTTCGTTCCCAGAATCAAAACAAAAGGTGGAATAAAAAAAAGGGAAAATTTATATCATTTGCCTTTTATCTTGGGTTACGAAGCGGAGGACTATCACGACACCTACAGGAGCGAGTATCACCAATATAATAATGAATATCACCCATGAACGAGGAGAGGGAGCAGATATAGCAATCTTCATAAGAATGGCATCCGTTCCTGCTACTGAACCTTCTGTTCGACCCGTAATATAGAGGTTACCCGATCCATCTGTGAGGAGGGCGTCGCCCGAATCCCTACCTGCATATGGACCTTCCCATGTCCTAATTTTAATAATTTCTCAATCGATTCAATTAATAAACACTCCTGCTAAGCGGGATCAATGGATGGCCCCTGTGTATACGCCACCCGCCCGCGATAGTAGGCCTTCACTGCTTTGGATTTTATGAATTCATCTTTCGAGAGTTCGATTGCCTTATTTAGAGCTTCTTCGCCCGTGCTACTAGGGGAGGGCAACACTTGTTGTGAACAAATTCCATGTGCCAACCATGCGTCAGCGTCTGAAGGATCATACTCGGTAGCTTTGATACTTTTGATCCAAGCAACTCTAAAGTTATTCATTTTGTATATTTTAATGTCTCCCAATATATATAAAATATATGCTTGTACAACTAAGGGTGCAGCTGATTTTGGGGTAAACTCGATACATTCATCTATTACTGACAAGATATCTCGGAGCTTGTCCGCATGTAACGCTGGAGCTGAAAGCTTGAATAATTCTATAGATGCCAATTTCATATTTAATAAAGTACTATCAGCTTCATCGCTCTTTCCTCCCTTCAACAGTTCTAAACTCTTAGCAGCCAAATCCTTTACTTTATCTATAATTACAATTTCATTTATGGCCATTCTCCCCATCTAACACCCTCTTACTCATTTTTTGTTTTTTTAAAGCAATCATCCGCTTTCAGGTACTCCCCTAATTCCACGTAGAGTTCCCCTAGCAATTTCCATGCTTCTTTATCTGTCGGATTAAGTCTGAGGAATTCTTCACAGCGTTCGAAGGCTAATCGGTAATTTCCAGACGCTTTGTATTTCTTCACCTGATCAAGTAAGTCGTCTTGGGGTCCCGTTTTTTTACGAACCTTTTTACCGATCCGCTTCTTTGATTTCTTTCGCCTGGGTTTTTTAGCACTTGCTTCTCTTTCAGGCTTCAAAGCTGGTAATTTTTTATCACCGGAAGCAATTGCACGGCTCTCGGTGAGATCGAGTTTCGGTGGTGGGTCTCTAAACAAGTATCTTTTAATGAATTCCCTAAGCATGGCGGATTGCTTTGTCCTATTAAGGGAATCGTATATGCCAATGGATTCGATCACGTTTCGGTAGGCAAGATCGAGTTCCCCTCTTTTTGTATTTAACATTCCTATGTTCATCAAATTGGACGCTTCTCCAAATTTATTACCCTGCTTCCTATTAAGTGCCAATGCCTCATTATAGTGTTTTAATGCCATTCCCCAATTTCCTTTGGCCTTGTAAATACTCCCCATATTTGCCACCACACTCGCTTCTATATCTTTATTTTCAGTCACGCGTAAAATTCTAAGCGCCCTTTGAAGATATTCGAGCGCATGGGAAAGGTTGCCCATGGAAAGGTAGGCGGCGCCTAGATTGCTTAGGGATAAGGCTTCATAATCTTTATTCCCTAATTGTTGGTAAATCTCAAGGGCTGCTTTAAAGTGGCTTACTGCTTTATCCCCTTGCTTTCGTAACATTAATAATCCCCCCATCTTCGATAATATGGATGCCATTTTTTCTTCATCGCCCAACCCCTTCTGAATATTCAGTGCTTGTTCATTATATTTTAGAGCTGTAAAGAAATCCTGTTTGGCCTCATAAATTTCCCCAATGTTTATTAAAACAGAAACCTCGCCCTCTTTATTTTCAGAATCCTTTTCCAATGCAAGTGCGTCTTCTTGATATTTAAAAGCCGACGCAGTATCGCCCTTCTCCAAGAAAACCCGCCCGATTTTAGCTAACACCTCGGCTTGGTTTTTGAGATCTCCCAATCTTTTATAAATGTTCAAAGCCTCCTTAAGGTTGTTCAATGCGGAATTCAAGTCATTTTCAGTATGCAACCTTTCTCCAATTTCGCTTAACGTTTCCGCTTCACCCTGCTCATCTCCCTTTTCCCTGTAATGGTTCAAATCCTCTTTTAATTGATTCAAAGTTACTTCTAAATTCTCTTTGGAATCAGGGGAAGTGATATTGCTATCAAAAAAGGTTTCCGTAGCGCATTTGAGGTCATATAACGTTTGCTTTGCCGCCTCGTAGGCAGGATCTATTTCGAGGGCTTCCTCGCAACACTTGATGGCGGTCTGGTAGTTTCCTGAAGCCTTGAGCATTAGTGCTTGATTCAGCAGGCGGCTCTTTTCAACGTTTTTTTGTTCGACCTCCTCCTGTTTTTTCTCGCTCGCCTGTTTCTTCAAGAAGGCATCGATAATTTTTTCTTCGACTCCAGCAGGGACCTTAAAGGAAGATTTCTTACTAGGCATCCCTTTCTTGGAATCTTCGCGAGCTAATGCCTCTAGCGCCCATTGGGATCTTCCATAGCTCTTGAACCCTTTCCATCCGCGCATCGCCATCTCTTTGTTGATCGTTGCTGACATGTTTTGGGGATCGAGCCTGAGCACCTTATTGAAGCAATCGATCGCCTCTTGAAACCGTCCCAGCTCCCGAAGGAACACACCTTTATTGTATAACGCGTTGTGATTCTCTGGATCAATGGCGAGGGCTTTATCAAAACAAACCAAAGACTCTGGATTTGACGATCCCAGGGCAATTCCTTTCAGGGTCCATCCTGCGACATTGTTTGGATCGAGTTCTAAGGCTTTCTCATAACAATCTAGTGCCTCATCAGGGCGTAACAAGTCATATAAAATAAAACCTTTATCGACCCATGCATCTGCATTAGTCAGGTCCGTTTCTAACGCTTTCTCATAATGTTTAAGGGCGTCCTCCAACTTCCCTTGCCGATGTAAAAGTTCTGCTTTCCTTTTCCACGTCATCGCTGACGCATCTTGTTGCAATTTCGACATTTTCGATAATCGTTGGACCCCTTCTTGCGATTCCACATCATAGGGATTAATTTCAAGGGATCGCCTGTAACATTCAAGTGCCTCAGAAAGACGCCCTAACATATCTAATAATTGTGCCCGAACCAGCCAGGCTTTTGCATTATTAGGGTTAATCTTCAAGGCCTTCTCCAGGCATCTCAACGCCTCTTCATTATCCCCTTTACTAAATGCTTCCTTTCCTTTCATTAGCCAGGTATCATATGCAGTCATTACATCCTTGGATTTTTTAGAAGGTTTCGGTGATACAGCATAATATGGTTTTTCTATTACTATTTTGTACGGTTTAATCGACGGCGTGCTTTTCAGAGCTTTTTTCTCAGGATGCGCGGTTTTTCGGACCTCTTTCAATTTTTTACACTGATGCACCTCAGGTAGGCGATGATCAGCACAAAAGAGGTTTTGGCAAGATTTACAGCGAAATGGTAAGGTTAAAGGTATCCCGCAAAACGAGCATTTATTAACTCCACTCATTTTTCTCCCTTCATCAAATTTTTATCGTTCTATGTTAGGATTAATCATCTCCTAAAAGGATAACTCCAAAGTGTCATCTTCCGTCATCCAAGATTTTTTACCAACCCATTACCAATATTCAATACAACATTTGCTATTTAAATATAACAGCACGAGAGTGGCCTAAACTCAAATATATTCGGCATTCGATAACTGAAACCCATTAATCGGAAATTCACTGGCGAGAGAAAATTTTTCTCCTCCTATATTGAATATTATAAAAGTTTTTAAATTGAATCTTAATTCATAATTCAAATTGATTCTAATATATTAAAACTTTGAAAATAGAGTTTTAAATTTAAATCTAAAAGAAGTTATAGTTTTATCTACTACCAAAGTAAGTGGGTGGGTTTATGGATATTGATGATTTTATATTATTAGGGAGAGCAATTCCAGTTTTATTAAAAGATAGAAGAATAACTATCTGTGCTGCAGGATTTTCAGAAAAGTTAGGGCTTATCCGAATATATCCTACCTCTTGGAAAGATCCAATTCATCGATGGGATATTTTATCTGTGAAAGTGATAAGTGATAGGAAAGATTCAAGAGAAGAATCATGGAAAAGAGAAAAATCATCAAAATTAGAAGTTATTGGGAGTCTTTCTAATAAAAAAAGAGAAAAAGAAGAACTATTAGAATCCATCTATGAAGAGAGTTAAGGAGTTTTAATAAGTAAAGACTATTTTAGCATATTCGTATGAATTACGGATATGGGAATTCCCGTCTTTCACCACAGGCATATGACCTGGGCATAGGTATTCAACATCTAATTTCAGCAGTTTCTCAATGGATTGGACAAGGAGGCGGGAGTTACCGCCTCGTAAATCGCAACGCCCGACAGCGCCCATAGAAAAAACCGTATCCCCGCTGAAGAGAACCTTATGCTCAGGTTCGTACAAACAAAAGCCCCCTGGACTGTGGCCAGGAGTGTGAATCACTTGAAAAGAGAAATCATCAATGGTCAGGGTTTCACCGCCCGTAAAAACTTGCATTCTATCCGCGTATTTTTGAAGAAAAATGATGGCATCGTCTGTATGCATGAAAATTTGGGGATCGAAGGCTTCAATCATTCCTCTAACGCCACCAGTATGGTCCGGATGTACATGCGTCAAGATTAATTTCTTAACATTCGCCTCTTCGAGCTGAAATTCTTTCATTTTCTCTATAACATGAGAAACATAATTAGATGATGCGCCAGAGTCGATAATTCCTATTTCTTTTTTCCCCACAATGTAGACATTGGAATTGAAGCCAACTCCGGGAACGAAAATTATACCGTCAATCACTAGCATGAATATCCCTTCAATAAGAGTTTCATGATTTTAGATAAAACTAATTCTATTGACTTAAGAGATAAGCTCAACTCTTGCCGTGAGGATGAGCATGTACTCCAACTGTTCAAAAAAACAAATTAAATAAGGATGCCCATTCGTTTTTCGTACGAGCCAACCATGTCGGAAATTTTCAACCTTCGATTCACGTAGAACTGCGAAGATTTCTGCATCGAGATAGTCGCCAAACTTCTCTTTAGCATCTTCCTTCATATCTACAGCAAAAAAATCCCCAGTAAATCTATAAAACTCCCAGAATTTTTCATCATCTTTTAATTTCACTTTAGATCCTCCTATTCAAGATAGGTGCAAGTCACGCTCTCAATTAATGTATCATGATAAGATCCATTGAATTTATTAGCTCAACAACATTTAAAAAAGATGAAATCCAACCTAACCAATAAGGTGATTATAGGTTGGATCGCGTTCTTCTTAACCAAAACTAAAAAACTAAGTCCTACTTTTAGAGCGATCCCCATGTTGCACCGAAATAAAACTACTTCTTCCGTGTTTAATCTAAAGAAAAAAGGAAGAATGGTTTATTTTTTCAAAGAGTACATGAAAGGTGAAAAATAATGGCAGATAGTAAGAAAATATTCGTGAGTCCACACATTGATGACGTGCGGAAAGATTTGAACCTCCCAGATCGGGTCTATATTTTCGACACGAGCTTGCGGGATGGCGAGCAGACCCCAGGCATCTCATTTACCTTGCAGGAAAAAATTACAGTTGCCAGACAACTAGATAAACTTGGCATTGATATAATAGAAGCAGGGATGCCTGTTGTTTCAAAAGGCGATTATGTAGCCTGTAAAGAAATTTCAAAGCTCGGCCTTAATTGTGAAGTAATTGGCTTGGCTCGCATCGCACGTCTCGATATTGACAAGGTGATTGAATGCGATATGGATTCCATCCATGTTTTTATAGCCACATCCGATCTCCACCTGAAGGATAAGCTCAAAATGACACGAGAAGAGGTACTTTCTGCAATAACTCATGAGATACAATATGCGAGAGAACATTATGACATTGTAGAATTTTCGGCGGAGGATGCAACTCGGACCGATTTAGATTACCTCATAAAAGCAAATGTCGCAGCGGCAGAAGCAGGCGCAACACGCATCAACGTGCCTGATACAGTCGGGACAATCACTCCCCCTGGCTTTGCATATATAATTAAAAAACTACGAGAAGCCCTCCCTAAAAACATTCGCATCTCTTGTCATTGCCATGATGATTTTGGGCTATCCACTGCAAATACACTGGCAGGTGTTGAACAAGGCGCAAGCCAGGTTCACACGACAATTTTAGGGATAGGAGAACGAGCAGGCAATGCCTCCATGGAAGAGGTTGTGATGTCGCTTTATGCTTTGTACGGGATACAAACGAATATTAACTATAAATATATCTATGAAACAGCAATCCTCTTGGAACAGATCACTAACATGCGCATTCCTATCAATTTTCCGCTCGTTGGAAGCAATGCCTTCCGGCATGAAAGTGGCATCCACGCTCACGCGGTAATAATGAACCCTCGAACTTATGAACCAATTGGACCGGACTTAATTGGCATTCCACGCTCCGATGAGATTGATGATGTGATTCTCAAATCCATTGGCGTTGGAAAACATTCCGGAGGCCACGCAATTGCAAGCAAATTAAATCGATTAGGTGTCATGGTTGATAGGCTTCAATTAAGGGAAATTAAAGGTCGGATCAAGGTAATAGGTGATAAAGGAAAGCAAGTAACCGATCAGGACCTGCTAGCTATCGCACAAGCTGTCCTTGGAACCATTCCACAAGCGGAAAAATCAATCGATCTTGAAGAATTGACAGTGGTCTGTGGAATGAACGTAACTCCAACTGCCACGGTTAAGTTAAAAATTAAGCATCAAGACGAATGGAGCGAACATATTGCCTCAGCGATTGGTGTAGGTCCAGTTGATGCAGCATGTAATGCACTATCCAAGGCTTTCAAAAGATATTATGGTAAGATTGGTGATGTCAAACTTTCAGAATATAATCTTGAAGCAATTACTGGAGGAACAGATGCTTTAGGGCATGTTCGAGTGCGATTATCGGATGATCGCGGGTTCCTGGTCGATGCACGGGCTACACATGAGGATATCGTAATGTCTAGTGTCCTAGCAATGATTAATGGCCTGAATCGAATTGTTGCCAAATATAAACTTGAACTAAATAATCTCGGAACTAATTAATTTTTATTCCATTTTTTTAATGCGAGAAGCGATTGCATCTCCAACTTCGCTAGTTTTTGAGGTTCCACCTAAATCATAAGTTTTAATTTTTCCTTCTTTCAAAATTTCAGCAATAGCACTCTCTACTAGATTTGCACCTGTCTTTAATTTCTCTCCATGTTTGACGCTTAACCAATCAAGCATCATTTGAACGGAAAGGATAGCGGCAACGGGATTTGCCTCATTTTTTCCAGCATGACGCGGGGCTGAGCCATGGATTGGTTCAAACATTCCATGACGATCTCCTACATTTCCTGATGCAGCCATTCCCATTCCCCCTTGAAGAACTGCAGCAAGGTCTGTGGCAATATCTCCGAACATATTGGGTACAACGCTGACATCATACCATTCCGGCGTTCGTACGATCCATTGCGTGAACGCATCAATGAAGGCATAATCTTCTGCTATTTTGGGATAATCCTTTTTAATCTCTTGATAGGTGTGCCTGAAAAGAACGCATCCTGCAGTCACGTTACTCTTATCTACGCAGGTTACTCGCAATTTTTTATCTTTAGGTGCCCCGCGATTCCGGCGTTTACAATATTCAAATGCGAATCGAATGACTCTTTCTGCCCCCTTCTTAGTTATTAAACGCGTGTCAGTGGCAACCTCCGTGATCTCCCCCCTTTTTAGTCCTCCATGAGTATCACAATACAAACCTTCTGTATTTTCACGAATGATTACAAAATCGACATTTTGTGGCTCCCAAACTTGACGAAACTCACCCGAGATTTTATGCGGGACCCCCTCATATAATTTGGTTGGGCGGATATTGGCATAAAGATCAAGCCCAAAACGAAGCCCAAATAAAGTGTTTAATCCCACCATCCGTCCATCAGGATATCTTACAGTCGTCCCATCAGGATTTGTCCATCCAATTGCCCCTAATAATATTGCATCAGCTTCATTTTTACAAGTGGAATATGCTTCAGCTGGCCATTCCTCTTTTTTTCCTGTTTTAAGCCAATATTGTCCTCCGCAGGGGAATTCAATTAACTCAAAATCCTCTGAAATTTTTTCTTCAACAGCCTTTAAAACTTTTACAGCCTCTGCCGTCACTTCTATCCCAATTCCATCGCCTGGAAGCACGACAATTTTCATTTTTCGAGAAATACGAGTCACCTACCAATTATATTGTTTCAGATTGGGTTTTAAATAAACAATAATAACGATTTTGAAGGGGTATTTTAGTTTTTTTTATCATTTTTTACGCCGTTCTTCGACTAAAAAATGCCCTAATTTGTGAAAGGCGTTATTAATATTCTCTCCAGATAGTGCAGAAGTTTCAATATAATCAATGTTAAGTTCCTTGGCTAGCTTTGAAATTTCTTCCTTGGTTACTTTTCTTTGATCAACCAAATCACTTTTATTACCCAATAAAAATCCACGAAATTCTCCCTTCAAATGGGAATTTATATCTTGATACCATTTATTTATGTCATTAAATGTTTTTGGACGCGTCAAATCGAATATTAATAATTTTCCTTCCGCCCCTTGGTAAAAATGTTTTCTCATCATCTGAAATTTACTTTGCCCTGCAATATCCCAAATTATGAATTCAACCCTTGCATTTTCTAATTGAATGCGTTTCTCACTAACGTTTACTCCCATAGTGGGAATATAGGTCTTTTTAAAAGCATTATCGGTAAATCTCAAAACTGTTGAGGTTTTGCCCACGGATGGATCCCCACAGACAATTATTTTAAATCTGAATGTAACTTGTTCATCCTTTTCCACTTTAGGAAAAGCTTCCGTTTCAGAACCCGCTAATTCTACTTCATACAATTCATTTAACACGGTAAGGAGATTAGAATGGAATTGTTTTAATTCATCTGTAATTTCTTTTCTTTTTGCATTTGCTTCCTCTAAGGCAACAATGTTAGATGCCGCTTTATTGAATATCACTTTAAAATTATCTATGTACTTATAAAAAATAGGATCATTAGCCTCATCGTAAAGAACTGTAAGTGAACTATCAATAACACCTCCGCGACGTGTTTCGTCCTTAATTTCCAAGGATTTTATTAATCCTTTTAACCCTAAAGAAGGAAATGGAAACACAGATAAAGATTCCGGAATTAATCCCCCTTCACCCACTAGTATGTTAATAGATTTCATACTAACGAGATTTCTGATATCAATAGATAAATCGGGAAACCAAGCATTTGCCTCGGGACCCATTTTTTCATTAAACTGGGATAATACTATTCCCTTAATTAAATTCTTTTCTATTTTAATCCTCTCTTGGCAATTTTAGTGTTATTATCTTAATCAATTCATTACGCGTTTTGATTTTTATTGTTAACCTATTTAACTTTTTATTAAAATATAATTTTTCAAAAAAAAAACAATAGTCTTTTGTAATGTGAAGTGAAAAATTAGCATTTAGGGATTGAGGGGATAAAAAATAATTTAAACTTCTGCCATTACAAAGGGCAGGATTGTTGAAACAATATTGTAATTAGTAATGCGGCGATCTCGCTTTCGCCTCCGACGCCTCTTCTCTGATGTTCTTTTTACCAATGCCTCAGGATCTTCCTTTCGGATTAAATTTTTCTCCAATAGTAATTTTAAAGCGAATCCAACGGTGCGATCAGGCATTAACGTTTTTTGAATGATGCGTTTTCGATTCATGGCACCTTTCGATCTCAATAAATACAAAATGAATTTCGCTGAAGGGGGGAGTTTCATGATTTCACGCTTTTGATAAAAAGGACTTGCTAATTGCACCCCACTTGGTTTATGATCAACCGTTCCCTCAGGAATAGCGTTCTTTATACTTACTTCCAAGCTAGCTAACATCAAATTAACCTCACTTTTTTACTTCTCTAATTAAACTTTTAACCCAAAAAAAAGCTTCAGCCCATTCCTTGTATGGATCATTATAATTATCCATTATAATTGGGATCCACACGTCCTCAAGCTTCTTACTTTTATCTCCCTTTTTAATTCCTTCCATTTAATCATCATTTACCGATTCATTTATATATAACTAAGACCTTTCGATATATCGTTATATAACGATATATGAATACACTAATATTTAAATATTTCTGATAATGATCAATATACAATTCTCTAAAGGAGTTGCCCTAAAGTGGAAGAGCTTATTGATCCGATAGTTCTCTTTTTAAAAGTATTGGCTGATTCAACACGTCTTAAAATCATAGAACTTCTAAAGAACACTGAAATGACTGCTAATGATATTGAACTCAAGTTAAATAAGAGCCAATCCACGACTTCTCAGCAATTAAGCAAGCTCATTGCTGCAGATATTCTGCAAGTTCGCCGAGAAGGCGTGAAAAAGTTTTACAGCATCAAACATCCGGAAATTTTCACGGTTCTTTCATCCGTAAATTCCTATATATCAAGTCGTGATAAAGAAAAAATAGAGGATATCGCATCAAAGGATATTATAGATACATTACATTAAGTATTTAATTCAAAAAGTCGAATAATTTAATGAAAATAGAGAAAGATCATATGAGTATTAAAAATAATGGAAGTAAAATCAGAAAAATTTTGATAATGGGATTGGATGATGCAGGGAAAACTTCAATTTTATTAAGCTTGCAAAGGGACACCAATCTGTTATCATATTGCTCCCTGAGACCGACCCAGGGTCGCGTTATTGTGAGTTTTCAAGATCGAGATACCCTATTCACCGTCTGGGATTTTGGTGGTCAAGAACAATACCGGACGGATTATTTCCAACATCTAGATGAGTATTTCATTGAAGTTGATAAAATCTTTTTCGTCATTGACGTTCAGGACACCGAGAGGTACGATCTTGCCTTTGATTATCTGAAAATAATTGTCGAATACCTTGTAAAAAATAGTTTAAAAGTAGATTTTACAATTTTCTTGCATAAATTTGACCCAAACTTAGAAGATCACCCCGATTTTACAGAAGAGCGCCTTTCTCAAACTCTTTTTGGTAAATTAAAAGAAATAATTCCTCCCAATTTTACGCATGATATTTTTAAAACAACAATTTATACTATTTTTCAAAAGACCCCAGTCACTATCAGATAGGTAGAATTTTTCATTTATTCTTGAAATTTACAATTGATGAACAAAATTGGGCAATCGCAGTCGCAAGGGGAACGGGCACAGCTTCCCCCACTTGATCGTACTGGTCATCTAATCCCCCAATAAAGTAATGGTGGTCAGGAAAACCCATCAGACGGGCATTTTCGCGCACGGTGAGCACTCGATCTTCATAAGGGTGAATGAATCGACTGTGTCCTATAACCGTTGGAGCGATTCTATTTGGTTGTAACCGTACCCAATTGGTATAAGTTTTTCGACTTGCGGATTGATAGAAAACAAGGGCATTACCAGGTTTCAGCTTTCCAATCTTCTTTTGCTTTTTAGGGGCGATTGGGCACCAACTATGGTTCAAAAGATCATGAAATGACGTAGGTGGTGGTAGTGTTAATATATCCTGAACAATTAAATTGTGAGGCTGTTTTTTGGGTGTAATTTGAATATTCGAGATGAAAACCCGCTTCCGTTTGCTTGGACTTCCATAGTCTTCCGCAAATAGGATGTTAAAATAGACTTGTTCAAATCCGACTTGTTTAAATTCACGGCGGAGAGCCCATTTTAATTCACCTGAGAGAAGTTCAGGGACATTTTCAAGAACAAACAGCTTTGGACGTATATCACCAATAATTCGTATGGCATCCAGAACCAACTGCCCCCGCTCGTCTTCATATAAACGTTTCAGGGGGTTTTTCTGTCGTTTTTTATTTGCAGAGGTATAGGCTTCGCATGGCGGCGCAGCTATAATAACATCAGGAACATCCTCAATCCTCTCGAGAATATCTTCTGTGTGAAGTTCATGAATGTTTTCATTTAAGACGATAGCATTGGGAAAATTATGCTTGTAGGTTTGGAAGGCATTGTAGGATAGATCGATGGCTGCCGCAATTTCGAATCCCACAGCTTGGAACCCCGCAGCAAATCCCCCAGCTCCGCAAAAGAGGTCCAGAATTTTCTTTGCCATCATTTCAATCCTTCAGAACTCGAATTTTATAGGAGGAAAATTTCATTATAAGGAATAAAGGAGCAAAAACTATATAATATTTTGATTTAATCTAATTGTTAAATTAATTAGGATAAAAGAGTTTTAATCGAATCAACCGAACAAGATAGTGAATAGCGAAGTAACCCCTGGACGGGTGGTCTAGACTGGTATGATACTGCCCTTACGAGGCAGTGGTCGAGGGTCCAAATCCCTCCCCGTCCACTAATTTTACAAACTATTGTTTTTGCGCAATAACATGGAGCTCCTTTTTCTCCGGATCGATATCAAGAATCCGTAATATCTTTAAATTCAGTGTTTTAAAGGAAGCTTTTACATTTTTTTTATATTCGTTAGGAGAACGATCGCCTATCTTAATTGCCATTATGATATATCCCTGTGGCTTTAATGAAAGCAAAAACTTTTCTAAAATTTTGATTGAATCGCTTGGGTCGAGGGTTAAATCGATTAACAGGGTATCGATTTGTCCGAAATCTGGAAGATTCCGTGGATCTAGTTTAAAAGCATCAGTAATTTGGACAGAAATATTTGGATATTTCTGTTTTAGATAATATAATTGCGGTGCGAATTCATCAGAAATCTCAACCCCATACACTTTTTGGCAGCGTTTTGCAACAAATTCGAGAAATCCACCCGCGCTTGATCCTAAATCAAGCACCCTATCTGTGGATTTAAATAATTCCAAATCGATTGAATTAAGGATGGCCTGAAGTTTCCAATATCCAACAGATTTTGTTGCCAATTCATCTAAAATTTCTACTTTATCACTTTTTTTAACGGAACTAGCAGGTTTTCGAATAAATTTTCCATTAACCTTGACTAATCCATATAAAATTGCCCGTTTTGCGCGACTGCGTGTCGGAATTAGATTATTTTCTACCAAGAATATATCCAAGCGCCCCATAGAAGACATCCTTTATGAAATGTACGCTTCCAATTTGGTCGGGATGAAGAGTTGAATTTGGGATTCTGGGAGAGATGATCCAATTTCTGAGAGGATTCCAGGAGCGTTTGTTCCACGCTTACAAATAATCATTTCTTCGAGAAAACCAAGTCGATCAATTGATGTGATATCACGGAGATGACCAGAATTAATAATAACTTTCTTAAGATGATGTCTAGTCACTCCAACAACGATCAATCTTTCTAGTTTAGACCTAATCCACTTTTCAAATGTATTTATTTGAGCATCACTTAGAACAACTTGAATTTTTCTTTGTAATCGGTCAATCGATTCAATCCGAACTTCCAACGATAGATTATCTAAAAATCCATAGAGGTTTGACAGTCTTCGTAACGGTAATTTTTCATTCTTTGCGAGTTGCTGGCGGAGCGCGTAGAGTGGGATGAACGCATCAATTATTTTAGCCGAATCAATCCCAATATCAATGAAAAAACCGTAGCCATATTTACCTGTCTGAAGCAATTTCCCCTTTCTTGTTTGGTCTTTTTCTAGTTGATCAAAAGAACATGTAGTACCATAATAATGCTGTAACAAGTTATAGGCTGCCTCTTCATCATCTCCCTCTACTTCCACAGTGATCCAATTGCGAGGGTGTAGATTTACCTTTTTGATTTGTACCTCTAATCCTTCCAATTCCTTGGATAAATTACGCCGGAAGGCGTTCAATGCTGCAACTTTATAGGTACCGTATGATTTTTCTAGAAGTGTTATGGATTTCATCGCATTTCAGGTTATTTCAGATTAATAAACATTCACTACAGATCAACCATCAAAAACTTATTGCTTTAAGTTAATAGTGAACTGAATGAAACTTGTAGTATTACGGATGGGCCATCGGTTCGAGCGTGATAAAAGAATTACGACCCATATTGCCCTCGTGGCACGGGCATTTGGAGCGAATGGGATCATCATTGGTGATGTAAAGGACTCAGAAGTACAAAATGCCATTGAAGACGTAAGCGATCGATTTGGTGGGAATTTTTCTCTAGAAATGGGAAAGAATTCTCTAAAAATCTTAAAAGAATGGAAAAAATCGGGGGGTGAAATAATTCATCTTACGATGTATGGCATTCCTCTACCAAATTTAATTGAAGAAATCCGTAATTCGCAAAAGGATAAGCTTGTCGTTGTAGGGGCTAAGAAGGTTCCTAAAGAAGTTTATGATCTTGCCACATACAATGTTTCCATCACCAACCAACCACATTCAGAAATTGCTGCTTTAGCCATTTTTCTGGATCATTTCTTTCTAGGTGAAGAATTCAATAAAAAACATAAGAATGCAAAACTAGAAATCATTCCCTCTAAAAATAAAAAGATATTACGAAAATTGGATGAAGATGAAGATTAAATTAGTCCTCATCTTTTTTCTTCTTCTTCTTAAGATGAACTACATCACCTAAAGTCATATCACCGGGAAGTTTTGATTCAAGTTTTATCTCGGGAATATCACTCGTGGATATTAATAGATTGATCTCCAACTCTTTTTCTAATTTTTCAATAACCTGTATGTTAGGCTGCATTTTCCCACTTTCAATCCGGCGAACTAATGATAATCGCTCGATTAATTGATTTGCTAATTCCGTTTGTGTCCAGCCTTTCTGCTCTCTAGCTTCTCTGATCACTTTTGCATAATCGTCTCGGAGCTCCATATCCTGTAAAGATCTTTTTGGAATCCTTCTTTTTGGACGTGGGGTATATTTTTTAGTTCTTTGGGTAGCTGGAGCCTTTTGGGGAGGTGGTTGTTTTTCGGCAAAGCGCGCACATATTTCGCAAACCATCAGCCGCGCCCCTTCAAAAAACCGGAATTGAGGTTTGCCAGTTATCTTCCGACCGCAAACATCACAAGAGTTTCTAGGTGCCGTCAATAACTTCGCCTGGATGAATATCTTATACTTTATCTGATCATTAACAAATGAATACTACTATTTTTTCCTTTCCTCTAAAACGAGAGTGGTATGAGTGTCTAGAATCCGTGAATCTGTATAAAGATTTTGAATAAAATTATTATAAAAATCGATATCTTCTGCTCGGACGATTGCCAAAAGTCCGTAGTTCTCCCCAGTGCGATAAAGATCAGTTATTTGGGGTTGATTTGATAAGAATTCCAAAGCTGTTGCATTGTAGCTAGCAGGATCGACTTTGATCCTCACATAGAATTTGATTTTTATTCCTAATTTCGTAAGATCTGGAATGATTGTGAATTTTTTAATTAAATCCTCTAACCCCTTAATTCGTTTAGATACGGCTGGTTGTGAGATATTTATCCTTCTTTTTTTCAAGAATTGGCTAATTTGACTATGGGTTAGTGGTTTCTTCCCTTGATTCCGTAAAATTTCAATTATTTCTAAATCCTTTAGGTCAATTTCTCTCTTCTTGATTGATTCACCGAATACATAACCATTTTCTTTATAAATATGGATGATATCGATGATGTGATACTTTTTTGAAGCGCTTTTGGCCATTAAGGAATCAATTTGATTTAATGTCACATCAAAATCTTCTCTTACTCTGACTTTCAATATTAAAGAATATTCGCCAATTATTCCATCAATTAACTCACATTCATAGAGATTTTGTAGTCCTTCAGCTAACCATGGTTCATGTGGATTAGTTTTAATTTCAATAAAGATAGTTTTATCGAAAAACCAATTTGGATCAACAACTATTGTATAGTTTCTTATTATGCCCTTTTGCACCAATTTCTTAATTTTATTATTTACAGTATTGCGAGATATCCCCAGATCTGTCGCTATCTCTGTGAATGGTTTTCGATGATCATCTTTTAGTATTTCAAGTATCTTTTGATCTAATTCCTCTAGTGAATCAAACAATTTAAGACCTCAAGTTATGGGATGGTGAATTTAATACATTAATTTTATGCATTTAATTCGAAATCAATAAAAAAAGTTTTATATTTCAATTAACCCCCACATATTAAGGTGATTGAAAATTACAGATCAAGATTACAAAGTAAAAGATATGAACCTGGCTCCGCAGGGGAAGTTAGCTATTGAATGGTCTGCTGCAAATATGCCAGTTGTAATGAAGATTCAAGAGCGTTTTAAAAAGGAGAAGCCGCTGAAAAATTTGAAACTCGGAGTATGTCTCCATGTTACAAAAGAAACCGCGAACTTAGTGCTAACTTTGAAGGCAGGAGGAGCGGAAGTTGCCCTTTGTGCATCAAATCCGCTTTCAACTCAGGATGAAGTTGCTGCTGCTTTAGTCGAAGAGGGTATTAAAGTTTTCGCCTGGCGGGAGAATCATGATGAGTATTACTGGTGTGTCAATAAGGTCCTAGATATTGAACCCAATATTACCCTTGATGATGGCGCGGATTTAATCAATGTAGCTCACACAGAAAGACAGAATCTAATTGAAAATTTCATTGGAGGATGTGAAGAAACAACTACAGGTGTGATTCGATTACGGGCAATGGCAAAAGATGGTGTGTTGAAATATCCGATCATCGCTATAAATGATGCTGAAACAAAGTGGGATTTTGATAACATTTATGGAACTGGTCAAAGCACGATGGATGGAATTCTTCGAGCTACTTCCGTGATGATTGCTGGAAAAAAATTTGTTGTGGCTGGATATGGGCATTGTTCAAAAGGAATTGCAATGAGAGCAAGAGGTTTGGGCGCGCATGTTATTGTAACAGAAATAAATCCTGTTAAAGCATTGAGGGCGACCATGGATGGGTTCTGGGTTATGGGAATGAAAGAAGCCGCAAAAATCGCCGATATAATTGTTAGCTCTACCGGCAATAAAGATGTGGTTAGCAGTGAACATATAGACGTCTTAAAAGATGGAGTACTACTCGCAAATTCTGGGCATTTCAACGTCGAAATTAATATCCCTGACCTTGAAGCAGCATCCAGTGGTAAACGGAAGATAAAACCAAACGTGGAAGAATTTACATTAAAGGATGGCCGGAAAGTCTACCTACTAGCAGAAGGTCGATTAGTGAATTTAGCTGCCGCAGAGGGGCATCCTAGTGAAGTTATGGATATGAGTTTTGCCAATCAATCCCTTTGTACAGAGTATCTTGTTAAGAAAGGAAAAGAATTGAAGCCCGATGTATATAAAGTTCCAATTGAAATTGATAATAAGGTTGCAGCTTTGAAATTAGAATCCATGGGCATTCAAATAGACAAATTGACCCCTGAACAAGAAAAATATCTAACGAGTTACGACGAAGGTACTTGATCCTATCTTTTTTTTCTTTATTTTTCTAAGTGGGACAGGAAACTATATAAAATTCAATCGCTTATTCCATACAATTATTCTTAATTTTCAGAAATTACTCCATTTTATTAGCAATGACTGGAATAATAAAGAAGTAACGGTGGTGGTTCCTTGAGCAAAGAGAAATGGGTCGTAACTTCAGCCTGGCCTTACGCATATGGCATTCCGCATCTGGGTAATTTTATTCAGCCGCTTTCGGCAGATGTGTTTGCGCGATATTTACGTTCCAATGGGGCTGAAGTAGTACTTGTTTCAGGGAGTGACGAGCATGGAACTCCAAATGCAGCAGCAGCCATAAAACAAGGTCTAGAACCAAAGGAACTCACGGATAAAATACATGCTTCAATTAGTGATTTATTTAAGAAATGGGCAATTTCATTTGATAATTATACCAGAACTCATAATCCAGTTCATATAGAATACGTTCAAGATTTTTATCGAACCGTATTTAATAATGGGTACATTTTCACACAGGAAATTCAAATGCTTTATTGCCCGAAAGATAAATTCTTTCTTCCAGATAGATATGTTGAGGGGAAATGCCCGCATTGTGGCTCAAATGCCCGTGGAGATCAATGTGAATCATGTGATCGCTTGCTTGAACCTACTGATTTGCTAGAACCTTATTGTACTATTTGTAAAACAACAACTCCCATCATTAAAAAGACGAAACATTGGTATTTTGATTTTAAAAAATTTGAAACACCCTTAAAGAATTTCATAAAGTCCCATCCCGTGATTCCAGATAATGCTAGAAATTGGTGTCTTGGAATTCTAAGAGAAGGATTGAAACCGCGTGCGATAACTCGTGACTTAAAATGGGGAATTCCAGCACCGTTTCCTGGATCAGAAGGTAAATCAGTCTATGTTTGGTTTGAAGCAGTGTTAGGATACGTTAGTGCAACGAAACAATGGGCGGAAATAAATAATAAACCGAATTATTGGAAAGATTTTTGGTTTAAAAAAGAGACCAAAACAGTATTTTTTATTGGAAAGGATAATATCCCTTTTCACCTGCTCATCTTTCCAGCACTTCTTTTGGCCACAGAATTGGAATATGTGTTGCCATATAATGTTTCATCTACCGAATATCTCCAATATGATGGCCAGAAGTTTAGTAAATCTCACAATATCGGCATTTGGATAGATGAGGCTCTGGAGCTGGCTCCGGTTGATTATTGGCGCTATAGCCTCATTGCCTCAAGACCGGAGTTAAAAGATGTTAGTTTCTCATTGAGTGAATTCGCGACTTATGTAAATTCCGATTTAAATGACGTGCTTGGGAATTTCATCCATCGAACCCTAACTTTCATCACCAATTACTTCGAGGGAAAAGTTCCGGAAAGTGGTCCATTAGATGATAATGATAAGGAACTGATCCAAGCAATAAAAGAAACTCCTCAAGAAGTAGCACAGTTAATTGAGGCTTTTAAATTCAAAGCGGCGCTTCGAGAGGTAATAGGCTTGTCTCGAAAGGGAAATAACTACTTAAGTGTAAAAGAACCTTGGCATCAAATTAAAACAGATAAACAGAAAACCGGGACAACCCTAAATTTATCCATTCAATTAGTCCGCACTCTTGCCATTTTATTATCCCCATTCATCCCCAATTCTTGCCGAAAAATATGGAATTCATTAAATCTTAAGAGCGATTTTACAAAAGCATCTTGGACTGAAGCCTCTGAGTTGTCAATTCCCTCAGGGCACCTAATACTCCCTCCAAAACCTCTCTTCTTTAAAATCAAAGCAAAAAAAATAAAGTCAAAACTTAAATTAATAAGGCAAAGAACGGAAATCCAACAGCCCAAACTTGGTGGTCAAATAACACTAGATGAATTTAGAAAATTAGATATTCGCATTGGTAAAATTATTGATACACAATCGATAAAAGGAGCAGATAAACTAATTAAATTAATCATCGACATTGGAGAACGCAAAATTCAGTGCATAGCAGGGCTAAAGCATATTTACAAACCCGAAGAGTTAATAGGAAAGTTAATAGCCGTCCTGGTCAACCTTCAGCCCACAAAATTAAGAGGCGAACTCTCAGAAGGAATGATTTTAGCTGCAATTAAAGACAATATTATTAAAATTTTGGTTCCAGATGGCGAGATTGAGCTGGGCTCTAAAATATTTTGATTTAACTCAATCAGTGATACTAAGGAAATTAAATTGATTGGGATTTAACAATAAAAAATACAGAACGAGAGAAAAAAAAAGAATGTGGAATTTAAAATTCCTCAGATTTTGTCATCGCTCCGAAAATCACCGCTACCACTAGTACAACGATCGCAGTCATCAACATACCCAGCAGGAGATCAACAAATCCAACAATAAGAGGGACAATTATTGTTGGGGCTATGAAAAAGACTAGTAGTCCAATAATGAGCCAGCCTAACCAACAGCCAATACCAACGCCAAGGCCTCTTCCTGCACTACGCTCGATAGCGCCAGCCCATGCACCAACAAGCGCCCACGTGATCAGTGCAGGCGCGTAGGTAGGAATCCACTCCGATAATATGCCGTATGTAGGACCAAATCCTAAAATTAAGCTGTATGGATGGGAAACAGTAGTCGCAAGAGGGGCAATTGTTGAATTGACTCCCGCATTAACCCATGACGAAAGAAATGTGTTGAAGTCACTGGTCATCGACCAAAACCAATTTGAAAAGGCGGTCGGATCTCCGATGGACACTAAAAGTAGATAGACCACAGGAGCGAATAAAACTCCGAGCAGAATGCCAATAATCGCTCGTGCTGCCATTATCCATTCCTCAAATTGAAGCTTCTTAATTTTTTTTCTTTTATTAGAAAATGAGTGTACTTATAGCTATAAAATAGTATATAATATTTAAATGCTCTGATAAATTACGTAATAACGAAAATTCCAATAGTATTTGATTTAAAATCCAAGGACCACCAATACGAAAATGTTTAAACTATCCTCCAACAAGCTTAGAATCTAGAGTTAGCTTTTTTAAATCTTAGATATACATGTCACGCGGTTCTCGTTCAGTTCGTTCTCGTTCTTGGCGGAGGATTTCCGCAATTTCATTCTCAATTTTCAAAGCGTCTGTTTGAAGTTGAGAGGTTGAAATGCCTAACTGGTAATGTTTATTGAGGAAATCTATGGCGACAGCTGCCGCCGCAGGATCAGGGCGATCAGCACTTGCATAAGGTAAAATGACTAGCGCAGGAAAGTTTAACATCTCAAGATGGGTTAACAATAAGGCTAACGGTCCTCTCACGAGTAATCCTCTTTCAAGAAAAGGAATCTTGAACTCTTTTACACGTCTGAAAGCGCGGGTCGATAAAATTCGCAGTTGTTCCGAGTTTTTTTGAAATCTGGAATCCAATCCTCCAAGTAATATTGCCTCTTTGAGGTTAGATTCAACAATCCATTCCGCTAATTTTTGAATTATTTTTTGTTGTTCCGCAATTTTGTACTGTTCTAATAAGATCGGTTGAAACGGAGGCTGAAATATTATTAAATTTTTATATTTGTGAAATTCGTACGGTAGAGTAAGCCGTTCTTCTTCAATAGAGATTATATCTGGCATCATATCTCCGAGAATATACCCGATTCTATTCACACCCGTGGTTTTTATAATATGCCGGATTGCAATATAACCAGTCCAGCCCAGCCCATGAAATCCCGTGAGGAATATAGACTCAGAAAAATTTATCTTTTCTTCTTCCTCGATTATAATTTTAATTACCATTCTATTACACTCTTTAACAGTAAATTAAGGTTTTTACGAAGACCGAGTTAATTTATCCGTTTTCTACATAAAAGAATGCCAAAACCAAAATATTTAACAGTTTTGAAAAAAATCATTTTTACATAAAAAGCGACACACACAAACAGATTAATCCTTTCTAAACACAGGAATGTTGCTGAGTAATGGTCAAAATCAATTTTCTTGGCGGTTGTCTACAGATAGGTGGTTCAGCTATTGCTATTGAATCCCCGGCTGGAACCGTGTTAATGGATTACGGGATTTATATGAAAGGAAAGCCATCTTTCCCGCATGAAATCAAACCTAAAGATCTCAACGCAATCCTCCTTACGCATGCACATCTCGATCATTCAGGTGGTCTTCCCCTGCTTTATAGTGGAATGGCAATTCCGCGATTATTCTCTACACCACTTACTATTGACCTAACTCAGATTCTTATTTTCGACATGATCCGAATTTCAGAGTATTATTTACCTTTTGGGAAAAAGGAATTATTGAGAATGACCAATAATTCCAAACACCTCATGTACGGAAAGAAGAAAATTAGCTCACAATGCATGGCGCAGTTTCTCGATGCAGGACACATCCCTGGAAGCATTTCCATTTATTTAGACGTAGATGGGAAAAAAATTTTCTATACAGGTGACTTTAATTCTTTTAATACACAATTATTGAACAAGGCACGATTCAAAATATCGAAACTAGATTGTCTAATCATCGAGAGTACTTATGCCCTGGAAAGCCACCCCAAACGAGAAGAAACAGAGAAAACTTTTATTGATAAAGTTAATGAAATCGTTAGTCAAGATGGGACGGTTCTTGTTCCTGCTTTTGGAGTAGCCCGTTCTCAAGAAATATTATGCCTGTTGCAAAAATACAATTTCAAATATCCAGTTTTTATGGATGGGATGGCCCGAACTGTAAGCCGTATTTTTACTTCGTACCCTAATTATTTTCGTAATTTCAACCTGTTAAAAAAAGCATTAAAACACGCTCATTTGATATCTAGGGGAAAAATGAAAGAAAAGGAGCGAATTAAGGCTACTTCTACGCCTGGAGTTATCATTGCGCCCTCTGGTATGTTAAAAGGTGGAACCGCAGTTAGTTACATGAATGAACTTTCTCACAATACACAAAATGGCATTTTTCTAGTTAGTTTCCAAATTCCTGACACCCCAGGTCAAATATTACTTGACACAAATCAATGGGATGGAAGCAAAGTAAACGCGGAAGTGGATTCTTTTAAATTCTCTTCGCATGCCGGGAGAAGTGGTCTTTGGGATTTCATCCATTCCTTTGAGAAAAATACTGATTTAACCGTCTTTTGCGTCCATGGTGAAGAAGAAAGCTGTAAAACTTTCGCTAAAGAAATAAATGAAACCACAAATTTTACCGGAATTGCCCCAAAGACCAATGAAAGTTTCAAGATTTAATTCTTTTTTGAATTTTTTTCAAACATTCTTCACAGAATCTGGCAGGTTTTGTGTCAGTGTCCATTATACTATTCGAAAATACCATAATACACTGTTTATTGCAGTGTTCTAATCCAAACGTATGCCCAATTTCATGAGTCCCTTCTTTAACCACGCGCTTTAAAAATAAGTTTTTATTAGGTGGTTGCCCATAAAATTCAGGATGTAATCGATGCAAGGAAATCATTGCAGCCTTTGCAAGCAATCCGAATTCTGCCTGTCCAAATACAAAGTTCAATTGGTCTATGTATAAATCAAGAGGAGTAATCCCTAAAATTTTATCATATTTGTTTTCATCTCTAAAATGGCGGATTGATAGCAGAAATAAGGGTGATAAATATTGGTTTCTTTCTGGATTATAGGAATTCTCAGGAACATTGCAATTTTCATCTATTATTTGAATCTCTGCAAGGATTTCACTAAAAACTTCGGCTAATTTCTCTTGTAAATATTCCAAAATCTCGAAATCCACCTTGCCAAAACAAAGCAAACCCAATATTTGAATATCAGCACGATCCTTTTTGATAGTGGATTTTTTTATTACCTTATTCCTTTACTATTAAAAAAGAATAAGGTGATTGTTCCCTGACAACAGAAATTACCGTCAAAACAGAACATGCGTTGCGCCCAATTCTCATCACTCTTTGCATTGCATTGCCCTTGGCAATCATAGGAATTATTAGTGGCATTACTATAGATGCCGCACCATGGCCTGAAGCAGAAGGCGGAGTGTTTTATGCCCTTCTAAACGCTTTCTTTTATACCATTTTTGCAGTAATTGGAGTCACTTTAGTCTATTTCGCAATAAAATATGGTAAAGAGAAGATTCTCAGGTACTTTTTTATCATCTGTTTCGGATTCATGGGCATATTTCTAATTTTCTTCTATTCATATCTCCTATTGGCGGTTTTCGGATTAGGCGATTTAATTTCCTTCATTCTCATAATAATAATTTCCGTTCCTAGCGGAATTCTCCTATCTTATTCGCTATTATCTGATAAGTCATCAGAAACTGCAAAAAATACTTCCTTACTCCTTTTCGGTGCTCTTATCGGCGCTTTTCTCGGAATCGTACTCCCAACTTGGACTGCCTTTCTTCTCGTTGGAATTCTTTCAATCTATGATATTATCGCAGTTTTCAAGGGACCAATTAAAAAGATTATTGAAATGACCGAAGCGGACGAGGACACAAATTTACCTGTCGATATGACTTATACCGATCGAAATTGGGAAATAGGATTAGGTGATTTAGCATTTTATTCGATGCTCTCAACTCATACCTTGCTTTTAGGGTTCCAAATCGATTTTCTAATAGAATTCGGCCTGGTAGGTGCAATTGTTCCCTTTGTTTGCACTACCGTGGGCATAATTTTGGGCGCTATTTTAACTTTCCATTTATTAAAAAGAAGAGAGATGCTCCCCGGATTACCCATTTCTATTGGATTAGGTATTCTCTTCTATTCAATTAGTCTTCTTATCTTTTGGATTTTATAATATTCGTCATTTCTTTAAATTTCAATAACTTGGCATTTTATCTTTTTTATTATTTCTTCTGCGCTTTCTGGGTCTAGTTTTAACGTGTATAAGGATTTTGAGGTCCTTAATTTCAACTTCACCGTATCTTTGACTCTTTTCACCCGCATCTCAATTGCCTCACTATTTGCAAGCAAAACAAAGCGGTCAACATCTTTAATCTCCTTCGGCATATAACAAACTCCAAGTTTTTACTATGTTTAATACATTCAATTCATTGATTTTTAAAAATGTTTCACTTCCTTTTTTTTCAAGATTAGAGTGAGTATTTATCAAATTAAGAGTTAAAATTTATTGAGCAAATAGAAATTCTCAGACAGTACTGATAATATTAATATTCAATTTTTGATAAATTTAAAAGGAGATTTAACACCTCTTTAAGTTGATAGTTTTATTTGATAGAAATGATGAGGGTTGCTAAAATGGACAATAATACGAAATTCTTTTTGGTGTTCCTTTTTTGCGCCATTGTAGTTGTAATTACAGGGATAGTATACGCTTTAATCTTTTATACTTAATGCCGCCTACAATTTTCGAGGGTATTTATATTGACTGATGCGATCAAGAGTAAAAAACGCAGACGTGGTCTTTTTGAGATGGGGCGATCAGGAAGGTACCTTTGGTTAATAACCATTTTTGCCTCAATCGTTAATTTCTTTGACGGTTGGGCGACAAGTGTAATCACCTTGGCGCTCCCTGTCGATCCTGGCCTATCGGGGGCTGAATATGACCAGACGATTTACGGTTATTTCGGCTTTTCCCCGACCAGTTTCCAAGTAGCGTTAATTTTTATAATCGGTGGTCTTGGAGTGATGAGCAGCATTATATTTAAGAATTTGGCTGATCGCTATGGACGGCGGCCCCTTTATATGATTACGGCAACTGGGTTTGTAACTTTCTCGGTACTTACAGCATTTGTTCCTCCAGGTATTCAATATTTTCCGCTGTTTTTATTCATTCGCTTTATTGCATCGATGTTTTTAGCGGCTGATCTTGTGATTGTGATTATGGCAGAAGAAGCCCCCAACAAGAGTCGGGGTCGATTGGTTGGGCTAACTGTTTCAATAAATGCTTTAGGGCTTGCTGCGGCGGTTATGGTACATTTTCTTGATATTAGAATTCTAAATTTCAATTCGTGGCAGTCATTACTATTCCTTTCTGGTCTGGGATTTTTCTTTATAATTCCTATCTATTTTAAAATGAAAGAAACAAATAGATTTACGAAAATGCAGAAATATCAAAACTGGAAACGAGAACGAGGACTGAAAGTGAAGCAGGTCTCTTGGCGTGATCCATTACAGAAGAAATACATGAGACCTTTTATGATAAGTGTTATCTCAGGTATAGGAGGAGCTTGGATAATGGCGGTGGCGGTAACGTGGGTTCCAATGTTTTATATGAACGAGCTCCTGTTAGAAGATTGGGAACTATTCCTTCTTCCATTAGCTTTAACTGGATTTGGGTCCTTTTTAGTCGTGCTTTATTTCATGGATAGGTGGGGTCGACGTGAAATAGTTATACGTGGGGCATTAATAACTTTTTTTGGTGGTTTGTTAATAGGAGTACCCGCTCCATTCTGTCATCCACCAGGACGTATGTCGCTTACTGATTATTTGATAGCTGATCCTTATCATTATAATATTATCATGACATTAAGACCGATTTTAATTCCAGTAATAGTGAGTGGCTTCTGTATAGCGCTCATAGGTGCTGTTTTAATGCTAGCTGGAATCGGATTAATGCCTTTGGAAATGGTTCCACCCCAGATGTTAAGTACAGCTCAAGGATGGTGGATTACTTTTACCAGAGTAGGAATGATTCTTTCACCTTTTGTGAGCTTTTGGGGAGCTGTACAAATAGGAAGAACTAGCCCGGATATATTTGACCCAGGTGGACTGACATTTGGATCGTCATTTCTTCTAATGGGCATTTTTTTAATCGTAATAACTTTCACAATCATATATTTGGCCCCAGAAAAAGGAATGGCAAAACAAAAAGCTATCGAGGAAATTCTTAGTGCAATGGGTAAAGAAAATCCTCTTAAAAGAGAAAAAAGCAGGAGATATGAATATTCAATTATCATCCTATGTTTTATAGTTTATTATAGTACATCGGTTATTTATGGTCTAACTCTGGGGAACGCTTATTATGGTTTTGATGCCACTGTTGCAGTATTTCTAGTTGCAGGCATATATACTCTAATTGCAGGCGTAATGATAGCAATCGTGATTTACGCACGGGAAAAATGGATTGGAGTGGAAAAATATTCTCCTAAGAAGGGAAAAAAGCAAAAAAAAGAAGTAGAAGTATCCTCATCTAATTAATGGCTACTGCAATCCACTCCAAAATCTTCCGCTTAGATCCTTATTATTTCCAATTGTAAAAATTCTTAAAAAGATTTCTACGAGATATTCCTCCATAATTCCAATAATTTTAAGAGTGGAAATAAGACTATTAATACTTAACATTTATAAGAGACGAATAGAAGCCAAATTATGAGTTGGAAAGGTTCGTGGTCCAGTCGTTAAGACGCCGCGCTCACACCGCGGAGATCCGGGGTTCGAATTGATTTCATCCCGAATGAAATCACGAAAGTCCCCGCGAACCTACCATTTGTCTTATTGATATCATTCTTAAAGTTAAAAAGATTTTAAAGGTACTCACTACTTAAAATACTAATAATTATTAATAAAGCCATATAGTGAAGAATAGAACGAATTTCCCCTTAAAATCACGGTTCTTCCTGAACCAAATTCACGAAACAAAGACGTTAGGGTGATTTTGGAGGATTTAAAGTATATGAGTCAAATGGAGCAAATAAAAAAGCTGCCCGACCTAGTCAAGGTAATTAAAGCTGATATAGGACCTCTTTTAGGCTCAAATATCACGGTTGCAGTTGTTAATCAGGAAGCAGAACTTAAATATATAGATGATGCAATCCAAAAATTCTCTGACTTCATTATCTCTTTTACAAAAGGAAATTTTGAACTTCTATCTGTCGGAGATCACAGTTTACCGCTGAGTGGGACTAATATTGCATTCTTCAAAGTCTCTAATAACGCGTTAGTTATTCTAAATTCTGATAAGGGACCTGTCGGGCAACTTCTCGCGTTTAAAGGTCGCATGCAGAGGTATTCTCTCAAACTCGATGAACTTCTCGCATCCATACCCGCGGTAGATGAAGTAAAAGCTCCCGCAAAAGCAGCCGTTCGGGTTCCTGTCTTGACCGTTTCAATCAAGAGTAAGAAATTCGGCATGGAAGAAGCCAAAGTTTTACATCTCGTAAATGGAGAGAATACTATTTCAGATATCTGCGAAAAAACAAGATTACCCCAATTGAAAGTCGATGAAATATTGCGGAAATACCAGAAAAAGCGATGGATAAAATTAAAACGCGTAATTATTGGAGTTCCTGAGGCCCCCGCGAAAAAACCTGCAAAACTGCCTCCATCTACGATAAAGGAAGCCGCTGCTACCCCGGCTGTCGTTGCCCCCCCGCCGGTGGCTCCGGCTCCCCAGCCACCAGTGCAACCTGCGGCTCCTCCTCAACCACCTTCAACATATGCAGTCCCTGCCATGGCTCCTGCCCCCGAAACTCAATCTGAGGAGGAAATCTTCAGTGAACTCGTGGATTTCATAGATCAAACACAACCCATCGGAATGCCAGCCCCAGAACCTCCCGCTCAACCCGCCATTCCCTCTTATCCTCAACCTCCAAGTGCCCCTCCTCCATCACCGAGTACCGCACCCCTAAATCCAGCTTCCCCTCAAGTAAGCGCCCAACCGGCGGCTGTAGAAATGTCTGAAATTGAGGGTGAGCCGGTATCAGAAGCGGTATTTGACGATTTAGCGAGCTTTCTGGACCAAACTGCTCCCATGGACGCTACTGCTCCCCAAGCACCAGCTGAATCCCCCCCTCACGTATCCGGAAGCTCTCTTCTGGAGGGGACTGAAGAAGGCATCAAAATTACCACCTATCCCGAACAAGCAGATCCCTTACAAGACCGTTTAGAACGACTATCAAATATTCTAGAAGAAACTACAGAAACTGAACCATCAGCTGGAGTGAAATCTGAGGTTAAAATAGTGGGTTCCAAAGCCATTTGCCCCCATTGTAAAACACACGTCATAATGATGGCCAAAGTTTGTCCAAATTGCCAGAGAGCCCTCCGAACCTGCCCTAATTGCAAATCCCCCATTACCTTATTTGCAAGAATCTGTCCATCATGCGGATCTTTATTATAATTTGTTGAATTTCATTCTTCATTTTCCTTTGCGAGCTTTCTTGCAAAAGTAAGAAATCCTGAATGGCCAACTATCTGAGTTCGGGGACGTGTCGCCTTAAAGGTATTCTTTCTAACAGAAATTTTCCAAGGTCGAAGAAGCAATTCAAAGGTTTGCACGTCTCCAAATCCGAATTGTCTGAGAGCATCCACAGTATCTTGAACTTGGATGATGGTTGGTGAAAAAGATGCGAAAGTGCCTCCGGCTTTTAAAGCAACTCGCGCTACAGGGACGACATCCCAAGGAGTCGGGAGATCTAATACAATTGAATCGATATTTTTTTCGTCAATTCCCTCAATAATATCCTGATTTTTCAATTCCACAAAATCTTCAAGTCCCGCTCGGGATAGCGTTTTCCGTGCTTTTTTTAAAAATTCCTCCCGTAGTTCATAGCTATAAACCTTACCATTTGGTCGGACATAGTATGCCAAGACCGAGGTTAAGCCACCACTTCCAGCACCTGCTTCTACGACTCGTGACCCCGGGCCAATGCCAGTGCAGATTAATATGAATGAAGCATCTTTTGGATAAATTATCTGCGTCTTCCGAACCGTCTTTAACAGGAAATCAGCGGGTGTTGGAGTAAAGATAAGAAAGGTGCGGTCTTGAGAACTTTGAACAGAGCTGCCATAAGGCTTTCCAATGATTGAATCAAAGGCTATATACCCTTTATTCGTATGAAAGGTCTCCCCTTCTTTGACCTGGACCAACCATCGTCCCCTATCCCCATAGACTATTAAGACGTAATCTCCGTTCCTGATTAAATTTTCCAATTTCTTTCACTTTTCTCCTATTAATAAACTTCTGAGATTACAAAACGCGCAGATCTCCTGAGTAGTGGGACCATTACAGTTGCTACAAGCGGTTATCAATCTTTCCTCAGGTTTTTCGTAATACATCTTCAACGACGGCAATATCCGTTTATTAAAATTCTGCAGGAAGGATTGTTCAATTCCTGGATGTTGTTCCTCAAAATTTAGAAGGAATTTTTTAAATTTAAAAGTAGAGGCGCCAACCGAATAAGGACACTCCTCGTTCTGAAATTTGAGTCCCGCGAATTGCGTGTATAGAGCCGTCTCAAATTCATACGTCTCGTATAAGGGTTTAATCCTGGTAATCATACTATTATTCACGCCACTCAAGTTCGGTCCCGTTCGGATGAGTTGATCAACATTCCCATTGAATAAATTTAAGAGCAGCACGCTGGCTTCATCATCCAGCACGTGTCCTGTTGCAAGTCTTTCACAATCTAATTTTAAACTGTATCGATTTAATACATACCTTTTTATCGTTCCACACGCTGCGCACGGAGGGCGCCTCAATCGTTTCTCCTCAGCTTTTGCCCTGTCCATCGTAATTTGGAATTCCTTTTCCAGAGTAATGCAATGAAATTCCCGATCTAATTGCCTGCATGACTCTTTGGCGAGATCCAGCGATTCTCGTGAATAATTTTGGGGTTCTATTCCCAAATCCACATGTATTCCAATTAACTCTAGTGTTTCCGCGTACAACTGATCCAAAACATGTAATAAAACCACACTATCCTTGCCACCGCTAAGCGCCACTGCAATTCTTTCATACGGGTTAATCATCTGATATTTTTTTATTGTTTTACTCACTCTGTTTCTCAAAAATTCTAAAAAATGGTCTGCGCAGAGATGTAATCTATAGACTCGTAAAAATGTCGCAGCAGGTTGATCACATTTCTTACAATTTCTCATTCTTCGTTGCGCCTAAACGAAATCTCATTAAGTATCCTATTAAATTCTACCTGTTAAATTCTTTATTTCAATCATTTAATGGATTTACCCTCAACGTTCATTTGCAAGGCATGAAAACATTTTTTTTATTTTATAAGAATATAAATGGATTGAGGGATGGCTATGAATGACGTGAAGGAACAGAAAAGAGATTGGAAATTGTTCTATTTCCCACCCATTATTGTACTGATGGGATACGTCCTTTATGGAAAAATAGAAAACATGCTGGGCAAGTCAACAGATGCCAATCCGTTTGTATACTCGGATTATATTTTGTATTACCTTTTGGTTGGCATGATGTTTTTAACTTTTGGGTTAGGATACATCATTTATTTTAAATTTCTGACGAAAAACCAAGAGGGTAACAAGAATCTAAAAATAATATATGCTAGCGTTATTCGCGCTGATCATTTCCCTCATCATTTACGGCTTTGTTCAAGCGTTTCCCGGGGTCTCGGCGTCAGGGACCCTCAGCATTCCACCAATTCGAATCCCTAATTTCATTCCCTGGTTCGTATCCTATGAATCTTATGGAAGTGAGATCGTGCTCGAATGGTATCATGTCTTCGTTTTCTTCCTGTTCTTTCCAATCATTTGCTACGGTTTCATGGCTATGGATTATTTACATTTCAGAAGTAAACTTAGAACGTTCCGAATGCTCGTTATGTTTTTCGGGGCGAACCTCCTAGGTTTGATGTGGCAAGATTTCTATTACTTCGTCTCCGACCCGAGTGACTACCTCATCCCTGGCGAACGCTATGGCGTGTATTTCAATCAGTGGCTGGGACCAATTCCCTCGCTGTACATCTTCACCAATCTCATCGGGTTAGGCTTTATGTGGTTCGCAGTGAGTATAAAAAGCGGCATTCAATATCGCGATATCTATCGGTTTTTAATCTTCATCGGCGTTATTCTCGTCATCGGTGTAACCATCCACACGGTGAAAATTCCATTCATATCTTAAATTTGGAGGATTAAGAATTGTCTCAAGAGAATTGGCAAAATGAGGTCAAGCGAATGCAAGGATTGCTAAAAAATTTTGTGACGACTCATCCAGGTATTCTGAATATCGCGATCGTGTCGGAAGAAGGGTTACCTATGGCTTCAATTCTCGAAAAAAATGTGGATGATGTGTGGTATTCAAAAATTAGCGCAGCAGCCAGTGCCATGGTCGAAAGAATCCTGCTCGAGACTCGAAAAGGCGAGGAACAATACTGCATCATGCAAGGCAGAGATGGTTGCGTCATTATCTTTTTTCTAAAGCAGCCACGCGCCAATGCTCCCACCCCTGCAAGTGGTGTCCTTTTCATTACAATGGCCCCTCCCGCTGATGCCTTCACGTTACTGCCGGACCTCTTTGCCCTTAAAACTAAATATTTTGAAATATAAACGTGAAAATAAATAATTTTAAATATTATAATTTACTTAAGCAACCTGATTTATCTGAGAATTTATAATTTAGGGGGCAAGCTTTTGAACTCTAAACTGAAAGCGAGGATTTTTGCAGCAATAGCCGGAATAATTATTGTTAGTTTCATAATTTATGGTTTTTTGGTCATACAATATGGGGTAGAATTGAATCTTTATGTTATTTTCACGTTACTCTTAAGTTTTTTCCCATTTATTATCTTAGCGGGGCATTACGGGTTCAAGCATCAATTAGAATCTGGAGCGCAAGATCCCTTGATAAGCCGTCCACGTGTGGTTGCAGTATTTCGTGGTGTTTTTCTCGGGCTCGCTGGACTTTTAACATTCGTTGGAATATGGGGCTTTATTTCATTTTTAGATGTCTGGGCATTGATCATTCCACTTTGTTTTTCAGTGTACCTCTTATTATTTGAGCGAGATCTCGCCTACTCCAGGAAAAAATACGTGGAGGTAAAACCTACCATTCCCTATCGAGAATATTTACGAAAGCAGACCGGATGGGGTTTTTATTTATTCATCGGGATTGCTGCCATTGTTTTACTCATAATTGGAATCGCTTTTTCAGAGTTATTTTGGCACATGCTTGCCTATTCTTGCGCCTTGGCTATTGGAACTTTTATACGGTACTTATATGTTCGAAAGAAAAACGCTTCAGAAGGTTCTCAAAAATGACAGGATCTCAGGGAATGATTTAAATGGGACTGAAGAGGAACCAAAAGCAGTATTATGGCGGGATTATAGCTTGTACAGGCGGGTTTTTGCTCTTTATCGCTATGATAGTGACGATGTATGTTAAATTTGAAGAAATATCCGTCTTTTTACCGTTCGTTCTCACCGCGATTGGTGGAGGCATTGCCGTGTTGGCAGGGTTTTTGATTTTAAAGGATTTCTCTCTGGGGGGTTATATTGCCGTGGGGTGCGGAATATTCAATTATATTGGAAATTTTATCGCGATTGATTCGCTTAGCCTCACCCTCCCACTCTCCACCCTCAACCTTGCGGCATTATGTATGATAATAGGTGGGATTCTTAGCCTAGTTTCTAAGACAGAACCCTCTACAGTGTGAAGAATGTCAAAAATACAAATTGGAAGTTCCCTTGATCTTCCAGTAATATCTAAAAAACTATTCTGGGCATCACTTGGCGCTGGTTTCATTTTCATTGGATTAGTTCCTGCCTGGGTCTTACACCGTTTTAACAGTTTTACAACTCTCTTCTTCATTACTTGGATTGTACTTGCTTTCTGGTTATCGTTAGTGGTGAGCTATCCAAGAACAAGAGTAATGGAAGATGGAGTTCTAATCAAAAATATCTTTACCAGAAGGCGTAAATCCTACAAGTGGACTGAATTTAAGGCTTTCGTAATCATTTTTAGTTTTGCTACTGGGAGAAAATTTTTGCTCCTATACTTAGGATTCCAAGAAAAAGTTATTCAAATAGGTTTAGGAAAGAGACCTCCAGAAGACGTGAGCGCATTCTTAACGAAAACTGCTAAATTAATCGAAAAAGGGAAACCCAAAGGCGAATATTGCAAATATCATATTAAAGAGCCTGCTCATTATATTTGTGATAAATGTGGAGCCACCCTCTGCCACACCTGTGTCGAAACAAAACGATATTCCACAGTGAGTTTTGAACTAAGCTGTTTAGTATGTTTTTACAAACAATTTTATAAAATGTCAAGAGTCGCGCTCATTATTGGGATTTGTTTTGGAATATTTCCTACTATCTTACCATATCAAAATAACAGTTGGGCCTTATATCTTATTGCCTTGGGTATTCTAATTGCGCCAATATTCCTTTCAATTAGTTTGGGGGCAACCTTAGCAAATTTCCGTCGCTTACAAGGAATGGAAGAAAGAAATATTAATTTTGATTACGAAGGAAAATATCGATTAAATAGAATCCTAATAATAATTAATGTTGCATTTACAGCCATTGCCTTGATTAGACTTATTCTCGTGCGAGAACCATATTACATTGAATCAATTGCTTATTTTCAATTTCAATACGCGTTTATACCCTTCATTTTGCTTCATCAAGGCCTTTTTTGGATTGTTTTTTTGAAATTTAAGCCGAAATTATTTTCCTCTCACCAATGAGTAAGTTAAGAGCGAATTTTAAATGTTCAATAAAGATTTTACAGAAATTAACTCTTATTCCAACTTTCATCTATAACTACAACAACTGTTCTCAGGTTGTGATGCACTCATCTATATCAACGTTTAATTTTTTCTTGATATCCTTCCATTTCATCTTGGCATATATCCCTTTTTTAAACAAACTATCGGCTGGATGGGTAAACTTCTTTTTGCATATAGTTTTGCGTGGTACATCTTTTTCCAAGGACATCTATTTGGAATTCTTCAATTAAATTGGTCAAGATTATCGCTAATTCCGACATGTTGTCTCTTGATCCTTTGGTTTCTTTTTATTTTTTGCATTAAGAAAGAAACGGAACATCAATCGGTCATAAAACGTAATATTCATGAGTTTTAATGGCCAAAAGCTTGAATGCATTTTCTACACCTTCTCCCGTTTTAGCAGAGGTTTCGAAAAAACTTAAAGCGCCAAGTGCTGAACTCATTTTTAATGCATCAACTGTAGGGACCTGACGTCTAGGTTGTAAATCTAATTTATTTCCAATAATTATGAATGGAATATTTCCAGCTATTTCGTTTAACTCGGTTTTCCACTTCATTACACTGATAATAGAATTTAGATCAGTTATATCATATATTAGAAATGCAGTATTTGCTCCTTCTGCATATTTTTTTCTTAATTCACTGAATTTTTCTTGCCCAGCTACATCATAAATCATCAGAGAGATTGTAAAATTCAAGTAAGCTATTCGCTTTTCATAAACGTTATATCCTAACGTGCTGAGATAGTCTTCTTCGAATCTGTTATTTACAAACCGTTCTACCAATGAAGTTTTTCCAACCGCTTCATTTCCAAACAGGACTATTTTATATGTAAATAATTTTATAGACATTTTCCTTATTTCTCGCCTAATTAACCTCTTTTAAATTACTCACTATCAAATTATTTTTGATATATTCACGCGATTTCCATTTCAAGATAATTTCCTTAGTTGGCAACTTTCAGCCATTATTTCTCTTATAAGAGACCTATCTAAGACTTATCTAAGAATTATCGTCGTTGGTAATATATAAGATAGATGAATTTCTTTCTTTTGACGGAAAAATAAAAAAAAGCACCAAACATGAATTAAATACAATTCATTAATTACCATTAAATTTCTGCTCTGGCTCTTTTAACTCTGGAATCTAACCACTCCACATTCTTTTTACATTATCAAATCTTCTGCATCACTCAATGAATCATGCCATTTGTAAAGCGTTTCCAATAATTGCATGCTTTTCAATCCAACTCCACTGGGATAATCAAAGGGAACAAAGTCGATGGTCCCCATGAAGATCGCCGAGATTTTTAATTTAAAACCCAAACCCAAAAAAGAGGTTATTAAACGTTAAGGGGAAGAGCAATATGAATATTCCAATGATGCAAGCCGCATAGATTTTTCGAGATTTGGTGAGGGGAACTATTGGATTCGGAATATTTTCTGATTTTATTTCAGGATTGAGGTCCATAACTGCTCCAGGTAATCCAATAAATGCAAACCAGAGAAGATAAGGATTTAAAAATAAAAAGATTAAACAGCCAATCCCTAATCCAATTAACTTTATGAACCGATAAGGGAACACTGCTTTGAAAATGTGACCTCCATCTAAGAATGAAATAGGGACGAGATTCAATCCAGAGATGAGCAAGCCAAGCCAGCCAGTGAAGGCTAAGGGGTGAATAAGGACAACAGATTGTGGAAGGTTGAACCCATAATAAGTCGCATAAGCAGCCTTATCAAAAAATAAAAAGCGGAAACCTAAAAAGAGCAAATTATAAGAATTAAGGTGTTCATGTACAAATTCTGCCTCCTCAGCTAAACTACCTCCAAAAAAATCAACTCTTAATTGTAAATAGGAACTCATATCCATTTGCACGGATAATAACAGCCCAACAATTACAAGGATTATGGAAATAATAATGCCGAGTATTATCCCGCCGAATGCAACATCAAATTTTTGGTTTCTCGTTTGTGGGTCATCCCGAATGGAAACAAATGCCCCTAACATCCCGATTGGTGGAGGTCCAGGAATTAAGTAGGGAAGCGAAGCATCCAATTTATGAAAGCGACTCAGAAAAACATGTCCAAATTCATGAACTATGATTATTAGAAACATACCAAGACAGAAGCTGAATAAGGCCCAGAACCCACTATAGAAGGGGTCGAAATATGTATCATAAACCCATGCCGAAACAATTACCAAAATGATAGTCGTGACTAATAAGATGACCTGAATAATCTTATTTCTTTTCGTTTTAGCAATATCTTTTTCAAACTCTTTGGCTTCGAATGAGACTGAAAACCACTTGATGTCGTCTCTCGTTTCTAATTTATGTTCTTTTAATTCATCTTTTTTCAAGGCATGAAACTTTGCTTGAAATCCAATTTTCTTAAATTCCAAGTGCATTTGCCTGAAATGTTCCGCAGGTTTGGGGGCAGTCACTTTAATTATACAAGTCGGTTCAAAGGAATAGTCCTCTTCCCTATAAACTTCTATCTCGTAATATTTGGAGATAATCTTCTTGAGTTTATCTACAACCCGAACATTTCGTCCATTTTCCACCATTTACTAAAACCAACTTCAGTTGATAAACATCTTCCCTTTTCGTAATTCAGTTAATTGAATGATTAAATTGTTTTCATATGGAATTTTTGGGATATTTAAAGTATATTTATCCATGAAAGGAGAGGTTTCCAAAGGTTTTTTGAATTTTATATCAATTTCATAAGTTTTTTTCTTGTCTCTCCGAATTATAGAAGAGATATTGTCATACGTTATTAAAATATATTTGTTCGAGTATTTCCATATAATTTTTTTATTTGTGAAAACATAAAATGCTTTACTAATCAGCCGATCGCCACTACAACAAAAACAAAACAGCATGGGGATAGAAGTAATCATCAATAAAATTCCAACCATCACTATTGCAATATTGGAATATATATCCCCAAGAATCGAGGCAGCAAAGCTCAGAATTAGAAAAATCAAAGCAAGAGCCATTTTCAGGTAGAGCAGTTTAAGGTTCATCATTGGTTTATAACTGAGGAGAATTCTTTCATCGGGATCTAGATATTTACGAAATGATTGGTAAATTTCAGAGGATAAATCAATAGGATGAAAAGAAATTTCTTTGGAATCTTGAACTTCCGAAGTAGTTATAGCAAATTTCTCGGTAGATGCTTCTGTTATTTGGTCAGGTAATCCCTCTTTAAGAGTCGTAATTTGATCTTTTGAAAGTAAGAATCCATGCTCTGCTTTCCAAATAATGAAATAACAGAAAAAGATTTCAAAAATCTCGGGAAAATTATCAATTGGCCCGAATTTCATTTCAAGATCAGAATCAATCGCCGATTTAATTACAATACCTTCCGCATCAGTATTCCAATTAAACTTATACTTTTTAAAAGGTTCTCGGATTTTCAAATAATTTAAACATATATCGGGACTCATTGAAATAGTTTGAGTAATATTATTAGATAAAGTTACTTGTTGAGAATTTAAAGTTATGGTTGAGTTGATTGGCGAGCTCCTTTTTCTCAGCAAATATTTTTCTACGCTAGTACCAAGGATAATTCCCCCTACTATTATAATTACTACAACAAGTATCATAACATCAACAATTGGGCGAATAACAACATCAATTTCAATGACTATAGGAAGTATTAGATAGATTGCAGCTCCAATCAGGAGTGTTAGGAAGCAGCCGACCATCAGATACAGATTTAAACGTTTCCTTCTTTTCCTAATAGCATCTAATTTTTTAGAAGAAATATTGAATTTATAAGGGAATTGCAGTTTAAATTTCTCTTGAAGGGCGTCCCAACGTTGTCTGATGTTCCCATACTCATAAAGGATTGATTCGATGATTTTTTGGGAATCATGTAGATTTGGAATATTCATTATTGAATGAACTCTGGTTTCATAATCCTGCATCACAAACTCAATTTTGCCCGTTTCAGGCATTCCAATCCGAGATTTTTTCTTCTCGAAGTCCATGGCTTTTATTGAAGCAAGCTCGGTCGAATTTACCCAGAACCGTTCATGGACTCCTGAATAAAGATAGATTTTTTTATCTGTAATGCAAAGGGAATGTTCGACTCGGAAAAAATGAAATTTTGATAGCATAATGATGGATGCAATAAGCAGGGGGACGAATAATATGAGGATTTCATAAGGAAACTTGTTCGTCGCTATAATTAAAGTTGCAAAAGCGATTAACATTCCTAATAGCATTCCTATAAATGTCAATCTTAAGATCTTATCAAATTTTGCCCATTGAAGTCCTCTAACTTTAAATAGGGGTTTCTCATCGGGCGTAAAGTACATCAAAAGCTTCCTTGGTAGAGATTTGTTATCGCTATTGCTCAGAACAGACTCCTCCTTAATATTTTCCTATATACATCTCAAGTTTTACTTAATAAATACGAGCATTTAAACCTAAGGAATGCGTTTTAGAAGCGCAATCAATCCTGTAAATGACTTGCTTGTGATTTTTCTACTAAATATTTGATTTTGTTGAATAAGTCATCATTAATGGGTACTCTCGGAATTTCAATTAAATACATAGGAATCAAATAACCTTTAATAGGACTTTTCAGATTAATCTCGATTTCATAGCTCGTTTCCATATCCTCCCGCACAACATTGGAAATATTGGTGTACGGAATTAACTTATATTCATTTGAGTGTTTCATAATAAGTTTTTGATTAGTAAATATGTAGGCAGATTTTTTCGCAGAGCGTTTTCCCAAAAAAGATAAAGATGCAAAACTAGAGAATACTGTGGATGCTAAAAGAAATCCGAATCCTACAAACATTATAACCGTGCTTAAAGATGATGCATTAAAAACATTGGCGATCCCAAGGCCCATAATTATACCTCCTATAAGGATACCACTTCCCCCCAGAATTAATTGTATTAAGGACACTTTAATATTGATAATGGGTGTATAATTTAGGAAAATTTGTTCATCGGGGTCTAGATAATTCCTAAGGGAGTTGTAAATCTCATTTGAGGGCTCAATTGGTTTTAAATCCTTTTCTACAAGACTTGATAATACTTTGGAATATGAAATTAATTGTTCTGGCATTTCTGCAAATTTTCCATCTGTTAAGCTTTCAAATTGATGTATTTGCTCTTTTGATAGTAATAAACCGCTCTCTTTTTTCCAGATTAAGCAAGAGCAGAAAAGTATCTCAAAGATATTGGCAAAATCATCCACTGGGCCAAATGTAAGTTGTATTGGTGAATTATAGGAGGGTTTAATGGTAATTCCATCAATATCCTTATTCCAATGCATCCATCCATACGTGGGTTTGAAAATTTTCAAGTAGTTTATAGTAATATGGGGATTTAATGGAATTGTCAGAGGGGAATCGACATTTGAAAGACTGATCTGATTTGAATCCAACCTTAAAACTGTCTCTCTTGGAGAACTTCTTTTCTTTTGGAGGTATTTTTCAACAATGAAAACTACGATGAAGATGCTTCCAAACACCCAAGAAAGAGAGAGCGCTAATATTTGAGCAAGAACTTTCATAGATGCATCTACTTCAAGGATTTTTGGCAGAAAAATAAAAAGTACGAATCCAACTACAAGGGTTATTAGAAAAGCAACCCCGGCATATATTGTTAAATATTTGTTTCGCGTAATAATATTGTCTAATTTTTCATTAGACACATTAAAATTGGATGGAAACTGGAAATTCGTTTTTTTCTTCATTTGTTCCCACCTTTGGTTAATGTTTCCATATTCGAAGAGAATTGTTTCAATTATTTTTTGAGTATCGAGTAAATTTGGAACGTTATTGACTGTTATTCCTCCCGTGTCCCGATCAAAGGAGACAAAATCGATAGATCCTTCATTTTTTCTATCCATAATTTTTCTTTTCTTGAATATCACAGCTTTCAATGAAGAAAGGTCAGCATAATTAACCCACTCTGGTCCAGCATCTTTCCCATAAAGGTAGACTCGCTTATTGGTCATACAGAAGAAGCGTTCCTGGCGTAATTCCGTTCTTTGGGAAATAACTAGAAAAGCTACTACCCCAAGAGGCACCACGACGCCAAGGGAAATTAAAAATATGTGAGTGGATCCGAGCATAAAATAAAGAAATAAAGAGGCAATGACAATTATTAACGAACCTCTTATTGAATATTTGAAAATTTTATTCAAGGTTTTAAAAGGGGTGATTTGTAATTTAAACAAGGGAGTCTCATCATGGGAAAAATATTTTACCATCTTCCTAGGAGGAGAAAGATTATTGAATTCTTGATCCTTAGAGCTTTCCATAAATTTCCCTCAGATAAAATCTCAAATTTAATATTCAATGAATAATTATGTCATTCTAAAATAAAAAATGATTTATTTACTGTCTAAGGAATGATAATACTTGTTCTACCTGTAAAACTCCCTTGAAATGGCACGTCCAATACGAAGACTGTCAGAATTGGTTTTACACTTCCCTATTAGGGAAGACTATATGTCCGCGATGCGCTTATGAATTGTAATCAAGACTAGCATCTTATTCAAAGATCTTACTAGAGGTATTTTAATACAAAGAATTATTTTATCTACTTATACTTCTGGAGCTAAACTCTGATTTCAGACTATAATATGGGGAATTTTATGAGATCAACTTATTATAAAAGGAAGATAAGTAGAAAAACTTTAAGAAATAATTTATCATTCAATAATAAAAAAAGATTCATCATCATATTTCTTTTGCTCATTTTTACCCTCTCTATTTTACAATTTCACTTAAACGGTGACTTTATGACTCAGAAGCTCCCTGAAAAGAATAATATTCTTAATCCTCCAGATATGCTTCACGTCCAGGATGTTGCCCCTCCCGTATCATACGAATGGAGCCGAATATGGCGCTATAATCAAGAAACGATCGGAAAGGATGTTGCCGTAGATGATAATAACAATATATATCTGGCAGGTTATACCACGAACACTACTCCCGGGGCATCCGATGCCTTTTTATTGAAATATGATTCCTTTGGCAACCTGCTGTGGAATAGAACGTGGGGTGGAAATGAGAGTGAATGGGCTTATGGTGTTGCCGTAAATAATAACGATGGAATATTTATCGCTGGGTATACTTGGAGCTTCGGCTTGGGATACTCAGACGCCTTTCTTGTCAAATATGATCCCTCAGGAAATCAACTCTGGAATCGGACTTGGGGTACGAGTAACTGGGAATTTTGTTATGCTGTTGCGATAGATAATTCCAACGTTTACATAGCTGGTAGATATGATAATGTTTCTAATTATGGGCTTTTTCTCGTGAAATATGATACGAACGGAACCCAGATTTGGAACCAAACTTATCCATGCCTTTCAACAGAGTATGTCAATGACATTGCGGTTGATAGTACCAACATCTATCTAACAGGCCGACATCGCCCAGGGAATAGTACCGATATTTTGCTCATGAAATTTGATGTATCTGGCAATCAACTTTGGAACCGAACTTGGAGCAGTCCGGAGTACGAACAGGGCCATTCTGTCGTAATCGATGGGAATTATGTTTATTTAACTGGAATTACCGAAAATTATTCTATTTCTATTGATGCTATTCTGGTGAAATATGATTCTTTCGGAAATAAAGTTTGGGAGCGGATATGGGGTGGCGGTGGGATTGATTATGCAAATAGTGTTGGTGTAGATAATAACCATAACGTCTTCATCGCTGGAACCACAGATAGTTTTGATATAGGTTTTTACAACGTATTTCTAGTGAAATACAACGCTTCAGGAAACCGACTCTGGAATCTCACGTGGGGTGAATATGTACCGCGTGAAGAATGCAATGTACTTACGATTTATGGTAATGATACCTTTTATCTAGCTGGATATAATTACAGTTCAGGGGGCATTGATGATAGAGATTCACTTCTCATAAAATTGGTAAGTCATCCACCAAACACGCCCACTCTTGATCCCATTTCACCGATACTAAACCACCATGGAATGATTGATTTAAATTGGAACGAAATAAATACCGCCACGGGGTATTATGTTTATCGGGACACCTCGAATATAACCTCAGTGGCTGGCCTGACACCGATAGCAAGAATATCAACAAGTCAATATCAAGACAGGGTCTCTATCAATAACACCTATTACTACGCCATAATGGCTGAAAATCCTGAAGGAAATAGTTCGATTTCCAATTGTGAAAGCGCAGTGGTAGAAATTTATCTATTGAACAGTGCTCCAATCCTGAACCCCATTTCGCCAAATCCTGATTATGATAGAACTGTCAAATTAACTTGGAATAATGTTAATGGTGTTTACGCTTATTATATCTATAGAGATACTTCCCCAATTACCTCATTGACCGGTCTGGCGTCAGTTGCATCAACTTCTACGAATTATTACTATGATACGATAACTAAGAATGGCACGTATTATTATGTCGTGGTTGCTGGAAACGCTGCAGGAAATAGTTCCAGATCCAATTGTGAAAGCGTTATGGTAATAATTTTGCTCCCACAATTAGAATGGGAACGCAGATGGGGCAAAGGAGACAATGATGAGGGTACTGGAGTAGCCATAGATACCAATAATGATGTTTACATGACCGGTTCTACGAATAGTTTTGGAGATGGCTCTTCCGATATTTTGCTCGTAAAATACGACAGCTTAGGTAATCAGCTATGGAATCGGACGTGGAGAGGAGCTAGTAGTGATTACTCATATGATATTATAGTGGATAATGACAATTCAATATGCATTACAGGATCCACCACTAGTGCTAGTAATAATTTGGATGTTCTCCTCCTAAAATATGACTCCGGTGGAAATCTATTATTGAATAAAACTTGGGGAACTTCTTATGATGATTATGGTTACGGGATTGCAGTAGATGGAAATAATAATATCTATATTGCTGCAACTACCGGAATTATCGGACCTTTTCAAGAAGGTAATCCGGATGCGATTCTCTTAAAATTCGGTCCTGTGGGAAACTTCCTCTGGAATAGGACTAGGGGTGGGCCTACTATAGGAAAAGGTGAGAGCGTGGCGGTTGATTATGATGATAATATCTATCTTGCTGGTTATTTAAACAACACTTTCGATGAAACACAAAGCAATTTACTCGCTAAATATGATCCTACTGGAAATTTACTGTGGAATCGGACTTGCTACGGCTCTGGGAAGAGTATAGCAATAGATAATAGTAATAATGTTTACTTTGCTGGAGCTAATTTTGACAATAGATCAATTTATAAATATGACTCAGACGGAACGTTAATTTGGAATAAAACCATACATACACCAGGAATTTTTTGGTCTGTCCATGAAATTGAAGTTGTAAATGTAACAATTTACCTAACTTGCATGGTTGGGGTTGGTGTTCCCCCTCCATCATACCTTCAAACATTTGATCTTGCGGGCAATCCCCTTTGGAGTTTTTATTGGAGTGGAATCTATGGTAGATTTACCAGCGGTATCGCAATAGATACCAACAATAACAGTTACATTGTTGGAGATGATCAGAATATCTTCTCTATGTCTTCAAGTGATATTTTACTTGTAAAGGTGGACTCTGCAGGAAATCAATCATGGAACCTTACTTGGGGGTATTCTGGGGATGTTCATGATGGATTCTTAGGTATAAGCTTAGATAATGATAATCATGTTAATCTTGCTGGATATACCAATAGCATGGGTGCAGGAGATTATGATGCATTACTCGTACAGTATGATATATGGGGCAATCAACTATGGAATTGCACGTGGGGCGGATCCCTAGAAGATCGGGGAAGTGATGTTACAATAGATTCCAATCAGAACATTTATCTCACAGGAAACACAAGGAGTTTCGGGAGTGGTAATTTTGACTCCTTTATTGTAAAATATAATGTTGCGGGGACTCAAATTTGGAATCGCACCTGGGGTGGCGTGAATGACGACTTTTTTTACGGTGTTATGGTGGATCAAGAAAACCATTCTTATCTCGTTGGAAGCACTGATGGAAAGGCATTACTTGTAAAATATGATGCTTTGGGAAACCAACTCTGGAATCACACGTGGAATAGTTCCGGAAATAGTTGTGGTAAAGATGTAACTATAGACTATGAAAATAATATTTACCTCGGCGGATTCACTGAAGAGAGTGTTTTACTTGTGAAATACGATACTTTAGGGAACCAACTTTGGAACCGTACATGGAATAGTTCTGTAAAAAGTAGGGCTGATAACATAGCAACGGATGGCAGTCATGTTTACCTTGTAGGAAATACTGATACAGGCTGTGCATTTTTGCTTAAATATGATTCTTTCGGGAACCAGCTCTGGAATAAAATTTGGAACCATACAATTACCACTTTTCAATTTAGTGGTATCGCAGTAGATAAAAAAAATAATAGCTTTATTATCGGAATCGAGACGCCTTTTCCATTTAGTAGAACTACATTACTAATAAAGTGTGATTCGGATGGAAATCAACTTTGGGATCAAAATTGGAGTGGAAATTGGATAACTATTGATGGTAACGATATTGCAATAGATGAAAACGATGGGATTTTTCTCACTGGAATCAGTTATAACATGTTTAATTTTGATTCTCATCTCGCAAAATTTCGAGACGTGAGACCTGAGAATATAGAACTTATAACAGTGAAGACAAAACTTGGCTCAGATACTATACGCCAAGATGAGCTCTTAATTATCGAACTCAACATAACACGTATTATTGAACTTCCTTTTAATATTACCTTTATCATTTCCAGTAAAAATTTTCAAGAATACCGACAATCCTTTATTTTAAACAATGATTCTAATACTGTACGTATTGAATTACGCTATTACCCGGATAATTTCTTTGATCATGGTAATAAACATCTTCAGATACAATTTTATTGTAATGGCTCTTTCATTCAATCTCTGGATATTTCCATACAGATCAAATTATCTTTAAATAAATGTATTTTGATTTCCATACTTATCGCAGTGGGAGCAATAACTACAACTGGAGTTACATATGAAATACGAAAAGTGAGAAACAAGAAGAAAGTGGTCTTAACTTATCTCAAATCTGCGAAAAGTACCAAAATTCCCATTTCAGTCTTGGCAGTAATGACAGAGTTAGGAACCCAAGAGGTGTTAAAAATACTTACTGATCTGCTCATGAAAAATCAGATAACGGGAGTCATAAGAGATGATGTATTTTGTCGTATCTCGAAAAAAGATAGGCTTCCTTCAATTAAAGAAAAGAAGGAATCATTATACGGCCTTGATACAACAATCAGCAAACAAATTAACCTGATTAACACCTCATTGGATGATATAGAATTTCTTTTCAACAATGGGGACATTAACTTGGAAACTTTTGAATTAACAAAGTCTGAACTCTTGTCAGACCGGCGAAAACTAAAAATACAACTCGACTTATTAAGCAAAATTGTAACTATCATTCCCCCAGCGATTTATAACGAGATAAATCAATTAGATATCTCCGATGAACAAAAAATTCTCATTCTCAAGGAAATTGCAGCCTTCCCCTCAGAAAAGGCTCAATTAATTCTTGAAGAATATAAAAAATTATTAGACTATAAATCAACTTGAACAATTTGCAAAGTGTCCAATAGTTTAAAAGAGATCACTTTATTTTCTTCTATGGAGGATAACACTTGGATTATCAATTGTTAGGGGATATATCACAGGTTGAAAAGAATATTATAGAAATTATTTTGAAGCTTAAGGAAGATAGGAAGCAATTTACATTTAACCGTATACTCAAGGCTTGTAAATCACGATTAAGTTACTCCGAAGATGAAATTTTCTTCAATCTACAGAAATTATATGAAAAAAATATTTTGGTTGAATATAGACAACTAGTAAAAACTGAAATTTTAGAGAATCATAATAGAAAATTAATATATCACATCATTAATGAAAATCCAGGCATCCATCTTAGCGAATTAGTCCAACAAACCGATATCCCTCTCCAAACCTGTAGTTGGCACCTCACTATTTTGCAGGAATTCAATATGATTAAGGCCATTCGAGTTAAAAATAGGTATTGTTTTGCAAATGTAGATATTTCAAATGACGATCTGGAAATTTTTCATCTCTTAAGAAACGACTTAAATAAAAGCGTCCTTAAGGAAATTTCTCAGAATTCACAAATCACCTTCTCTAATCTCTCAAAGAAATTGGATATAGCACCAAGCACACTTCATTATCACATTAATGAATTAAAAAATGCAAGGTTAATCTCCACGTCCAAGGAAGGAACCTCTCAAATTTTTAAAATTTGTTATGAAGGGAGCGTACAAAAGTTATTAATAAATAGCCAACGATAAAATAGAAAAACATCCAGGGTATGTCATCCCCTAAAATGGAGCGGTTATAAAATAGAATCATTAAAAAAGAAAGTCGAAAGGGAAGTAGAAGAAATTAAGAACACCCTTTCGGTACCGGATACAATTGTCTTAGAAGGCGTTGAAGATCATTATATATTAGATTGGAATGAAAAATTAAAACGATATGAGCTAGTAGTAGGAACTCGCAGTAATAACTATTATCTAATTCACGAAATAGGACGAATAATGTTAGCTAATATGGCTTTATTAATTCCGAGCATTATATATAGAAAATTTCTAATAAAAGAATCAGTTACATATCTTATTTTATACTGGTAATAGATAATTGCAAAAGGAAATCCATACAAACTCAAAATTAAATCCTTTAACATTAATTTTAAATTGAAAAATTCTGATATGCTAGCTTTATATATTTCAGGAATACGTTTCAACCCCATTTAGATAAAAATGTCCTCTCATTACTCTCAAACAACAATTTTGTCTTCGAACTCTTATTCTTTTCTCATTATCCCCCAATTATTAGTTATAACAGGTTCTCCCTTATGAAGTTGATTTGATCAATCAAATTATTGTCGCGCGGCACTTCAGGGAGGAGGATTGTCGGTTTATGCATGATGTTATATTTCAGCGCCATCAAACATCGAACAGTAAATGGAATGGTCTTAATGGGAGTCCTTAAACTTAATTCGATGTTATAGATTTTCTTTTTATCCTTGCGCAGAATTGCTGCGATATTATCATAATCCACAAACGTGTAAGAGTTGGCATATTTGATGATCAATTGTTGATTGGTGAAGGTGAAGAGCGAATTCTTGAGGTTATTTTCTCCAAGGAACTCCAAGAAATTAAAAACGAGGCAGAATACGGACATCATTATTACCATCATATCAATGCCAAAACCAGGAATGAATTCAAAAGGTTTAAACATGGAAAGTAGTAATCCGATTACCAAACCAATAACCGCTATTTCGATGTATATCATTCTTCTTGTCAGATTCATCTTGGGAGTATAGGCAACGAGAATTTCCTCATCCGATTCTAGAACTTCATGGAGATATGAATACAAATATTCATGTTTTTCAACGGGTGCTTCCGTCAAATCCGCGGAAGGTATGATTGCAGACGTTTTCGTCGCAAAATCCTTTTTAATTTCTACCGCGATTTTATCTATTTCTTGCTTCTCCAACCGGAAGATCTGTTCTTTTGATAGTAGATGGTTCTGTTCACCCTTCCAATTGATGATGTAACAGAACAGGAGTTCGTAGATGTCGGGAAAAGCATCGACGGGACCAAATTGAATCCCAACATCGGACTCAGGAGAGGGTTTGATTTCGAACGCAAGGTCATCTTCAAACCACTTGATTTGCATGAATTTAGGTTCTTCCCTTCCAGTAGTAAATCCCCCCATCATTTTGGTGATTTTATTAACATTTAAGCACATTTGGGGAGTATTTCGGATTGTCATTGGTCCCTTCCTTGTCAAACATGAAATCCTCTGGGAATCCAAGGTCAGCGTATCAGTGGGCGCAGAACTCCTCTTCCTCAATACGTATTTCTCAGATAGGAACGGAATGGAGATGATCCCCCCCATGAAAATGATCAATCCAGAAATGATTATTTGTCCAATTACCCCAAGAATGGTAAAATAAAGATAGAAAACCAGAGCAACAAGGAGGGTCATTCCCCAAATAATCCCAATATAAATATTCAAACGCCCATCCCGCCGTGAAATTCTATCTAACCCTTTCTCCGAAACCTCGCAAGTGTAGGGAAACTCGAAATTCATGTTCAACTTTATCTTGTCCCACCGATCCTTGAATCCCCCATATTGGTACAGGATTGATTCAATGATTCGTTGGCATTTTTTTAGTTCTGGAACATTATTGATGGAAAATTTTGCCGTTTTGTGTTCCTGCGAGATAAAATCAATAGTTCCGACATCTTCTCCCCGCTCCAAGACTCTTCTCTTTCGATATATCACCGCCTTCAAGTCCGAAAACTTTGCTGAATCGATGTTCTCATAACTATGTCTCTTTAGATAAAGATACACCCGATTATTGGTGAGCACGAGTAGCTGCTGGCTCTTGAATAATGGATTTTTCCAAATGCAGAGGGACCCTAAAATCAGAACCGGGATTATCCAATATAGTAAAGATGGAACCCCAAACACAACTCCCATAATAAGGAACATTAATGTAAATGCTGCCAATACCGGTATCCCAAAGAGAAGATCCAGGCTCTTATCTGCCACGCTCTTTATCCTAAACAGCGGAGCTTCATCAGGTGAAAAATATAACACTAATTTCCGTGGAAGTGATTTATCCTCTTTTGCACCGTCATTCACCCACTCCATTTCCATTCCCTCACTACTTATTCTGATGTTCTTTAAAAAGTATTCACTTTTAAACTATTTTATAATAATTCATCAGTTTAAATTAATTTATGCGTGTTTTATAACCACTTAAAAGAAACGGTGGGATTTCTAATAGTAACATTTACCTGCGGAAGTGTAAGGGTTTAATTTGAAAGAAGATGACCCTCTTTTGTGGGAGGGAACTACATCTTTAAAATGGAAGAAAGAATTACTAATTTGGGGGTTTTTTCTTATAATCCTCCTCTTTACCCTCATCCCTTACTTCCCTCTTATTATTATTATCGGAATCTATGCAGGACATTTAATCCTTCCTGTTTCCATCTTAATGTTTTCGATATTCCTCGTCATTGATGCGATCGTTCAAGTACTGCGTTACAGACTTGATCGATATCCTCAATACTTCGTAACCTCTAAGTATGTAATAAAAAAAGGTCGCTTTTTTTTCGGGTGGGGGAAGCTAAAAACTACATCTTGGGAGCTAGGGCATGTACAACACGTGCTCATCATCGGGGGTAGTTTTAATTTCTTCAAAACCAAATGCGATGACTCAGAGGATTTCGCGGCCTTCTACATGCGGACTACTTCAGTTACATTTGATAGCATCGACGCTCCTGATGCATTGCTTAACGTCCTCCAGTCTGTAATTCCATTAAGAAAAGAGCACCCCTGTTCTCGGGAATATGCGTCGATAAGCAGGTATGATAGAGCTCACTAAAAAATAATAATAAAGAGAACAGTTACTAGATAATAGCAAATTTTTAGTTTAACATATATAATATATGAAATGCCAAGTTCATCAACGACAATGGTAGGCGTGCAACGATGGGGGAATGTGAATTCCAACCGCTCGAAGAGGAGAAAAAACTTAAAGAGCCAAGTGCTGAACTCATTTTTAATGCATCACCTGTAGGGACCTGACGTCTAGGTTGTAAATCTAACTTATTTCTAATAATCATAAATGGAATATTTCCAGCAATTTCGTTTAACTCGGTTTTCCACTTCATTACACTGATAAAAGAATTTAGATCAGTTATAGATCAGATATATAAGAGTTTTGATAAAATGATTAATCATCACCTAATTAATTTTTAATCAGGTGAGGATTTCCACAAATTTTAGGAGGTAAAATTTATGGCGTGGGAAGAACTAGAAGATAAAAAAGGAATGCGAATAACACATCTGGTAATGAGCATGGCCTCTGCGGGATTATATTTCATCATAGCAATCGCCCTATGGCTCACTATTGATTTCACTGCCTATATGATTAACTTTATGGCTCCAATATACCCAACAATGCCTGGGTTACAAAACTTGTTGATAGCAGCACTAATAGCTCAAACTGTTGGAGGGTTTTTAATAGTTATTGCTGCCGGAAAAATTATAATCAAAACAATCATGAAAGAAGGAAGACCTTAAACTCTTCTTTTTTTCATTTTCAATCAAAAAACTCTTCTTTTTTTTTACAAATTAAATTGGTAAAACTTGTTATTGAATGAATTTTGATTAAATTGAGTAAGTGTAAAGTAGCAGTAATTTTAAAATTGGTTCAAATCAAATATAATAAATTGAGGTATTTTAAATGAAAATAAAAAGAAAACAAAATTTCTTTCTGATAATCATACTTTATGGTTTTTTAATACTTAATTCATTAACATTAATTAACTTTAAAACATCTGCTCATTATCCAAATACATTTGTTTGTTCTGCAAGATTGGTTTCACACAATATAACCATTGACGGAAGAATGACGGGTAATGAATGGAATTCTATAGAAAATGAACTTTTATTTTTTGATTTTTTAGATGAAGTTTACGTGGGACGCATTTATTTTGCTTGGGATTCCAATTTTTTGTATTTATTTGCAAAAATTCTTGATGGGAATGAATCTAGTGATCGGGCATTATTCATCTTCTTTGATGAAGCACATAATGGAGCTTTAGATGGTTTTGAAGATATAAGAGGGTTATTTTCAAATAATTCAAAACTAAATAAACATGTAAATGAGTCGGGCGATCAGGAATTGGATGTGAATGAAGCTAATTTTCATGCATGCCACAATTTCTCTATAGAAACTGGTTATCAGCAATTTGAAATGGCAATACCTTTTTCCACTGCTAGTGAAAATTTAAATATCACTCCAGAATTTGGATTGGTAATCGGAATTAATTTAGAATATTGGAATGGCACGCATTATGATGATTATCCTGATAGTGGACGACGGAAAGTGGTGTGGTCAGATCAAGCTCGTTATGGGGACTTGAAATTAGCAAGACCAATAATAGATTATGATTTTGGTCCTTTGATTACTTATTTGATCGTAGCCTCAATAATAGTTGTAATATTAATATCAATTATTACAGGTTTAAAACTACGTCAGATGAGGAAGAAGAAAATTATTGGAAAAAAAAAAACACAAAAAAAACATGATCCGCAAAAGTAGTCTTTTAGGGCTTTGCGAGGAATTCGTGGGTGTCCTTAATGAGCTGACGGA
>JABXJT010000212.1 GCA_013375455.1 Candidatus Helarchaeota archaeon | reverse complement strand
TTGAAGAATTTAGAAATGAGATGGATTCTCTCTCATTTTATTCTCATCAGAAAGCTTGTTCAACTTGGGAGGAGAGAGGAAAAGAAATAGAACCAATTTGGTGTCCTAAACTTGATGAGAATGGAAAACCTATGTTGGATGAGAATAATCAAGTTTCTAAAGATCCAAATGTATCCATTCTAGCAAAAAATGATGAAACTCCAAGACCAGCAACATCTATGGAAAAATTATCAACCTTAAGAACGATAATTGGTAGAAAAAGTAAAGCGTTTTTAACAGCTGGTAACAGTTGTCCGGTAAGTGATGGTGCTGCCGCGCAATTATGGATGACACGAGAACTTGCTGAGGAATATGGCTTCAAGATTCGAGCAACAATAATAGATTATGCTGTAGTTGGCACTGATCCTATTTTAATGCTTACAGGGCCAATTGAATCTGTCCCGAAAGTTTTAGAGAGAGCAAACATGTCATTAGATAATATGGACTTCATAGAAATAAATGAAGCATTTAGCCCAGTTGTTTATGCATCTTGTTATGAGTTAGGTTTAGATTGGAAAGACCCCCGCTTTAACCCTTGGGGTGGAGCTATTGCATTAGGTCATCCAACTGGCATGACAGGTTGTAGATTAATTGGAACTAATCTCTCACAATTAGAACAATCGAGAAAAGAATTCGCTATTTCTTCAATGTGCGTGGGTCTGGGAATGGGTGCTGCCACAATTATAAGGAATGAGCATCCAAAATAAAATGAATTATTTTTTTCTATTTTTTTTTCTAAATCAATTAAATTAATTAAGTTTAAAGCGTATTTTTATAATTAATTCTCTTAAAAAATCAAAAG
>JABXJT010000211.1 GCA_013375455.1 Candidatus Helarchaeota archaeon | reverse complement strand
ACCCTCACTGGAGAAGAGGAGCTGTATAATCTCCGGGATGACCCCCAGGAAAGAACCAATTTAATGGGAAGCAAGGAAGCAATAGAAATAGAGAACTATTTCCGACAGCAGCTCTCCATATGGCTTCATCAACAAAGAAGCCTGAGCAGAATTTACAGTGTAGTAGAGCTGGCCTCTGAGATTGACGAAGCCACTATCAAGAATTTGAAAGCTCTGAGGTATATAACAAATTGAGAGACAAAATATGACTTCCTTACGGAAAAGAGCTCCGTTAATTTTAATCTTGGGTATCTCTTGGGCAGTGGGGCTTTACGCAAGGGGCAAAATTCCAGAGCTTCCGATGGGAAACTTCGGATAAAATGGGACGGACGCAGGATGCCAGAAAAAATATAAAATAATTTTTTGACAAAGCTGTTAAAGCTATATTATAATATTCTGAAAAGATTCTTAGGAATTGTTAAGTAACCTTGCTTATTAATACATAAGCTGCTTTGACTCCATATTATAATAGATGAAAGGATTAATTATAATTCCAACTTATAATGAGCGGGATAACATTATTCAATTAATTGATGATATCTTTTCTCGCTCATTCCCCAATGCGGAATTAGATATACTTGTAATAGATGATAATTCACCTGATGGAACAGGCAATTTGATAGAAAAAAACCAGGCTCTTAATAATCATCTGTACTTAATACAACGGGAGAAGAAATTAGGATTGGCGAGCGCTTACATTGCAGGATTCAAATTCGGGCTCAGCCAGGACTATGAGTTGTTTTTCGAGATGGATGCTGATTACTCCCATAATCCAAATTATTTACAAGATTTTCTTTTAACAATAAGGGATTT